>NZ_LR134116.1:0-679611 GCF_900635455.1 Yersinia intermedia | reverse complement strand
GCCTTGCTGATGTCAGGCAATAGTAACCGAGTGCTGCTGGCTGAAGGCAATGGTCACTTTAAACCGGTGGACGTCAGTACGGGGCAAACTCAGGACGGTTGGACAGAGATAAAATCCGGGCTTAACGCCGGTCAGTTGGTGGTGACCTCAGGTCAATTCCTGATTGATTCAGAAGCCAGTCTGCAAAGCGCTCTGCCACAAATGGAAGATACTCCCGCCTTAACTGAGAATACCACGCCAACAGCGAATAACACTGCCGCAGCACCTGTTGATATCTACTCGGTGCAGGGAACAGTCACCGCTATCAACGGCTCAACAATCACCTTATCCCATGGCCCGATCGCGGCGTTGAAATGGGGGGCGATGACGATGGACTTCCTGCTGCCCGCAGAGCCGTTATCGCCGGAAATCGTCGTCGGTAGCCAGGTTAATTTCACTTTCACCCTCAATGAACAAGGGGCACAGATCCGCCACATCCAGCCGGTAACAAGCAATAGCAGCACCGATACCCACAGGAGCCACCTATGATTGCCGCCATTATCCGCTGGTCACTGCGTAATCGGCTGTTGGTACTGCTTGGCGCGGTGATGATGGCCGCATGGGGCATTTGGTCACTGCAACAAACCCCGCTGGATGCGCTGCCAGACTTGTCAGACACGCAAGTGATCATCCGTGTCAGTTATCCTGGTAAAGCTCCGCAAGTGGTCGAGGATCAGGTGACTTACCCGCTGACAACCACCATGTTATCAGTCCCTGGTGCTAAAACCGTACGCGGTTTCTCGATGTTCGGCGACGCCTATGTCTATGTGCTATTTGATGATGGCACTGATCCTTATTGGGCACGTTCACGGGTGTTGGAGTATCTCAGTCAGGTGCAAGCTACCTTACCGGCTGAAGCCAAAGCCTCGTTGGGGCCAGATGCCACAGGGGTAGGTTGGGTCTATGAATATGCCTTAATCGACAGAACCGGCAAACACAGCCTGGCTGATCTGCGTGCCTTGCAGGATTGGACACTAAAATTTGAGTTGAAAACAGTGCCCAATGTCTCTGAAGTAGCCAGTGTCGGGGGCATGGTGCGCCAATATCAAGTTGTTCTCGACCCGGAACGGATGCGAGCGCTGAATCTATCCCATCAACAAATTGCCAGCGCCATTACTGATAGCAATCAGGAAGGCGGTGGTTCGGTGCTGGAAATGGGGGCGGCAGAATATATGGTGCGCGCCAGCGGTTACCTGAAAACACTGGATGATTTCAGGAATATCGTGATAACTGCTCGTGAAGGTATCCCCATTTTACTGTCCGATGTCGCTACCGTGCGGATGGGGCCAGAAATGCGCCGTGGCGTGGCAGAGCTTAATGGTGAAGGGGAAGTTGCCGGTGGCATCATTGTGATGCGCTATGGCAAAAATGCACTGGAAACCATTAACGGCGTGAAAGAGAAGCTGCAACAGATTCAGCGCAGCTTACCGGCTGGGGTGGAAATCGTACCGGTATATGATCGTTCACACCTGATTACTCAAGCCATCGACAGCTTGTCATTCAAATTGCTGGAAGAGTTTTTAGTGGTGGCGGTGATCTGCTCACTGTTTTTGTTCCACTTCCGCTCAGCACTGGTGGCGATCATCACCCTGCCCTTGGGGATTCTTGGCGCGTTTATCGTCATGCACTATCAGGGGGTCAATGCCAATATTATGTCGCTGGGCGGGATCGCCATCGCCATCGGCGCTATGGTGGATGCGGCGATCGTGATGATCGAAAATATGCACAAAGTGTTGGAGCAATGGCGGCGAGATAATCCGGGGAAAACACCTGTCAGTCAGGATTACTGGCGCATTTCAGAACAGGCGGCCATTGAAGTCGGTCCGGCACTGTTTTGCAGTTTACTGATCATCACCTTATCGTTTATTCCGGTCTTTACGTTACAAGCGCAAGAGGGGCGGATGTTCTCTCCGCTGGCTTTTACCAAAACCTATGCCATGGCCGTTTCGGCGGGGTTAGCCATTACGTTAGTACCGGTATTAATGGGCTATTTTATTCGCGGTAAAATCCCTGATGAGAATGCCAACCCCATTAACCGTGGGTTAATCGCCCTTTATCATCCGGTGTTAACCGCCGTACTGGCGCGACCAAAAACCACATTGGCTATCGCAGGTATATTACTGCTGGCAACCCTGTATCCATTAAGCCGTTTGGGGAGCGAGTTTATGCCCGCGTTGGATGAAGGTGATTTACTGTATATGCCTTCTACACTGCCGGGGATTTCGGTACGCGAAGCCAGCCATTTACTGCAACAAACCGATCGCTTGATCAAAACCATACCGGAAGTGGCGACAGTATTTGGTAAAGCCGGGAGAGCAGAGACGGCAACAGATCCAGCCCCTCTTACCATGATCGAAACCACCATTCGTTTTAAACCAAAGGATCAATGGCGGCCCGGTATGACCATGGACAAATTGATCGAGGAACTGGACGCTACCGTTAAGGTTCCCGGTATTGCCAATCTGTGGGTGCCACCGATCCGCAATCGGCTGGATATGCTCTCTACCGGCATCAAAAGCCCGGTTGGGATCAAAGTGAATGGCAAAAATGTGCACCAAATTGAGCAGGTGGCACAGCAAATCGAACAAGTGGTGCGCAACGTGCCAGGTGTGACCTCGGCCCTCTCGGAACGACTGGCAGGGGGCCGCTATGTGGATATCAACATTGACCGTCAACGGGCCGCTCGCTATGGCGTTTCAGTAAAAGAGCTGCAATCACTGGTGGCAACCGTGATTGGCGGGCAAAACATCGGTGAAACCATTGAAGGGCGTGAACGTTATCCAATCAACCTGCGCTACCCACGGGAAATACGTGATTCACTGCAAAAATTGCGTGATTTGCCGGTAGTGACTGCCGGTGGTGGGCAAGTTGCACTGTCGGAACTGGCCGATATCAAGGTAACAGAAGGCCCACCGATGCTGAAAAGTGAAAATGCGCGCTTATCTGACTGGGTCTATGTTGATCTACGTGGCCGAGATTTGAAATCAGCCGTGACTGAAATGCAGCAAGCGGTGGCACAACAAGTGAAACTGCCGGAAGGCGTCTCTCTTAGCTGGTCTGGGCAGTTTGAATATCTGGAACGGGCAACGGCAAAACTGAAAATTGTGCTACCGGTGACCCTGATGATCATTTTTGTCTTGTTGTATGTCACGTTCAGCAGTATCCGCGACGCCGCTTTAATCATGGCGACACTTCCCTTCGCACTAATTGGCGGGGTGTGGCTGCTGTATGGGTTGGGATATAACTTTTCCGTTGCCGCCGCGGTGGGCTTTATCGCCCTGGCCGGTGTGGCCGCAGAATTTGGCGTAATAATGGTGCTGTATCTCAATCAAGCGGTGAAAAAACATCAGCAACCCGGCATTGCCATGACGGCCAGCCAGATGAGTGCAGCTATTCATGAAGGCGCGGTGCTACGGGTGCGGCCAAAAGCCATGACTGTCGCTACTATTATGGCCGGCTTGCTTCCCATTATGTGGGGGGGCGGGACAGGGGCAGAGGTCATGCAACGTATTGCTGCACCGATGATTGGCGGGATGGTGAGTGCACCACTGCTTTCGATGCTGGTTATTCCTGCGGTGTATATGTTGCTACATAAAAAAGATCGTCAACAGCAATAAAATTCTCATCGCCCTCACTCTTGCCAGATAAGATTGAGGGCATTCTCACGCTTTCTTATAACTTCTCAAATCAGCGGGTGCGACGGAAGGTTAAGTTAATTCGATAAGCGCCGGTCGTAGCGGAAAAACCGGCTTTCAGTGGCAGTACGCCGTGGTAGTTCAAACGGGAAGGCCCACCCCAGACCACAACATCCCCTTCTGTTAATAAGACTCTCAGGCATTTAGCCTCGCGTGCCAGCCCACCAAATTGAAATACCGCAGCTAGCCCCAGCGATACCGAGACTATTGGCTGACGCAGATCCAGCTCATCTTTATCCTGATGTAATGATAATTTAGCCCCTGCCTCGTAGCGATTTATCAAGCAGGCATCTGGCTCAAATTGAGAGAAGCCCGCTTGTTGCGCAGCATCGACAGCTAATGTCATCAACCTTGCCGGAATGGCGGGCCAACTTTTCTCAGTCAAAGGATCAATCGAGCTATAGCGATAACCTTGCTTATCACTCACCCAACCAACCTGACCACAATTACTCATGGCGACCGACATTCGGTAGCCCCCAGGGGTAATCAGATGGCGAAAAGGCGCGGCAGTGGTGATAGCAATAACATCAGCAAATAATAATGCGGCCTGCTGCCGTGCATAATGATGTAAAACAACCGCGCCGGGCGCTAACGTTTCAATCCAGGGATCATGAGGCAACTGATCAAATAAATCCATGGTCATAAAGGTACCTATTGTAGTTATCACTGCTTAGCGATTAAGACTTTAACAGTTTACTCTTCACCCCACACGCCATCACTTGCGATCAAATCATATCGACTAGCCCAGTGGTTATCGCGCCGACAGAGAGATTTATACTGTTAAATTATCGTCTATTTACTTTCGTAACCAATAAAAACAAATATTATATTTAATAGAGTAAAATTATAAAAATGAAAGACTAAAAGAAAAAACAGAAGAATACTAGGCAACTAAATTTATTTAGTCATTTAAATAAAATAGAAAATGAAATTAAGGTAAGAATATATAATGAAACATAATAAACAACACCAAAACCAAATTAATTAACTGCTTGTTAAGAATAATTATCAGATGCAAAAATACGCACAAATAGTCGTCAAAGAAGATTAAGAATTAAAATAGAGACAAACATAGGATTATTAATAATCATCAGATTAATGAAAAAACACATAACGTCTTATATAGGATAGGTAAGCATTAGTATGGAGAAAAATGAGATTATGTTTAAATTAGAAGGAACGGTGTTATTTTCCCCTACACAACGTTGCTTAAATGGCCCTGACGGCACGGTGGTAATATTAACTGAAAATAATCTTAGGTTTTTACAACTGCTACTTAATGGTGTGACAGAAAAAGAGCAGATTATTAATCAGGTCTGGAAAGAACAGCGCGGAGCTGTAAGTGAAAGTAGCTACTATGGGCAGCTCTATATGCTGCGAAAAGCATTTCTTCAGGTTGGGCTGAAAGAATCTCTGATTCATACCATTCCACGTAAAGGTGTCCGTTATACAGGTTCCGTTAGTCAGATTGTCATCAATGATGAAGCTGAAAAGCAAATGCAGGCTGATCCCCATATTATCGCAGTGCCTAATAAGGAGCAGCTTGCGCCAGTAACTCAACCATTCAAGCGGGAGGCTAGCAAAATATCGCCTGTCGTGGCACAACAAAGTTTTTTACACAGTTACCGTTGGAAAAAACTGATTTCCCTGTTGGCCTTTTTCTCTTTCTGCTGGCTCTCATTTCTCTCAACGCTAATTATTATTATCTTATTTAATGGGGATAGACCGCACTTCTGATAGTGATAATAAGATGAGGGTAATTTAAAAAGATTAAATGATGGTGAAAAAAGGCCAGCCAGCCAAAAAAACAGTTAAATAGTTGTCACTACCAGCAAGGCTGATTATATCAAGTCGGATAGTAGCTAAATAAAGAGAAGTCATTCTTTATATTTAAAAATCGGGAATACTCCCTTATCATTTAAAAGGAAAATTAACATGATGGATTTAATCACTAAAGGTTGCGTTGCTACTCTACTTAAAACCCGCGGATTTCTAAAAGATACCCGTGGTTCTATTATTGAGTACGTTATGGTGATTGCATTAGCGGGCGTATTTATTGGTTTGGCAAAGCCAACCCTAACCGAGTTAGTGAAAGATACCGTTGCTAGTACCAAATCAGCAGTATCAGCAGCAGAGGGCGCGGCCGCAGACGCGGACAAGAAAGCGTAACAGCGTCGCACCGTCATTTTAATATTTATCAGGATTTTCACATGGCAACTTATCGTTGCCATGTTTTTGTTTTAGGAAAAATGATGGATATAATAAAATTATCCTTAATAATACTGCTAGCATTACAGCTACTGCTCGTTTGTTATAGCGATATATGTAATCGAATTATTAGTAATAAATTTATTATTTCTATTATATTCAGCTCAATAGCATGGGGGTATACAACAAACAGCACGGTTAACATCACCATTCCACTTTTTTCCTTACTAATGGGTTATATAATATTTCATTTTAAACTTATCGGCGGTGGCGATGTAAAACTCATTACTGCCCTGCTGCTGGCACTCACCGCAGAACAATCACTAGATTTCATTATCTATACCGCCATTATGGGTGGCGTGGTAATGATAATAGGTTTATTGATTAACAAACATGATATTCAACAGCGAGGGGTTCCCTATGCTGTTGCAATTACCATGGGTTTTGCATTGTCGCTATTCACCTAAAATATCAAGCCACATTAACTTAATAATAATACAAGGTTATTTTAATGAATCGTAAGTTTCTTTTATTATTTTCAATTTTAATTGTCGCCATAGGGGCTGCTGGTATTATGATCAATACCAAGCATGATGAGCATACACCTTATAATTTCGTCGATTCAAAAAAAGAAAAAGAAGTCGAGATTGTTCTGGCACAATCAACACATGATCTCTCTTCAGGAACCCTACTTACTCAAAACGATTATGCGCTAAAGGTCATCATGGTACCTGAATCAAGTGAGTTAATAAAAAGCAATATATCAGGAAAAACAGATATTAATAGTCATTTATTGAAAACGAATCTTCTGTCTGGTTCTTATATAACACCAGCAGTTTTGGCTTCACCCGACAGTAATGAATTCAGTTACCTTAATTTAAAAAAAGGTGAGGTTATTTATAAATTTAATATTAATAATAAAAATGGATATTTATTGGATACATTGCAGGTAGGTGATTCACTATCATTTCAATTAAGAGTGCTTGAGACAGACAAAAATAAAGGCATGAGTAGCGGCACAGTGATTAATACGAAAGAATTGAGCGATAAAAAAAGTCAAACTTTTTCGTTAAATGAAATCATTCCCGCAATGAGAATAATAAGAGTTAAAAAGTATTCGGCAGATGAATTATCAGAAAAAAACAACAAAAATCAAAAGACTGAAGAAGTCGTAACTGGTTATATATCCGTCATGATTAAAAGAGAGGAACTAGACATCATTCATATAGCAGAAAAATCGGGAGATATCATTCTGGCACCGAGTATAGTCTCTGACAATAATCAATCAACAAATATATATGACATCATACCTAAACTACGTATAACAAGAGAGCTAAGAGGATGAGAATACCCAGGCCAGAATATATCAGTTGGAATAAACTGTTTTTGCTCTTCGCCATTGCAATTTGCCAAACAGTTGTCAATCAAGCATATGCCAAACCTGTTTACTTATCGTCAGGTGAGTCATATATCATTAAAACAGAGGAGGAGATTGATACTGTTTTTGTCTCCACCGCTGCTATTGCTGATTATGAGCTGGTTGGTAAAAATAGCATTATTGTTTATGCAAAAAAAGAAGGAACAGCAGAGTTCATCTTATTTAATAAAGATAACCATCCGATGATAAAAACCACTATCATGGTAAATGACATTATTACTTCAGCATATCAAAGAATAAAAATTGAATATCCTGATAGCAACGTAGAAATCAATAAAATAGGTAATAGCTATCTGCTGACAGGTAAAGCAGAGTCAGAAGAGGCGAAAGATACTATTGCAGCTATTATTGGCGAAGCAATAAATAAAAAAAGAGAGCAGAACCGTGAAGACCAACATTTTAATAACCCTAACTACTTAGGCGTAATTAATAAAATTAAACTCCCTGAGTCTAACCAAGTAAATGTGAAGTTAACCATTGCTGAAGTGACCAAAGACTTCAGCGAAAATATCGGGGTAGATTGGAGCAGCATCAGTGAAGCATCTGTTGGCTCTTTTAAGTTCTTAAAGTTCAATGCCACAGGAATTAGCACATTAGTTCATGCTATTAATGATGACTCTATTGCTCGTGTTCTGGCCGAACCTAATCTATCAGTATTATCCGGTGAAAGTGCCTCATTCTTAGTCGGCGGCGAAATACCGATGTTTAATACTAATCAGAACAGTACCATCATTAAATACAAAACTTATGGTATCAAACTAAATATTGCGGCCAAGGTAAATGAAAAAAATCGTATCCGCATTAGCATGGAAGAAGAGGTAAGTAGTGTAGATAAAGTATTTAACGTCGAAGGGGGGAATGCTTATCCTTCATTACGTACACGTAAGGCAGCGACTACATTAGAACTTGGTGATGGCGAAAGCTTTATTCTAGGTGGGCTGATCAGTAAGTCAGAACGGGAATCCCTTAAGAAGATCCCATTTATTGGTGATATTCCTATTTTAGGGGCATTTTTCCGTAATGCACAAACGCAAAAGCAGCAAACCGAACTGGTGGTAGTCGCCACCGTCAGTCTGGTGAACCCAGTTGCCGGAAAGGATGTAGAATTACCTGATTTTATGCACACATCAACACTGGAGCGCTTATTTAACTTCACTCATATAATTGAAGTAAAAAGAAAAAAAGTAGCCAAGGAATTCCTACGAAAAGGAGGTTTTATAAAATGAAACTATGGATAGTTAGTAGTGCCATCTTTCTCTCCAGCGTTGCGCATGCCTCATTTATTATCGAGCCAAATGAAAATGACTATGTCTGTTCATTAGCTAAAAGAGACTCATTGACAGTAGATAAAAAGAACCCACTCACTAAATCTGCGTCACAGCGAAATAATGAACGACGGTGTAAATATCAACTCAATGATTATCGGACATACCGGGATAGCGAAGTAGGATGTGCAGTAAATAAAAATAGAATTATTTCAAAAACACGCAATCAAAGCAATTGTCTTTAATGGTGACATATGCAATTAATTCTTAGTAAAGATGCAATAAACAAAAAAAACAATAAAATAAAAAATACGGTTGCGATTATTTCCAACAGGGAATGGCTGCGCGAAGAAATATCTGAGAAAGTCAGACTTGCCGATATCAGTGATATTAAATCATTTGACGAAGATATTTTCATCGTATCAAAAATAAATGTATCCGATAAAACTATTGGCGTAATCATTGATATTGTGAATAATGGTGACGTTGCAAAAACATTAGATTTAATAAAAAGTCATATCCCGCGCGACTGCTGGTGTGTTTTAGTTGGCGATATTGATTCAATTAGTATCGCCCAACAATTCATTCAACGAGGAATACTATACTTAAATATAAAATCACAGTTGTCTGAGTTGACACAAAATTTACTCAAAGGCATCCCCGTCGAGTCTGAAAGGAAAGCTTTTTTTATCAGTATATTAGGCTGCAAGGGAGGCATCGGAAACACCCTACTCAGTTATCATTTAGCAAATGCCATCACGCAGATAAAGCAATCGCCAACCCTATTATTGCAGGGCAATAATGGATCTCAGGATCTTGATCTTGTCACAGAAAAAAAGATGTCTACAGAAATAACTGAATACCAAAACAATTTATCCCTTATGTTCTGTAAAGAGCAAAAAATAGCTGACATTGATGGGAAAATAGAAATAAAGCATAACTTTATTGTATTTGACCAACCTATTCATAACGCACCAAAAGAAAAATTCACTGATTATATAGAATGCTCTAATTGTATTATTATATTGCTCGATAATAGTATGATGTCAGTCCGTGTCGCCAAAGGGTTTATTGATATTTATGAAAGAATTAAACGAGACAATAGGCAAGCAACCCGATTATTAGTCTGTTTAAATGAAAGCAGACCAATAACAAGAGATATGCTGGATACTTCCGATGTCCCATCATTACTTGGACGAAAAATAGATATACGAATCCCTTTCATACATAAAACAACGGAATCGTTAAGTGATAAAAATTACTTTGGCCGAAAGAAAATATTAATAACAGAATTAGCAAAATACACATTAGGTATAACTATTGATTTATCAAACAAGAGAAGATCATGGTTAAGAAAGATTCTAAAAGGCAAAGGTGAAAAATGAACATATCATTAATAATACAAGAAAAAATACGAGATAAATTTCTGGCTAACATTGATATCGATAAAGTAGAAAGTCTGGTTGATGATTATGACAAACTTTCTGATTTACTTTCACAAACATACGATGGCTTATTTAATGACAATGAATATAGATTAAATACTCAGGACCAAAAAGATATCATTGCAATGATTGCTGATGAAATTACCGGTTTTGGCCCATTAAGAGAACTCATGGAGGATGACTCTATCAGCGATATTATGGTCAATGGCCCTGAAAAGATATTTGTTGAACGCTATGGGCTGCTAACCTTAACCAATCGCCGTTTTATTAATAACAGTCAACTGACTGATATTGCCAAACGCCTAATGCAAAGAGTCAATCGCCGTATTGATGAAGGTAGACCGTTAGCTGATGCACGCCTAATTGATGGTAGCCGAATCAATGTGGCAATCGGACCAATCACATTAGATGGCACAGCACTCTCGATTCGAAAATTCAGTACCAACAAACGAAAACTAGAAGATCTGGTTAATATGGGTGCTATGAGCAGTGATATGGCTAATTTCTTGATCATTGCTGCCAGTTGCCGGGTCAATATTATTATCTCTGGTGGCACAGGTTCAGGAAAAACAACATTACTTAACGCATTATCAAAATATATTTCTGAAAACGAAAGAGTCATCACCTTAGAAGATGCCGCCGAGTTAAATCTTGAACAGCCCCATGTGGTTCGGATGGAGACACGGCTTGCCGGGCTAGAGAATACCGGGCAAATCACGATGCGAGACTTAGTGATAAACTCACTGCGTATGCGCCCCGACAGGATCATTATTGGGGAGTGCCGTGGTGAGGAAACATTTGAAATGCTTCAGGCAATGAACACCGGCCATAATGGCTCTATGTCCACGTTGCATGCTAATTCTCCCCGTGATGCTATTGCCCGACTCGAAAGTATGATCATGATGGGTCCAGTTAATATGCCTATATTTACTATTCGCCGGAATATTGCCTCGGCCATCAATCTTATTGTACAAGTTTCACGTATGAATGATGGTTCACGAAAAGTACGCTATATAAGTGAAATTATGGGAATGGAGGGGGACAATGTCGTATTACAAAATATATTCTCATTTGAACCATCCAAAGAACGTGACGAACAGGGTAAAATCCAAGGAAACTTTATTAATCATGGTTTATTTAGCCGATCCGCAGTGAGGGTGAATGCTGATATATACAGCTTATCAAATGAACTGAATAGTATCTTCTCCACGGTGAAATAATGATTTACAACATAATACTTTTATCCGGGATTCTATTATTTTTACTCATCAACTTAAAATGGATAAAAATAAAGAAGACCATAAGTAAAAACCAAAAAAAAACCACTATCAATGATTTTTTCCTTACGTCATCACTAAAAAAGATAGTCAATGAATGGATTAAGTATTTATTAAGCATTAATAAAAAAGAAAATAAAATGCATATAGCAGTACCTATAGGTTATGCAATATGCATTTACATTATAAATAAAACATGGTTTGGAATAAATATCCTGGTGATATTACCATTTATTTTATTCAGTATCATATTTTTCCAAATACGCTTTCCGCGTAAAAATAATCACACTATTTTTAAAAGAGATTTTCCTGAGGTCTTGTTAATGATTAATATGGCTGCCAGTAGCGGCACCAGTATTAACCAGGTATTAGAACGTTGTGGGAAAGAGGTAGGAGGGCCATTAGGGGATGAGTTAAGCCTTATTTGCCGCCGATTGAATGTGGGAGAGTCCCCTGAAACTGTTTTTTATGATGCATATCAACGTTTTCATTACCCCGAATTCTACTTTCTTATTACCATCATTTTACTTAACCTACAACAAGGTGGGCAATTAAGAGAACTTACCAGTCGATTGTCCCAAGTGATAACAAAAAACAAAACATCCGAACAGAAGAAAGCTGTTATGACGGCACAAACACGGATGTCAGTAAATATTCTCTCTATCATACCTTTTGTATTCTCTCTTTTTCTTTACTTTATGGATCCAACAGCTATTGAGTCAATGTGGAACCATCCTACTGGTAGGATTATTTATTATTATATTATCTCCAGCGAGATAATTGGGATAGCACTGATAAGGTCAATGCTTAGGAATACACTATGAATATGATTTTTATTGGCATGCTACTATTCGGATTTATCTCGCTACTCATTAGTAAGAAAAAACAAATAAAAAAGAAATATATAATAAAATAAACAACAACAAGGATTCACCAACTAAAATAGAAAAAAACAAATCAGAAAACCAACGAGAAATAGCTCTATCATCTTTTATACAATTACCTTACATCCTTCGTAATGTGACGTATTTAAAGATATTGATTATTTTACTATTTCTGATAATGATGATTATATTAGTAAAGTTCAGTATCATAGCGGCTAATAGCATGAACTTACTTATGATTGGTCTTTTTATGCTGATAACAACTATATATCTACCAAAATTTATCATCAGAAATATTTTGAATAAAAAAATAAAATGTCTATTAAATTCCCTACCATTTTTTATCGATATTACTGCTGCCTGTGTCCAATCAGGAATGACCATAGACAGTGCATTAAGTTATACAGCCAAAAAGTTCATATTAATCAATCCTGATTTAAGTTTAATCGTAACAAAGATAACTAAGCGAGCAGAAATTAATGGATTAGAGAGTGCAATTAAAGAATTTCAACAACTCTCAACTGAAACAGAAATAAAAATGTTTTGCAGTGCACTACAATACAGTATCAGTTTCGGCTCAACCGTTTATGATCAACTAATAAAACTCGCTCAAGATATGAGAGAAATGCAATTGTTAGTTACAGAGGAGAAAAACAGTAAGTTATCAACAAAACTAACTTTCCCTATGTTTATGTTTATTCTTATTCCTTTTGTTGTGTTAGTTATATCACCTAGTGTTTTGGAGCTACTAAAATATGTACGAACAATGTAAAAAAAACATTACCATCTCACTTTTCATTTTAATGATAAGCGGTTGCTCCTCGAATAGTGGCATGAGCAATAAAGAGTTTCTATATCGTGAGAGTATTTTGCTAAAAGCAAATAATCATGCTGGGTTGGTCACTTTATATCGAGAAAAATTAAAGCAAAAAGAAGATGATGCGATAAGGCTAAAACTGGCCAACACCTATTATCTTACCGGTGATACCAAGTCATCTTTATATTATTTACAACCGATGATTAACAAACCTAGCGAATCTATATATATATTACAAGCAAAAAACCTTATTAATAACAATGATTCAGACAATGCCATAACAGTTATAAACAAATTGTTAGCCATTTCACCTAATAATGCAGAAGCACATAACTTACACGGCATTGTATTGGCCAATAGTGGTAAAGTTCGTAAATCTGAAGTAGCTATTGAAAAGTCACGCTCCTTATTTATTCCTGAGGAGACGGCAATGAATAACCTTGCTGTAGTTGCAATGCTTGATAATCGTTATAGCGATGCAGCGAGAATATTATTACCTGATTATTTGGCGGGTAAGAAAAACTCTCTAATGCTACATAACCTGGTATTTTCACTCATTCAACTTGGTGATACAACCTATGCAAAAAAGATCATTATTGCTGAAAAAATGGCTAAAGACCCGGATGAGCTAATACTCGCCTTAAGTCAAGTTCAGAGCCTTCAACAAGAGAGATTAAGTGATAAAGGTGCATAAATGAGCAAGATGAGAGAGCAATTCTTCCGTTCTAATGAGGGGATGGTTACTATTGAGTTTACGATAGTCTTTGTTCTATTCTTATTGACGCTACTCTCCTGTGCAGAGATAGGCCGTTTACTCTATATCTCTGCCAGCTTAGATCTGGCGGTTTCAGAAGCAGTAAAATCAACTAAGAATAGAGAGAACAATAATAGTGCCGTATTAAGACAAAACTTAAATTCTCAGAATGGTATTTTAGGTACTTTTATAACGAATGATAATGCGATTAACACCACTGTAGAATTTAGCAATAGTATATCTAACCTTATTAATCAGACATACTCTGGCTCTCAAAGATCACCACTGGCAAAATACTCAGTAACCTATACCTATCAACCTCTTTTCTTCCCTATTTCCTCACACTGGGCTAATATTCAGTTATCACGCGAGGTGATTTTTGTACAAGAAAATCAATAATATAGACTTTATTAAAAACAACAATGGCTCAGCTATTATTGAGTTTTCATTTGTTATTTTCATCATAATGCTATTAATAAAACTATTGATTTCAGTGACTGAACATCAATCAACCATAGGTAAACTGGATCGGATATCATATTCGCTTGCCGGAATAGTACGGGAAAGAAACAGGCTATATTCTGATGATAAAATGTTAACTCAAAATAATGTTAATGATTTAACAAACTTGGCGCATAATATGCTATCAACCTCTGGTATATCCAGTAATAATTTCGCAATAACCGTTGAAACATTACATTTTAATCCCACTGAATCAGCAGAACCTAATAATAAGATTATTGATGATACTAAGAGTGAAGAGTTCAGCGTCGGTACTTGTCACCCCATTACGTCATTGCGTGAAATGGCCGATTTATCACCTTACAGTAATCGTGGCCGATGGGTACCACTGTACCAGGTCACCTTATGCCTGCCTGTACCCACAGGGTATCAAACATTGTTTAACCCGGTAGGGTCAATCCCCATATTAAAGTCATCAGCGATAACTATCGAGCGTTAATTTAGACGTGTATGAGCATATTAATAAAAAAGGTTATTTATGATAAAAAATAGATTACTTCACGTTAAAGTACGACTATTGGTTTCATTGATAAAAAATGAGCAAGGGGCTATCTTATTTCCCTTTATTATATTTTTACCTCTGATTATTGGGCTAATATTCTTTTCTTTTGAGTTGGCTCATTTTTTACAGAAAAAAACCAAACTCTCAGATGCAATGGAGCAAGCAACATTAGCACTAACAGTAGAAAATAATAATAGCACACCGAGTGCTGCTCAAATAACGAAGAATGCAGAAATAGTGAGTTCTTATGCTCAAGCTTACCTGCCAGCAGAAACATTTTCAACACCGACTATCAATATAATCTATAATAATGGCAGAATTGAATATGGGGCTGAGATCAATATGAGCTACTCCGCTAAATTTTTATCTAATATTCAAGTAACCAATCTCAGTACGATAATAAATGCAACAGATAGAGGAGCAGCACGGAAAAATATAATCAGTGCACCGATAGAGAAAACAGATGTGGTATTTGTCGCAGATTACTCTAATTCAATGGATGAGTATTTTTATCATGATGAAAATGAGCCCAAAAAAATAGTTGCATTGAGGGAAATATTTAACCGTCTCAATGATAATGTCTTAAAAAATAAAAATATACATACCATAGGATTTATACCATTTTCATGGGGGACTAAAAACCGTGTTGAAAATGGTACACGCATAATAGAATATTGCCACTTACCTTTTGTGCCAAAGAAACATAGCCCAAATGGTGATTACCTTCGGAAATATATATTATCTGGGCTAAAACAATTCCCTGGACTGGAGAGGTTAGAACATATCGACCATATAGAATATGCGAAAATAAATGATGAAATATATAGTAATACTAAAAATCAAATCGATGAATTAAACATCGAAGACGCAGAGTCTGCTTATACATTCCTTTTCCGTTCAAGACATATTATCCAACCATTAACCCAGTTCGACATAATAGAAGAGAATATTGATTACGATGCAACAATAAACTCAATACTACACAACAGTGCAGGGACGCCACCGAAAACAATTAACATCCCAATAAATGACATACTTAATACCTACAATTGTTTATATCAAAGAAATTCATATTCATTAAATGAGAATCATAGCAATGATATTATCAATGATATGATTGAAATGGTCCCAGCAGGAGGTACACTGATAAGCTCTGGGATATTATCTGCTAATAATCTATTTAATGAAAACAGATCTAATGATAATAAAAAGCTAATGATAATTCTTTCTGATGGTAATGATAGTTTTGAAAAGGAAAATAAAAAAATAAAGGGTTTTATGTCACGCAAAACCTCATCAAAAAAGGTATGTGCGAAAAAATTAAAGAGAATGGAATCACCATGGCTTTCATCGCTATTGGATATATACCTTTACACGACACCACGTCACCAAGATATATCGATTGGAAAGAGTGTGTAGGTGAAAAAAATTACTACGAAGCACAAAACACTTCTGAACTGGAAGCCGAGCTTCTGCAAGCGTTGGGAATGGTAGATACCAGTGAAGTGGGCCGCAATATGCCTAAAAGTTAATATCAGGCGCGGCGGCAACAACAACCGCGCCTGTATTGCAGACTATTTTGCCATGCCCGTTTCCATACCGACTAAGCCAACTTTGAGATAACCTGATTTGCGTAGTGCATCCATCACGCTCATCAGGGTTTCATAATCCACCACTTTGTCTGCCTGGAAGAAGATAGTAGTTTCTTTATTGGATTGCGTCATTTTATCCAGCGCCGCAGCCAGTGTGTCGCGGTCAACGGGCTGGTCACCGACATAAAGCTGGTTATCAGCTTTAACCGTCAGAAATACCGGTTTTTCCGGCCGTGGCTGTGGTACCGCTGAAGATGCCGGTAAATCCACTTTAATATCTACAGTTGCTAGTGGTGCTGCCACCATAAAGATTATCAACAATACCAGCATTACATCGATAAAGGGTGTCACGTTGATTTCGTGTAATTCACCGCTTTCATCAAGGTTGTCATTCATGCGCATGGCCATAAATCACCCCGCACGCAATTGGTGAGGGTGCTTAGATGACTTTGCCTCAGCGCTGCTCGCCAGATCAAGGTCACGGCTTAATAGCAGTAACACTTGGGCTGCCACATCACCCACCTGTGCACGGTAACTACCAATCAAGCGAGCAAATATATTGTAGATAACTACCGCAGGAATTGCTGCAACCAGGCCTAATGCTGTTGCCAGCAAGGCTTCTGCGATACCCGGTGCAACAACAGCCAGATTGGTGGTTTGCGAATGAGCAATACCAATAAAGCTGTTCATAATGCCCCATACGGTGCCAAACAACCCAACAAACGGTGAGATTGCGCCGATAGTGGCCAGAAACCCATTGCCTTTACCCATTTGGCGACCAATAGCTGCTACGCGGCGTTCCAGCCGAAAGGCCGCACGCTCTTTAATACCATTGTTGTCATTGGATTCTGTCGACAATAGACGCTCGTTTTGCGCCTCTCGAAGCAGCAAGGCACTAATGCTGTCGGTGCTAAAAGCCTCTGCTCGTTCAGATGCGGTATCCAGCTCAGTCACAGCCCCGATAACTTCATATTCTTGCTGCAAACGGCGACGTGCACGGAATAATTCAGTGCCTTTAGAGAACAAAATGGTCCAGGTTACGATTGATGCTAACACCAGACCAATCATCACCCCTTTAACGACAACATCGGCATGCTGATACATACCCCAGACAGATAAATCCATTGCCAGCCCTTGTGGCACTGGTGCCGCCAGCGGCTGAATCGCCGGTGCTGAGCTTACAGGAGCAACAATTTCTGCATTCTCTGCGGTTGTAGCGACCGGTGTAATCTCCGGCGTAGGTAGCGGAGTTGATATTGCCGTTGTTGGTGTGACAACAGATGCAGCAACTGCACTGCCGTTGCCAGGCGCGGCCTGTACTTGCCCAGTTAAACCGGCCACCAGCAATAATGCCATCACGCTTGTTATCATTCGGCCTTGCGCGAATGATTTATCTTTAATTCCTTTGCCAGCTATTTTCACGCTGTGCCTCCACCCAATATGCATATCAATTTAAGGACGAAATCAGTTGCCGATCATATCAAACAAATTGGGGATTGATAGTAATTATCATTAGTATTTAGGACGATTTTTTAAGAATAAAAGAGAATTATTTTTATTGAAACTATTATGTAACCAAACGGAAACGATAATGACCTTACCGATATTATGCGGATAACGTTGGCGATAAAGATAAGAAGTGATTGATTGAACTAAAGAACTCTCACCAAGTCTCCTTAATAAATCCCTTGTTTTGCCACTTAAACAGAATTTCTCCATTACAAACCCCCAGAAAACAGCGTGTCACTCTCTTTAGTTTTTTTCATGGTGAAAGCTGCCCCAACATAACAATCATCATGCTAACGTAAGGAATATATATCTAAAATGAATGCTGGCTCTGGAGCTACAGCATATCTTATATAAAGGTGGCGACACGATCATGTCTGCAAACAAAGAAACGACAGAAAAACTGGAAACAGCCTTAGTCAGTGCGGGCAGAAGTAAGCGATTTACCCAAGGCTCGGTGAATACGGTGATCCAACGTGCCTCATCATTAGTGTTCGACTCGGTAAAAGCGAAGAAGCATGCCACTATCAATCGGGGAAACGGTGAATTATTCTATGGTCGCCGTGGCACCCTGACTCACTTCTCGCTGCAAGAGGCGATGACAGAGCTGGAAGGTGGTGCCGGTTGCGTCCTTTATCCATGCGGTGCGGCGGCTATCAGCAATGCTATTTTGTCATTTGTCGCAACGGGTGACCATGTGCTGATGACCGGTTCTGCTTATGAGCCAGCCCAAAGTTTTTGCGATAATATTTTATCACGCATGAATATCACCACGACCTATTTTGATCCGATGATAGGTGCGGGGATCGCCTCATTAATTACCCCAAAAACCAAAATTGTTTTTCTTGAGTCACCTGGCTCTATCACCATGGAAGTACAAGATATTCCGGCAATGGTGCAAGCCATCCGGGCTGTGTCACCCGACATTATCATTATGATGGACAACACATGGGCTGCGGGTGTGCTGTTTAAAGCGCTGGACTTTGATATTGATATCTCTATCCAATCAGGAACTAAATACATCATTGGTCATTCTGATGCGATGTTGGGGATTGCTGTTGCTAACAAACGTTGTTGGGAGCAACTGCGGGAAGACTCTTATCTGATGGGGCAAATGGTTGATGCCGACACGGCTTATCTTGCTAGCCGAGGATTACGCACACTAGGCGTGCGTTTAAAGCAGCATGAGAAAAGCAGTATTGAGATTGCTAACTGGCTGGCTCAGCGCCCGGAAGTTGCCACCGTCTATCACCCTGCCCTGCCAGGCTGCAAAGGCCATGAATTCTATAAACGAGACTTCACTGGCTGTAATGGTTTGTTCTCTTTTGAGTTAAAAAAAGAGTTAAGCCAGCAACAGTTAGAGGCTTATCTCGACCATTTCACCCATTTCAGTATGGCCTTCTCATGGGGCGGTTTTGAGTCCTTGATTCTCGGTTATCAACCCAAGGATATCCATGCAATTCGCCAGTATGAAAGGAACGAGATAAAAGGGACACTGTTCCGCCTGCATATTGGTTTAGAAAATGTGCAAGATTTACAGGATGATTTAGCCGCAGGATTTGAGCGCATTAAAGCAGTTCAGTAATGGTTTTGAACGATGTGATCTGTTAATGCGCGGTAACAATATCTGCGCATTAATCCCCTCTTACACAAATAGTATCAACGGCGCGTATATATCCCTCAAAAATTCGATTATTGAGGATAAGATCAATGTGGATCCGCGCCATTACGGATACACTAGAGCAGTCCTTACAACAATATCCTCACACGATAGGCAAACAGGAACAGAAATGGATGTATTACGCGAAATCCTTCATGCCTTATGGCAGCAGGATTTTAGTAAACTTGCCGATCCGAATGTGATTTGGGTCATTTATGGCATTCTCTTTACCACCCTATTTTTAGAAAACGGTTTGCTACCGGCTTCTTTTCTCCCCGGTGATAGCTTGTTGCTATTGGCGGGTGCATTAATTGCTAAGGGAGTTATGGCGTTCTTACCGACCATAATAATTCTCACTGCGGCGGCCAGCCTCGGTTGTTGGCTCAGTTACCTGCAAGGGCTGTGGTTAGGTGATACTAACATGGTTAAAAGGTGGCTGTTACAGCTACCAATTCACTATCGGCAGCGCGCCCATACCCTATTTGTACGCCACGGTTTGGCGGCTCTGATTATTGGCCGTTTTCTCGCTTTTGTACGGACTTTACTGCCAACGTTAGCGGGCATTTCTGGCCTGAACAGCACACGTTTTCAGTTCTTTAACTGGCTAAGCGGTCTGTTATGGGTAGGGAGCGTTGTTGGGTTAGGTTATGCGCTGAGCCATATTCCCTTCGTTAAGCACTATGAAAACCAGGTAATGACAGCACTGATGATTTTACCGATAGTATTGTTACTGATTGGTTTGGCCGGCACGCTGGTGTTAGTGTGGTGTAAACGTAAAAGTGTGGCTGAATAGCCGTGTGTTTTCAGTGTTACTCATGCAGTTAACCGGCGCTTACAGCGCCGTTTTTTATTACTCGTGGCACCAGTACCATAAAATCAATTCGTCCGTAGCTTGGCAACCTCTTCACTGGGAGTGAGGCCAAAATAGCGTTTAAACTCGCGACTGAACTGTGAAGCACTCTCATACCCTACTTTATTGGCTGCAGTACTGGCTTTTAGCCCATCGTGCAACATCATCATGCGGGCGCGATGCAGTCGGTAAGATTTTAGATATTGCAGTGGCGAGGTGTTAGTGACTGCTTTGAAGTTGTGATGAAACGCCGAAACACTCATGTTTACATCTGCCGCTAATTGTTCAACATTCAGATTATCTGCAAATTGATTTTCAATACGCCGCAGGGTTTTAGTAATTTGATTAAAGTGCCCATGGCGGTTAACCAGTGCCTGCAAGGCTCCCCCACACTGACCGCACAACACATAGTAGAGAATTTCTCGCACAATTTGCGGGCCAAGCACTCTGGCGTCACGGGGATTAGACATCACATCTAACAAGCGCTCAGTAGCACACAGCATTTCTTCGGTGAGCACTGATGAATTAACACCAGAGGTATTGCCGAATGGTTTATCCAGCTCGTCATCACCGATATCTATCAGCAAATCCTGTAGCATCTGGCTATCTATGTTAATCGAAATCCCAGCCAACGGTGTTTCAGGGCTGGCAAAAGTTTCACATTCAAACGGCAGTGGCACCGTCAGGATCAGGTAGTTTTTCGGATCATACTGAAACACTTTAGTGCCCAGATAGCCCACTTTATGCCCCTGAAATATGATAACGACACTGGGGGTGTACATTACTGGTGTGCGCGGCTGATGGACGGTGGAGTACAAAATTTTCACTCGTGGTACGGCAGAGGGCGTTAAACCATTACCTTGAGCCAAATGCGTAATTTTTTCCGCCATTTGTGCCTGAATATCATTAACCTCAACCATATACTCTCACCTATTGGTGTTATCTGAGACAATCTATCATCTAAAACGATCAGACATAAATTGTGCAATATTTACCGCATTTTCTACAGCGCTTTGGAGAAATAGGCAAGAGCAAGGCAGAAATGTGCATTGAGGTATCGCGCCAAGTTGCCGACAATGGCTGCTAATGATACGAAGACAAACATTCATGGCACCACAAGCTAAGACTCTTCGTTCTTATTATTTATTTACCATAATTATTCATCACCCATAAGCTGGAAGACAAATAATGCAAAACTTTACCCTTCATACCCCTACCAAAGTACTGTTCGGTACAGGTCAGATAGCACAATTGAGTAAAGAAATTCCTGCTGATGCTCGCATCTTGATTACCTATGGCGGCGGCAGCATCAAACAAAATGGTGTGCTGGATCAAGTCCATCAGGCACTGAAAGGCTTTAATTTCCTGGAGTTTGGCGGTATTGAGCCGAATCCAACCTATGAGACCCTGATGAAAGCCGTTGCGCTTTGCCGGGCAGAGAAAATCGACTTCCTGCTAGCGGTGGGAGGGGGATCGGTATTAGATGGCACCAAGTTCATTGCCGCAGCCGTCAATTACCCACAAGAGCCATGGCATATTCTGCAAACTACCGGCAGCGATATTAAAGAAGCGCTGCCAATGGGTTCAGTGTTGACGTTGCCTGCTACCGGTTCTGAAGCCAATAATGGCGCGGTTATCAGCCGCCGTGAAACCGGTGATAAACAGCACTTCTTCTCACCCTTTGTCCAGCCACTGTTTGCCGTGCTGGACCCCGTAGTCACCTATACGTTGCCACCACGTCAGGTCGCTAACGGGGTAGTCGATGCCTTTATTCATACCATTGAGCAATATCTGACTTACCCGGTTGATGCAAAAGTTCAAGATCGCTTTGCTGAAGGGCTGTTGTTAACCCTGATTGAAGAAGGCCCGAAAGCATTGGCGGAGCCAGAAAACTACAATGTGCGTGCCAATATTATGTGGAGTGCCACCATGGCATTAAACGGCCTGATTGGTGCTGGTGTGCCACAAGACTGGGCGACACACATGTTAGGCCACGAACTGACAGCCCGCCATGGTCTGGACCATGCTCAGACACTGGCGGTAGTACTGCCCGCTCTATTAGTGGCCAAGAAGCAACAAAAGCGCGCCAAACTGCTGCAATACGCGGAGCGTGTCTGGGGCCTGCATGACGGTAGCGAAGATCAACGTATCGATGCCGCAATTGAAGCTACCCGTCATTTCTTTGAAAGCATGGGCGTTGCTACTCGCCTGTCGGCCTACAAACTGGATGGCAGTTCTATTCCTGATTTGATTAAAAAGCTGGAAGAGCACGGTATGACTCAGCTTGGCGAACACAGTGATATCACTTTAGCTGATAGCAAACGTATCTACGAAGCTGCGGTCTAAAAATAGCATCCGCCTCGTTTACGGGCTTCACACAGAAGGCATTCTCGAACAGAATGCCTTCTATTCAATATCTACTTACTCTTTTCACCTATGGTAAAAGGGGTGCTATCGTTATTAGCTGCTAGGCTTTAGCTTATCACCACGCATTTTGCTGTTCATCTCTCAGTGGCAGGTCGGCTTTAGATCTGTGCACATTTTGATACTTCTCACACATGATTAATCGCTAGCAAGATCATAAATAGAATGATCACGACTAAACTTACATTACTGGTAAACAGGGCAAACACAGCCCAATCAGTCAGCGAAGGAGATAGACATGGCAACACAACCCATTATCAAATTGCACGATGGCAACCTGATGCCACAACTCGGCCTTGGCGTTTGGCGGGCAAGTATTGAAGAAACACAGCTTGCTGTCAGCAAAGCGCTAGAAGTGGGCTATCGCTCTGTCGATACTGCGGCGATTTATAAAAATGAACAGGGTGTTGGCGCAGCCCTGAAGGCGGCGGGTGTCGCTCGTGATGAGCTATTTATTACCACAAAACTGTGGAATGACAGCCAGCAGGATCCGAAAAAAGCACTGGAAGAGAGTCTGAACAAACTTCAACTCGATTATGTGGACCTTTATCTGATCCATTGGCCCAACCCAACACAAGATCACTACGTTAGTGCCTGGCGTGGACTGATCAAATTGAAAGAACAAGGCTTAATTCGCAGCATTGGTGTCTGTAACTTCCATATTCCTCATCTGCAACGGCTGATTGATGAAACGGGCGTGGCGCCAACCGTCAATCAAATCGAGCTACACCCACTGCTACAGCAGCGCCAGCTCCATTCGTGGAATGCCACCCATAATATTGCAACCGAATCCTGGAGCCCGCTGGCTCAAGGTGGCGAGGGCGTTTTCGATCAAAGCGTTATTCGTCAGTTAGCGCAAAAATACAATAAAACGCCAGCACAAGTGGTGATCCGTTGGCATCTGGATTGTGGGTTGATCGTTATCCCTAAATCAGTCACACCTGCGCGTATCAAGGAAAACTTTGAAGTGTTTGATTTTAAATTGCATAAAGACGAGCTAACGGCAATTTCGAAGTTAGACAGCAATAAACGCCTCGGGCCAGACCCGGATGTTTTCGGGTCTGACAACTGATTTCAAGCCGATATCTTCAGCTTAATGATGCCTGGCCTTTCTCTTCGCACCAGTAGCTGTCTGATTTGCCGGGGATTTTCTCGCCCCGGTTTTGCTTACTGACGGTTTAGCCACCGGTGTGCTACTGGCAACCTGCGGTTTTTTGCTGATAACAGATGTAGTGCTTCGGCTACCCGGCTGACGCTGGTGAGTGATAGCAGTGTGCTTTGTCAGGGCCGGAGTATGGTGGCGCAGCGCCCGACGAGCTTCACGTTGTTCCTCGATTGTCGCTGCCGGAACCAGACATTCCCGGCGGCTGCCAATCAGATGTTGCAACCCCATCTCCTCTAATGCAGTACGGATCATTGGCCAGTTAGCCGGATCATGATAACGCAGCAAGGCCTTATGTAACCGCCGCTGGCGATCCCCTTTCGGCACAACGACGTCTTCACTTTTATAATCCACTTTTGCCAGCGGGTTCTTACCGGTGTAATACATGGTCGTAGAGTTAGCCAATGGCGACGGGTAGAAGTTCTGTACCTGATCAAGACGGAAACGGTTTTTCTTCAGCCATAGCGCCAAATTGACCATATCTTTATCTTCAGTCCCCGGATGGGCAGAGATGAAATAAGGGATCAAATACTGCTCTTTACCTGCCTGCTTGGAATAGGTATCAAACAATTCTTTAAAGCGCTGATAGCTGCCCATCCCCGGTTTCATCATTTTGGAAAGTGGCCCTTCCTCAGTGTGTTCCGGTGCAATCTTCAAATACCCACCCACATGATGGCTGGCTAATTCTTTGATATAGCGCGGATCTTCTACTGCCAGGTCATAGCGGACCCCGGAGGCGATCAGGATCTTTTTAATCCCCTTGAGATCACGCGCCCGGCGGTACAAAGAGATGGTCGGCTGATGGTTAGTATCCATATGCTGGCAAATCTCAGGATAAACACAAGATGCGCGGCGACAGGTCTGTTCGGCCCTTGGCGACTGGCAGCGTAGCATATACATGTTAGCTGTTGGGCCACCAAGATCAGAGATAATACCGGTAAAACCAGGGACTTTATCGCGAATCTCTTCGATTTCACGAATAATAGAATCTTCAGAGCGGCTTTGAATAATACGCCCTTCATGCTCAGTAATAGAGCAGAATGAACAGCCACCATAGCAGCCACGCATGATGTTGATCGAGAAGCGAATCATGTCATAGGCAGGGATCGGCGATTTGCCATAGGCTGGGTGCGGCACCCGCTGGTAGGGTAGCGCAAAGACGCTATCCATCTCTTCCGTACTCAATGGAATAGCCGGTGGGTTAATCCAAATATAGCGATCACCATGTTTTTGCATCAAAGCCCGAGCACAGCCGGGGTTGGTTTCATGGTGCAGGATCCGCGAGGTGTGGGCATATAATACTTTGTCTGCCTTCACTTTTTCATAAGAGGGCAGCAAGACGTAGGTCTTTTCCCATGGCTTGGGTTTGGCGGCACGCACCGTAACCGGTTTGGCCTCGGATTCAGGAATGCTATCAGTGGCACACGGCAGATCTTCACCGTATGGATTGGGGATGGCTTCAATACGCCCCGGTTTGTCCAGACGAGTAGAATCAACCCCACTCCAGCCTGGCAATGCCGTCTTGCGCATCACAACGGTATTACGGACATCCTGAATATCGGCAATTTTCTCACCTGCTGCCAAACGATGAGCCACTTCAACCAAAGGCCGTTCGCCATTACCGTAGACCAACATGTCAGCTTTAGCATCCACGATAACCGAACGGCGCACAGTATCAGACCAATAGTCATAATGAGCAATACGGCGCAAGCTAGCCTCAATACCTCCAAGCAATACCGGCACATGGCTATACGCTTCTTTGCAGCGCTGGCTATACACTAACGTGGCCCGATCAGGTCGCTTGCCGCTTTGATTATCCGGCGTATAAGCATCATCGTGGCGCAACTTACGATCAGCAGTATAACGGTTGATCATCGAGTCCATGTTGCCAGCCGTAACGCCGAAGAACAGGTTGGGTTCACCCAACCGCATGAAATCGTTTTTATTGGTCCAATCCGGCTGAGCAATAATTCCCACCCGGAAACCTTGCGCCTCTAGCATACGACCAATAATCGCCATGCCAAAGCTAGGGTGATCCACATAGGCATCACCGGTGATGACAATAATGTCGCAACTGTCCCAGCCCAATATATCCATTTCCTCCCGTGACATGGGTAAGAATGGCGCGGTGCCATAGCATTCAGCCCAATAAGGCTGATAGGAAAACAGGTCACGCTCTGGTTGGATCAGGCTGGTACTCATGGCAACACTCTTTGAATTGGGGTAAGTGGAGGTGGTTAGGGTTAATAAATCATCACCGGGCGGCGATTATACGCATTTCTCCACGTAAAGAGGAAGGTTTTGATCATTGTTGGTTTGAAAGACTGAAAGAGCTATACTGCTCAGAAACCCAGCAACAAGGGAATATGATTATGAGCACTAAATTATCACCAATCGTCTCTGAATTTGAAACCGAAGAACAGGCGGAAAGCTACGATCTTTGGTTCCGGGCTAAGGTCGAGGCATCAATGAATAGCCCCAAACCCCAAACTCCTCACGATGAAGTCATGGCGGGTGCGCGCAAAATTATTGAACAAGCCAAAGCACGGAGGAAGCTGGCTTAATGCTCCCTATAAAATGGACTGACGAAGCAAAGACGGATCTTTATGCACTAATCGCGTTCATCACAGAAGAAAACCCTTACGCAGCAGAATCACTACTTCACCAACTGGAAGACTCCGTTCTTCCTGCAACTGAGCATCCCTATATGTTTCGCTCAGGTAGAGTTCCTGGAACTCGAGAAATTGTGGCGCATCCCAATTACGTTATTATTTATCAGGTGATGGCTGACCAAATCAGCGTGTTAAACGTTGTTCACTCTCGACAGGAATACCCGTAGTCCGGCCTGCCAAAGTATGGCTAAAAAGATTATTGCAAGCCGAAGAGCAGGAAGACCGATTTGCCTTCCTGATCATTTAAAGCCACTCAGATAAAGTGAGCTTCCAAGTTCCAACAACCACACCCGCGAACCCTTAACCTAACGCCTTACCCAAGCGTTGGCGCAGCTTGTGTCACTAACTGCCCTGCAGAGCCACGATCCGCCATTTCTAGTGTCTGGCTGTGGTACAAGAACGGGAAGTGCTCAGAGGAAACCTGATTGAAATACACCAGTAGCTCTACATCACCGTCTACCCAGACAGTATCCTTCCAGCCACGATCCTCAGCCATCGCGGGTGCGCCGTTGACATTCTTCACCAGGAAGGAAACCCCTTGAATATGGAATGCCTGAGGCATGTCTGCATGCAGAGTCCAGCGCTCCCAAGTCCCTTGCTGGGCCTGAGTATCCACACGGTTCATATCCCAAATAGCGCCGTTAATGCCCGGTAGATCATCACCCAATCGGAACTCACGGGAACGAACCACATTGCCATCCAGAATCTGGTCGGCCAATAAACGCATCGGCAGATTATCGGTCACCAGTGGCAATAAACCGGTTGGTTTTAATGTCAGTACTAGCGTAGAAATCAAAATACTTGAAGGTTCAAACAGCCCACGTAACCTATCCATGATACCGGCAGATTCACCCGCCGTGATGGAGACTTCATTGCCCTGCGACATATCAATCACCACTTCGCGCCGCTCACCGGGAGCCAGCGAAAGCTGCTGTACTGCCACTGGCGCAGGTAAGAAGCCCTGATCACTGGCGACAACATGCAAAGGGCGGCCATCACTGAGCTGCAAGATGTAGCGGCGGGCGTTAGAGGCATTTAACAGTCGTAATCGGACCCAACCACGGGAGACTTCAACAAACGGGCTTTGCACCCCATTGACCAGCAATGTATCGCCAACAAAACCACCTTTGGCTGGCGGGTCATATTCTGGCACGCCAAAATTATCCAGCCGCTTGTCCTGAATAATAATCGGGAAATCATCAACGCCGTAATGACTCGGTAGTGGCATCGCTTTGCTGATTTCATCTTCCACCAGCCACATCCCTGCCAGCCCGTTATACACATGCGGTGCCATACGGTTAGGGGTATTGGCGTGGTACCAACAGGTTGCAGCCGCTTGCCGTACCGGCAATACCGGCGACCAATCGACACCAGGGGAGATCATACGTGCCGCGCCCCCCATCAGAGTACCTGGAACCTGTAACCCACTGATCGTCATGGATACCGGTTCAGCCAAACGGTTACTGTAAATCAGTTTAACGTCATCACCGCTGAAAACCCGGACTGTCGGCCCCAGATACATGCCGTTAATTCCCCAGACTGCGGCTTTCTGACCGCCACTGAATGCCCAATGTGCACGCTGTAGCGTCAAAAACAGCGGTTGCCCACGGCGAGACTCCAATAAGGGTGGAACCGGTAACGGGGGTTGCTGAGTACTATTAGCCTGTGCCCTCAATGGCAGCGAACCTGCGCCTAGCGCTAAGCTCGTAGCCTGAATGAACTGGCGACGACTGAGTGACATATCTTCTCCGTGAAAACCACAATCAAACCTACTGCAAAATTTTGCCTGACTGCGAATAACGCTGAAGGACGGCAAAACGCTCACGACCAGAGTCGTTTAAATGGAAATCCAAAATTTACTTTAATCAAAACAATCCGCGCGCAATAACCTATCAATAAAAAGCTAATAGCATTATTTCCCCGCCGCTTGCTGCTCTACCTGCTGGGCAATTTCGGCATCGAGCTGCTCAATTTTAGCCAGCATCAGATTGCGGCAATGTTCCGATAATTCACGCACACGCTCTTTGCCATAACCACTGGTATCAACGGGCGGCATGATTTCTACAATGACTTTGCCATTTGACCAGCGGTTTAGATTGATATTATTCGTGCTGGACACACAGATAGGCACAATAGGCACACCAGCAGCTATAGCGGCATGGAAAGCACCAGTCTTAAATGGCAATAACCCACGGCCACGGCTACGTGTACCTTCCGGGAACATCCAGATAGAGATATTTCTTTTTTTAACCTGCTCAACCACCTGAGCAATAGTGCCATGCGCCTTGGCACGGTTATCACGATCAATCAGCAGGTTACCGGTCAGCCAATATAGCGGGCCAAACAGGGGCACCCATAGCAGGCTCTTTTTACCCACAGTGACCGTACCGGACTGAACCACATTTGACATGGTGACCATATCGTAATTATTTTGATGGTTGGCGATATAAATACAGGTACCGTAGTCCGCCGCTTCCTTGGGGATACGTTGTTCAACTGTAATCCCGAACAGCGCCGACATCCGACCAAACAAGTGCGCGAACGTCGCAAGATTACGTGGGTTTCGCGGCCTAAACAGGCAATAAATTGAACCAAAAACACACACCAGAATACAATATAAAACTGCCAGCACCGTGCGCAAAATTAATAGCATAACAACCTCTTAAACACTCACTCTTAGACATGCAATCGACGCTAGTATAACGGCTTACCCACAAAATACCGCGCAGATTCATCTGCCATAATTATGTTACGCGATAGCGCCCGCAAATTGCGCCTGCCATCTGTTACATTCACCGGATGATGCCTGACCAATAATATAATAATGACCACCACGGCAACTCAAGCCAGGGTGGTCATTCATTTCTAGCGACGATTACTCTTCGGTATTGGTTGGTACTGGCGGCGCATCAACATCAACCCGATCAATACGTTGCAACCCACGTGGTAATGGCGAGCCTTTCCGGCCCCGCTCTGCCCGGAATTTCTGTAAATCTTCTGGGCGCAAGGTGAGCTTACGTTTACCAAAGTGAAGAGTGATGGAGGTCTGAGGTGGCAGAACAAACAGCCATGCCAGACGATCTTCGCCCGCAGCCGCTTGTGCCGATGGGATGGAGACTATCTTATTACCCTTACCTTTTGATAACTCAGGCAGATCCGCGACCGGGAACATCAACATACGCCCGGCAGCAGTAATAGATAACAACATATCATCCGGCCCATGAATTTCTAACGGCGTCAACGCTTTGGCATTTTCCGGCAAGGTGATCATGGTCTTACCTGCACGGTTTTTAGCAACCAAATCATTAAAGGTACAGACAAAGCCATAACCGGCATCCGAGGCCATTAACAATTTCTGGTCATCCGGTGCCATCAATACCTGTTCAATGGTTGCTCCCGGTGGCGGGGTCAGTTTACCGGTCAGTGGTTCCCCTTGCCCACGCGCAGAAGGCAAGGTCAGCGGATCCAATGCATAACTACGACCAGTTGAGTCAATGAACACCACTGGTTGGTTACTCATACCGCGAGCCGCAGCACGGAAACTATCACCCGCTTTATAACTCAATCCACTCGGATCAATATCATGGCCTTTGGCACTGCGCACCCAACCCATTTCAGACAGCACAATAGTGACCGGCTCTGAAGGGACAATGTCATGTTCGCTCATCGCTTTGGCTTCACCACGTTCAGTCAATGGTGAACGGCGATCATCACCGTAAGCCGCCGCATCAGCTTGAATCTCTTTCTTAATCAGCGTATTAAGTTTACGTTCTGATGCCAATAATGCCTGTAATTGATCACGTTCTTTGGCTAATTCATCCTGCTCACCACGAATCTTCACCTCTTCCAGTTTGGCTAAATGGCGGAGTTTCAATTCGAGGATAGCTTCCGCCTGTGTTTCTGAAATGGCGAAGTGTTGCATCAGCAGTGGCTTTGGCTCATCTTCAGTGCGGATGATATGAATAACTTCATCAATATTAAGGAAGGCAATCAATAAACCTTCTAAAATATGCAGCCGTTTCAGTACCTTTTCCAAGCGGTAATTCAGGCGGTTACGTACCGTTTGGCGGCGGAATACCAGCCACTCAGTCAGGATCTCTAATAACCCTTTCACTGATGGGCGATGATCCAGACCGATCATATTCATATTGATACGATAACTTCTTTCCAGATCAGTGGTAGCGAACAGGTGGTTCATCACTTGATCCAGATCGACCCGGTTAGTACGTGGAACTATTACCAGACGTGTAGGGTTTTCATGGTCAGATTCATCGCGTAAATCCTCAACCATTGGCAATTTCTTGGCGCGCATCTGGCTGGCGATCTGTTCCAGCACTTTGGCACCAGAAACCTGATGCGGTAACGCAGTAATTACCGCGCTGCCGTCTTCTTTCTTCCACAATGCCCGCATACGGACTGAACCACGGCCATTCTGGTAAATTTTACGAATTTCATCACGCGGCGTGATAATTTCGGCTTCAGTTGGGAAATCCGGCCCTTGTACAAACTCCAGTAACTCTTCCAGTGAAGCCGTGGGTTTATCAATCAGTGCCAGCACCGCCTGTGCAATCTCACGCACGTTATGTGGCGGAATATCGGTTGCCATACCGACGGCGATACCCGTAGTACCATTTAGCAGAATATTAGGCAGGCGCGCAGGCAGCATTTTCGGCTCCTGCATGGTGCCGTCGAAGTTTGGCACCCAGTCAACCGTCCCCTGCCCCAGTTCGCCCAGTAAAACTTCAGCGTATTTGGATAAACGAGATTCAGTGTAACGCATGGCAGCAAAGGATTTAGGGTCATCCGGTGCCCCCCAGTTCCCTTGCCCATCCACCAACGGATAGCGATAGGAGAAAGGCTGCGCCATCAATACCATCGCTTCATAGCAAGCACTGTCACCATGTGGATGGTATTTACCCAGCACGTCACCCACGGTACGTGCTGATTTTTTGAATTTGGCGCTATTGTTTAGCCCCAGTTCGGACATCGCATAGACAATACGCCGTTGTACCGGTTTCAAACCATCGCCGATAAACGGCAACGCCCGATCCATGATGACGTACATGGAATAGTTCAGATAGGCGTTTTCAGTAAAGGTGTGCAGCGGTAAGCGTTCTGCACCGTCATGAGTCAAATCACTCATTACTCAATTATCCTCAGACTCTGGAATGGCGATCACTGGCTTCAGCGGATCGGCACCGCAAGTTCATTGTCGATTTCTGCCCGCGATAGTACCTCATCTGCGGGGCTACTGTCACAACCCACAGATAATCTCAATCTTTCAGCTTTACAGCATTATCTTTCAGGCTTGCAACATCGGCCGCCCTTTCTATCAACGGGGTAACAAAACGATATCATCATGTAGCCTACCGCTTCTCTTCCCTTCATATACTGGCTATGCGCTGGACTTCCTTCCACTTTTATTTGCTCCCCCGATAACGGTGGTCGGGACGACAGCGTGCAAATCAACACACAGCGACAATGTCGTTTTTGCTTGCAGTCAATGTCGTTTCGCTTGCAATAGAAGTAGGAGAATACCCATGGCATCACCCAACATTCTGCTGTTACGCATCGATAACCGGTTAGTTCACGGCCAGGTCGGCGTGGCGTGGTCCTCATCTCTTGGGGCAAACCTGTTATTAGTTGCCGACGACGGTGTCGCGCAGGACAAACTCCAACAGCAAATTATGTCGATGACCGCCGAGTCCATGGGGTTAGGGATCCGTTTCTTCTCCATTCAGAAAACCATTGATGTTATTGGTAAAGCCTCTGCTGAACAGAAAATTTTCATCGTCTGTCGCACACCGGATGAAGCTCGCCGCTTGGTTGAGGGCGGGGTACCTATCCGCGATGTGAACGTCGGGAATATGCATTTTTCGGAAGGCAAACATCCGCTAACCAAAAAAGTGTATGTCGATGATAACGATCTGGCCAACCTGCATGCAATTCAACAGCATAACGTAAATGTCTTTATTCAGGACACACCGAGTGACGGCAAAGATAAAGTCCAGTAAATAGCCGCCGCATCAGGGTATAGCAATCTGAAAGTCTCGGACTTAATCCGATAATACCCTGCCCTACAACGCCTTTGGTGACGGAATTATTTATGCATGAAATAACAATGATGCAAGGTATTGGGCTGGCAATCATGGCACTGATTGTCGGGATCGATTTTTGGTTGGAAGCGCTGTATATCTTCCGCCCGCTAATCGTTTGTACCTTAACGGGTGCCATTCTCGGTGATATCCAAACAGGTTTGATTACCGGTGCATTAACCGAACTGGCCTTTACTGGCCTGACTCCGATTGGCGGTACCCAACCACCAAACCCAGTGCTGGCGGGTATTATGACGACCGTAATTGCCCACAGCACCGGTGTCGACGCGAAAACGGCCATCGGATTGGGTCTGCCCTTTAGCTTCTTAATGCAATACATCATTTTGTTCTATTACTCGGCCTTCTCCTTCTTTATGCAGAAGGCTGACCGTTACGCAGAAGAAGCTGATGGCGCAGCTCTCGGTCGATTGAACTTGTTGTTAACCGCCATTGTTGCTGTGACTTACGCCGCCGTGACGTTCTTGTGCGCTTATGTTTCACAGGGCGCGATGCAAAGCCTGGTACGATCAATGCCCGTCTGGTTGACTCATGGCTTTGAGGTTGCCGGTGGTATCTTGCCTGCGGTTGGCTTCGGCTTACTGTTGAAAGTTATGATGAAAACCCCATTCACCCCCTTCTTTATTATTGGTTTCCTGTTTGTCACCTTTATACCAGTACAGAATCTGTTGCCTGTTGCGCTAATGGGGACGGCTTTCGCTATCTACGAATATTACAACCAACAGAAAAAAGCCGCCCACGCTGCAGCCGCTCCTGAGGAGATGAATGATGGAATCTAATACCTTGCCAACAACAACAGATGCCAGCGCTGAGCCAACCACCAAGTTGACGCGCCGGGATATCACCAAGTTGGGTTTCCGGTCAGCGCTGTTACAGTCTGGTTTTAACTACGAACGTATGCAAGCTACCGGTTTTGCCAGTGCGCAAGCCCCCTTACTGAAGAAGATTTATGGCAATGACAAAGCCGCGCTGTCTGCCGCCATGAAAGATAATCTGGAGTTTATTAATACCAACACCAATGCGGTTGGCTTCCTGATGGGGTTATTGATTTCTCTGGAGGAACGCCACGAAAGTCGTGATCTGATCAAAGGGTTGAAAGTGGCATTGTTCGGGCCACTGGCGGGGATTGGTGATGCTATTTTCTGGTTCACTTTATTGCCGATTGTCGCGGGGGTTTGTGCCTCTTTTGCCAGTCAGGGCAGTATTTTGGGGCCAATCATCTTCTTCGTTGTTTATCTGGCGCTATTTTTACTGCGCGTGGTGTGGACACATCTGGGCTACACCTTGGGGGTAAAAGCTATCGATAAACTGCGCGCCAGTTCGGGGGCAATTTCCAGAGCAGCGACCATCCTTGGTGTGACAGTCGTTGGTGGGCTGATTGCTTCGTATGTCCATATTACCGTGGCGGCAAAAGTCGCAGTAACGGCGGGCCACGAGGTTTCTATTCAGGAAGCCTTCTTTGACAAAGTCTTCCCAAATCTGCTGCCCATGGTCTACACCTTGCTAATGTATTACCTGTTGCGCGCCAAGAAAGTCAGCCCGGTTACGCTCATTCTGGTGACTTTTGTATTGTCTATCGCATTGTCATGGCTCGGTGTGTTGTAACACCTCAATCAGTTTCAATCTTTAATGCGCTGGCTAACGGCCAGCGCCCAAGGACCTTTTATGGTAAGCATTATCATCACCGGCCATGGGCGTTTTGCCAGTGGGCTGTATAACGCGATGGAGCAAGTCATTGGCTCACAACCACAAATCATTGCGGTCGACTTTCCGGTCGGTATGAGTACTCAACAGTTAGACCATGCGTTACAGCAGGCACTGGATACATTACCTGTTGAGCACGGCGTGGTGTTCTTCACTGACTTGCTCGGTGGCTCACCATTTCGCAGTGCAGTTCAATTGAGCGTGCATCAACCTCAATTTGAAGTTATTACCGGTACCAATATGCAGATGCTGGCGGAGACAGTGCTAGACCGAGATGAAATCCCTACTGCCCGCGAGTTAGTTCAACAGGCACTGGCGGCGGGAAGCCGGGGGATTGTTCATTTTGTCGTTGAAAGTGAAGCACCCAATAACAAGGAAAATGACGAGCCGGAGGGGATTTAATAATCTCATAATTCGAAACAGATCAGGAGCCTGAAACTCAATCGGCGGACTATGTTAACCCCCGCATAATCGCCCGGTTGGCTTCAGACGCCAGATAATGGCGGAGCCAAATGGTTAACCATTTAGTTCGCGGATAAAATCAATAAACGCTTTGAGCGGTGAAGGGATAAGACGACGATCGGGATAGTACAGATACGGGCCTGAAAACTGCTGCCACCAAGGGGTAAGAATTGCTTCAAGTTCGCCACGTTCAATCGCGGGTCGCAGCCACTCTTCAAATAAATAGATTATCCCACCACCAGCAATCGCCGTTGCTACCGCAAGGTCAACGGCAGCACCAATGCTAACCATTAGCGGGCCATTTGGCTTCACTCGCACCACCTCACCGTCTCGCTCAAACTCCCATTCAGGCACGATGCCGCTGGCATAACGGCCACGAATACAGCGGTGCTGAAGTAGCTCACTCGGATGTTCCGGCCGGCCATGAAGGTCAAGATACTCAGGAGCCGCAGCAACAGCAAAGCGCTGCTGACGTTTTCCTATCGGAAGCGCAATGACATCCTGTTCGAGGCATTCATCATAGCGGATACCCGCATCGCAGCCATCACGGAATACATCCTGCACGTTGCTTTCTGCCACCACGTCTAACTGAATATCTGGATAACGTTTCAAAAAAGCAGGAACAATGGTAGGTAACACCAGCCGCGCGGCACTAACAGGGACATTTAGACGCAATGTGCCCGACGGGGTATCACGAAAGCGATTGACGATATCCAGTGCTGCATCGACTTCGCTCATCGCAGGCATTAGCCGTTCCATCAGTGCTCTACCTACCTCAGTCAGTGCCACTGTTCGAGTGGTTCGATGAAATAGCCGGACACCCAGTTGCTGTTCTACCCGCCGCACCGCATCGCTGAGATACGAAGGATTGCTGCCTATCATGCGCGCAGCTTCACGAAATCCGCCCGCTTTTGCCACCGCGACCACCGCATGAAGCAGTGCAATATCAATTTTCATTGTCCGCCAGCTCGTACAACTTGTCTTCATTTAGCCAGATAGTTGCACAGCTATAAGCCAACTACAATCATTGCGTTACTTACTCAGGAGATATCCCATGTCACAACGTATTCTTACTTATCGACTTGGCGATCGGCAGATTAATCGCCTCGGCTATGGTGCAATGCAACTGGCTGGCCCAGGCGTATTTGGCCCACCCGCGAATGAATCTCAGGCAATTCAGGTGTTGCGCGACGCCATCGAATCAGGGGTTCAACATATTGATACCAGTGATTTTTATGGGCCGCATATTACTAACAAATTAATTAAACGTGCCCTCCATCCTTATCCTCATGATCTGTGTATTGTCACCAAAGTGGGCGCACTACGCGATAAGACGGGGAACTGGCTACCGGCATTCAGCGCCGATGAACTCACCCGCGCGGTCGAAGATAATCTGCGTCACCTTGGGCTTGACGTGTTGGAAGTCGTGAATTTGCGTAGCATGTTTGCCATCCACCAACCGGCAGAAGGTTCCTTGGCAGCGCCCCTTGAGACACTGGTCAAACTGCAAGCGCGGGGGCTGATTCGCCATATTGGATTGAGTAACGTGACAGCAAAACAGGTCGCCGATGCCCAAAAAATCACCCCCATTGCCTGCGTACAGAACTTGTATAATCTGGCAAATCGCGATGATGACGCACTTGTCGACAAGCTCGCTGCACAGAATATCGCTTGGGTTCCTTTTTTCCCGCTTGGTGGCTTCACACCATTACAGTCGACACAACTCAGCGAAGTCGCACAGTCACTCGGGGCCACACCAATGCAGGTTGCACTTGCCTGGTTGCTGCAACGTTCTCCAAATATCATGCTCATCACTGGCACGTCATCACCGCAACATTTACAGGAGAACCTGGCCAGTGCTGAATTGATACTCTCAGCTGAGGTGGTGGAAAAGCTAAATAGCATTGGCTAACATTGCTAACGCTTTGATTATTTTCGCACTCTCTAATTTTGCGCGAACTGCCTTGACGCTTTGAACTTAAGATTTCACCGCGATTAAGGCAGTATTGAGCTGCTGCACAGCCTGTTGTGGAGTCTGCTCTGGATGGATAAAAAAGGAGTTCAGTACGTGGAAGAAGATCTCTTTGGTTTGTGCATCTGTCGCCATCGAATGCGCCATACTTGGTAGCAATTTACCCGAGGCCTCCGCCTCACGGAACGCCTTGCCTGACTGCTGCGCGCAGGAGTCAAAATCCTGCAAAGAAACATCCATTCGGGCGGGGATCGAACCTTTTAGTTTATTAAAAGTAACCTGAAATTGCTTGTCCATCAGTACATCAGCCAAATGGCGCTGGCCCGATACTACGACTGGATTACCGTTTTGCTGCAAAATAGCAAAACTGTCCGTGTTATAAATAAAATAGCCCTGAGTACCGGGAGCCACCACACACAAAAACGCTTGGCCAGGATGATCACCATCCTGCATCATCTCGCCTTTGGCCCAGTCGCCCATAATCATCATGGCAGCTTTACCACTGCGCAGCATTTCTACTGACTCATGCCACGGACGGTTGGCTGCATCGGGATCGATATAACCTTTCAGCTTGCGAAACTCTTCCAGCACTCGCACCATCTTCTCACTGGTGATGGCACTACTGCGCTGTTCCATAAACACCTGGCGATAGAATTCTCCGCCTTCCATGCCTAACAGCAGATTCTCAAATACCGTGGCGTCCTGCCATGCCTGCCCGCCATGTGCCAATGGAATGTACCCGGCAGCTTGTAGCTTATCGGCTACAGCAAAAAATTCATCCCATGTGGTAGGTACGGCTAATTTCAATTTGGCGAAAGGTTTCGGGTTAATCCACATCCAATTGATACGATGTATGTTTACCGGCACGGCAACATACTCACCACGATATTTAATGTTGGTTTTGATGGCGAGAGGCAAAACCTGATCCCATTCAACGGTTTGCTCCGGCGTATAAGGGCTGGAGAGAAACCCCAGTCTGGCCCACTCCTCAATGGCCTTACCTTCCAGTAAAGCCGCCCCAGGCGGGTTACCGGCAATAGCACGCGTTTGCAATACACTGTATGCACTCTCTCCTGCACCACCAGCAACGGCAAAATCTTGCCAATTATCCCCTTTTTTGGCCAGCGCCTGTTTTACCGATAATAGTGCCGCCTGCTCACTGGATGAGGTCCAATAATGCAGGACTTCAACGTTAACGGCGGTGGCATTGGTCGCGACCAGCAGCAGAAGAATAAGAGATAGCGTCTTTAACATACGTATTGACTCAGTTATAGCGTTGTAAACGGACTTCAACTATCAGCCCACTGGCAGGATGATTGCGTAATGTCACTTCACCACCGTGTGCTCTGGCAATGCTACGTGAGATAGCAAGCCCCAACCCACTGCCACGGTTATCCTGTTGCAAACGATAGTAAGGCTTAAAGACTTTCTCCCACTGTTCTTCAAGAATTCCGGGGCCAAAATCACGGATAAACAGCATGATGTAATCCCGATGATCTGACAGGGTTATTTCTACTCGCTGCCCATAGTTCAGTCCATTCTCCACGATGTTATTAAGCAAGCGCTTAATCGCCAGCGGGCGGCCAAAGATCGGGCTAGCTTTACCGGAAACACTGACATTGAGATAGGCATCCATCGTTTGTCTTAGCAAGTTCATGATATCTATGGATTCCATATTTTCATGCAAATCAGTGTCCTTCATACTTTGCAGTGCGCCTTTGACCATCATTTCCAGGTCAGCGACATCCCGTTCAAATTTTTTCCCCAAAGTCTCATCTTCTAGCATTTCTACCCGTAGCCGTAGGCGGGTTAGCGGGGTTTTCAAGTCATGACTGATAGCGGTAAATAGCATCTCACGGTTATGTAAGTAAGCGCGCAGGCGACTTTGCATTTGATTGAAAGAACGGGTCGCGGTAACCAACTCTGCACTGCCTTCTTCTGGCAATGGTTCGCTGTCCAGTGAACTGTTGAGTTCAAGTGCACCATGGGCTAGCCGTGCTAATGGTTTCAGTTCACGGCGAATCAGCCACCAGGTGAAAAGTAAAACCAGAAGCAAGCTACACAGGGTAAAACCAACCTGACGCAAGCTAAACAGCGGGCTTTCCAACTGATCGTAAGGCGGTGGCAATGGTGCTGCCAGAAACAACCATTCATTGGAATTCAGTTGTAACTGAATGACTAATACCGGCGCATCTTTATGTGATGTAGTGATACCAAAACGCACCCAAGCAGGGGGCAGATTATCGACCAGAACTCCGGCGTTAAAAACCTTCAGTTGATCTGCTGGTGTCAGGGATATGATCGCCGCCTGCCGTTCCCCTAATTGTGTTCGCAGCTCTTGTTTTGCCTGCGAGATTACGGTTCTGGCGGCCTGACTGTTCAGTAATTGTACTTCGTCCAATACATGGTTATTGATTGAAATAAAAAACTGCGAGCCACCTAGCGCCAATTGTTGTTGCAACACTAAATGACGATAGTTGTACGGCAGAGAAGACATAAAGTTGTAACTGGTCAGCATCCCTTGTACCAGCCCTTTGATAGTACTCTCCAGACTGGCCTGATTGCGCAAACTAAACTGACGATACCAAATTGAACCAGAGATACTTTCTGCCAGCAGCAGGGCAATCACCAGCATGCACAGCATGCGGCTCAGAAGTGAACGCGGCCAGAGCGGCCGGAACATATTCTGTAACCAGCGGACATAACGGCCCGAATCAATATTCACGGGTAACATCACAACATAACATGTAGCCCTGATTACGTAGGGTTCGCAGTAGTAAGCGCTGGCTATCTTGCAGCCGCTGACGTAAGCGGCTGATTTGCACATCAATCCCCCGCTCCAAAGGGTTATTTTCCCGTCGGCGAGTTATTTCAGAGATTTGATCCCGGTCGAGGATCTGATTGGGATGACGTAAAAATAGCGAAAGCAACGTAAATTCAATCCCCGACAACGGTTCACTCTGCTTTTGCGGATCAATAAGCTCCCGCCTGACTAAATCCAGTTTCCAGCCGTTAAAACACAAAAATCGTGCCTCATTGCCGGGGCTTTGCACAATTTGATTACGGCGTAATAACGCCTTAACTCGCGCCAGCAACTCGCGGGCACTGAACGGTTTAGCCAGATAATCATCTGCGCCTAGCTCTAACCCAATCACTTTGTCACTTTCATCAGATGCCGCCGTCAGCATGATGATCGGCACTGCCGATACTTGCCGTGCTTTGCGGCAAAGAGTAAAGCCGTCATCACCAGGCAACATGACATCCAAAATGACTAAATCCACGGACTCCTGCTTCAATGTTGCCAGCAAATGTTCACCATCAGGCAGCGAAAGCACACGAAAATTCGCTTTAGTGAAGTATTCCGTCAGTAAGCTGCGGATCTCTTCATCATCATCAATCACGAGCAAAGTATGAGGGGACATAATGGCGCTAACCTGAGTAAACGAGTGTCGCTAAAAGACAAGCAGTGTACCGCTATAACTCGGTACGCAGCTATATGCTACCAGGTATTAACTTCGTTCTGAGAGCTGCCTCAAAACTGTTGTTCTGCTGTTTCTGTCATATGAAATCCAATGCGGGGAGCTTCGCACGTTTACAGCTTAAAAGGTTTAAATAGAGGGGCTTTGTTGCTTATTTAGCAATAGTGTTATGCATTATTGTTCATTTTTCTCTCGTGTAAAAACCATTAGCATACTCAGCATTCTGGGTAGGCCGCTGTTTTGGGTTATTAGCCCTCCGTTTCACAAGGATTATATCAATGAGTAATGTATTAATTATTAACGCCATGAAAGCGTTTGCGCACTCCAAAGGGGCGCTTAACCTCACGCTCACGAATGTCGCTGCCGACTTTCTACGTGAAAACGGCCATCAGGTGAAAATCACCACGGTTGATGAAGGCTATGATATTGAAAATGAAATTGAAAAATATCTGTGGGCCGATACCGTTATTTATCAAATGCCCGGCTGGTGGATGGGTGAACCGTGGATTCTGAAAAAATATATTGATGACGTCTTTACCGCAGGTCACGGCAAACTGTATGCCAGTGATGGCCGTACCCGTTCTGATGCCACTAAAGGCTATGGTTCTGGCGGGTTGATTCAGGGTAAAACCTACATGCTGTCAGTCACCTGGAACGCACCACTTGAAGCGTTCAATGACCCGAAACAGTTCTTCCATGGTGTCGGCGTTGATGGTGTTTATCTGCATTTCCATAAAGCGAACCAATTCCTTGGTATGGAACCTCTGCCAACATTTATGTGTAATGATGTGATTAAGCAACCTGATATTGAGGGTGACATTAGCCGTTACCGTCAGCATTTAGCCGAAAGCTTTAACCATCAGGCCGTTTGATTTGATATCCGAGATAAATAGAGGCCGTAATGATTACCGTTTTTGCAGAAATCAAAGTCAAACCAGGACGCCGTCAGGCAGTATTACAGGCAATTGAAAAGCTTATTCCGGCGGTGCTGGCCGAGGAAGGTTGTGGCGGTTATGTGCCGATGGTTGACGTTCCCACCCAGCTTGACTGGCAAAAGAACTCGCCGGACTCTATTTTCATGCTGGAGAAGTGGCAAAGTGTGCATCATCTGGAGTTACATTTGCAGATGGAACATATGCATCAACACCGTGAAGTGATTAAGGATGATGTGTTGGATGTGAACATTCACATTTTAAATAACGCCTAATCAGCCTATCCCCAAAGTAATTGGAGTTGCAGGTAGGCAGCAAGCAAACGCATCCCGATGAGCTTACTCAAGTAAGTGATTCGGGGAACAGATTTGAACGCTGTTTGCAGCGGCCTCGCAGAGGCGAGGCCCACGGATGGGCCGAGTAACTAGCGCAGCTAACACCCCTGCGGCTTCAACCGCCGCAGAGCAATCTGTTCTTCCGCATCATCTACCGCACCAAGGATCTGGCGCGCATGGCTGAGAAACAGTTCACCCTCTTCAGTCAACTCTAGCCGGCGAGTGGTACGGCGCAGCAAAGTAGTCGCCAGCTTTGCTCCAATCGGCTCAATGCCCGGCTAATACCCGATGTGGTCTGGCTACGTTGCTCTGCCGCCGCTGTAATCGAGCCGCAGTCAACTACCGAGGTAAATGCCTGCAACTCTTCTAACGTCACTTTCATCTATTAAACCCTGCCATCGATCAAACCTCGATTTCAGCGGTATCCCCTTTCTCTTGCAGCCAATTGCGCCGATCTTCGGAACGCTTTTTCGCTAACAACATATCCATCATTGCCAACGTTTTATCAATATCATCATCACCAATGGTCAATTGCACCAGACGGCGAGTATTCGGATCGAGGGTCGTTTCACGTAACTGCAACGGGTTCATTTCACCCAGCCCTTTAAAGCGCTGAACGTTGGGTTTACCGCGTTTACGTTTCAGTTGTTCCAGAACACCGGCTTTCTCTTCTTCATCCAATGCATAAAATACTTCTTTGCCTAAATCGATGCGATACAGTGGCGGCATCGCCACATAAACGTGACCATTGCGCACCAATGCCCGGAAGTGGCGCACAAACAGGGCGCACAGCAGAGTGGCAATATGCAAGCCATCGGAGTCCGCATCCGCCAGGATACAAATTTTGCCGTAACGCAGTTGGCTCAAATCTTCGCTATCTGGATCGATACCAATAGCTACTGAGATGTCGTGTACTTCCTGCGAGGCCAGCACTTCATCTGACGAAACCTCCCAGGTATTTAGGATCTTGCCTTTCAGCGGCATGATCGCTTGATATTCACGATCACGCGCCTGTTTAGCCGAACCGCCTGCGGAATCCCCTTCCACCAAGAATAATTCGGTCATGCTCAGATCTTGCGAAGTACAATCCGCCAGTTTACCGGGCAATGCCGGGCCGCTGGTCAGCTTCTTACGCACCACCTTCTTCGCCGCACGCATACGCCGTTGAGCACTGGAAATGGCCAATTCAGCCAGTTGTTCTGCCGCTTGTATGTTCTGGTTCAACCATAGGCTGAAGGCATCTTTTACCACACCGGAGACAAAAGCAGCGCACTGACGTGAGGAGAGCCGCTCTTTCGTCTGGCCAGCAAATTGTGGATCCTGCATTTTTACTGACAACACATAAGCACAGCGTTCCCAGATATCATCGGCCGAAAGTTTGACGCCACGTGGCAGAATATTGCGGTATTCGCAGAAATCGCGCATGGCATCCAGCAAGCCCTGGCGCAAACCGTTGACGTGAGTGCCGCCCTGCATGGTGGGGATCAGGTTGACGTAGCTTTCGGTCAACAGTTCACCGCCTTCTGGCAACCACAACAGCGCCCAGTCAATCGCTTCGGTATCACCGGCAAAAGAACCAACAAACGGTACTTCTGGCAGGGTAATTAAGCCATTAACCGCTTCCATCAGATAATCGGTCAGGCCGTCGGCATAGCACCAACGCTGCTCGGTATTATTCACCTGATCTTTAAAGACAATTTCTACGCCAGGGCATAATACAGCTTTCGCTTTCAACAAATGGGATAAACGCGAAACCGAGAAACGCGGGCTATCGAAGAATGAGACATCCGGCCAGAAATGCACACTGGTACCGGTATTGCGCTTACCGCATGTCCCGATAACTTGTAGTTCCTGCACTTTATCGCCATTTTCAAAGGCGATACTGTAGATTTGGCTATCACGGCGAACCGTGACCTCTACCCGCTTGGATAAAGCATTCACTACTGAAATGCCTACACCGTGCAAACCACCAGAAAACTGATAGTTTTTATTCGAGAATTTACCGCCTGCATGTAACCGACACATAATCAGTTCAACGGCAGGAACACCTTCTTCTGGATGGATATCAACAGGCATGCCACGGCCATCATCAGTCACTTCCAGTGATTGATCGGCGTGCAGAATAACGTCGATACGCCGGGCATGACCCGCCAGCGCTTCATCGACGCTGTTATCAATCACCTCTTGACCAAGGTGGTTTGGCCGCGTGGTATCCGTATACATTCCCGGACGACGACGCACTGGTTCTAAACCGCTGAGTACTTCAATGGCATCAGCGTTATAGCTGGATTCAGTCATGGTTGATTAATATTCGGCTAATGGTTGGAAGGCTGGCGGTGACATGCCCGACAGGCCATCTCGGCCCCGGAGCAATACCCACTATAGACGATACACAATTGTAGTAATACCAAACCTACTGTATCGATGGCACATATACGGCCTGTTTTCAGGCCGTCGCTAGCCCTAAAAAAGTTATAATCGGGGAGAAAAAGTGATCAAAACCGACAAAGGCATGATTCCCACCTGATTCTACTGTTTGCCGGCAAGGGGTGTAATAAGCAACCGCTTGACGGTAATCGAGGATCTCATCCCCGGTTTGTTGCAATAACCAGAGTAAATCTGGGGATTCCAACTTTTCAATTTGCATGACCTTCAGGTCGTAAATATGCCGAGACTCTAACACATATTGTTGCCCGGTGTAGGGGTTCTCATTCTCGCCCAAATAATCACTGAGCAGCTCAAATGGCCGCACTGCTGGGTTAACAACCACCGCAGGAATACTGAAACGCTGGGAAAGCCAGGTAGCAAAATAGCCACCCAAGGAAGAACCAACAATACCAATAGATTGCCCCGCTTTATCCATCACAATGTTTTCCAGCATTTCTGCTGCTTGTGCGGGATACGGTGGCAATTGCGGTGTCAGCATCTCAATATGAGGATGGTGCTGCTGCAACCAACTTTTAAAAGTGGTTGCTTTGAGCGAGCTGGGGGAGCTATTAAAGCCGTGAATATAAAGAAGCGTACTCATCAATAACCATCCGAGTCCATGTCCGGGCGGAACTCATCACTGGCTAACCGACGAATCTCAGTTTCAAGTATTCCATCAGGCAGTAAGTCGAGGTAGCGCCATCCCGGAGCCACAGTATCAAGCGTAAAATTAGTACAGTGTGGTTTGAACTGCACACAACAAGTAGAAGGGCTGGCCAGCAGCCGTTTACCATACCAATCGAGATCCAAGTCTTGATGGATATGGCCACACAGTAAGGTGGTAACCCGCGGATAACGGACAAGCACCGCCGCCAACATATGCGCATTACGCAGGCTGTGTTGATCAAGCCAAGTGCAGCCAGACGGCATTGGGTGATGATGCAGTAAAATCAGCGTATAGCGTTCTGGGTAAGCCACCAGACAACGCTCCATCCACTCCAACTGATAATCGCTCAGTTCACCATAAGGAACGCCGAACACCTGACTGTCCAATAACAGAATTTGCCAGTTATCACCCACCAGAACCTGCTTCGAAGGCGCAATGCCCGAATCCGCCAGTGCATCCACCATCGCTGGTTGAAAATCGTGATTACCGGGTAGCCAGACACAAGGCGCCGGCAAACGGGAAATACCCTTCGCAAAATTCTGGTAAGCAGCAACAGAATGGTCCTGCGCCAAATCACCGGTTGCAACAATCAGATCGAACGGGTGTTGCTCAGCAATAATCGCATCCAACACAGCGCGATAACTGTGGGACGTATTCACACCCAGCAAGGTCTCATGTTCACCTGCGAAGAGGTGGGTATCTGTTATTTGTAAAATTCTGACCCTGGCCCCACTCGCCATAGGCAGTTTAAACAGGCTTTCCAAATGGTGTCCTTGTTTTTGCACCCTTCCCAACCAGATTTATCACGTATATTCACTTTCTGTAGGCAGGGCTATAAGTCTGTCTAACAAACCGGAACTGCCACCGCTCCATGCGCCAAACAATAGCGCAACCAGTCAGCAAGAAACTGGTTAATTTGATGCTTTTCGTCCCGCTGATGCAACTTTTTATTCGGATAATCATAACTTGCTTTGAAGCGGTAGATCTGCTGACTGGCACACACTTCCGCGACCTGCGCATCATGATAAAGCCGCACCACCATCGAGGGTAGACTCCAGTGGCTCACCGCCGGTTCGGTTTGCATAATCTCGACTACTGAAGTGTAGCGGGTTGACTCAATAATTGTCAGCCGATAACTGCCGCCATTAACCTGATAAGCCACGTTTTCACCCACTTCATCGACGCGAGGTATCAAACGACGCAATTGCGCGAAGTTAGTTTCACATATCCGCATCATTTCAGGGAAATCAGGTGTATAGCGCTTACTCATTATTTTTTCTCTTTATGACTGCCATTCTGCTCTCAACGATTGATGGTGCAACGCCAACCATTGTAATGCAATGATTGAGGCTGCGTTATCAATAGCACCTTCTTCAACCCAACGATAAGCTTGTTCACGGCTGACAACATGCACTCGAATATCTTCATTTTCATCAGCCAAGCCATGAATTCCCCTCGCCGTCGTTGCATCAACTTCGCCCACCATAATAGATAGACGTTCGCTGGTGCCCCCTGGACTGGCTAAATAGCTCAGCACTGGCTTGCAGCGGCCAATGTCAATTCCGGCTTCTTCCTGCGCCTCGCGGCGGGCGACCCCTTCAACGGTTTCCCCCTCTTCAATCATTCCGGCTACCATCTCTAATAACCAAGGTGATGGGCTACTGTCAATGGCAGCAATCCGTAATTGCTCAACCAATACCACTTCATCGCGCACCGGGTCATAGGGCAATAACACCGCGGCATGACCACGTTCGAAAATTTCACGTGTAACTTCACCACTCATTTCGCCGTTAAACAGACGGTGGCGAAATCGGTATAAATTCAGTGAAAAAAAACCACTGTACAGTGTTTCCCGTGCAATAATTTCCACATCATTCTTGTCAAAGGTCACCGGTGAGGATTGTACTAACGTCATTAACTGCTCTCCTTACTTAAGTATCCAAGCTGAATTGTGATTTTTGATGACAGCCAAACTACACAGGCTATACCCTAAATAATTCGAGTTGCAGGAAGGCGGCAATTGAGCGACAAATTGGTTGTAAACCATTTTGCACAGCGCCTGCGCTGGCCCGCAGGGTGAGCCACTTATGCGGCCCATAACCCCATGAGCTTACATAAGTAAGTGACTGGGGTTAACGAAAGCAGCCAACGCACATGCAGCTTGCAGTATGACGGGTATACAGGATTTTAAAATAGCAGGCATAGTGTTAGCTGATAGAAATGATTTTGATAAAGATTATTTGACAAAGATAGCCCGATACAGAGTAGTTGTCTGAATACTCATTTAGCTTTGTGATAGATTTAAGTAAATTAAGGCGAGATGGCACAATCAGCCACCTTATCCCATTGGCAGACTCTGATAGAATCGGCAACAATATCGTCTATCGACAGCTACCATAGTAAAATTGCCGCACAACTGCTGCACAACAAGGACTGCAAATGAAGAAACTGCTCCCCCTTCTTATCGGGCTGAGTCTGGCTGGTTTCAGTACCATGAGCCAGGCAGAGAACTTGCTGCAAGTTTATAAGCAAGCCAGGGATAGTAACCCGGATTTACGCAAATCGGCGGCTGACCGCGATGCTGCATATGAAAAGATTAATCAAGCTCGCAGCCCGCTGTTACCACAGCTCGGTTTGGGGGCGGGTTACACCCATACCAATGGTTTCCGTGATGCATCAGACAACCCGGACAGCAACGCGACATCAGGGTCCCTGCAACTGACTCAAACCATTTTTGATATGTCTAAATGGCGCGCCCTGACCTTACAGGAAAAGGCTGCGGGTATTCAGGATGTCACATTCCAGACCAATGAACAGGCACTGATTCTGAACACGGCAACAGCCTATTTCAACGTACTCAGAGCGATTGATAGCCTGTCTTACACCGAAGCACAGAAACAATCGGTCTATCGCCAGTTGGACCAAACGACCCAGCGGTTTAATGTAGGTTTAGTCGCCATTACCGATGTGCAGAACGCCCGTGCCAGCTACGATACGGTGTTAGCATCAGAAGTGACTGCCCGTAACAATCTGGATAATGCGTTGGAAAACCTGCGCCAGATCACCGGCGTTTATTACCCAGAATTGGCATCACTGAATGTGAGCCGTTTGAAGACTGATCGCCCACAAGCAGTTGCTAACCTATTGAAAGAAGCTGAAAAACGTAACCTTTCTTTGCTTTCTGCCCGTTTGAGTCAAGATTTGGCTCGTGAACAAATTAAGTCAGCAGAAACCGGTTATATGCCGACGATCGATTTGACCGCCTCATCTTCTGTAACCAATACGCGTTACAGCGGTGGGTCACCAACTAGCCAGCAAGTGAATAATGATGCGGGGCAGAACCAAATTGGTGTGCAACTGAGTTTGCCACTGTATAGCGGCGGAGCCACCAATTCTGCGGTGAAACAAGCACAGTACAATTTTGTCGGTGCCAGTGAGCAGTTAGAAAGTGCGCACCGTAGTGTGGTGCAAACTGTCCGCTCCTCATTCAATAATATTTCAGCCTCCATCAGCAGTATCAAGGCCTATGAGCAGGTGGTCATCTCCAACCAAAGTTCATTGGATGCCATGGAAGCCGGATACCAAGTAGGTACCCGTACCATTCTGGATGTATTGACTGCAACGACTAACTTGTATCAATCCAAACAGCAATTAGCCGACGCGCGTTATAACTATCTGATTAATCAGTTAAACATCCAATCCGCGTTGGGTACATTGAATATGGACGATCTGATGCAACTGAATGGCGTATTGGACAAGCCTGTGCCAACGTCAGCCGCCAGCCTTGCACCGGATAATGCCAACCAGAATGCTTATGCTAATGGTGAAAGTGCTCAATCAGCACCGCGTGCTACTTCTGTAAGCCAACCGGCTACCACAGCACCCGCAGCGGCACGTAGCGGCAATCCATTCCGTAACTGATTTTACAGGTTCGGACTCTCCGGGCGCAGCATCAGGCTGTGCCCGGTTCTTATTCCCCCTACGTCTTCGCTACCAAGCACTTTTTGCCAATGAAAAAAGCGAAGCTACCCGCAGCATTTCGTATAACTTTGTAAAGTCTGCCGTTGGCAAGCCCCCACGCTTTAATTTCATACATGTTTCCCCTATTCTAGAGGGTACATACTGGGAAAGGGCACAAAAGCCCGGAAATGAGACAAATAATGATGAAACGGACTCAAAACATCAATCAAGAGACTTTCCGTAAATCCTGGCGCAGTTACCGTCTTGCGCCAGTAGCGTTAGCTGTCAGTGCTGTATTTATGCTAGCTGGCTGTGAAAAAACCGATGAAACCGTCTCTTTGTATCAAAATGCTGATGATTGCTCTCAGGCGAATCCGTCCAAGAGCGCAGAATGCACCACCGCTTACAACACGGCATTACAAGAAGCGGCTAAAACTGCACCAAAATATGCGACCCGTGAAGACTGTGTGGCAGAATTTGGTGAATCTCAGTGTACTCAGGCTCCAGCCCAAGCTGGCATGGTACCAACATCTTCATCATCTTCTGGCGAAACCACAGCAGCCGCACCACAGCAAAGCGGCAGTATGTGGATGCCATTAATGGCTGGTTATATGATGGGCCGAATGATGGGCGGTGGCGCAAGTCAGCCGTTATTTACGTCGAAAGCACCCAATAGCCCTGCGAATGGCAAGTTTGTTGATGCGACAGGCAAAAACTTTGGTTCAGCCACCACTGGCCGCACCATGAACGTACCAAGAACCGCCATGGCACCTAAACCTGCGGTAACCAACACCATCACTCGTGGTGGCTTTGGTGAGTCCGTGGCTAAGCAGTCTTCTATGCAACGTAGTGCCGCGACATCATCTAAAACCAGTACACGCAGCATGGGTGGTTAAGGTCTGATTAATGAAACGTTTAGCGATTAGCGAACGCCCAGACTGGCGTGAGAAAGCCACCGAATTCGGTTTCCGCTTCCACACCATGTATGGCGAGCCGTACTGGTGTGAGGATGCGTATTACGAATTCACACTGGCACAGATTGAAGAGCTGGAAGAAACTACCGCAGAATTGCATCAGATGTGTCTGCAAGTGGTTGAGAAAGTAGTAAATAGCGATCAACTGATGGCAAAATTCCGCATTCCAAAACACTGCTGGGATTTTGTTCGTAGCTCATGGCGAATTCAACAGCCATCGCTCTATTCCCGCCTTGATCTGGCGTATGACGGCATAAATCCAGCAAAACTGCTGGAAAATAATGCGGATACCCCAACGTCATTGTATGAAGCCGCCTTTTTCCAATGGTTATGGTTGGAAGATCAGATCAACGCAGGCAATTTGAGTCAGGATTCTGATCAATACAACAGCATGCAAGAGAAGTTGATTGAGCGCTTTGTCGATCTGCGTGATAACCATGGTTTTAGCTTACTGCATCTGGCCTGTTGTCAGGACAGCGAAGAAGATCGTGGCACAGTGCAATATTTGCAAGATTGTGCGCTGGAAGCGGGTCTACCGACTGAATTCATGTTTATGGAAGAGATCGGCTTAGGGGAGAAAGGGCAATTTACTGATCTGGATAATCAGGTTATCAGTAATTTATTCAAACTCTATCCGTGGGAGTTTATGTTCCGTGAAATGTTCTCAACCAAGTTGGAAGATGCTGGCGTGCGCTGGCTGGAACCTGCGTGGAAGAGCATAATCTCTAATAAAGCCTTATTGCCGCTGCTGTGGGAGATGTTCCCAAATCACCCTAACCTGTTGCCTGCTTACTTTGCCGAAGATGACCATCCGAAGATGGACCATTATGTCACCAAGCCGCTGTTCTCACGGGAAGGTGCCAATATCCAGATAGTGGAAAACGGTAAAGAAGTTGCCCGAGTTGACGGGCCATACGGGGAAGAAGGCATGATTGTGCAGCAATTCCATCCGCTGCCTAAGTTCGGCGACAGCTATACCCTGATAGGTAGCTGGCTGGTGAATGATCAACCCTGTGGCATTGGTTTGCGTGAAGACAGAGAACTGATTACCCAAGATCTGTCGCGTTTTTACCCGCATATTATTTTGGGCTAAGGCTGCGCATAATTTAAGGGAAAGCACTGGCTTTCCCTCAGACTGCTGACAAGATCAAATGAAGGGGAAACACTCCGTTGGGGCTACTTTTAGTTTCAAATACAAGTGTGTAAACCGCCTGAACGCCCGTAGGAGTGGTCACCCGCTGGCTCGCTGACTTTATCAGTTCAAACCTTTCTTTTATAACGTCGAACTATCCAATTCTTACCGACAACATACTGAGCGACCCCATCTCTATCCCATCAGTAGGAATCGAAATCGGCTCAACGCCATCCCAGCTCCCCAGCACATACAAAAGTGGCAGATAATGCTCTGGCGACGGATTAGATAGCGCGGCCCCTTCATGTTGCATAAAGTTCACTAAAGGATGGTTATCGCCCTGATAGTTAAGGTTATCTCGTACAAATTGATTGAAAGATTCAGCCCAAGGATACGGACTGCTATCACCCTGCCATCTGACCATACGCAAGTTATGCACGACGTTACCACTGGCGACAATCATCACACCCTGCTCACGCAGCACCGCCAGCTTGCAACCTAACTCATAGTGATAAGCCGCGGGTTGGGTACCATCAATACTCAATTGCACCACCGGAATATCAGCTTCAGGGTACATTTTAATCAATACCCCCCAGCTACCGTGGTCCAGCCCCCATTCACTGGTATCAGCCCGCACAGCAATAGGCGCCAGTAATTGCTGAACTTGTGCCGCCAGTTCCGGTGAACCCGGCGCTGGATATTCGGTATCAAATAACGCCTGAGGGAAGCCACCAAAATCGTGGATAGTCCGGGGTTGCTCCATTGCGGTGACCGCGGTACCACGGGTATACCAGTGGGCGGAGACGGCCAGAATCGCCTTAGGACGCGGTAAAATCTCACCCAACGTACGCCATGCTTGAGTGTGACTATTTTCTTCCAGCACGTTCATCGGGCTACCGTGGCCGAGAAACAGTGCAGGCATACGAGAGGTGTTCATAAGAAATCCTTACTGTTAAAAGAAAAAATGGCGTTTAAAACTATAAGAAATACATTACGCGCTTTTTTTTCATTACACAGCCAGATAACAGTGATGAAGATATTCAATAAATTTGAATGGGGAAATCAGAGAAGGCGTCGCGCAGGGATCATGGCGTTATCGGCAATAACCGGGCCACACTTTATTCAGGAAAATAAAGGCAGCCCGGTGTTCAAATCACGTTATCAACAGACAATATCCGTTGATATCGCCATCCTATTAGCTGGCTTTTCTTGCCTGAGACTGGAGGTAATCAGACAAGTCATCAATTGTCACTACCGGCATATCATGCAATTTAGCGAACTCAATAACCTCTGGTGCATGGGCCATGCTGCCATCGTCATTAGTCAGTTCACACAACACACCTGCTGGCTTGTAGCCTGCCAATGTTGCCAGATCGATAGAGGCTTCGGTATGACCACGACGCGATAATACGCCGCCTACTTGACCACGCAGTGGGAATACATGGCCTGGACGGTTAAGATCCGCAGGTTTAGCGTTGTCAGTAATAGCCGCGCGAATAGTCGTCAAACGGTCCGCCGCAGAAACGCCGGTCGTCACACCTTTAGCGGCTTCAATTGTCACGGTAAATGCCGTCTGGAACTGGCTGGAGTTATTGGCCACCATCATCGGCAAATCAAGCTGCTGGCGGCGTTCTTCAGTGATACACAGACACACAATGCCACTACCGTGGCGGATGGTCAGTGCCATTTGCTCAACAGTCATTGCTTCGGCCGCAAAGACGATATCACCTTCGTTTTCCCGACTTTCGTCGTCCAACACCATAACACCACGGCCATTACGCAATGCGTCGACAGCACGTTCTACACGCTCAACAGGCGTGCCAAAATCTGATAGAAGGGTCTGATTCATGGTAAGAAACCTCATTAAAATTATGGATTACCAGAATCAGGGCGGTCTTGAGGAGTAAAAGGCCTCTCTTTCATATATAGCACTGCTTCATATATAAATAGAAATAGCCGAAATAACGCAAGCGAGCTATAAGCTCGGCAGATACCGTTACTCTCTCCCATCCGGACTATAACCGTCGGCCCCGGAATCACACCGGGTCTGCTGACCTCTACCTTGCTCCCTTTTTAACAAGAGAAACAACGTGAGCGCTCGCGGGCTTTTGCACCACGACACAGATATGCCGCAACACAATTTACCGCCGGTGGGGACTTGCACCCCGCCCTGAGAATAAGCCCTACAACTATAGCGCTATTGATTCGTCTGGGCAATTACCAAAATGTAGATGTTTGGAGGTTTATACAATCAACGTGAGGCATTACACTAATAAGCAGTAATCCACATCTCATTAGGGAAATATCATGATTGACCCGAAAAAAATTGAACAAATCGCCCGCCAGGTGCATGAGTCTATGCCGAAAGGAATTCGCGAATTCGGGGACGACGTCGAAAAGAAAATCCGTCTGGTGCTGCAATCGCAATTAACACGACTGGATTTGGTTAATCGTGAAGAGTTCGACGTGCAGACTCAAGTGTTGCTGCGCACCAGAGAGAAACTGGCGCTATTGGAACAACGCGTGACAGAGCTGGAAGCCAAATTCAGTACTGTTCCAGCCGTTATTGATGATAACAACGGTAATGACAAAACCGGCGAATAGCGCTTGGTAGCATGTCATTCGTGATGATCAGGGCGCAGTTCGATATCGCGCCCTGAGTTTACGAGGATATTGCCGCTGGCCGCATTCTGGAAAGAAGCATCCACAAGAGGAAAAACATCAGCAAAGCATATAAACTTTTCCAACCTATCATTACCAGCAATACACAGCACAGAATACCGCCAATCACCGACATCACCCGCGAGCGCCCGCTCAATAAGCGAATCCCCGCCAGCATACATAACAAATAAATCAGCACAAAAATGCCATTGGCATAAACAATCAGCAGGTCCAGTGGCAGCGATAGCCAATAAATCAGTAACGCAAATACCAGGCAACTCCCCACCACGGCAGTAAGTGCATTAACCGGCGTTTGCCCGGCAGAAAGCTGCGCAAGTTTGCTTTCAGGCCGAACCTGCGCCTGCGACCACACCATGCGGGCAAAACTCTGGGTATAGATATTGACACTGGCAAAACAGGCCAGATAGCCAATAATGCACGCTATCCACAGCGCATGCTGACCAAAAAGTTGCACTACAATGCCCGGCAACGACGCCGCAGCCGCCTGTTGTTCGCCATAAGCATGGAAATGCAACACCGCCACGGTACAGCCCCAATACACTGCACCAGCAACGAGTAAGCCAACGATCAGTGCGCGTGGGAAATCACGTTCGGGATGGCGGAATTCTGTCGCCAAGTGTGCAAAGGCTTCTAAGCCGACAAAACACCAGAACATTACGGCCAACGCGTTGAACATATTCGGTGGAGAAATATCTTGTAGTTTTGGCCAAGGTATCTGTGATGGATGAATCTCACCCTGCCACCAAATAGCCACCACCAGCGCAATGACCAGTAATGCTATCAATGTTTGCACATTGGCGCTGGAACCGGCACTGCGCGTGCCAAGCAACCAAATAACCAGCAAAGTGACCAGTTGCACCATCAGCAACCCAGTATCGCTCCAGCCGAATGTCGCCTGCCAAAAACCGGCAGCAATTTGCAAGGCGGCGGGTAAACCAACGGGAATAACAGACAAGAATAGCCAGCCAGTGACATTACCCAGTTTCGGGCCAAAGGCCATCGTCACGAAGTGGGCAGCCCCTGCGGCACTAGGGAAATCGCGGCCTAGAGCAGCAAACGCGATAGCAATCGGAAAAACCAGTACAATTAATACCGGCCAGGCCCATAGACTGTCGTCTCCGGCCAGCATCGCCGCCAGTGCTGGAACCGCAAAAACGCCCGTTCCCAGCAGTGAGGTGGACAGCAACCCGACTCCCTGTGCCAGACTCAACTCCTGTTTTAGTCCACCCACCCATATCCCCTTCTTAATTGAAGTTGCAGCGGTGTTAGCTGCTCTCTTTCACCCGAATCACTGACTCAAGTCAGCTCATCGGAATTATCTCGTTTGCTGCCTGGCTGCAACTTCAAGGCCGAAGGGCATTTAGCCTCGGCCATTCTTGATTGACTGAATAATATTGGTGGTGGAAACTCCATCCTCAAAATTCAGTACTTTAACCTCGCCGCCTGCGGCCCAAACCTCGGCACTGCCTGCGATCTCATCCGGCTTATAATCACCGCCTTTCACCAGCAGATCCGGCAGAATATCGGCAATTAAGCGCTGCGGCGTATCTTCTTCAAACGGCACCACCCAATCCACAGCTTCCAACGCACCTAATACAATCATGCGCTGATCAAGTGGGTTAACTGGCCGTTTTTCGCCTTTCAAGCGTTTGGTAGAGGCATCGCTGTTCACTGCCACAATCAGGCGGTCACCCAGCTTACGGGCGTTAGCCAAATAAGAGACATGACCCGCATGGAGAATGTCAAAAATGCCATTGGTCATGACCACTTTTTCACCACGCTGACGGGCCTGCGCAACGGCTTTTTTCAGTTGTTGCTCATCCATCACCCCAAAACCGGTTTCCGCACGACCACGAATGGCATTTTCCAGCTCAATCGGTGAAACCGTTGAGGTACCTAACTTACCAACAACGACACCGGCGGCAGCATTAGCCAGGAAGCATGACTCTTCAAGCGTATTACCCGCAGCCAGTGCCGCAGCCAATACCCCAATCACCGTATCACCCGCACCGGTCACATCGAACACTTCCTGCGCCTGAGTGGGTAGATGTAATGGGGGTTTCCCCGGTTGCAACAGTGTCATCCCTTGTTCGGAGCGAGTCACCAACAGAGCTGAAAGCTCAAAGTCAGCCACCAGCTTCATGCCACGGCTGACCAGCTCTTCTTCATTTTTACAGTGACCGACGACGGCTTCAAATTCGGATAAGTTAGGGGTCAACAGTGTTGCGCCGCGATAACGCTCAAAATCGCTGCCTTTAGGATCGATAAGTACTGGAACTTTCGCATTACGTGCCAGTTGGATCATCAGCTGCACACTGTTCAATGCACCTTTGGCATAATCGGATAGCACCAGTGCGCCAATCTGTGGCAGCGCCTGCTGGATGCGATCAAAGATAGGTTGCGGATCAACACCGTCAAAACCTTCTTCAAAATCCAGACGGATCAACTGTTGATTACGGGAAAGTACCCGCAATTTGGTAATCGTTGGATGGGTAGGCACCGAAACAAAGTCGCAGCGCACCTGTACTTCATTCAGCTTATTGGTCAGCGCCCGCGCAGCATCGTCGATGCCGGTCAACCCAACTAAACGAGAGATAGCGCCAAGGGATGCGATGTTCATCGCCACGTTTGCAGCACCACCGGGGCGCTCTTCGATGGTATCAACTTTAACAACTGGCACCGGTGCTTCTGGTGAGATCCGGCTGGTTGGTCCATACCAATAACGGTCTAACATGACATCACCAACGACTAATACACCGGCGCGGCGAAAATCAGGCAGCGTGACTTTCATACGTTAGCCCCCCAAAGTGAGCTGTTATTAACCCCGAAAACACACATCTCTTCGCTCCAATTTTGTGTTTGTTATACTCTAAATAATTCGAGTTGCAGGACGGCGGCAAGCGCTGGCCCATAGGGTGAGCTTCATAGAGGCTCATAATCCCGACGAGCTTACTTATTTCTTAAGGTCAAGACCAGTAAGTGATTCGGGTGATTGAGCGCGGCCAACACACATGCAGCTTGAAGTATGACGAATATATGTGGTGCCGGATAATATCACAGGCACCTGGCATACTATGAATAACCGCCGTACCCAGTAATCACGGGCACTGCTGTATTTTATCTTATTCGCTGGCAACAATATCTGACGTCACCAGCCATTTCCGCCAACTGGCAGCAACCTGCTCTCTTTCGGTGATAAAACTGTCAGCAGAAACCTTACTGGATAGCTCCTGCAATGCCAGATGATGAATCTCATCTCGCATGGTGACATAAGCACGGGTCAGTGCCGCTGCCTCTTGCGGTGCCATGATGTCGTAATTGGCCATCAACTCAAAAATACGCACGTTATCTGACCAACGGGTCAAGCGTGGTTCGTTGGCCGCATAGCGCAACACCAGATATTGCGCGATAAACTCAATATCGGTAATCCCCCCCTCATCTGCCTTAATATCGAAGACGCCACGCTGTTTGCTGCCCAGATGGTTGCGCATTTTCTCTCGCATTTCGCGCACTTCCTGCTGCAATTGCGGATCTTCACGATGACGGCACAGGATTTGCTGGCGGATAGTATCAAACTGTTGATGTAATTGAGGATCACCGTAAACGATCCGCGCGCGAACCAGTGCCTGATGCTCCCAGGTCCAAGCCTCATGCTGTTGGTAATCGGCAAAAGCTTCAACGGTGCTGACCAGCATGCCCGCCTCACCCGATGGCCGCAGGCGAGCATCCACTTCATATAGAATGCCTGACGAGGTGCGAGTGCTGAACAAATGCATTACGCGCTGGGCCAAACGCAGGTAGAACTGACGGCCGTCTATGCTGCGCTCGCCATCAGTCATCACATCCAGCGGGCAATCGAGCAAGAAAACCAGATCCAAATCTGAGCTATAACCTAACTCCCAGCCCCCTAACTTGCCATAACCAATCACGGCGAACCCACGGCCTTCCCGCTGCTGTAGATGGCTTGGCTGGCCATAGCGAGCCACCATCTGCCCCCAGGCTTGCTGAATAACCGCATCAATCATGGCTTCTGCCAGATAAGTTAAGTGATCGCTCACTTTCATTACTGGCAGCGCCTCGGTGATATCACCAGCGGCAATGCGCAATTGCTGGGCTTGTTTAAATTGGCGCAACGCCTCAAGTTGCTGCTCCTCGTCATCTTCTGGCACCCGCAATAAGTATTGGCGCAATTCATCACGATAAGCACCGGGTTCCAAGGGCTGATAGAACGATTGCGGATCGAGCAACTCATCCAATAACAGCGGGTAGCGGGCCAATTGGCTGGCCACCATCGGCGAGGCTGAACACAAGCGAATAACATGTTTCAATGCCGCATGGTATTCCACCAGTAATTCGAGGTAAGTGGTGCGAGTAACGATGCTCAGCAGCAACTGAATCAAGCGGCTGAGGGCGACATTGGCGTCGGGGCGCGAGCAAACCTCGGAGAACAAGCGCGGCATCAGTTGATCCAGCACCTCACGGCCCCGAGGCCCAATGGTCCGTTTATCAACGTCATGGCGGAAATGATTAATCGTCGTCAACAACTGCCGGCAGGCTGATTCGTCTAAATGCGGTGTGAGAGGGGCTAAATCACGCTCTTCCAGCGCATCCTGCCATAAGCTTTTATATAAACCATGGCGGGGATCTTCACCGATATCGGGGGTATCATCGCCGATCAGATCATTAAATACCAAACGCACAGCCTGCATATGGTATTCCAGTGCCACACTCATTGCCGCCCAGTCGGTATACCCCATGCCCCAAGCTAATCGGGCCTGATTCAGCGCATCACTGGGTAACGTTTGGGTTTGTTCATCAGCAATAGCTTGCAGCAGATTTTCCAAACGGCGCAAAAACAGATAACTGCTACTGAGATCACTCACTTGTTGTGGTGGTAATAAACCCAGCTCGGCGACTGCCTGCAACGTCGGTAGTAAAGCCCGCTCTTGCAAGCGCGGTTCACGGCCACCACGAATAAGCTGAAATACTTGCGTGATAAATTCGATTTCACGAATACCACCGGCACCCAGCTTAATGTTGTCTTTCAGGCCACGCCGCCGGACCTCACGGGCAATCATCCCTTTCATGTTACGTAGCGATTGGATCACGCTGAAATCAATATAGCGGCGGAAGACGAAGGGCCGCAGCATCTGGCGCAGCTCCTTACTGTAATGGTCTTCAGCTCCGCCCATCAGACGTGCCTTAACCATTGCATAGCGTTCCCAGTCACGGCCCTGCTCTTGGTAATAATCTTCCAGTGCGGCAAAACTCAGTACCAGCGGGCCACTGTCACCAAACGGGCGTAGACGCATATCCACCCGATAGACAAAGCCATCAATGGTTTGCTGATCCAACGCTTTAATCAGCCGTTGGCCCAAGCGGGTGAAGAACTGGGCATTATCCAACTGGCGACGCCCACCCTGGGTCTGGCCGTTTTCTGGGTAGGCAAAAATCAGATCGATATCAGAGGAAAAATTCAGTTCACCGCCGCCTAATTTGCCCATGCCCAAAATCAGCAACGGCTGCGGGACACCCTCGGCATTAGATGGTGTACCGAACTCACGACAACAAGCCTGATACAACCAATCGCGCGCCGCCAGAATCAGGCTTTCAGCCAACCCACTCAGTTGTTGCAAGGTATCGGTAGTCGCACTGGTTTGCCGTGTTTGTGACCAGGCAATGCGCACCATTATCCGGCGGCGAAACAGCCGCAATGCGGCTAATAATGCTGCTTCGTCCTGTACCTCGGCCAACGCCAGATTTAACCATTGTGGATAAAATTGCCACTCCTGCGGTTGCGGGGGTTGCTGATGCAACTCTTCCAGCCACTCAGGGTGAATCAGTAACATATCACTGACAAAATCACTCAACGCCAGTACAGGGATATCTTCTTCGTGTAAATCTGGCGGAGCCGGTAACTCATAAAAGCGCTGTTGTATATTCTGCGCCTGAAGCTGTAATTCCGAAGAGAGTGGCAACATAAAGCATTCATTCCTCAAGCAGCTATCTATTAACTTGCAGCACCGTTCAGCCAAAAGGCTGCCTGCGCGAGTGCTTCCTTACGGGCGGTATCACGCCAGTGGCCCTGACGGTACATAATCTCTTGCTGCAAACCAAACCAGCCATCGATATACGGCAACCATTCACTCTGCGGATAGAAGCCGGAAAGCAATTGGAAAGACATGATCTGCCGGTTTAAACGCGGAAGTTGCGCCAAATAACCATCGTCATCCAGATGGTGACCAAAAGCGTCTTTCAGATCAGCGGCACTGCGGCTCAACATGATGTCGCAGAAACGTTTAAATGAACCCTCAAACTTGGCTTGTGCTTTGGCATCCATAAATGGCCGCCAGCCGGAGGTCACTAGCCAAGATGTGAGCGCTAACTTACATTTTAGGTAATCAGTGCTATAGCAAAGCTGCTCAGCATCGACATTCTTCGGTTCTAACTGCGGTTCAAGTGCCAGTAGCCCAGCACGCAATTCAGTACTGGCCTTGCGCGGTACCAAGCCACCGAAAATAGCTAATGACTGCCGCACCATCGCCAATGCCTCAATAACCATTGCTTTGGCGGCCGGTTCGCCACCTAACCACAGCTCTTCGTGGTATTGCCAATGATCCAACGCCATCTCAAGCCCTGCCACCATGCCTTGCTCAACGGTGGATTTCGCCGCTGGCTGCAAGACCAGTAACGGGCGCAACTCACGCGGTGGATTACCTTGCGCTAAATGATAGCCACGGGCTGCTTTACTCAGATTGCCCTGCCGTAAACCGCCAATTTGTGCCAGTTCTGCCGCCAATGCCAGTAAATCTGCCTGATTGCCTTTTTTCAGTTCCAGCTCAATTTCGTGCAAGGGTTCCGACAGCTCACCTGCACTGATAGTGCCTTGATCAACAGCAAGCTCTATCTCGCTCTCACCGTAAGTAATTACCCACTTCTCTCGAGTGAAATCCGTGCGGAATAGCGGCTGCAGTTCTGCTTGTAATGTCTCAATCGCCCAACCTTCCGGCCAGATATCGGCAGGGAAACGCGCCAAATCTAATTGGTCACTATCAATATCGACGTTGTATTCAGGGCGTTGATGCAAACCACCGACCACTTTACCGCCGGTCTTAACCGTCATTTCGTAACGGCCATCATAACCACGAATGCGTAAGCCAATATCATGCTGGCGCAGCCGCTTATCGGCAGTTTCAAAATAGATATTGGTCAACGTCTGCGGCGCAGAATGCTGGTTTTGCCAGGATGTAAGCCGCTCGGGCAACGCGGCAATGGCCGCAGGAGTAGCAATAAACTTTAATTCTATTTCAACGGTCATAATTTCATTCACACCGGTATGTTGCGAGATTACGGGCATTATGCCTCTTTCGCGGCGATTTGCCTGTTTTACACAGACTTCGCTATTTTACACAAAAAAGCCGCGCGGCAGCCCTGAGTCAACCCCTATTTTAACAGGTCTGCCATAAGGCTTCATAAGACAAATTTTTAGTGCGGTTAAAATGAACAACAAAGTGGCTAAAGCCGCGCTGGCTATGAGAGTAAGATAGTTCTCATTCCGGTTTATGCGTTGCGTCGGCAAACTGAACACACTACTATCGTTCCATAAATTCACTCATAAATGACTCTCTAATGCTGAAAATACGCCTAATTTGCCTCGCGATACTCAGTCTCAGTATCTCCTGGGGCGCGCACGCTGAAGAAAAACGCTACATCTCTGATGAGCTGGATACCTACGTTCATAGCGGTCCCGGTAACCAATATCGTATTGTTGGCACGCTAAAAGGCGGGGATGAAGTTACCCTGATAAGCGTTGATGACAGCACAAGTTATGGGCAAATTCGTGACAGTAAAGGGAAAACAACTTGGATCCCGCTTAGTCAATTGAGTGAAACACCCAGTTTACGCATTCGGGTACCTGACCTTGAACAACAAGTCAAAACCCTGACAGATAAGCTGGCTAATATTGATAATAGCTGGAATCAGCGCACCGCTGAAATGCAGCAGAAAGTGGCTGCCAGCGATAGCGTGATTTCTGAACTGCAAAAAGAAAATGAGTCACTTAAAAATCAGTTAGTGGTTGCTCAGAAGAAAGTCAGCGCCGTGAATCTGCAATTAGATGACAAACAGCGTACCATTATCCTGCAATGGTTTATGTACGGTGGCGGTGTTGCCGGTATCGGCTTGCTTCTCGGCCTGGTATTGCCACATCTGATCCCAAGCCGCAAAAAGAACAACCGCTGGATGAACTGATAGCAGTTTAATCAAACGGTAAAATCGACGCGTTCGGCTGCCCGTCAGGGTGGCCTGCTTGTTTAATCTGCCCTCATCCCCAACTATACTGAAATAAACCTTTGTCTCCAGCGCCAAGCCCACAGTCATTGGCGGTATCGCCAGGCGGCAAAATGTGATTCAAGTGAGCAGCTAACAACGCTATAACGTCAAGAACGAAGGGTTAACATGAAAATCTATCTGGTCGGCGGCGCGGTACGCGATAGCCTATTAAATCTGCCGGTCACCGAACAGGATTGGGTCGTGGTGGGGTGCACCCCGGAACAGTTACTCACACAGGGTTATCAGCAGGTCGGTAAAGACTTCCCCGTTTTTCTGCACCCAGTCAGCCATGAAGAGTACGCACTGGCTCGTACCGAGCGCAAATCCGGCGCAGGTTACACCGGTTTTACCTGCTACGCCGCGCCAGATGTCACACTGGAAGAGGATTTATTGCGCCGCGATTTGACTATCAATGCCATTGCCCGTAGCGCTGATGGGGAATTGATTGATCCCTACCACGGCCAACAAGATTTAGAAAACAGAGTGCTGCGTCATGTCTCCGACGCCTTTGGTGAAGATCCATTACGTGTTTTACGAGTTGCCCGTTTCGCCGCTCGTTTTGCTCATTTAGGTTTTAGCATCGCCACCGAGACTCAATCTTTAATGGCGGCCATGGCACAAAGTGGCGAGCTATCGGCACTGACGCCAGAGCGAGTATGGAAAGAAACCGAGAAAGCGCTGAAAACGCAAAGCCCACAGATCTATTTTCAGGTGTTACGTGATTGCGGTGCGCTGGTGGTGCTATTCCCAGAAATTGAGCGTTTATTTGGCGTACCCGCCCCCGAAAAGTGGCATCCAGAAATTGATACTGGGATCCATACGCTGATGACATTGGCAATTGCGGCTCAACTCAGCCCTGAGGTTGATATCCGTTTTGCCGCTCTCTGCCATGATTTAGGTAAGGGTCTGACACCGAAAGAATTTTGGCCGCACCACCACGGCCACGGTCCGGCTGGGGTTAAATTGGTTGAACAGCTATGTCAACGCTTACGGGTACCGAATCCGATACGTGACTTGGCGAAACTGGTGGCGGAATACCATGATCTTATCCATACGGTGAATAAGCTCCGCCCCGAAACCCTGCTCAAACTGTTCGATGCAATTGATGTGTGGCGCAAACCAGAACGCCTTGAGCAAATGATTATGACCAGTGAGGCAGATGCCCGTGGCCGTACCGGATTTGAAGAAAACCCCTATCCACAGGGGGACTATCTACGAGCCGCATACCATGTTGCCAACAGCGTGTCAGTGCAGGAAGTGGTAGCCAGCGGGTTACAAGGGTTGGCTATTCGCGACGAACTAAAACGCCGCCGCCAACAAGCATTAGCACAATGGAAACAAGCACAAGTAATCACATCAGAATAAAATCACTGATAAAAAAAAGCCCTGATTAATCAGGGCTTTTTTTATATTTAGCGGCACTTTTTATACCCTAAATAATTCGAGTTGCAGGAAGGCGGCAAGCGAGAGAACCCGATGAGCTTACATGAGTAAGTGATTCGGGTGATGAACGTAGCCAACGCACATGCAGCTTGAAGTATAACGGGTATGTTACATAAACACCCAATACACGGCTGCCGCGACCACAAAGCGATAGATGGCGAAAGGTACAAAAGAGATGCGTTTAATCAGTGAAAGGAAGGTTTTGATAGCAATCAGAGCGACGATAAATGCCGTGATAAACCCGACGGCAAACATCGGCAAATCACCTAACGTCAGGAAATGCAGGCTCTTATAAAGATCCAGCCCACTGGCCCCGATCATCATCGGCACCGCCAGGATGAAGGAGAACTCAGACGCGGCATAACGGTTAACGCCGACCAACATACCGCCAGAAATGGTGGCACCAGAACGGGAGAACCCCGGCCACAAGGCCAGACACTGGAAGCAGCCAATCGCGAAAGCCTGGCGGTAAGTAATATCATCCAAACCAACCGACTTCGGGTTTTTAGGTTTGAACCCTTCGGCGACCAGTAAAAGTACCCCACCCGCCACCAAGGCATACATGACATTTCTCGGATCAAACAGCGATTTGATGACATCATGGAATACCAACCCCAGCACCACGGCAGGGATCATTGCCAGTAAAATATGGCCCAATGTCAGATGGCCGCTGGTTTTTCCCTCATGAGGTACTGCACCAAAATGGATACCAATCAGGCCAAATAACCGCCGCCAGAACACCACGACAACCGCCAGAATCGACCCTAACTGAATGATGACTTCAAAGGTTTTTGCCTTGTCGCCGGTAAAGCCCAATAGCTCACCAACGATAATCATATGCCCAGTGGATGATACGGGTAAAAACTCCGTCAATCCCTCAACCACACCTAAAACAACAGCCACAAACAGCGAATACATATCCGTCATCTACGATACCCAATGCCATGTAATAGAAAACACAAAAAACGGCAATGTTACACAGCAGACGATTAACAAAACCATATGCTAAAAAAACAATGCCGTTCAAATTCGATAATTATCACACCATACAATCAGACTACATTATCTATTCAGGATTGCACTTTTATGTCATCACGACACAAAAAAAATCAGTTAGGCCGCTGACCACGCTCAATGAGCACACCGACATTACGGGCTTGTGCCACCGCCCCCGGTTTACTGACCTTAATCCGCACCCACGGTGATTGGAAACGCACTAATAGTAGCTCGGCTATCTCTTCTGCCACCCGTTCAACCAGGGCAAAGCGCTGTGACTCTACATGGTGTATCACCGCATCACTGATATCTGCATAGCTCAAGCAATCATTCACATCATCACTGGCAGCAGCTTTACGATTATCCCAGCCCATTTCGATATCGAACACCAGCTTCTGCTGGATGGTCTGCTCCCAGTCATAAACACCGATGGTGGTTATGACACTAAGTTCTTCAATAAATACGATGTCCATCACGTCATTCTCTGTTTTTGCGCCTGCCGGATACCACTTCCAGCGGAATATGCGTATTATCCACTGATGTTGCGATTAAAACGATCATTATTCAACAGGGCGGTGTTATGAGTGCTATCGCGCTTGGCATGATTATCTTCGCGTATATGTGTGGCTCTATTTCCAGTGCAATCCTGGTGTGTCGGGTTGCTAAGCTGCCAGATCCGCGTGAACATGGCTCCGGTAATCCCGGTGCAACCAACGTACTGCGCATCGGTGGTCGCGCAGCCGCAGCAACAGTGCTGATTTTCGATGTGCTGAAAGGCATGTTGCCCGTTTGGATTGCTTACCTACTGCACGTTTCCCCCCTGTATCTGGGCTTGACCGCTATCGCTGCCTGCCTTGGTCACATCTATCCGGTCTTTTTCCATTTTAAAGGTGGCAAGGGTGTTGCAACCGCTTTCGGTGCCATCGCACCCATTGGCTGGGATCTGACCGGCCTGATGACCGGTACTTGGCTACTAACGGTGTTATTGAGTGGGTATTCTTCTTTAGGCGCAATTATCAGTGCTCTGATCGCTCCCTTCTACGTTTGGTGGTTTAAACCACAATTCACCTTCCCGGTTGCCATGCTCTCTTGTCTGATTCTGATGCGTCACCACGATAATATTCAACGTTTATGGCGCGGCAAAGAAAGTAAAATCTGGGATAAGCTCAGAAAGAAAAAGCAGAAAACCCCGGCCGAAGAAGCCGCAGAGTTGGAACAGAAAGAAGATTGATTTTCCTCAAAACGAGAATGGCTGAGCGAGGCAAGGCGCAAAGGAATTGAGAGAGCGGAGCATACATCAGTATGTGAGCATCACGAGATGACGCAGCAACACCGCCACAGCCCCGCTCAGACTGCCAGCACCAATCTTAGAATGGCTGAGCGGGAGCGAGGCAAGGCGCAAGGAATTGAGAGAGCGGAGCATACATCAGTATGTGAGCATCACGAGATGACGCAGCAACACCGCCACAGCCCCGCTCAGACTTTCGGCAACTCGGCTAACGGCCACCGCGGCCTAACCGAAACACTCAACTCGCTGTTCACACCACTTTTCAGCCTGATCAACCCAGCATAGGCGATCATCGCGCCATTATCGGTACAAAACTCTGGCCGGGCGTAAAACACTTCACCGCCCCGTTTTTGCATCATCTCCGCCAGTTTTGAACGTAAAGTGCGGTTTGCACTGACGCCGCCGGCAATGACCAAACGTTTGAAACCGGTCTTATCCAGCGCGCGTTTGGATTTAATCGCCAGCGTATCAACCACCGCATCTTCAAATGCACGAGCGATATCAGCGCGGGTCTGATCATCGGTACCGTTAGCTCGGATAGTATTTGCAGCAAACGTTTTCAAACCAGAAAAACTGAAATCCAGCCCAGGGCGATCGGTCATTGGGCGCGGGAAGGTAAAACGCCCCGCCGTACCCTGTTGTGCCATACGCGACAACATCGGCCCTCCGGGATAGTCCAAACCTAATAATTTTGCTGTTTTATCAAAGGCTTCACCTGCCGCATCATCGACAGATTCCCCTAATAGCAGATACTCACCAATCCCCGTCACGCTAATCAACTGAGTGTGACCGCCGGATACCAGCAGCGCGACAAACGGGAACTCTGGTGCGTTATCTTCCAACATTGGTGCCAATAGGTGGCCTTCCATATGGTGGACCGGCACTGCCGGAACCCCCCACGCAAATGCCAATGCGCGGCCGACTGTCGCCCCGACCAACAATGCGCCAACCAAACCAGGGCCTGCGGTATACGCCACGCCATCAATGTCTTTAGCGCTCAGATTGGCTTCTTTCAACGCAGCCTGAATCAGTGGCACAGTCTTGCGCACATGATCACGGGAAGCCAGTTCAGGCACTACACCGCCATAATCAGCATGCAATTTAACCTGACTGTACAATTGGTTAGCTAACAGACCGGTTTCATCGTCATACACTGCAATCCCGGTTTCATCGCAGGACGTCTCTATACCCAAAACTCGCATTACATTTCCCATCATTCACGTGCGGCCGATAGTTTAGCATAACAGTACAGCCCGTCATGACTTCTGATCCTAAATTGGCCGACAAACAGGCAATTTGAACAATCCGACTGCATGAATGTTGTTGATCGTTTTCACATTTGAAAAAAATGTTGATAAATTCGATCACAAGGCCTGTTTAGTATATAATCAGCGACCGTCGCACCCTCGGCACCAACTTTCTTGTAAAGAACGGGGGCGACATCACAGGGGCGTGCCTGTTTCAATTTGCTGTGGTGCTTTACAAAGCAGCATCCATTGAAGTAAAATTCCGCACCATTTTGAGAAGGCTGGCGATTGGCCAGCAGCAAACCGATTTCTATTGAGGTGAGAGGCACATGCCGGTAATTAAAGTACGTGAAAACGAGCCATTCGACGTAGCTCTTCGTCGTTTTAAACGCTCTTGCGAAAAAGCAGGTGTTTTAGCTGAAGTCCGTCGTCGTGAGTTCTATGAAAAACCGACTACCGAACGTAAACGCGCTAAAGCTTCTGCTGTAAAACGTCACGCGAAGAAATTGGCTCGCGAAAACGCACGCCGCACTCGTCTGTATTAATTCTTCGGGGGTAACCCCACCGCGTAGTTTTTTATGTTCTAAGAACGCGCAGATCGAGTAGTTGCATACGAAGGCCGTGCTTTCCGAAAGGAATGCGCGGCTTGTTCTCGTTTATGGACTGATCGAATAGGGGCTTATGGCTGGACGAATTCCACGCGTATTTATCAATGACTTGCTGGCTCGCACCGACATCGTCGATCTTATCGATGCACGGGTAAAGTTGAAGAAACAAGGCAAAAATTACCATGCGTGCTGTCCGTTCCATCATGAGAAAACACCCTCATTCACTGTTAACGGCGAAAAGCAGTTTTATCACTGTTTCGGCTGTGGCGCACATGGTAATGCTGTTGATTTCCTGATGAATTACGACAGACTCGAGTTTGTCGAAAGTATTGAGGAATTGGCCACCATGCATGGGCTGGAAGTGCCTTACGAGGCAGGAACCGGCACCACCCAGATCGAACGTCATCAACGACAAAGTCTTTATCAACTGATGGAAAGCCTTAGTGCATTCTATCAACAGTCACTCAAAGGCTCGAGCGCCAATCAAGCACGCGAATATCTTAAGAACCGCGGTTTGAGTGAAGAAATCATCCAACATTTTGCTATTGGTTTTGCCCCCCCAGGTTGGGACAATGCCTTAAAACGTTTTGGTCGTGATGGTGAGAGCCGCACCGCGCTGAACGATGCTGGAATGCTGGTGACTAATGATACAGGGCGGACTTACGATCGTTTTCGTGAGCGCGTCATGTTCCCTATCCGCGATAAGCGCGGGCGGGTTATCGCTTTTGGTGGGCGAATTCTGGGTGATGGAGTACCAAAGTATCTAAACTCCCCAGAAACAGAAATTTTTCATAAGGGTCGGCAGTTATACGGCTTGTATGAAGCGCAAGTGAATCATCCCAACCCCACGCGTTTACTCGTGGTGGAAGGTTATATGGATGTGGTAGCACTCGCGCAATTTGGCATTGATTATGCTGTTGCCTCACTGGGGACCGCGACCACTGCGGAGCATATTCAATTATTATTCCGCGCTACCGATAACGTAATTTGTTGTTACGACGGTGATCGGGCAGGTAGAGATGCCGCCTGGCGAGCATTAGAAACGGCGCTGCCCTATCTAAATGACGGGCGTCAGCTACGCTTTATGTTTTTGCCCGACGGCGAAGACCCAGACACTCTGGTACGTAAAGAAGGGAAAGATGCATTTGAACAGCGGATGGAAGTGGCGCAACCACTCTCAACCTTCTTGTTCGAAACGTTGATGCCACAGGTGGATTTGAGCAGCCCCGACGGGCGCGCCAAGTTAAGCACTCTGGCACTACCTTTAATCAGTCAGGTACCTGGTGAGACCTTGCGTCTTTATCTGCGTCAGCAACTGGGTAATAAGTTAGGCCTGCTTGATGATAGCCAGCTCGATAAACTGATGCCAAAACAGGCTGAAAACACGAATACCTACCAACCGCCCCAGCTAAAACGCACAACCATGCGTATACTTATAGGGCTACTGGTACAAAACCCACAACTGGCTACACTTATTCCCTCACTACAGGGCGTCGAACAAGCCAAGTTAGCAGGTTTACCGTTATTTATTGAGTTGGTTGATACTTGTCTGGCCCAGCCGGGACTGACAACCGGGCAGTTACTGGAACTGTATCGGGATAATAAATTCAGCCAACAGCTTGAAACTCTCGCAACATGGAACCACATGATTGTTGAGGATATGGTCGAACCGACTTTTGTCGACACGCTAGCGAGCCTGTATGACTCCATCTTGGAGCAACGCCAGGAAACCCTGATAGCGCGTGAACGGACACATGGATTAAACGCCGAAGAACGTAAAGAGCTTTGGTCTTTGAATCTGGCATTAGCCAGAAAAAAATGAAACACCCAACGGCTTAATTGCCGATAAATGTGGGGGCGACTCCCCGCAATATGCCGCCATAGCGGGCAGCGGCGACAAAAAAAGGCCCCAAATGCTATTGTTGGCGGTTTCGCCGACCGACACCAACCCAAATACTCTGAAGTGTGGATACCGTCTTATGGAGCAAAACCCGCAGTCACAGCTAAAGCTACTTGTCACCCGTGGTAAGGAGCAAGGCTATCTGACCTATGCTGAGGTCAATGACCATCTGCCGGAAGATATCGTCGATTCCGATCAGATCGAAGACATCATCCAGATGATTAATGACATGGGCATCCAAGTGCTGGAAGAAGCACCTGATGCCGATGATTTGATGCTGGCCGAGAACACCACTGATACCGACGATGACGCGGCAGAAGCTGCTGCGCAGGTGTTATCCAGTGTTGAATCCGAAATCGGGCGTACTACCGACCCGGTGCGTATGTACATGCGTGAAATGGGTACCGTTGAGCTGTTAACACGTGAAGGCGAGATTGATATCGCCAAACGTATTGAAGACGGTATCAATCAGGTTCAGTGTTCAGTTGCTGAATACCCTGAAGCGATTACTTATCTGTTAGAACAATATGATCGCGTTGAAGCGGGTGAAGCCCGTTTATCTGACCTGATCAACGGCTTTGTTGATCCAAACGCCGAAGAAGATATTGCGCCGACGGCGACTCACGTTGGTTCTGAATTATCCACCGCAGAGATGGATGATGACGACGACGAAGATGAAGACGAAGACGAAGAAGAAGACGACAACAGCATCGATCCAGAGCTGGCACGCCAGAAATTCAGCGATTTGCGTGAGCAGTACGAAAACGCACGCATGGAAATCAAGAAAAATGGTCGTAGCCACGCCAATGCTGCTGCTGAAATTCTGAAGTTGTCTGAAGTGTTCAAACAGTTCCGCCTGGTACCGAAGCAATTCGACTATCTGGTCAACAACATGCGTACCATGATGGATCGCGTTCGTACTCAAGAACGTATCATCATGAAGCTGTGTGTTGAGCAGTGCAAAATGCCGAAGAAAAACTTCGTTACTCTGTTTGCCAGCAATGAAACCAGCGACACTTGGTTTGCAGCAGCCATTGCGATGGGTAAACCATGGTCTGAAAAACTGAAAGATGTCTCGGATGATGTTCAACGTAGCTTGCAGAAACTGCGCCAGATCGAAGAAGAAACCGGTCTGACAATTGAGCAAGTGAAAGATATCAACCGCCGTATGTCTATCGGTGAAGCGAAAGCGCGCCGTGCCAAGAAAGAAATGGTTGAAGCTAACCTGCGTTTGGTTATCTCTATTGCGAAAAAATACACCAACCGTGGTCTGCAATTCCTCGATTTAATTCAGGAAGGCAATATCGGTCTGATGAAAGCAGTAGATAAGTTCGAATACCGCCGTGGTTATAAGTTCTCAACTTACGCAACGTGGTGGATTCGTCAGGCTATTACCCGCTCTATCGCGGACCAGGCGCGTACCATTCGTATTCCGGTACATATGATTGAGACGATTAACAAACTCAACCGTATCTCACGCCAGATGCTGCAAGAGATGGGCCGTGAGCCAACGCCGGAAGAACTGGCTGAACGCATGCTAATGCCGGAAGACAAGATCCGTAAAGTGCTGAAGATTGCCAAAGAGCCAATCTCAATGGAAACCCCGATCGGTGATGATGAAGATTCACATCTGGGCGATTTCATTGAAGATACCACTCTGGAACTACCGCTGGACTCTGCAACGTCAGAGAGCCTGCGCTCTGCCACTCACGATGTGTTAGCTGGCCTGACCGCTCGTGAAGCGAAAGTTCTGCGTATGCGTTTCGGTATCGATATGAACACTGACCACACTCTGGAAGAAGTGGGCAAACAGTTCGACGTAACCCGTGAGCGTATTCGTCAGATCGAAGCCAAGGCATTGCGTAAACTGCGCCATCCAAGCCGCTCTGAAGTGTTGCGCAGCTTCCTGGACGATTAATCGTTAGCGACAGCAGCAAACACACAAAAACCCCGGCATGCCGGGGTTTTTCTTTTTAGCCGAAAAAAACCTATCCCCAAGCTAAAATCTGCATACAATCACCTGCTATGTACGTAAAAAACCTTAAATTTGTGCATAAAACAGCCATCTAATTTATCAGCTCTAGACCGCAGGATAAAAACTACCGTATAATCAGCGCCCAAGTCTGGCCCCTTAGCTCAGTTGGTTAGAGCACGCGACTCATAATCGCTTGGTCGCTGGTTCAAGTCCAGCAGGGGCCACCAAATAAAACAAGGAGTTAGATGAAAAATCATCTGACTCCTTTTTCGTTTTATACGGATCTGGTCAGGTAATGGGTCAGGTAAGGAATTACCTCCCTGCCCTCTTCATCTCGCTGCCAGCATCCCCGGATAGTGCTTCGCCACGATATCATTCATCTTTTCTGTCAGATCGCACCGTTTAAAAGTGATGTGCGCTGTTCCCTTCTGAAAGTAACGGATACTGAAAAAATCATCTTCGTAAACATCCTTTGAAGGGTTGTCCCGAATATGATCCATCAACCGTGTAGTGACATCGCCACGGTTGTCGGGTATCGGTTTGCCATCGAGCAGAAACAACATTCTCTCCAGGTCCGCTAGTTGATCCCGCCGCCAGCCCCAGTTCAGACTAAATCCCCAGCGGTTATGCGTAACCAGATTGTTGACGATGATGATGATCTTTTTACCAAAGCTACAGGGACTATTGGTTTTATAATCCCACGACAGACCTTTGAACACGTTGATGATGCCACGTTCGAAGACATCCATTTTGTTCAGATGTAACTGCTCAAAGGTGCTGAGAATATTCGCCTCGCTGATTGCAGGAAGGTCGCCCTCCTCCAGGTTCTTATGCCACTGGTCACGGGCCTGAGCATCCATCAAGGCCATCATGCCGGACTTCAGCATCAAATCGCGCCAGATACTGCGGTCAATATTGCGGGTGATGGCAGGCATCGCTTTATCAACCTTCTCAGTCAGCCAGCTATCGTAGCGGTGCCCGGACTTCATCGCCCAATCTTGCGCTGTGCCACCGCCAATTTCTGAGGTCAGCCGTGAAATGTCATCAAGCTGTTGAATGAGTTGTTCGATCTGTTTTAGTGCGGAATCGCGTCCAGTGACTACACGTTCGATACTGGTCGAACAGATGAGTTCGTTGTGTTCCGTTAATACATCGGGTTCTGTTTGCATCGTCAATCGTCCATAAAAGCAAACACGCCTGCCGGGAGTGGCAGGCGCATTATGCGATGAATAAAAAGGGTGGGAAGTTCAGAGGTAAAAATCAGGAACGAAGCTCGAAGAATTTACGTATTCATTAATCCGGTAGCTCGCTTTGCTCTGAGAATATCGGTAGCGGTCAGGAACGGTGTCTGCTGCTGCCAGGTGAATCCTTTGCGGTCAGTACGCACCAACTCATAACGTTCCACCAGGAAATTCACTGCATCCGCAAGCGTTATTCCCGCTTCGATATGTTCCTGTATGGATGCGTCATCATGAAATGGCGTATCGTTAAGCGTCAGGCCGTAATGGTGTTCCAGCAGATACGTTAACAGTTGCTGCCAGACCTGCACGGGCGACAGACGTGACGAAACCAGCACCGTGGCCGGTACAGTTGAGATTTGCATGAGTTGAGTCTCTCAATAAAGGTAGAAAATGTTTGAAGGGTTACGATGCAGGGATGATGTTAAAAATCAGGCTTTAACCAGATTTGAGGGATAAATTGCGATATATACATACCCATAACTACCCAGCGTGTCGGCTTCACAGGTTAACCCGTTACGGTACAGTGTGACGCAGTGCGCGCACCAAGGATTCAACTCACCGGAGAGCAGCATCAATTCCATATGCGCGACAAAATGCGGAAAGGCTTCCTCCAGATCTCGGGCCTGCATCTCGCTGAACGAAACGTTGAATCCTGCCCGGTCCGCCAGAAAATGCAGACGATGACCTTCCTGCACCAGTCGGGCTCCGAAGCACGGAGTGATGTCTCGTTTAAGACCCCATGTCTGGGTAGCGTCTTTATTCATTATTCTATTCCTGTTAAATAAGGCCATGTTCGGCGAATGAGAATATTTGCCTGCCGCCGACAATCAGATGGTCTGGCACCCGGATTTCGACCAGCATCAGCGCCTGTACCAGTCGCTGGGTAATGGCCTTGTCTGCCTGGCTCGGGGCGACCTCCCCGGACGGGTGATTGTGGGCAAATATCACTGCCGCTGCATTAAAGTACAGCGCACGTTTTACCACCTCACGGGGATGGACTTCGGTGTGACTGAGTGTGCCGGTGAACAGCGTTTCGTGGGCAAGCAGCTGGTTCTGGTTGTTGAGATACAGCACGACAAACTCCTCCCGCTCAAGGGTGCCCATCTTTAGCCTAAGCCAGTCGCGGGCAGCCTGTGTGGAGGTGAATGCAACACCTGGCTCGCGCAGATGCTGGTCAAGCAGACTCAGGGCTCGCTTAATCGTGCGCAGTGAGGTCAACGGCAGTTCCGGTGTAGAGAGAGTCAGTTGTTTCTCCATGGCAAAACTCCTTAATCAAAGGTAGTAAGGATGGCATTGGATTCGGTACGGTAGACGTCGTGGCTATATTCGAGCAGGCAGATGGCAATACGAGTGCAAAATGCATGAGAAAACGAAGTCAATAATGACCCAGTGACTTATACCCAATCACAGTGTTAAATCCCGCAATCCAATGAGGATGCGGGAGGATGCATGGGGATAATATCTATCTGAAAAAGTTTAGAAAAATGGATTTGTTCCGAGACCTATTATGAAATTTTTTCGTTCAGATACTTCTCGGATACGATCGTCTGCTGAGTGCCAGAAGCGGAAGTTACGAGCATCATGATGTACGAAACGGGGAGATTACCATTTGACCTATTTATTCTAATCTTACAAAGTACGTACTGATTTAACGTCAGTTTTGTGAGGTTAAGGGAAATGTCGTTAGAAGAAACAAAGGGCAAGTTGCTAAATGCAAGTGAAATGGCAGAAGATCTGCTTGCTTTAGTTAGTGATTTATATGTCCAAGAATTACATACCAAAGAAACAAGTTTGGTATTGGCGCTTTCTGAACTCCATAACTCTGGTGTGATTGATATCATCAATATAGTAAGAAGTGTTGATAAAAACTCCTGCGGAAGAGATTTTTTCACCATTCTAAATGCCTTTGAAAACGTGCTACCTTCGCTAGATGCAAGGATTGAGGATGTTCTTCATTGTCTGGTTCACCTGGCGCAACAGGCCGGTAGAGATGCAGCTGTAGGAGGGATTTATAAAGCCTATGAACATTACTGTAGCGTGGAAGTGCAACGCTCTAGAAATAGCATTGGATTTATCCTTGCACAAAGTGAGTTGAATGCCTACGCCCCCTTTCTGTCCAGTTCGCTCCTCGCATACGGATCAGATAGTGTAATAGAAGCTATCCACACGACAGAATGCCTGATTGCTAATAGAAATGAAGTGGTCAGAAACCAAGCCTATTTTACTTTGGGAATGTTAGATGTAGATGGAAAAAAGGCCGACACCATTTGGGAGCTAATCAGAAGCAATGCTTTTAGCGAGAGTGACAGTGATTGTTGTGCTTCGATATTGAGGGCAACACTTCAATTCGGGGGGAAATTCCCATCTTACTGGCCACAAATAGAAGAGTTTTTACTTATTTTTGTTAAGAGGGAATCTACAGAGGTTCTTTATATAATATCAAACATTGTAGCCTTTCATTGGGTTGCTCTTCCAGAGAGCATTCTTCATCTCATGCTTAAACAGTTCAATAATGTATCCTGTGAGCACAAAGGCATTATAGATAATATCGATCATATATTGGTTAGACTAGTTAAGAAAGGGGAGCGCTCCCTTGCTGTAGAATTATTGGAGTCAATCTTAGCTGTAGGTGTTACATTTAAATCATTGGACTATTTCTCTAACGAGTTAATTAATAAGTATAAAGAATTACTCAATCACCTCATTACAAAGTGGCTTCTAAATGGAGAAGCACTTTTTTGCCAAAGGATTTTGGAATTGATTCATGATGCCACGGAAAAGGAAATTGAGCTAAAGGCAGAAACGACATTGCTAGATAATGATGTGAAGCAAGTTTTCATTAGTCGCAAGGTCATGGGGTGGTTATTTACAAGACCCATTGAAACCGCAAGATTCATTCTGTCCATTTCAGAGATTGCCTCGGCAAACACAATTAAGAAACTTGAAGATATTTTGTATTACCCTTTGCTTTTAAGTTATCCAAGAGAGCTCACGAGATTCTTTCAGTCATGTATTGATAACGGCATTCAGGAACATCTATGTGGACGCTTACTTGAAAAGCATAAATTCCATCAGATCGGTATTGAAAAGGCATCTGAAATAAATGAACTAAAAACTCCCACCGAAAATTTGAGAGCTTATTGGAAAGATTTTGACAAAAGCATGCAAAAGGCTCACGAAGAAGCATCGGAATCTTCATTTTTTAGAATGTTTTCTAAACCTAAAATTTTATTGTATGGAAACAGTTCGATTTATTACCTGCATCAAGTCGATGGGGATTCCGTGCGGCAGGAAATGCAAATGCAGACCTTTTCTCAATCTACTGAAATACCAAGATTGAATGTTGTAGATCCCGTATCGTTAGATTATTTTTTGATAAAATGCCGTGCTGAGAGAATGAAAGATGAAATTAATTCTTAAGCAGTACCTAGCTTCGTTAAAAGAAAGAGCAGAATTAGATGCTATATTGCCAGATTTATTGAGCAGTATGGAAATGAATGTGTTTATTTCACCAACTCGTGGAGTTAAAGAATATGGAGTTGATATAGCTGCTGTAGGCCGAGTGAGTGGTGAAGAAAAAAAAGTTTATTTATTCTCTGTAAAATCTGGAAACCTTACGCGTGAAACTTGGAATGGTAACGCAGATCAAGCCCTCAGACCTTCTTTAGATGAAATTCAGGATTCATTTATTCCAAGTCGTTTACCACCCGAACATAGAGATAAGAAAATAGTTATTTGCTTATGCTTTGGTGGAGATGTTAGTTCAGGAATCAGGCAAGAGGTGTCTGGATATGAAGCACGAAACACCCAAGGTAATATTTCTTTTGAAGAGTGGAATGGCGATAAATTATCTGAGTTAATTCAACAGCATTTGTTGAAAGAAGAGTTATTGCCTAGTTCCAGTCAGGCCTTATTAAGAAAATCTTTGGCTCTTCTTGAAGAACCCGAGAGTGCGAGCAATTACTTCTCATTATTAATTAATGATGTTCTGGTAAGCGCTATTGATCAAGATTCTGTTGCATCGTCGATAACAAGGATAAACGTCTGTTTATGGGTTTTATTTTCGTGGTGCCGTGATGGTGGGAATTTAGAATCTGCCTACCTTTCATCAGAGCGAGCATTGCTGTTGGCTTGGGATAAAGTTAAAGATCATTACACTGGAAGGAACCGGTCTTCAAAATCATTTGATAGCATTTTAGATACCTACCAACAAATCTCTGATTGCTATATCGAACGCTGCTTAAGTCCGTATGTGGAATTTAAATATGCTCTATCTCATGCGGTTCACTCCCCATGTTCTATTGATGTGAACTTTAAACTTTTTGATGTGCTAGGACGTTTATCTATCAAGGGACACTGGATTTTAGACTTACTGACTAAGAATTATGCAGAAAACCCGCCTATTGATGGAGAAAGCAAAGAACAAGAAAAGCTATCTATACGGCTCAGGGAGATAACAAAATTAATTAATCTATTGGTTATTAATAATCCGACGCTGCTCTCACCACAAAAAGATTCGCAGGCAATAGATATTGGGTTGGCTCTATCGTTGCTTTCAAATAATTCAGAGCTCGATGAATTCGTGGGAAGTTGGCTATCGGAAATGGTTAATAGATGCATATTCTCTTTTGATAGCAATGGCATGTATCCAGTTACACATGACTCTTACGAAAAATTGCTTGACCATAGAAACAAAGATAAGTCTGACAATATTTATAAGAATAAAGTTACGGAGGCTAGTATTTTATATCCTCTATTAGCGGTCTTTTGCTCTCTGTATAAATTAGACTTTTTAAGCAAGGATTTGGAAGAATTTGCCTCTGAAAAACTCACACATAGCACGCTACAGTACTGGTATCCAAATCAACACAGTGAACAGAGCATGTACTCAAACTCAGACACACATGGCTCGGCGTCAACAGATTTCCCGATGAATGGACAATTAGCAATAAAACACATTGCACAAGAATGTGATAATGCTGATTCGTTTAAGAGAATGTCAGCCGTGATTAAAGGGAAAGCGCCATTGGTTCTAACCGCCTGTCGCTGTTACCGATACCCAGTTCCTTTCCATTATATTGAAGATTGGTTGGCAGATTCCACAGAGTAATCGATGTCTGCTTGTCGCTGTGAGTTCAACGGGTCGATGCAACGCTATCCTTAATCAAGGGGGGCGTTGGCTTGAAGCGTCATTTTCTATGATGTTCGCCAAGAGTGGCGGAGCTATAAAAAAACACTTTAGTCGGTATAATCTCTTTCCTGTTTTTCTTTTCGGTATCCAACATCATGAGCATGTCAGCATTACAACCGCAGATAGTTAAAGCAATGAAACCAAAACATGGAAAGGATTGGATGTTAGTCCGTGGAGACACGGTTTTCGTCCGCTTTTTAGCTCAAAATGATGATGGTAACTCTTTTGAAGTGCAGACACCAACGAGGCCCGAAGAGAGAATTCGCATAGGGGGTGGGGTGACTATTGGATACAAGCTGCCAGTAGACCAGAAGCTCCTTTTTTCGGTCGCTGAGACGTTAGCCCAAGAAAATCATCTTCAACCTGAGAATAAAGTAGACCGCTTTCAGAATAAATGCATCTCCATGTTTTCCATTACTATAGATCACGGCAAAACTATACAAGATGAGGTCAACGAGGAATGGGTCACTCGCTTCTTTGAGCTCTTCGATGCTCATGGGAGTTCGACGAATATTGTCGAACCTGGCATGGTCAATATTTATTCTGACCTATGTGTTGAGGATGGCGAAGACATTTGTCTGAGTGATGGTATGTACATGCGCCCGAACGGGACAATTTACGAACGTTGATAATGTAGGTACGAAAGCATAAATCAATTCCTGGTTGATAGCCGGGATATCACTTAACCATATCCGCATTGTCGGGTTCAATGGCTTTTATCTTCTGGGGGTAACGCAGCATTAACTCTAATGCTAACTCAGCATCCTGTGGATCATCCTTAGCACCGCTTGGCCAGAAGGTCTGCCAATAGCGGGCCAGTGACAACGCGTGCACAGGAAAAACAGTGACAAATGGGTACTTCTGGAGAGCATACACCACCGGGCCTTTCTTTAGTTCAAGGGCGATAGTGATCCCGCCTTTCATCTTTTGGTGCAATTCGTTGAGCCAGATACCAAGCGCTTCCGGAGTGTGTTCAACCACATGGAATATGCGCTCGCCGTTTTTAAATTGAACGCAGACATCGTGTTTTTATCAGCCCAGTCCAGACCAACGTGCGCAGCAAATTGATTAGTCACAGCTTAATAACTTCCCGATTTGCTGAGGATTCAGTGCCTGTTTGTGCTGTGTCTTTTCAGCTGGAAGGGCCTTGCGCACAGGCCATACTGGATCGTTACCAGCTCTAAGCCAACTCGTAAACTAATGAAACGGTGCGACGGGCTTCTGCGACAGCTGTCGGTGCTCCTCGTTTTGCAGTTTCCTGAAGAATTTTAAGAATCTGGTGCGGGGATGATTTCTGCCTTGTTTTTCATCTGCAACTACTCATTGGCGATAAGCTCAAAGGTGTTTGATGGTGTGAATGATCACATCGTTCTACCAACAACTTAAAGCCGATAATATTGCCAGCGTCCCTAGTCCTTTCCCGAAACCCTTTTCACATCCACGCTACCGCGTGGATGTCTGGTTTCACACCGTTTATTGCACAGCTTCACCTTGCTGAATAACAGAAATAACCTGTCTTGCAGCCGCAGAGAATGCCGCATTTAGCTGTTTCGACTGTGCGATAAGTTTTTCCAATAGCTTTTCATTACCGAGTTGCTGGCTTAAGAAGTCGGTGACATGGTTTATTTCTTTTAATCCACTAGCCCCGGATTCTTTCAGGGTTCTCAACTGTAGGTCTTTAATCTTCACGCGCAGTTGCTGAACACGATCAAGATCATCTTTCAGCGCCTTGTCATACAGTTTAAAGACGCTGGTTATCTTATCTGTATAGCCCGATGTAATGTTATGCCGCTTATTTTTTGACAGTAAGAAGTCATCAAAAGTCAGACCAGACGTCGCATAACGCCGTTTTCGCGTTGATGAGTATGCTGTTATTCCGGCGCAACTGATATCAGCCAGAGTCAGTTCATCGGCTACTGTTTCCATAATGGCTTCAGTATCTTCCTGGGATTTCACGTCTGCTTTGTTCAGAATGAGATACAGATCTTCGCCCCGGAAAGGTAACTGGCGAATAAACTCGATGTCTGTCTGTGAGATTGTTCCCGCAGGATCCAGACCAATCACCCAGATCATTGCAGAGCAGGGTTCAAGAAATTTTACGCTGGTGTCCTTGTCGGAAGCTTCGACCTGGCTACCAGTGCCGGGGTTATATCCAGGAGTATCGATAAGGCAGATATTCTCGAACAGAGCTTCGTCCATCGGCGCTTGCAGGCTGATAGTTGGCATAATGCTGCGAAGATCAAAGCCAAAAGCAGCGACGTAATCGTGTGAGAGTGCTTTGTAAATCTTATTACTCAGGGTCACGCAGCCACCATTGTGGGCATAGCCGCAAATGCGTGAGTACGGGGCGCAAACCACAAAGCTTGGAATCACTGTCACGGGGTTCATTCCGGTCGCCAGCCTAATGCTGCTGTCTTTAATAAAGCTGTTTATAAACTCCGATTTCCCGCTGCTGAACCCCCCAGCTACCCCGATGAGGGTTTTGCCCGACGCCGGTGGGAAGGCATTGGCCTGTTCGAGCTCGCTGGCGATTTTTTGCAGCGCCAGCAAGGCTCCCGCTTCATTTGCAAGCGACGACTCTTCTGCGGCGAATTCGGCGTAATTGTTGTTGAGCAAGTTGCGGAACGTATCAAGGCCAAGATTTTTGGCGGGGCTTGCCGCCAAAATGGATTGCACCAACGTGAAGCGTTCGTTCAGCGTCAGGCTATCCTGATAGAGCTGGGTATAATCCTGCTGTAGCTGCTGATGGGTGGTGTCCAGTTCGTGTTTTAACTCTTGCAAAACCTGCATATTGGCGCGGTTTTTTGAAAGCAATGCTTCCACTTCAATAACGCTTTCATTCAGCGAAGCAACCTGCTCTGTTAACTGCATATTGCGGCTGACCTGCTCAATGCGCTGCGCCTCAAGGTCATCTATTTTGGTGGTTAAAAAGTGCTTTTGTGCGTCCTGTGCCAGCTGATGACGTTGCGTCAGGTCGGAAATCTGCTCGCTGTGCTCCGTTTCCAGTAATGCCAGTCTTTCCTGGTGGCCCAGTGTCAGGTCTAATATCTGCTCATTCACCTGAGCTTCAAAATCACTCATCATCTGCGAAATGGCCGACGCCAGCGGTTTGCGCTTAAAGCACCAAAAATGGCTGAGGGTCTGAAGGTCGGTATAGATCGTCTGATTGATCTGCAGAGATTCTGTCATCATGCTTTCTCCTGCAATTGTGCGGAGAAACGCCTGAGGCGCTCAATGGTCTGGGTACCGTTTTCGACCTGGTTGGTGATTTGCAGAATTTTTAAATCCAGTTCATTGACGAAAACATCAGATATCGGTATCGACATCGACTTTTTCGCCTTCTCAAAAAAGCGCTCAATACTTCCGTAAACCTCGACACGAAATCTGGCCGAAAAATTATTGGCAAAATCAATATACTCTTCGGCAGGTGCGCCTTTTAATTTCCCACGCGGTTGTAATTCTGGGGGTAACGCAATTTCAGGGGAGAAAGAGGCCGGTTCGAGTTTTGAGAGAACAGTAAGTACCGTGTCTGCGATCATATTAGGATCACATTCACCTTCCAGTGTTTTATCAACAAGCGGCGTGATTTCCGAACTGATTTTTTTATCTAAATCACTGGTTTGTTTTTGGTATGCATGCTTTAATTTTTTGGAAAAATCATTCGTCACGCCTTGCAGCGCAGCATAAATCTGAGCGGTAAATACCACTTTACTGGTGCGGGTGATCGTTTCCGTACCGCCGCCCCACAGCTTACGAGCCAGCCAGTTTCCTGCGCCAGATTTATCACGGGTCTCCTCCGTGGTTTCGCTGGATGTTTGCTCGTCGATTGAATTATTGGCCTGCGTAAAGAGTTTATCTGCCTCGTTATTTAATCCGGTAGTGACCACGTGATAATACTGTTCTAAACAATTTCCGTAAGTGACATTGAGTTTTTTATCCAGCACGTCACGTTTTAACTGTAATTGTTTACGCTGTTTCGTCAGCGCGTCAAGGTCAGTGCTGTTGATGAGCGTAATACGCTGTTCAATTTGGTTTTGCAATTCTGCCATAAACGCGTTAAACGTCTGTTCTTTACGTGTCAATAATGCCTGCATTTTCTGCGCGATAATTTCATCTTTTTTCCGCCGTACCGCATCAAGTCTTTTAAGGATATTGTCGGTGTTCGCCAGCGCTGCCAGGCTGTTATGTGTTAATTCATTATTATCGGCGCTGAAAAAATCAGCGTAATCATGCGTAAGATTATCCCAGGTGATTTTTTCATTAGCATCCCAGCGGGTGGGATACTCAAGCCGTTGTGAAAGCCCATGCGCGACCCCTGAGCAATGCATCAAATGCTGCTCGGGCGAGCGAATAATAGCATTAAAGACGGTGCCGATTTCAGGGTAGCTGCGCTTGAGGCTGCTAAGAGTGGTGGATGCCCGCTGAGCGAGTAATTTTTTAATATTATCGAGTGCGTCGCTGATTCGGGGGCGTTTTTCACTGCCGTAAAGTTGCGTGTCGACCTGGCTTGCCAGCAACACCAGCTCCTGAACGCCCTCCTTAGCCGTAATTCTCCCCATCAGTTCCAGATCGTTTTCATTTAAAAACTGGCCGGTGGGGCTGACAATAAAGACCACGTCACAGGTTTTTAGCAGGTCAACCGTACGCGCTTCGCGGGATTGGACGGGATCGTTCATCCCCGGTGTATCGATAACGCAAATATCCTTAAGCGAATCAAGCGGCATGGCAATATGCACTACTTTGGTAAAAGGCATATATTTTCCGCTTGCGCCGACATAATTGAGCAATTCTGCGGAGAGGGCTTCCCGGCTTTCTGGCTCAATAGCCCCGACATGTTGTAGATCACTATGGCTCAGTCCTGACTGCTGCATGCGTTCAGTTTGATCAAAGGCAGCGCACAAGTCTGGCAGGGTATTCTGGATCTCAGCAAGAGCCTGTTTGTGAATGAGACTGGCTATTTTCTCTTCATCAAGTGGTTGCGATGTCGTCGCCCTTGCAGCAAAGTCTTCGTATTTCCGATCCTTTATTCTTTTCAGCTCATAGCGGTAGGTGTTCGCATTTAGTTCGATCTGCTTAATATCTTCGGGGGTAAAGAACTCAATGGTTGCGTGAAATGTTTCGCCCCAGGATAGTGTTGTCAGTGCTGCTGTCATGGGGGTTGCTGCTTTCGGCAGAATATTTTCCCCGTCGAAAAACAGGGCGTTCAATAGCGATGATTTTCCAGCCTTAACGCGTCCAACGACACCAATGTTCAGCTGGCGACCTTCTTTATTCAGATTCGTATAAGCGGCTTCCAGTGACGTGGCGTTATCAAGAAGGTGCTTATTCTTTAGCTGCTGAATTTCCTGCTCGAAAAGGTCATGTATATCAGGAAACAGGGCTTCGAGCCTGCGTGTCTTAGCGATCAGAGAGTGATAGTCCATATTCTTGCCCTGTTTAACGGTATAAATAGGTTGTTGCTAACGCTTTTATTTCGACTAACAGCGCCTGGAGAGTTTCCAGTTGCTGGTTAATCACCTCCTGCTGCTGGGCCTGTTCGTGTTGATAGCCTGCAATCAGTGTTTTTTGCTGGTTAATCTGGCCTTCAAATTCGTTGCTGACGTTGTTCAACAGAATGGTTAACTGCTCGTCTACAATGGTGGGTAGCGCCTTTCTCATCTCACTTTTTATGCCAGGGAAGACTGTGTTTAACAGATTAGCGCGTGCGCGCTCCTGGGCACTGGACGCAGAGAACAGGCGAAGAATATCGGGTAAAAAGACAATAACCAGCTCCAGTACCGGGTTAAGTACATTTGTCGTTACGGCCAGAACGGTGGAAAGCAGGCGGTAATATTTTCCTGCATTTTCTTTCGCGGCAAAATTGCTGCTCATGTTTTCCAGGAAACTGCTGACTGCTTTCAGTTTTCCTTCTGTTTTTTCAGCAATATTAGTCACCCAGTTTGGATCCAGTGTGACCATCATGGCGTTATTTTTCGTTAGGCTCAGCGACAGTTCATCGATCAACTCAGACGAGATTTGATCCATTTCACGTTTTATTTTTTCGGTTAAATTGCCACGAATAATATCGGATATCTCACGCTCTAGTGCCGGAGCGGCATTTTGCGTCGTAGAGAGATGTGCAAGTCGATCAACCTGATTAGTGAGATCATGTTCGATGGCGTTAATACAACGTGTGACGAGCGGGGCGGAGAAGCGATAATTCATTTCGCGCTCTGTTTTATCGCGCTGTGCAACCAACTCCGCTAATGCACCTTCAAGGGCGAGCAGGGCATCGGCATTACTGGTTTCGCTGTTTTTAACGATATTGCTGGCGAAATTAATCTGATTGATCAAATCGAAATTTTGATCCTTCAGACGGTTAATAAACAGATTATGAAAGAGACGCTCAGGATCAACCACTCTCAGGAAGTCGCTCAGTGCGTTCGCAGACTGGTTACCCAATGCAATAATCTGTTTTTCTGCCCCGAAGTAAAGCTGGAGCTGTTCATCGATATACGTTGATATTTCCTGTACCTGTTCCGGCGCACGCAAATTGGTCTTGCTGAGAATAAATGAGAAATCACTTTCGTAGGTCTTAATATTATCGAGATTACGCAGCATAGACTGGGTGACGGTTCCATCTTCCACACTTGTCACCACAATAAAATGCACCCCGCGCGGCAGATAATAAGACAGCGCTTTGTTATGGTTTTCTAATGAGGAGCCATAGCCGGGCATATCCACCAGGATTAGGGGCGCAATGGCCTCCAGCGCCGGGCTATTGATATAAAGGCGTAAATGGGAATACTCAGCGGACTTTTTATTCACCTGCGGGAGCTCTTCGGGTGCCAGACGATCTTCGCTGCCGTCGTGACGGATAGCCTGCAACCACGGCTCTTTGGAAAAATGTAGCTCTGTTGCCAGTTCTGTCTCCGGGGCAATACCCACAGGTAACACCGGCGCACCCATAAACATATTGAGCAGTGAGCTTTTCCCTGCACTAAACGCGCCAATAACCGGGAGAAGAAGTTGGGTATTTTCAACCTGAGCAAGTAAATTGCGATCCCAAGAAATCTGTGACTCTTGCAGAAGTGTGCCGAGCTTTTGCAAATATTCTGCAAATTGCTGCTGATTCTTTAGCATTACTGTCTTGTCCCTTACAGTTAATTCATCTGGAAAACGGGTTTATCTTGTCAAATAATCAAGGTAATAACATGGGCAACGGCCATCAGCGCCCAGGCAGCAGGCGGTGAAGCCAGTCTTGAGTAAAGCTTAAAGACTCCGCTACCAGGTTCTCATTTTTACAGTGTGGACATACATCAAAAAAATCGACGCCACGAATGAGTGCATCACTGCGAGGCGCAGTGACTTTATGCCATCGGCATTCAGGGCATTCAAATCGTTGTGGCGCTGGTCTTACGGGCATTCTAGCTCCTTATTTCACTGTTTCGGCTGAAAACGTAGTGCTACTGTAAGGCTAGCGTCACGGCTTCGCCGCTCCGATAGGGTAATCCTCCCCATTGATCATGTTTCCTCAATGTTAGTCATGCAGTTACAGTTGTTAGAAGAACCGCCAACGTCTGTTCCTCGCTCATATCAGACCTGATGACCACCCAGCCTATCTGCTGCGTGCCAAAAACGGTCATGCACGACCTTTTTCGGGATTGGTGGTAGACAGCATACCATTCATGTTTTGCTTCTCTCCGACCGCTCTAAGCCCACCGCGTATGACCGGGGATGGGTTTTATGAAGCGGTGATTGCAGATCCGGACGGGAACCGGGTTGAGCTGGTGGGGTGTGATCTTTTGAAAAACGCATGCCGATCCTTGTATCGGTAGTTTAAGTTTCCCGAGCCTGATAATAATATATTAAAATTCACACAGATAAGTTATCAATGCTCAACAAGCATAAGGGAGGAAGCGTGGACACAGCAGAACATGACGTCAAATTTGCTTGGGCTCGTTTTTATGAGGCTTTTGCCAGCGCGTTACTGACCTGGCGGAACCGGAGAGACGAATTAGTCAAAGGCATTCACCTGATTGCCGCAGATGTCGACGGGATGTCCCATCTGCAGGACAAACCCGCCAAGGGTGAGGCCTTTCCTTTAAAAGACATTTGTCCGTTTACTACCATGGGCTTGTTCAATCGCAACCTGACCGACACCAATCGCAAAATTATTGCCGCCAGGCTGGCGAATTTGTTGGGCGTGAACGAACCGGTTCCTGACTCATTTGCTGGCATCCCGCTGCTGAATAACCAAAAATCTTGGTTCTTTGGTTATGAAAAATCGCGCGATCCTGATGACATTGAACGCTTGTGGGAGATGTTCTCACAGGCAATGACGTTTTCGGATAACGAGAATACCAACTCCGCAGACTTCACTTCCGCATATGACATCGCTTCTGCAGTGAGGAATGTCGGCTGGAATCTGACCATGGGGCTGTACTGGACCCGTCCCTGGTTCTACCCCACTTTAGATAGCCAGTCGCAGTATTACATCCAGAAAGTGTTAAACATTAAGATCCTTAAAAACGGAGTAAAAGGTCGCTGCAGTGGGCAAAGCTACCTAAGCATTATGCAGGCGCTTAACAAGGCCTTTACCCAACCCAACTATCCGGTTCATTCCTTCCCGGAACTCTCTCTGTCAGCGTGGCATACCGACCTTAGCCAGTCTAAAGATGAAGTAGAAAATCGAACGTGGAAAGCCTCTCTACTGAATAAAATTAAGGCGTTATGCCTGAAAAAAGAGAGCCCTTATTTCACTGCTTCGGAGTTGAAAGAAAACTACCTGGACGTATTCAAGGCAGAACGTCCTGAGAGCAAAACGGTTATAAGCTCAATCTCCTTTTATCTGCAGAAATTACGCGATGATGATGAGTTAAAATTTCTTGAGCGCGGAAATTATGAATACCTGAATTTTGAGAAAAACGAATCCCAGACGATAACAGAGGAAACAGTTGAAGAGAGTGCACCACCACCAAAACTCACTCACACGCCTTACGCCATCAGTCATCTGATTCAGGAGGGCTGTTTCCTGGAAAAGGCGAAGATCCAACTCACACTTCAGCGCCTGATCGACAAGAAAAACCTGATCCTACAAGGGCCACCAGGAACAGGGAAAACCTGGCTGGCACGCCGCTTGGCGTACTGCTTAATGGGAGAACAAGCGCCTGAGCGTATTAGCGCGGTGCAATTTCACCCGAACCTCTCTTACGAAGACTTTATTCGTGGCTGGCGTCCAGGAAAAGAGGGGCGATTAACGCTAATCGATGGACCTTTTGTGAATGTAATCAAAACTGCGATCAATAATCCTGTCGCGAAATATGTGGTGATTATTGAAGAGATTAACCGTGGCAATCCGGCGCAAATATTCGGTGAAACACTCACGTTGATGGAAGCCGATAAACGCACACCGACCGAGGCGCTGGCGCTCTCCTACAGTGAAAATACTGATGAAAAAATCTACATACCTGAGAATCTGTATATCATCGGCACGATGAATATTGCAGACCGTTCCTTGGCACTACTCGACCTGGCACTGCGTCGCCGTTTTGCATTTATCGATTTAAAGCCAGCGTTTAATGACGCGTGGAAAAACTGGGTAAATCATAAATTCGCAATTGATTTAGACCTGTTAGCCATCATCGAATCTCGACTGACGGCGCTAAACGAGATTCTGGCAAAAGATGTCACCTTAGGGCCGCAGTTTTGTATCGGTCACAGCTACGTCACCCCAGCCACCGGTCAGCAAATCAACGAAGCTCAGACCTGGTATGAACAGGTCGTCGATACAGAGATCTGCCCTTTGCTAGCCGAATACTGGTTTGATGCACCGAACAAAGTCGACGAAGCCAGAAAAGTGTTATTAGCAGAATGACGACAATCACTGGGAGTGAGCAACATAAAGCGTCACACATTCCCGTGCGAAATCTTTGGCTGCTGATGCTGTACGCTTCAGATCTGTTTCGCCAGTTGGGACGCAGGCATATTGCGGTTGAAGATAACCCGGCAGAAATACCCGACCTGGTGGCGACAATATTGCTACATGAGATTGCGCTGCGCCGTCATCGCAATTTAAGCATGGGATACCAAACCCGTCATGCGGCCCTGAACCGGGTGAGAGGACGCATTGATGTACTGTATACGACCAGTCATCAGTTGCTGGAGCGGGGTCGGGTCGCCTGCCATTTTCAGGACATGACCCTCGACACCCCGCGAAACCGCTATGTTCGCTGCGCGTTAGAACGTCTAACTCCGATCATAGCGAAGCCGTCGCTGGCAGCAGATTGCCACGCTATGGCATTATCACTTCGCCGTGAGGGAATAAACGGAGGGTATCCTGACAACCGCGAACTGCCCTCGGTGCGGCGTTTTGGACGCCATGATGCCGCTGATAAACCGATGGTCGATGCTGCACAATTAGCTTTTGAACTGCTGATGCCGACCGAAGATCAAGGGCAACATCTTTTGCCCGCGCCCTCAGATAATCTTTACTGGATGAGAAAGCTATTTGAAAAAGGTATTGCGGGCTTTTATCGTGTACACCTCGCCAAAACAACCTGGCGGATCTCTGCCGGGAAAGAGCTGAAATGGGCGTTAAGCGAGCAAAGTGCGGGCAGCGCAGAGATTTTTCCGACGATGAAGTCTGACATTATTCTTGAACACAAGATGGCCCAGCAGCGCATTATTATCGATACCAAGTTTAATGCGATCCTGACAAAGGGCTGGCATCGGGAGAAATCTCTGCGTAATAGCTATATTTATCAGTTATATACCTACCTTAGAACTCAAGAGAGCCAGGCGGACCCACTTTCGCTCAATGCTGCTGGCCTTCTGCTTCATCCCGCCGTTGGCTATATGCTCAATGAATATGTTGTCACTCAGGGACATAAGATCCATTTTGCTACGGTAGATATGGCGGTAGATGCCAAAACAATTAAAAGACAATTACTGGAATTAGCCCATGATTGCGCGGGAGTCGCGGCTGATGGCTTGCCCCTTCATAAAGCAGTGGCTGCAATATAATCTACTCTTGCAGCCACGTAGCTGTTAGGCTCACGTCTGTTTCTAGCTCAAAGCAGCCCAAGATTTTCGAGAGGCACGTTAGTGCTAAGAACGGACATGACCAGTTTGGAATGAGTGACTAGTCGAAACAATTCTGCAAAAACATCATGTCCAAAAGAGTAATTGGTTAGCGATGTTTAGATAATTTTTCGAGTAAATTGTTGCTCAGTAATGGTACTGCCCCACTGATCGCCTTCCCATTCTTTCGACAACTCAAATCCGAATGATTCGTACAATCGTCTTGCCGCGATAAGTTTATTAAAAGTCCATAATTGTACCGAAGTGAACTTTTGCTCATCACAAAAACGCATTGCTTCTGCAATGAGTTTTCTACCCAGTCCGCTGCCACGACAGCCATCGTCAAGGATGAACCAGCGCAGATGCGCCTCATTATTTCCCAAGTCCTCACCGTCAATAGCAACAGAGCCGAATATGCGTTCGTTCACCATTGCCAACAAAATCTGATTACATGGCTTATCTAATCGCGCCGAAAAATCAGCAAGACCCGCGGCAACCTTCGCTTCAAAAAAATTGCCGAAGTCATACTCTCTGGCGTAATAGCCGCCATGCATTTCAGTAATGCGACCAATCATACCTGCATGATACCTGAAGAAAGAAACTGACCACTGCACTCGTCGTTCGTAAGTGCTTGGGCTATTGGTCGATATTAAGCGACAAAAAAAAAAACCCCGACTGCCGGAAGCAATCAGGATTATTAATGCCGTCAGTGGGGGAACTCGCTACCAGTAAAATGTGAATGTATGGATTGAATTTCATATTCTTTCCTTAATGAAAGTTAGCGTGTTTTCTTCTGCTGGCTCAGACATCACGCGATTCTTAAATGCAAAAAGCCCCTGTTGCGTGAGCAACAGGGGCTTTGTATATTTTGTGTCGATAGCAGTATCAGTATCCGGTTTTAACTTTATACATCAGCAATATTTTGCTGCCCCGGATAACCTTCACATACAGGCCGTTATCCTTCGCACCACGCACGAAACTGGCCTTGACATCACCCTGACAGTCACCGCCATCGTAGGGCACATTAATGCCGGTCTCATGTACCAGGTCGATAACACCAAAATTATTATCAGCACAGGCAGTGCCCGGCCAGTCCTGAATCAGTGCAAATTTATGGTCGTCACTGACACCGCTCAGCGAGCAGACGGAGCTGTTGATATCGTCACCCTGGCACCAGTACGACTCGCCCGGATTGTCTTTATCCATCAGGTGTTCGGGTAACTGTGCTGCACTGGCAGTGAAAGCGGTAAGAGACAGCACAATGGCGGATGCTGTAATCATCATTCTGAACATGGTTGACTCCCTGAATCATCAGTGGTGTATGGCTGCGCAGATTTGTTCTGCACCAGTCATGGCTTAATTAAAAACGCTTATAGCGGAACAGCTCTTTGCCCTGGTACAGCACCACCAGGTCGTCGTAATCCGGCTTTTTGTGGTTGGGCATAAAGGTGGCAATCGTCCCGGGACGACACAGGTCTTTTACAGTGACGCCGAATTTCTGGTCAGGCGTGATGGTGAAACCTTTTGACGCTTCATCGCGCCGGATGCTTATCCAGCCCCACAATCCACCCTCGCAGTCTTTAAGCGGGGCGGAACGGACGGTCACCATTCCACCGTTGCGGTCAGCAAACATAGCTTCACATTTCCCGGTGACCTGCCGGTGAGCATCACACCAGAAAATATTGCCACTGTTGTTATTCACCGCAGCGGGCAGCACCCGGTTATAGGGCGCAGCCTGCACTGTGGCGCAGGTCAACAAACTGCCTGCTATCAGCAGCGTTCTGAACAGTTTTTTCATAATGATTTCCTTAAAAGAGAAGCCACCGGTTGAAGGCTGGTGGGAATACATCAGGCCACCAGCGTCAGGAACAGCATCACCAGCCAGACCCAGAAGTAAGTGGGTTTCTGTCCCAGTGATTTCGCCCGTCGCCAGAGATAGAACGGCACCAGCCACGCCAGCTTGCCGAAGGCTGCGGTATCCACCCCGGCCTTACGCAGGCGTCTTTCATCCAGGTAACCCAGGGCGATATTGAGCAGCAGTGTGATAAACCAGTACTGCCCACCCGATACGACGTCATAGGCTTCCTCAAACGCCATCCCATTCAGTCCGGCCGTCCACAGCTCAAGCGCATAGCCTATGAACGGGGCAAAGGCCAGTGTCAAGACGACACCGCCCGGAATGCGGTGCCCCGGAAGAGCAGGCGGTGTGATGCACTGTGCCAGCGCAGACACCAGCGGGGTGGCGGATAAGGGTTGCCAGTCGGCCATACCTGGTTGCCACACCAGTGTGGAGGCGGTAAGTTCGCCGCGTTTAATGCGGGCCGCCATTTCTTCTTCGCTGATACCGTCGTGACGGATACCATTTTTCTCGTAATGCCAGTTCATGATTCTCCTTATCTCTGAAAGACCGGTGCAGGCCGGATGTTGATTAAGCAGCGCTGTCCGCTGAGCCCCTGCCAGGGGAGGTCAGGAACAGGGCTTCGCGAATGACACTGAAGTGAGGAAGTGCGCGAATAAAAGCAGCCTGACTGGTTAGCTGGCTGATGGTTTTTCTGGGTGTAAAAGTCATATCCAGCACCGTGACGGCGTGAATGTCCGTCAGCGGATGGACCGTGACATGTCCCCGTAACTCACCGGCGAGATACCAGCAGCCAGCCAGGGAAATCAGACGGTATGGAGCCAGGCTCTCACTGCGTTGCCCCTCGCCCAGCAGCGTCACCCGCTGTCGGGAAGTAATGGCACTGACGAGCCGGTAAAACACCAGTGAGCCGGAGGGACTCACCCCGTGTGGTAGTTGCCACACCAGACAGGGTGCATCATCCGACGCCAGCAGGGCACTGACCAGTCTGCGGTCAAAGCCCGGGAAGGCATCAGCAAGCCCGGTGCGGTGGGCAAAGGTCAGCACATCCAGCTCACCCTGTGCACCGTTACCTCCGGTACGCAGGCGACAGAGCCCCTGACGGTACTCCAGGTCCAGATACATCAGCCGCTCACGAAAATCCCGCCGCAGGGTGCGAACTGACACCCCGAATTCGACGGCAAGCTTCGCCAGGCTCAGGGTTTCGCCCGCCACCAGTCGACCGATGATGAGTGACAGTCTGACCGCCAGCCGGTCATGGCGACGCTCTGCCTGTGTCATGGAATATTCTCCGTGAAGATTAACTGACTGAAATTAATGTGATTACTTTACAGAGGGGGCCGGACAGGGAATGGACACTGCGGGAACTATTTTTTGCATTTGCCCATACGAGGACGGGCGCGGTCCACAGCAGCATCAGACTGTTTTATAAACAATCCCTGAGAGAATTAATGGACAGGTGGTGTCCATTGTTAACATGGCGATAACAATGCCGGAATTGCGGAGAGTTCAATTCGCTCTGTTACAGCTGCTCAAGCAGAGTTTCTGCCATCACCCACAATGCCCGGTTAAGCTTCACATCGCCATCGATGCCACGTACCGCGCGGGTATGGGTCCGTCCACCTTTTGCACTACGACCACTTAACCCGCCCTTAATCAGGTTTTCCTGGATACGCTGATAGGTGGTCCACAGGTCATCACTGTAATCCTCGTAACGACGGGGAGTCAGAACCTGCGCCTCGGTTACTGGCTGGTGGTCCTCGCCAAAGCGGTAATTTATTGCGGCTTTGGCGAGTGCCTGACGGACCGGAGGTGGCAGCATCAGCGACTGCATCGCATCGCGCTTTTCCTCCACCCGGTCAAAAATCCCCAGTACCTCATACGCCCCTTCAATCACCTGACTCACCACATCGCCTTTATGCGGCACCCGCACCTCGCCAAAGGTCTCCCCACAAATGAGCCCATTCTGGCAAACCTCACGAAATAACCCTGGCAGCATCTGGTATGAACTGGAGCCATCGTGGGAATTCAGCAGAATGATTTCCGGCACCTGTTTACCCGTAATTTGCCCCTCACGGCGCAGACGCAACATATGTTTGGTGTGCTCCCGACGCTCAGGATCTCGCACACGGGTCTGGCAGGCAAAGAACGGCTGAAAGCCCTCGCGCTGCAAGCTGTCGAGCAGGGAAATAGTAGGTATGTACGTGTAGCGTTCACTACGGGATTCGTGTTTGTCCTCACTGAATACGCTGGGCACCACGCGGAACAGCTCTTCACGGGTTAACGGGCGATCACGACGGATAACATTAGCTGCGCCAAAGCGCGAAGCCAGACGGGTCATAAGCAGACTCCTCATAATGGAAGAATAAAGACAAAAAAGCCCTGCCACGCAATCGCGGCAGGGCTCAGGTACAAAGAATTAAGGGGGAGATATTCAGAAGAAGAAACTCCAGACGGCACGGGCGACCGATACCACTGTGTCGCGTACAGCCTGGATGATGGTCCGAACCGGGGTCGGTATCAGCGGCACGGAGCTTAGCGTATCCAGTAACGTACCTACCGTCTCACCAAAATCGTCGCGGGCTTTTTTATTAATGGCATCAGTACGAAGCGGCACACTGAGTTGTACCGCCACGGGGCTACTGGCCTCACGGGGAAGGCAGCGAATCATCCGCTCTGCCATCACCCGTAGTCCCCACTGCAGACGTACTGACACTGCACAGACCGGATTTACCGGCTGGAATAGCTCATGCAGCAGGGCAATTTTACGGCTGATATTCTGCTTCTGCTCTGTGGATAATCGCTCTCCTCCGCTGGTGGGCTCAACCTTATCCGACTGGCTGATAACAAGCAGCACCTTATGCCGGTAAGCCTCTCCAATCACCTGATGATAAAAGTGCTCATCCACCGCCAGCGCCCGATCATCAGCCTTGATCAACCACAGTATCAGGTCGAGTCGGGGAAATTGCTGACGGTAAAGCGCTGCATATTCCGCATCGCGTGAACTACTTTCCCCCACACCGGGGAGGTCCACCAGCGTCATATGGCGCTCCCCCACTTGCAGGCGAAAGCGTAGTGGCTCACGAGTGCAGGCGGCCACGTCACTGACTGGCGATACCTCACCGGCAAACAGGGTATTGCAAAGACTGCTCTTGCCAGAGCCAGTTTTGCCCATGATACCAATTACTGGCTCATAGTTAGTAAGCTGGTTTACTTGCTGCAGAATCCGCTCTGATGCCCACTGCGGTAGACCAGAAAGCGATTGTTGCAGCAATAATGAATCTTCAGATTTTTTCATCACTACGCCTCTGAAAAAATAATAAAAAAACGGCAGGACCGTTAGGTTCTGCCGTTAATGGGATATACTCAGTTGAATGATATATATCTGAAGTTTTTTACGATGCTGACCCAATCACTAATCTTTCACCATGTAAATTTTATTATGCAACACTGCTGTAATAATCAACGAGGAGCAAGTGACCTCTCCTAGCGAAGCATTTATAACATATTTCTATTTTAAGTAATGAGTCGTAGCTTTTTAATAAAAAATGAAGAATTACTTAAGATTTTTACCCGCTACAAATGGAGTGACGTAACTAAAATACTCAGATTGAGCAGTTCGACTAATATTCCAACGGCCAGCGTTAGCAGGACGTTCTCGATGATCGGCATGTGTGAGAATCAATCGTCGTTTCGCTCGCGAAACACCAACGAAAAAAGCGCAACGATTCTCATCTTGATTGCCAAAGAAAATCTCGTTTTCAACCGCCATGATAATGACAGAGTCGAATTCCAACCCTTTACTTTTATGAATGGTCAGAATGCGCACAGCCTGATCATCCGCAAAACGTCCCAACGCTTTTGGAAAATCTGGTTCTGACTTCAGCAATTCTTTAACCCGCGCAAAAGTTTCATGGATAACATCATTTAAACGCGAACGAGTTTCATAGTCAGGTGATAAAGCAACCAGCATTTTGGAGCCGATATACTTCAGAAACTCTATTGCCAATTGTACCCAATCTGAAAAAGGTGAGTCTGTATGCCTAGCATCAGATACTTTTTTACGTTGTTTTTTAATTAGTTGATCAAGATCCTTTTTCGCACTTGACTGTATTTCTTCATCGGCAAAAGGAATCATTTGATTCATCAATCTAATCCAAGCCTTAGGTTCACGCTTACCATAGAGACATGATAAATAATCTACGATCAAACGTGCGGCAGGTTCTATAGTGATATCCTGCAATTGTTGCTCGTTACGATATGGAATACCGCGTACTTCCAACTCAATCATAAGGTGGTCAGCATAAAGTTCCAACTGTTTGGAAACCAAGACTGCAATTTCTGCAGGTGGTAATTGTTCTGAATTTATCCAACTATTTATTAGATCAGCTAAATAGATGGCTTCTTTACAGCTGTCTTCAAAACGGTAGGCATAAACCTCACCTTCATCGCCATCCAATTGTTCATCTGGCATGACAGAGTCAGGATCAAGCGTACGAATAATTTCATTCTGAACCCGAAGCAATTTTGGTTTAGAACGGAAATTGCGATACATGTTAAGTGGTACAGCATTAAAATCATTGGCAAAGGTTTGGAAAATACCATCCAGCGCCCCAGCCCAAGCCATAATTTTTTGTTTAGTATCACCTACTGCCGTAAGGCGAAGACTAGTCCCCTGGAAAGCAAGCTTAACTAAGTCATATTGTAAATTCGTGCAATCCTGGAACTCATCCAAGAAAATATCGCTGTAAGTTTTCCGAATTGCATTTCGGGCAATTTTTGAGGTTTGCAATATCTGGATTGCCAACGGGACTAGATCGCCGAATTCAATTTGAGTACGCGAAGGGCCATTTTTCTTGTCTACAATTGTATAACCTGCATCCAGAGCATTTTTCCCCGTGAGCACCGGCCTGAAACGATCGATGATACGTTTGGCAAACGCATGGAAGGTATAGCTATCAAAACGCGAGGCAAGATCGGGCCCGCACCGCCGTTCGACACGCTCTTTTAGGTTTCGGCTGGCATCAACCTTGAAGGATATCGCTAGAATCCGCTTAGGGTACCGGCATGTTCCTGTACGCAAAAGAAAGTCTGCTCGTTGCGCAAGCATTTCCGTTTTACCTGCACCAGGTCCGGCTGTGAGTGCCAAGCAGCGCTTACGTGCTTTTGCTGCTCGTTTTGCATTTGGTTCCAACGTCAGCCCATCGGCGGGTTGCCATGCTTCAGCAGCAATCATTCTGGCAGCTCCTTGAGTTTGGCAATAACTCCATCTGCCAGCCTGCTTAGTGACTCAGGCATATTTTCAAGTAATTCCTCGTCATTTAGCATGGCCAGCGCATCAATATGGGATGCTGGTTTACTGCCAAGTTTGAAACTCTGATGATAAGTACTGAACAACTTTAACTCATTTTCACTGTATTGAGATGAATCGTAATGACTTTTCCCAAGTACTGCTTTGAGCGTAGAGGCATCAGGTTCTTCCTCAACGACTTTATAGGCCTTGGAGTATGCAAGAAGCATGGCGAAGTCCAAATCCATTGGATACGAAAAGAAGACACCGCGTTTTTCGAGAAGATTAAAGTAGTGAGGGTAGTTTCGAACCTTATAAGTGTCACTATTCCAAATGGGGATACCATGATCCTCGGGGAGTTTCTTTTCCGGTTCATGAACAATAAGTTGATCATTGACGTATTTAATTCGGCCCCACCCCGCTGCATAACGAGCTACATCGAGATCAAGAAGTGTCAAATATGGAATCTGCAATACTGAAAGCAAACGCCAAAAATGATTAACATGCCTCCCCCCCAGTGGTGCTATCGTGACTGCTGACTCATCAACCTGCGCACCTTTCGCCTGAAGCAAACGTGGCAATACAATTTCTTCACTATCACCTTCGCCAAGCACTACCAGACGCGAGAAATAGATCTCAGGAAATGCCTGGACTGCTTCCCGAACAAACTTGTGTGCATCATCAGATTTCTCAGGCAATTTAATACAGTTGACCCTTGTCTTTCGAGCTTCAGTTAACCGGAGATAACGTATTAACTCAGGGGCTACGCGACGCAACATGGTGGGAGCATGTGTAGCAATGAGAGCTTGTGCATCCACATTTTTCGTCATGGTATTCAAGGCATTGACGATACGTCCCAAGTAATGTGGAGAAAGGCTATTTTCTGGTTCCTCCAAGGCGACTAACGTAAAGACCGGTGGACGTAATTTATCGGGATCAAAAGATACATCTTCCTCGGCGAGCACAGCTCTCCCAATCGCTTGGGATGATAATACTAGGGAAAGATAAAGCATTGACTTTTGGCCATCACTCAACCGCGAGAAATCGACAAGTGGACCGTCGTGCCCAGGGGTAAAAGAAACCGACAAATGTCGCAGCAGCGCTTCAATTTCCGAAGCCACAAATGTAATTTTTGGATCAGCAAAAAATTTGCCTTTATGTAGAGTGGCCCAGGTTGTTTTCAAACTCTCACTAAATGCATTTACTGAAGGGTTTGCTGCAAGGCTGTCGCTTATTTGATCTGTCAGACCCTTGATCGTATCGCGCTCAGCATCCCAGTGTACGGCACGGAGCAAACGGCCTAGTAACGCATTCGCGCCATAAGTAATGTGATCAGCAGGGTCACGTCTGGCAGGTAAATAATGAACTTGGATATGATTACGCTCTGCTCGTGGTACTTGAGCTGTGTTTTGAGGTGAACCATCAGCATTGACATCCAGTACATATACTAAGTTTTCGTCGATATCACCATCCAGTCCCATAGTAGCAGTGAGGCGAAAACGCACACGTGGGAGCCCCCTCGGATCATCAAGTCGCATATGACTAAAATGAGGTGCTACGGTACTGTTATCATCCTCCTCATCAAGTTCAGGAAATAAAAAGTCAGCTTCTATCCACAATTGGCGCTCTTCTGGAACTTCTTCTTCATCATAAGGGACATGGAAATCTGAACGATGGATCCGACGCAATGCAGGATTAAATGCAAATAGCTTGCATAAAGCCTGAAGTGTCGCGGTCTTACCCGAGCCATTAGGACCGATTAAGTAAGTGATATTTTCAAGACTTACCTCTGTCAGTTCTGGGCCAAAAGATTGGAAACCAGATATCCGAATTACTTCAAGCTCCATGTTGATTACGCTCCCAACTCACCTTACCCATTGAATTAATTAGCTAATAGTTTTCTTGCCACGAATGAGGCCATGACTTTTTGATTCTTGCACATTTAGCTCAAAAATATTTGATCGACATCGATTCAAAGACTTAAATACTTCAACTCCTTAGGAAGGTAACTGATCACGGAGAGGCGTACCCTAAATCTGATTTGCATTCAAACAAAGCCGGTTCAACGACCCAAACAAGTTTGATACTACCTTAGTAATAATGTTGCTAATAACTGACGTGACAGTCGATGTTGACCTTGAGCGTTTTTATGACAACCTATCGTTAGGGATGCATTGGCTTTAGTCCCAGCGCAGGGCGGTCCAACTGCTAAACCTGCCACACCGCTAATTGTGTTGAGTAAAGGTGATGAATAAAGTCATCGGCCTTGGCATGCTCTTCCATCAGCCGTTCTGTTCAGGGCACAGTCAGTTTTTGTATCAAATACCACCGTTAAATCATATAGAGAAGCGGGGGTGACTCACTGTTTCACAAGATGTGCATTTTTTCCGACAATTATTCTCCTTTAAACCGGCTCGAATACCGGAAAATGATTGCGATGAAATTGCTCGATGCCGTACTGGCGCAAGGTCTCCAACCAGCGTTCGGCCACTGTGCGGCCTACCTTAAGCTCAAGCGCAGCCTCGCGCAGCAGCAAGAACTCGGTGCGTAATGTAGTCGGCATGATGCCAGGGTCGTCGGTGTTCACTAGCACACGCACCGGTCCTCGGCGCAATCCGTAAAGGTTGGCCGAAGCTCCGCTCTCCAGCACCGATTCGTCAGGCGGATACCAACGGAAAATTGGATGTTCGGCATGTGATTTCAGGCGCGCGATATAGACATTGGATGTCGGGTTAGCTTCGATGATCAACCCCAACTTGTCATATTCGGTCAGCAGCCAGTCTTGCAGCGCGTGCATGAAATCCAGTTCGGCCGGGGTATCGACATCTTCCAGAATGTTTTCATCAGCCTTGCGGCCAAGCTTGGGGTAAAACTCTCCATGCGCCCCCGCTTCGTCCCCCATGCGCACAATCACCAGCGGCGCTTCTGTCAGCGAAGCCAGCCAATCATGCCGAGCCTGATACAGCTGGCTCGCCAACGTATGTTGCTTGCTCAATTCTTGATGGTCAGGCAAAGCGCATTGCTCTTGCGAAGTAACTTGCCAGCCATCGCCAACCATTCCAAGCCGATAATGACAATTACGCCGCAGCCACCATGCCTGATACAGATCGTCCGGTGTCGCATGACGCAAATGCCCATCCTTGTAATCAGCAACCGGATCTACATAGACTTTGCCATCGTAGCCGCAGTCATCACCAGCCATAAAATCCGGCACCTGCCACCAGCGTGACAGACGCCAGAAACGGGCAATTCGCCGCTCGAACAGCGGCAATACCTGTTGTGCCAGTGGCAGTAAACCGCTCAACATACTAGCGTGATGCCAAAGCCACACCAGATTATCCAGATGTTCGTCCAGCGGCAGCATCATCTCGCCCTGCCGTGCAGCCCACTGTTTCGGCACTATACCCAGCGCAAGTGCATGCCCGAGCCGGTCGCCCTCGCGCATTTCACAAAAACGTACCGTCTCGTCGATATGGCGCATGCCCGATGCCGGATGGGCATAATCCTCTCCGGCATGAATACTCAGGTGAAAGCCGGTGCTGGCACGTTCGCCATCCGGCAGTGGCTTGAAGCCGCTACGCAGCCAACGCAGCACCGGCGCAAACCACTCTATCTTCAGCGCGTTTTCATCCCCCGCCACATCCAGCCCACGAAACCATCTGGCGGGCTGAAAATGGAAATTAGGATTCAGCCTGCCTCCCAGAAAATAGGGCGCATTCCAGCTAGAAGCACTGTGCAGATTGCGCATCAGCTTCTCAGCCTCTTTCCATAGTCCTTTGCTTTTTGACTTGGGGCGTAGGTTTTGTTTGTGCGCCTGCGAACGTGAGAAATGACCACAGAATTGCCAGCGTTCCATGGCCTGCATGATGGCCAAAGCTTGCATATCCAGCTTAATATCAGATTCGCCAAAAATGTAAGGGGGTTTTGGTAGGGACAAGCTGGCATTTTTGATCAGACCGCGAGCAATTTCACTGACGAACTTAGGCTTGAATGCCAATGGCCCTGACTTGATCTCAGCCACATCCGCAGTAGCAGGCCACAGTCGGCGGATATTGTCATGTCCTATGGGCTTGCGCTGCATTGCCGACTGGAAATAGCGCCCGGCAAAACGCGTTAACCCTTGTCCGTCCATGATCAGGCTGCGGCGCAGCTGATTGACAGTTTGCCAGAAACACAAGATGGCTAAGCGTTGCAGCGGGTGCGTGTCCGACTCGGTATAGCGACCACAAAGATAGACATGTAGCCAAAGCCAGCGATTAGCCTCTCCACTGCCCATCGACAATGCGAACTCGCCCAGCAGCCAATCCGCACTACCAAGGCTTGCCGCATGCAGTCTGGCGGCAAGCAAATCCCAGTCAGGCTTGCTGATGGGCGTGTGCATAGCAAGATTGAGCTGTGCCAGATGTTGCGACCAACCTTCGTGACGACATGGCTGCTTATCCGTATTATTTTTGGCCTGCTCATCGGGTTTCAGCAACAACACCAGCAGTTGCCGCGCACGATGCAACAGTGACTGCAGACTGTTGTACTGCTCGCGCTGCCACTGATTCGCCTCGTCGTTAGGTGTCAACTCGCTCCCCGCCAGCAGATAGTCATCGAGAATCGCGCTATCTGCTGTGACACCCCAGAAATGCACATGCCCCTCGGCAAATGGCTGTGAGGGGTTACCCAGTGGCGCGAAAAAGGAGGTCTGAGCAGACACGACGCGGCGGATGTCGTGAGCTCGTGGCTGCGGCATCTCATCCAGCCACTTCGCTAAGTGCCAACCGGCCAGTAGCGTAGGATCAAGTCCCGCAGCCAGGCGTACATATGCCTGCACCTCCCCCTCACGGTAGCAGAGCAAGTCGCCATTGCGCTGCAATAGCCGCTGTTGTAGCTCGTCCAGCCAAGGCAGGGCAGGGGTCAGCAGCAAATGCCCATCGAGCATCCGCCCCATTAGTTGGCGCACATCGGTCAGCCGGTGCTCGCGCGGATAACGCGCCTCCACTCCCTCTACCAGCAAATGGTAGAAATCGCCCTGCAGTCGATGCCAGCGGTCAGACTCCAGACCACCCGAGGGCGTGAGTAATGTGTCCCACAGCCATGCAGCCAACCTTTTATCGCCGAAAAAACACTCGGCGGCGTGTTCCGTCAGGGTGCGCTGGAGCATTACTCTGGGTCCTTATCCTGACCTTGTCCTGTCGGCTGTATATTAGGTTGCGGCTGATTTGACGAGTTTAGCGCTGGATCTTTACGCAATTCATCAAAAACCTCTTTTTGGAGTTTTGTGTACTTGTTATCACCTCCGAAATTAGCTGCCATATAATCATTTATCGAACCTAATTTTGCTATTTGTTTTCTGGCTTGTGTTTTTATTGTAGTTTTATTTATATTCTTGGCGATGATGCCAAGCTCTTCTCTCAAATATTTTTCAGCTTTAGCCTCAAGATCGTCCTCAGACTTAGGCCAATCCAAATTCATTACCTCATCAATCCACTTCTTCAACGGGTGCTTTGCAAGCACAATGCTGACAGCCCTCAAAGAATTATTTTTATCAAAAGCCTCCAATATTGGTTTGACGTTGACATTAAACTGGTCATTGCTTGTGTAATTTTTTAGATTTTCAGGATTGATGTTGGTCGTTGCTATCACATTAGGCAAGCCAAACAACTCCCCTTTTTCAAAACTACCAAAGGCAAACCAGGTTGCGTAGAAACTGTGAGCCACCATATTTAGTGCCGTTCTGATACGTTTCATGCCATTTGGCACATACTCATCACTCGCCACCTGGCTATAAACCTTATTAAACACCTTGTAAACCAACCACGGCGCAAGCTCGATTTGGTTAACATGACAGGCCTGTCGCCACATATTTATTTCTTGATGTAGTTTCTCTACTATCAAATTTATATCGTACTCTGCGTTTTGAGGCTCTTCCGAGCCTTCATCAGCACCACCATTGGATTTATTTTCTTTTTCGTTAAAAGTGATTGTTTTAGTGGGTGCCAGAGCTGCCGTAGAAAAGAAAGGAGCCCGCCCCATGATTGCCTGAATTTCTTCAATAGATAGCGGCCCGACAATGCTGGAAATTAATAACTCAAACACCCGGCCTATATTCAGCAGCATAGTTTTCTTGGCGTTGGTGTAAAAATTATTCTGTGCCAGCAAAGCAATCAAAAAGCTTGCCTTTTTCTTTTGATCATCTTGCAAACCTTGGATTGAAAGGCTCTGAATCTCCTTGATGTAATCCCACCCTTTGCTTGAATTTATCCCAACTTCTGCCACTGGATACGGCAGAATGGTTTTTTGCGATTTGATACCGGCCAGCCACTCTCCAGGCAAACGCCCATCCAATAAAATCGGCCAAGCAGAAAGGTCATCCGCCTTGTCAAAAAGCTCAAAGTTGGCCGTAGCATGTGTAAGGGGCTGGAACAAGGGCGTGTCAAGAAGGCTGCGATGCTGTGAGGATGAGGAGTCGAGCCACTCTTGCCAATGCAGTTTGGCAAGCAATATCAGATAGGCTGCTCCGGCTTTGGGTTCAAAACAGAAGTAATTCACCAGCTTCTGTGCAAACTCATTTCTTTTCTGCTTCGCTGCTTTATCAGCTTCATCCTGAAGTTTCGCTGCTTTATCAGCCTCATCCTGAAGTTTCGCTGCTTTATCAGCTTCATCCTGAAGTTTCGTTGCTTTATCAGCTTCATCTCGAAGTTTTGCTACCTTCAGAGCTTCATCCTGAAGCTTAGGAGGCATTTGCCAACTAATCCGCACATTCAAATCATCCTTGGCTGTACGAATTTCAGCAGGCAATCCCAGAATAAGATCATGACAATGCCTGATTAGCTGCGACAAGGCACGGATAGAAGGTATTGGCAACGAGGGACGACTACTTTCAAATCCATTCACCGGGCCAGTCAAAAAGATATCCAGCCAAGAAATGAAGTTAGCCAAAGGCATTGCATCGTTTGCATTGCCGAGTGTAACTCTCGTCTCAGCCACATCTTCTCCAACTGTCCCCCACTGCCAATAGCTGCTGACTTCCGGCATGGTCAAACGGCGAGGGAACGGCAGGATCTTGCGTTGATACTCTGCGGCCAACTCTACGGCCCTTTCATAGGCCTCTTTGCGACGGTAGCTGGAATCCTTGGTCAAACGGCCATGAAAATCGCGCCAGGTCACCTCATCGTAAAGCGATCGATCGCCACAGACGATAGTCAAGACATGAGGTGTGGCTAGATAACGGCGTACGATTTCGAGGTTTTCAAAGGCACGATTCAACGAGGTATCGACATCGTCAATAGGCAGGATCAACAGCTGTTTGCCCAGCAAGCCCAACACTTCGCGGAAAAAATCCTGTACGCAGTCGGCTAGCTGCTTGTTACTGTACATGGCACGTACCTTGTCCATGCCGTGACGGTCTTGTTGTGTCTCGACCGATTCCAGTGACTGGGCGAGCTTCTCCAGCGTCTGGTTCAGGCTGCGGGCCTTATTCGGTGTATTCCGCTGCTGTTCTTTGACATCTTTATCGTGAAGCACGGCAGCGACGATGATGTGCAGGAATAACGATTCGCCATTTTCTAGCAGAGTCGGGTCTACCGGGTCAAGGATGTGGACATATTTCAAGACGTCCCGATCTTTCAGATAGCTTTTCAGATTGACCAATACAGCAGTTTTACCAGTTCCGCGCGCGCCATCTATAGAGATGGCATTATGTTCGCGCAGCTCATTCAGCGACCTGCCTGCGGCGGCTTTTGCATTGTCCACTGCTTCAATAATCATCCGAGCCAGCGGTTCGTACACTTCGCCGCGTGGCAGCAGTGTGTTAGCGTCGGGCAAGACGGCGGATTCGCCGGCATTGAGGGGGATGTATCGCTTGTTCTGGCTCATGATCGGCACCTAGCTAGCGGATTTTTATAGGGCAAAATTGGGACCCCATTCTATCACGACAAATGCAAAAGACATTTACTGAACCGCACCGGTACCCCTTGAAACTACAATCTTTTAGAGGGGTAACCAGGATGGCAAAACATAACCGATTTCCCCCTGAAGTTCGTCAACGCGCCGTTGGAATAGTTCTGGTGAAGCAGAATATCTACAACTCAAAATGGGCTACTATCTGCGCCATTGCCCCAAAGATTGGCTGCACTCCCGATACATTACGTATCTGGCTCCGCCAGCAGGAGCCCGAGGATGATGGAAAGGATATGGCAGGCATTGCACGATATGATAACTCGTATTCATCAATGCCGCTCGATGTGGCAACTGCTAAATAGAGTTCGCCACTTTATGGAAACAGTCAGTCCCTTTCCTGAAAGAAAACATGGTCAGGCAAAAGTGTAGCGGTATTAGGTGCAGCTATTTAGATAAAACTAACAATTGTTATAGCTGGCGATCATTAACAGTATCTTCTGCCTAATAATTTTATCTCGAATGCTGGAAAATATGGCCTTTCCATAAGAAAGGCCATTGACTCAAAAAAATAAATCACCCTCGACTACAGCCGAAATTACGATCGCCCTCACTAAATACTTTAGTATCAAGTTTAGTCAGATAATCCAGACGGTTAAGCAGATCATTGTATATGATGTCAAAATCAGGATCATTTACGTTAAGTACATACCGACAATTATCAGGAAAATGAACAAGCTCACGACAATCTTCAAGTTCTAGTCCGAGAGCACTGTACCAGGCTCTGACTATCTGGTTGCTAAGTGTACCACTATGCTTAAGATGCCCCAGATGGTAATAAGCATCCTTGTTAAAGAATAAGCAAATGTGGAAATGGCATTTGCCATTCTTTGAGTATTCTCTTACCCAGACATTTCGTACAACATTTTTGTTAACTCTGATTCCAGCAAACTTTCTGCGATGTTCATGAGCTTCCAGAATCGCTTTAAACGAATCCAGAAAACGTGATATTGCACCCGGTTCAAGGTTAGGAAAACAGCATACCGTATCACCATTATCCAAAATAGGTGGGTAATGAAGATCCACTCTTAATGCCATTGTACGATGAAACTGATTGATAGCATTACTAGCTGTCTGAGCAATTCTGTCTCGGTAGGCGAGGATATGCTCACCATGAGAGCCTTGGTATAGTTCCATAATATATCTCTGATTTAATCATCCCTGTGATACCACAGGGATGTATTAGTAATTATTCATTGAAGGTCGTCTATCTAATAGCCCTAAGTAACCATATATTACCTTTCCTACATTTAAATTTAGGCAAAAGGCAGCCATAGTCTTTAATGACTGATAAAAACAACTCTGTAATTAGTAAGAGTGAATTAATAACCTATTAAACTTCGCTACCAAAGCGCCACTTTAAATAGCATCCCAAATATTATCTGGTTGGATAAAAAGAGTTTTACCTTTTTTATAGGTACTTATTTTACCTTGTGAGTAAAGTGTGTTTAGTAATTCATTCGTTCTATTACGCTCTCTGAACCGATTGGGTCCATATTGCAGTATTGTGTTTTTCCTAATGTAAGGTACAAAATTTTTATTACAGTATTCTTTTATCCACCAATAAAGCTCATTTGCATCTGTATTGACCACATCTAGCTCCTGCTGTTTGGAAAATAACTTTATATACTCATCTGCGTACCATGCACTTATCTCTATAGCAGCTTCTGCAGCGGTAAGAGATATGTCTCCCTCATCACCATTAAAATAGTGTAATAATGCAGCAATCCTTGCCATATTTTCAGCGATTTTAGATGCATAATCTTTAAAGTCTGAAAGAAATCCGAGTAACCGCATTTCTGTTTCAACTTGATTATAAAATGCAATCCATCTCTGTCCTGCTTCTGGCGAGAAATGCAGGCAAATACGCTCATCTTTGTTTTCGATACTCTCATTGACGATCTCCATTAATCGCTCATGGAACACAGGCAAATGTTCACTTGAGACAACAGGATTAGTTATTTGTCTATATCCTTGTGTGGAAAAGGGACGACAAATAAGTGTACGAGCAAAAAATCCTATCCCTTTTGCTACATCCCCTTTTCTTTCAATATATCTATTGATAACTACAGACTGAACCTGCAGGGATAATGTCAATCTGGCATTTTTTATTAACCTCTCAGGTGCATTTTTCCTTTCGACTGAATACGTTGCGCCATCCCACATTTTGTTGATAAACGGCAATTCATTTAATGCATAACCATTAAATATGGTCCCAGCCTCATCTGATAAAATGCCAACTGATGGCCAGTCACCACAGAGGTACTCTTTTATCGCCGCTGGTGTGGTATCATTAAACGTCAACTTATATCTGACAGGCTCTACAGGATAACTATCTTGCAGCATACTCAGACTTTCACGTGTTATGATTGGATCTTTGCCACCACGGATCTCTGACTTCAGTTTTGACATCAAAGCTTTCTCTTCCGCCTTGAAAATCTTTACGTTATACCGCCACTTAATTATTTCTTGTTTATATAGGTCAAATAGCCGTTCCTCTAGTTGGTAAATGGGCTTCATTAACAACTTACTTACTGTGCTTTTCCGTTCCCCAGATTCCGCAATTGTCACAATAAAAAGCGATGTAGGGCCACGCAGATTATTCAACCTACAAACATCAATTCTGTTCTGACAAACAAGAGATATGACGCCAAGCATCTCTGCTGCAACCATGGGAAGCGGTGCCTGAGTATGTTGCACTATCTCATAAATTGCATTTCCCACCCTCGCGGGGAACACATGTATGGGGAACTCTCGATCTCCCGACATAAAACCTCATCATCATTTAATGTAAAAAGTACCTCCGGTTGAGTTGCTATTCCGCTATTAATAGTGGAAATAGCAAGATGCATTCCCAACCATTAGATGAAAAATACTAAAAAACCATGGTTCTTAGCGTTCATTAATCCAGTAGAGTAGATCGCTAAGCAACCACCCGCACGACTTAGCTCCAAGTGATTTGCGTTGAGGAAACCTCCCAGCCTTTTCGAGCTTCCAGGCTGTAGAGCGAGAAATCGAAGTGATATACTGACGCTCTTTTTCCCGCACCAGACGGTCACCTTTCTCACCGTATACATGCAGAATTTGCAACCGTTGTTCAGGGGTTGGAATAATAGATGTTGTACTCATATTGCCTCCTTTGTTTCGATAGAGGCAGTTTGTACAATTTAAATAAAGATTTAAAGAAGAGAGGTTCCCATTACACTAATGTCTAATGAGAACCTTATTGAGATATTTATTTGAAATTAAGAATATTTAATAAGAAGAGCATCAAGGTAGGTCTCTAACATCGAGGAAGTAATATCCTGTTGTAGCAGATAATTACTGCCTTCTTTGGTCAATATATTTACCAACTCTCCCAGTGTAAGGTTCGCATGCCCGTGTTTAATTATTAAATATATTACATTATCTTTTATTTTAGAATGACGACCATCCTCAATTTCTAAAGATAACTTACCTTCTTCTATTAAAGAATCTTTAACCCATTTTGATACAGTTTTGTTACTAACATCTTTTATAGATAAATTATGATTATCCCGGACTGCATTCAATATATTTGTTGTTTTTAAACAATTTATTTCGCCATTTTCTTTTGAGAAATTTATTTTGAGTAAAATTAATGCAATGAACGTCTGTATATGATAGTTCTCTACTTCATGGATTTCATTTTCTTCATTATTGAAAATTTGAAATAAATCTTGATATCCAGAGTTATCAATGTACAAGTATTCATGCGATACAAAGATATTTTTATCAAAAATCAAATAATCCTTATCATCCCGACCAAAAACTCTAACTTCTCCAGGAGTTTCATTCCACAATTCATTAGCATTTTTAAGATTATAATTATCCTTTGCTAAGTGAGTTGTACTCGTAGGTTGTAGTCGCCAAAAACCACTTGCATATCCGTTGTAAATATATTTATAAAATCTATCCCCACTAAAGTTTGGATACTCATTTATTTCTGATCGATCACAAGGTATAAATTTCCTAACGGCAGACTGAGGTTCTTTTTCACTTTGATAGAGGTCCTCTGCAGTCCTGATATAATAAGTATCATACCGATGCTCATTTTTATTCGCATAACGAATTATTCGGCAGTATTCTGAACGAAGATTAACATAGAGTCTTATTTTATTATCCAGCCATGTTGATATGATATCCTCTAGGCTCACATTAAATTTTTTCGAGAACTCGTCAGCACGACAAACAATATCAGGGATATCGAATTGTTCAGATATATTAAACAGATCAGAAGCATCAAAAAAATCAGAGTTACTTGTCATTTATCGCCACCAATGAATTGACCTTATCAATTACAATGGATTGTATCAAGGCAAAGCGATGAATTTAAAAACTATTTAATGACAATGTAAGTTTTTTCATCATCTCAAATCGAGAGATGCACAGCGCTACTCTATGAACGATGCAGGTATTCACTGTTGTATCCCTGTTGTTAGCAGCCTTGCAGGCAGTTCCCATCCGAACTAGAATCAGTGCAACAAAACAAGGTTATCACCATGACAAAAAAAGCAGCACATACTCAGATCACTAGGACTCAAATCTACCGCGCCGTCGCCAGCTCAACCGCGATCGAAACCGGTGCTTCTGTGCAAAAAATTGAGCAGCAACTGAAACAAAATCAGGCACAGGCGAAAGCCGTTGGCCTCGCTCGTTAATCTGGCAAAATGTCGCTCACCAGTTGCATCATAGGGCTATAGTTCCCTGATACGCCTGCCTGTATTGCCTTGAAGTAAAACGCCTTGTGCTCATCCCACAGGCTGTAGTCCAGTAAGCCCCTCCCCGCCAGAACCGACAACACATCGCAAAGCAATCTCGACAGACGCCCATTACCTTCTCTGAATGGATGGATCAAAATAAACTCCACATGGCATTCAGCCAGATAGCTAACCAGCTCCGGACGAGCCAAGGATTTCAGTTCACCAGAACGGGAGAGAAACTGCTTCTCGAAACCATCAAGCAGCAGCGGAATCCTGTCGGCAGCGGCAAACTGAAAACCGTCTTTAGTCAGGTTGGCATTGCGTAACCTCCCTGCCCAGTCATACACATTCCCCAGCCATTGGCGATGCCACCCACTGATGTGCTCAAAAGCCAGCACCGCTGGCGGCTGGCCCTCGATAAATAGCTGTTCATAAAGCATCAGCAACAGGCCTGATTCCAGCGCCTCCATTTCCTCTTCATCAGTGATCCCTAACTTATTAGCCAGCACCAAATCCCCAGAACCCGGCTGATACCGCTCTTCTGCTGAATTAAGCTCATATTTTGCCAAGCTCTTACCTCCGCCCAAACAAGTTCACAACGTTGTTTTCCTGCTGTCGCTGATAGTTGTTAACCCGATCTTCCCAGATCTCAAGCGCCCTGCGCTTTTCAGTCAGGTAATCATAACGATCATAGTGTTTCGAGCTGACGTCGTTCAAAGCGTGATTCTGAATACGGTCGCGGATCTCTTTGCTAATCCCCGCCTCTCCCATCAGCGTTTTACAGGTCCGGCGTAAATCTCGCGCCGTGAAAACTTTAAACTCAGGATTAAAGGCCCGGAAATACATGATAGAACGCGCCAGACTGTCGGTACGCACCGGGCGCTCACCGTTTGTTGATAGCGGGAAAATATAGGGACTGTTACTTTCCTTAGTCAGCTCTTTAACCGAGGCTAATTCCTGTAATGCCGACTCAGTCATCGGGATCAGGTGCTCACGCTTGTTTTTCGATACATCGGCAATGACCAGTAACGTCTTTTGCTGCCAGTCAATCGCGCTCCACTGGCTGGCAATCATTTCAAACGGGCGCTGCCCGCCAGCATAAACACAGAAGCGGATTAGGTGCTGCATCAGCGGCCCAACGTTGGTGGCCTGAGCGAACTGCTCCATGACAAGACGAAGCTCTTCCAGCGTTAACCATGTATCACCCACTTTTTCTGCCGAGGACTGTTTCGGTATGGCCGATACCGGATTAACTTCAAGTCCGAACGTAATGCCCACGCTGGTATTCATCGGATCATTATCGGCCTTCAGACCGTAGTTAAATGCCGCCATTAGGTAGGAACGAATTCGGTTCGCATGGACTACAGCATCACGCTGGATAATACCTGAGAGAATGGTCTTGATCTGCAGAGGTGTTACATCCTTCGCTTTGGTTTCGCGAGGAATAACCGTATAGCACTCTCTTTCCATGCGCTTCAATACATCAGCCCACGTCCGCTTGTTGTCGAGCTTCATCTTATTGACGTAACCATGCACCAGTTCTTCAAACGATCCCTGAGAACGATGCAACTGCATAATGTGCTGTTCGGCCAGGCGCTGTTGCTCAAGCTCTTGCTGGGGCTCTTTTCCTTCAACAAGCCAGGCACCATACTTTTTCGCCAGCTCATTGGCCGTCACCAGTTTCATCTCAGGCCAGATGCCCAACTGGATGAACTTCTCTTTCTTCCCTTTCTCAACGTAGTAACGGAAATAAAAAACTTTGCTGCCAGAAGGCTGAACCTTAACTCCAAGCCTGCCAGTACCACGTTGAGCACTGTTGCTCCACACGTAGTACGCCGTGCTTTTTGTCTTCAATCCACGTATAGCAGTCTCAGTAAGATTAGCGGCCATGAGTTTACCTTTCTAAGGATAAGCGTTACCTGACCCGATGCCCATTTCGGGTCAGGTAATGGGTCAGGTAAGGATAGTACAATGGGGAAATAAGAGAACCAATCAGAAACAAAAATAACTTCATAACCGATTGATTATAGACAATTAAAAATACAAACAGAGACAATGGCGAACAATTAAAAACATGCCAATTTTATGACTCATAATCGCTTGGTCACTGGTTCAAGTCCAGTAGGGGCCACCAAATTTAAGCTGTTAAATCAGTACATTAAGCCAACTTTCGAGTTGGCTTTTTTGTATCTGAGGTCAGTGTCGCTGCATTTTCTAGAGCGGATTGCCATTCATGTACTAAAAATTTTATATCTTAAGCTTTGTTAGATTCACGCCATTCTGCAACCATTTCCTTTGTAACTTCTTTTTTATAGCAAATGGGTGAATAACCACCAGCTCGACTCCACGCGCTGCGTTTTCCACAACTACTTCCATTGCTGGCAGAGTTAAAAGGACATGGGCAGTTACCAGGGTACGACTCTATAGACTCGTTGATAATCATCTGTTTTACATGGTCATCAGATGAATTAGCCACTTTGGCGAAAGTAGGGACAGAGAATAAGACTAACGCGAATGCCAGAATTGATATTGAATATTTCTTAGCTAAAATCATTATTTCGCACCTCCTTGTGAAAAGGAGAGTATTCGGCTATCAGTAGAAATTCTTATTGATTTAGATTGATAAACCATCAATGTGATTAGAAAATCTTTGGTTATACAGACAGTAAAGTGACGCTGCGCTTTGCCTAGTTTTCTCAAGATATATAGGCCATTGCTATTTGCTTGCCGAACATTCAATAGCCAGCCCCTTCGTTGGTGAGATGTTTTAGCCCGCTAAAATTCAAAGCTGCTTAACGACCTACAATAATTCTCGTACTATAAAATAGCCATCTAACTCTCCGATGAGACCTGAAAATGTCTGTGCTTACTCACTTTGATATGCTTTTTCAATACAAGGCCTGGGCTGATAAAGAGATCCTCTCCGCTATCGCCAATGTTGATACCGCTGCTTATAAAGATAAACGTCATCTTATGATTCGCCTGATGAATCATATTTATGTGGTTGATCAGATCTTTATCGCCAATATTCAGGGGATTCCCCACCGTTATACTGCGCTGAATACAGTTGAGACACCGCCTCTAGAGGTGCTGAGTGACGCCTTTGCTATCAGTGATAATCACTATCTCGAGTACCTTCACTCTCTGGTTGAACAGCAATTGGATGAAATGATTAACTTCAAATTTGTCGATGGGGGAAAAGGGGCAATGAGTAGAAAAGAGATGTTTTCCCATGTTGAGCATCATGGTGCTTATCACCGAGGCGCTGTCGGGTGGCTGTTGTCTGAATGTGAGGTGACACCGCCAAAAGATGTGCTAACCCTTTTCTTACGCGATACTTATCAGGCAGAGCAATAATCAATCCCAGAGGCGATTAAATACGTTATCAGTTGATAACGTATTCAGTATAAGAATGCTATGAATTGACCGATTGCGTTCTGAGAGCATCAATGGCGGCAGTTGGCACCGATATTACGGATTTGAGACTATTTTCAATACGTTCAATAATGGCCATTCGTGGGCCAGAAAGCCAGCCGTCACTGCTGTAAAAACGTGCCTCAGCGCCCGCTAATGCCTCTTGACTGTCAAAGGCACGCATCAGGTAATAAGCATCTGGGTCGTGCAACGATTGACCATAAGCGACGACGTCCATCCCCTATCTGGCGTGCAAGGGAATGCTGATCTCTTGCATAATTTGGTGGAATTCCGCACCACTACCTGGCTTCAATGTGTATTGCAGTATTTCCAGTATCCGAGAATCCATTTGCCTTTCCTGTCATTAATATCCATTGAGATTATGTTTCCCACCGCTGATACCTTCCTTACTGCTTAATCACTTTTTCCCGATGGCATTCGCTGGCATCCAATACCTTACCTTGCTGTGAAGATACTGTCAGCTTACTGATGGGATGCCCACTCTGATTCTCAACTAAAATAGAATGCTTTTCGCCAGCAGCAAACAAGTGATCTTCGCCCCATTGGCGCAAGCTGACCACAATCGGGAATAATTGGCGGCCTTTATCCGTCAACACATATTCATGGTAAGCACTGCCATCAGAGGCTGGGACTATCATCAGAATGCCGTGTTCAACCAAATCACGCAGGCGACTCGCCAAGATATTTTTCGCCAATCCAAGGTTATTGCGAAATTCGCCAAAACGGCTGATCCCATCAAAAGCATCACGAATTATCATGAGTGACCAGCGATCCCCCAAGACCTCAAGCGTTCTGGCAACTGGGCATTCTTCTGCCTCTATCCGGCCTTCACTCGTTTTAGTCATTCTTTTACTCCGATTAATTGCTGGAGAAACTGGTTGCATATTAAAACCACCTCTGTTAAAAATCAATTAAGTGGTTTCAAATGAAAACCAGAAAGGCATCAGGTATTTTTATGTCCATCAGAAAAGAATCAGCAAAGAGTCGCACTCGTCGATTACCACAAACGGCTCTGGCACCGCACCTCACATCAATAATGGTGCCACTCTTAGCGATGGTATCCGCCATGGCGGTTGCCAATGTTTATTTTGCTCAGCCCCTACTCGATACTATGGCAACGGATCTTAACGTTAGTCCGTCGGCGATCGGTCTGGTGGTTACTCTGACGCAGGCAGGGTATGCCTTGGGGCTGATATTCATTGTGCCTTTGGGTGATCTGTGGGATCGCCGAAAATTAATTATCGGGCAGTTATTGTTATCTGCTGTGGCATTGATTTCGGTTAGCCTTGCCCCCACTTTTTCGCTGCTTTTGATGGCGATGCTGATTATCGGCCTGATGGCTGTCGTGGTGCAGGTGATTGTGGCTTTTGCTGCAGCACTGGCTCCAGAGCAACAAAGAGGCAAAATAGTGGGTAAGATCACCAGCGGTATCGTATTGGGAATTCTACTCGCGCGCTTTATCTCAGGTACGATGACCGACTTTGCCGGTTGGCGTTCCGTCTATTTTTGCTCCGCAGCAGTGATGTTATTAATGGTGATTGTGCTTTATCGCGTCATCCCACCCGTTGCCAAACCGACTGTATCGTCATATCGGCAGCTACTACTGTCGCTATGGGGGTTATTTACCCGTGAGCGGGAGTTACGCATACGATCCACTCTGGCCTTACTGATATTTATGGCTTTTAGCGTGCTATGGACCGCGATGGTGTTACCACTCAGTGGCCCGCCATACCTATTATCACCTAGTCAGGTAGGTTTATTTGGGCTGGCAGGTATCGCTGGCGCATTCGCCGCAGCCCGCGCAGGGCAGTGGGCGGACCGAGGGCTCGGAGTGAAAACAACGCAAATCGCCTTGGCATTGCTACTGCTTTCCTGGTTGCCGATTGCATTTTTGCCTTATTCACTCTGGTGGCTGGTTATCGGTGTCGTGATATTAGATTTTGCCGTTCAGGCGGTGCATGTGACCAATCAGAGCATCATATTGGCGTTACGTCCTGATGCCCAAAGCCGCTTGGTTGCTGGCTATATGTTGTTCTACTCCATCGGTAGCGCCATCGGAGCTATCAGTGCAACAATTGTATATGCGAATGCGGGATGGTCAGGTGTTTGTATTCTTGGGGGGATGATAAGTGCCATTGCAATGCTATTTGCACATCTGGCGTACAGGAAATATTCCACAGTATAATTAGTTGAATATCATTGATTTTATTTATACATTTATTGTTCGACCTATACTCATGGTAGTTATCGATAACCCAGTTCAGACTATACAGGAGTCATCGTCATGCTAAATATAGATCGGAAATACCTTATGAGCCTTGATGAAAGTACCTTAAAAAAACAGCGGATTATCATGCGGGTCATCGCAATCCTGCTATTACTGGGTGGGATCTTTTGTCTTATTAACCCACTGGCCTCCAGTGTTGTTCTCAGCAAAATTATTGGTGTCCTACTGTTACTCAGTGGGATTGCAATGATAGTGGGTATGGTAACCAACCGTTCCCATAATCTTTGGCCAATGGTGACCGGTATTTTACTTGGCATTGCATATATTGTGATGGGTTATGTATTTATTACCAATCCAGCAATAGGGATGATAAGTCTGGCCGTGGTGCTGGCGGTGCTGTTTGCCTTTGGTGGGGTGATGCGGTTGATAACCGGTTTTAGAACATGGGGAATGCCGGGGGCATGGCTACAAATCTTGCTCGGCGTCTTGGATCTGATTATTACCTATCTATTGGTGAGTGCCGGCCCACTGATGTCGATCACCATGGTTACGACTCTGGTTGGGATTGAGATGCTATTTAGTTCATTTAGCTGCTTTATGGTCGCTGGTTTATATAAACAGAATTAATAACCCATTATTCGCAGCGGTATCCTGAATTGCGATACCGCTGCCTTGGGAATATTCTCATGTTCGCTACTGATATTGCTACTCAGTTTGTGAACTGCCACAGTGAAATAACGGTAACCGATTAATTCTCTCACCCTAGGTAGGCTGCGTGAAACTAACTGATTTTTTAATTGCTCTATGTATTACCGCTATTTGGGGGGTTAATTTTTCGGTAATAAAACTTGGCCTTATTACCGCAGACCCGCTTATTTTAGCCGGGATTCGCTTCGCACTCTGCGCCCTGCCCGCAGTCCTTTTTATCAAAAAACCTGACACTTCATGGCGATACATAATAGGTTATGGCCTACTATTTGGTATCGGTTTATGGGGTATCGTCAATCTGGGTATTAAAGCCGGTGTCTCAGCAGGAATTGCTTCGTTAGTGCTGCAATTCGGCGCGTTCTTTACCATGATCCTTGGCACATTGCTGTTTGGCGAAAAGCTCTCAAGATATCAATGTATTGGTATCGCCATCGCGCTCTCAGGGCTAACCAGTATTATTTTCATCAGTGATGGTTCTGTCACGCCTACTGGCCTGATATTGGTATTGTGCGGTGCAGTGGTATGGGGGCTGGTGAGCATTATAATTAAAAAATCCAATACCAAACAGGTTTTTGCCTTTCTAGTTTGGTCGAGCTTATTTTCCCCTATCCCGCTATTTCTACTGAGCTATCTATTTAATGGCTCCCGCGGCTTTACTGAATTAGCCGCCCAGTTCGATGTAACCACGCTGTTCTCTATTCTATTTCAGGTCTATCCCAATACGCTGTTTGCCTATTGGATTTGGAATTCATTACTGACCAAATACCCGGTTTCCGTTGTCGCACCATTATCGCTGCTAGTCCCGATTTTTGGCCTGCTAGGTTCCGTGATGATTTTTAGTGAAAGCATTCCCACCGCGAAAATTGTCGCGATGATACTGATTATCAGTGGGTTGGTTATCGGCCTCTACGGTAAACGGCTTATCGGCTTGCTACAGAGGAAATCCTCAGTGGCTCCCTAGTTTTGCTGCCGCCCAGTAAAATGGCCTGACTGAAGGTGCTATAGTCAGCTTTTATACTCCGACGAGAGCTATTATGTCCCGCAGCCAGCGTCTGCTTGATTTGATTCAGATATTACGCCGCCATCGCTATCCGGTAACAGGGGCTGCGCTGGCGGAGGAACTGGCTATCAGTGTGCGAACACTTTATCGCGATATTGCCACCCTGCAACAGCAAGGCGCTGATATTGCGGGCGAACCCGGTCTGGGCTATGTGCTACGCCCGGGGTTTATGCTGCCGCCTTTGATGTTCTCCGAAGAGGAGATAGAAGCACTGGTATTAGGATCGCGCTGGGTCAGCCATCGTGGAGATACCCACCTGAGTGCCGCTGCCCGTAATGCGCTGGCGAAAATCGCGGCGGTTTTACCTGCGGATTTACGCGACGAGTTAGATGCCTCAACACTGCTAATCGGCCCTGTTGGCCATATGCCTGACTGTGAACTGGCGCTGCCAGTGTTGCGCCGCGCAATCCGTGCCGAACGCAAAGTGGATATTACCTACCAAGACTTAAAAGGGGCTGATTCATGTCGCCGTATCTGGCCTTTTGCTATCGGTTTTTTTGAACAGGTGCGTGTAGTGGTTGCCTGGTGTGAGCTGCGCCAAACCATTCGTAACTTTCGCGCGGATCGAATAAGTGCTATTTCGCTTACGGATCAACGTTATCCTCAGCGCCGACATCTGTTGCTAAAACAGTGGCGGGAAGCGGAAGGCATCGATGATCAGTCGCTGCTATCTACACCACCAAAACTGTAGCTTTTTATTGTCACTGCAAATCAATAATCACTACTGACAGAAACTGTCAGTAGACCCCGCTAGGATAGCCCCCAGTTAAGCGATATTCGGTTAACAAATAACTATCCATTTGATGACATACCTAAAGTATTTGGAATTTCAGGCAAGGCCGGTCGAGCACCGATTTGAGCGCTGTAATTTCAAGTACTAAAGGGATAAGGGGAAAAACCATGGCAGATCCGAATTTCATTATTCTTTATGTTGATAGCCCGGCCAACAGCGCGACGTTTTACGGTGACTTGCTGGCAAAGGCACCGGTAGAGCTTCACCCAACTTTTGCCATGTTTGCACTGGATTCAGGGGTGATGCTGGGCTTATGGTCAAAACATACGGTTGAACCGGCGGCGACAGCCACGGGCGGCGGCGGTGAAGTGGCTTTTGCCCTGGCCGATAAAGCGGCGGTGCAATCGTTATATAATGACTGGCAACAACGCGGCTTACCTATTTTGCAACAACCATTACAGATGGATTTCGGCTATACCTTTGTGGCTTTAGACCCTGATGGTCATCGTTTGCGAGTGTTTGGTGACTGATTAATAGTCATAGTTATAGTTATAAATAGCCATCGCTAGAGACGAAGGAAATATACTTTATAGGTATAATTCCTTCGTTTAATACTTCACGTTACTGCCCCTTCCCTGATGTCATATTCATGACGGCTATCACAATCAGCACACTGCGATTTCCCAAGCTGCACAGCACCGTCTAAATTTGAATAAAAAATCTCATCCGACCACTTGCTGAATTCGGCCAGAGCGGCAGAGACATAACAATAACGGTTTGGTGATATTGCGCCGATTTACGTTGCTGCAATATAACCAGAATGCACCCGATGGAGACTGCAATGTTAGCTTACCCTCACCTGCTCGCACCCCTTGATCTTGGCTTTACCACCCTGAAGAATCGCGTATTAATGGGTTCGATGCATACCGGGCTAGAGGAATTACCCGATGGACCACAACGTTTGGCCGCATTCTATGCCGAGCGGGCCGCCGGTGGCGTCGGCCTGATCGTTACTGGCGGTATCGCCCCCAATAAGCAAGGCGTGGTGTATCAGGGTGCCTCAGTATTAAATGATGCGGCGCAAGTTCCCCATCACCAAATCGTGACCGATGCAGTGCATCAGGCAGGCGGTAAAATCGCGTTGCAAATCCTGCATGCCGGCCGTTATAGCTATCAAAAACACCCCGTGGCCCCCTCCGCATTGCAAGCGCCGATTAACCCCTTTACCCCACAAGCATTGAGTAGTGATGAAGTGCGGCAAACTATTGCCGACTTTGCCAACTGCGCACAGCTTGCCAAACAAGCGGGTTACGATGGTGTCGAGGTGATGGGTTCTGAGGGCTATTTGATTAACCAGTTCCTCACCGCCAGAACTAATCAGCGCGATGATGATTGGGGCGGGGACTTTACCCGCAGGATGCGTTTTGCCGTAGAAATTGTGCGAGCAGTCCGTGAAGCAACCGGAACTGATTTTATACTGATTTACCGCCTTTCGATGCTTGACCTGGTAGAAGAAGGTTCCAGCTGGCAAGAGATTGAACAATTGGCGCAAGCGGTTGAACAGGCCGGAGCCACCCTGATTAATACTGGCATTGGTTGGCATGAAGCACGCATTCCCACTATCGCTACCATGGTGCCACGGGCTGGATTCAGTTGGGTAACGCGCAAATTGATGGGGGCAGTGGCTATTCCGCTGATCACCACTAACCGCATTAATGACCCTGCCGTCGCTGAGCAGGTACTGGTTGATGGTTGCGCCGATATGGTGTCAATGGCGCGCCCGTTCCTGGCTGATGCTGATTTTGTCCAAAAAGCCGCACAGCATCGGGCCGACGAAATTAACACCTGTATCGGCTGCAATCAGGCCTGTCTGGACCAAATTTTCGAAGGCAAACTCACCTCATGCCTGGTCAACCCTCGCGCGTGCCGTGAAAGCGAAATGCCCATAGTTCCCACAGAAACACCGAAACGGTTAGCAGTAGTCGGTTCCGGCCCAGCCGGATTGGCTTTCGCCGTTACCGCCGCCAGCCGTGGTCATCAAGTGACGCTATTTGATGCAGCAACTGATGTCGGCGGCCAATTCAATATTGCCAAGCAGATCCCAGGCAAAGAAGAATTTTATGAAACGCTGCGCTATTTTCGCCGCCAGTTAGTGCTCCATGGTGTTATTCAACAGCTAAATACCTCGGTACAACCACAGCAGTTGGCTGATTATGATGAAATTATCCTCGCCTGTGGTATCCAGCCACGTCTGCCGGCTATCAAGGGGATCGAGCATCCGAAAGTCCTTACTTATCTGGATGTATTGCGCGATAAAAAACCGGTCGGTGAGCGCGTAGCCATTATTGGTGCGGGAGGAATTGGTTTTGATACCGCCGAGTATCTCAGCCAATCCGGTGATTCCAGCAGTCTGGACAGCGCTGCATTCAGTCGTGAATGGGGTATCGATCAACATTTAGTACATCGTGGTGGATTATCCCCAACGGGGGCCAAAGTGCACCCATCACCACGGCAGATTTTCCTGTTGCAGCGGAAAACCAGCAAGGTCGGTGAAGGTTTGGGTAAAACTACCGGTTGGATCCACCGCACCAGTTTGGCAATGCGTGGGGTGAAAATGCTTAACAGTGTGAGTTACGACAGCATTGATGATGAAGGTTTGCATATCACCCGTGCAGAACAGGCGAGCTGTTTACCCGTCGATACCATCATTATCTGTGCGGGCCAGGAACCGCGTAGGGAATTACATCAGCCCTTGCTAGATATGGGAAAAACCGTGCATTTGATTGGTGGCGCGGATATCGCCGCAGAGCTGGATGCACGCCGGGCAATTGATCAAGGGACGCGTTTGGCGCTGGCTATATAAGCAGGAATAAGCAAAACAGGGGGTGGCATGAACCACACCCTGCGGCTTCAAGTAGGGAATACCCAAAGTAATTGGAGTCGCAGGTAGGCAGCAAGTGAACAACAAATTGGTCGGGAACCGATTTGAACAGCAGTTATGCTAGCCCGCAGGGTGAGCCTCAAGGATGAGGCTCATTAATCCCGATGAGCTTACATAAGTAAGTGATTCGGGTGAGTGAACGTAGCTAACACCCCTGCGGCTACAAGCAGGGAATACCCAAAGTAATTGGAGTCGCAGGTAGGCAGCAAGTGAACAAATCCCGATGAGCTTACATAAGTAAGTGATTCGGGTGAGTGAACGTAGCTAACACCCCTGCGGCTTCAAGTACGAAGGGTATTTAGAAATCGCTATACGACATATCAAGACTACCGCTACCACCCCCCTCGGAACGGGATGATGCCGTTTTCACTGCTTTCAGCACCATAAACTTCTGGTTTGAATCCAATGTTTCGCAGTTACCGAACAAACGTTTAAGTTTGTGGAAATAATCCAGATGGCGATTACCCACAATCATCAGTTCACCGCCCACCTTCAAACAGCGTTTAGCATCACAGAACATCTGCCAGGCCACATGGTCACTGACTGCATGCTGTTGGTGGAACGGAGGGTTACATAGCACCAATTGCAGGCTCTCACGCTCAACACCGGCCAACCCATGGCTTACCATGAATTCACAGCGTGGTAAGTCTTGTGGGCGGTTATAGGTGATATTCAGTTCACTGGATGCAACGGCCATATAGGACTCATCGACAAACAACATTTCTGCCAATGGGTTTTGTTCCAGCGCGATTAAGCCAACAACACCATTACCACAACCCAAATCCGCGATTTTGCCCGTCACATCATAGGGCAGAATCTCCATAAAGAAGCGCGCACCGATATCCAAATTATTACGAGAGAAAACGTTAGCATGGTTATGGATAACATATTCGGTATTCGCCAACGGCCAATCAGTGGTTTCCAGCGCATCTGCCAGTGGAATATCCGCCACTTCGCAGTGAATCAGGCGGGATTTCTTCCACGCCAGCGTAGTTTTGGTTGGGCCAAGAATTTTTTCGAACAATTGCAAAGTTGAATTATGCACATCGCGGGATTTTGCCCCAGCAATAATCACCGTGTCTGGGGCAACGACCAGGCGCAATGCGCGTAATTGCTGTTCCAGCAGCGCCAAAGCTTTAGGGATCTTAATCACCACCAGCTTAGGGGCTGCGGGTAACGCATCCATACTGCTCAACAGGGTAACGGCATTTTCATCTAACTGGTTTAACTGCACGTTATGCGTCGTTGCCAACTGGCTCATATAAGAGTCACTGACACTAAATGGACGATGAGCATGTAAAGCACAGGCCAGCGTTCCAAACTGATCATTAAACACCAGCACCGGGCGGCCATCAATCTGACTTAAGTCAATGTTTTGTAGCAGATATTCATCTGCCGCTTCCCACGCCTGTAGGGTATTGGAATTTTCTTGTGGTGGAAAACGCTCAAGCTCAAGGCTTTGCGTTCCCAGTAAGAGTTGGCTCATCACCGCTCCTGAATAATAAATTTGGGCTGTTTATCCCCTAAAACGGGCGATCAGTAAAATGTTTTTTTGCTTAAATGACGTTTTAGCAAGGCCAAAGCTAGCTAAAAGTGAGAAATTCCAGCGACATGACCTGATAAGCAATCTGACCAATAGCTCAACATAGCTTAATGAATGGCGTATTTTACCCCGATACCAATCATTACTAAAGCTTACTTTCATGTTAACTCATTATCAAATGACTTAAATTCTTTTGGCTCAATATAAAATACCCTACCAGACGAATTTAAACGATCTATTAATTATAGATCTTTACTCATTTACATAACAAATTAAATAATGAATATATTACCACTTAATTAAATAACATCAAAAGTTATATTTATTTTAACCAGATTCAAATACAACACATTGAGAGAAAACAGATAGTTGCCACTGGAGAACAATATAGTTCGCCATAGATAAAATTTTAATATTAATTACCAGGAAGGTAAATAAAAAATGTATATATCAAATATTTTTCAGCCTGATAGTGGCAAAGAAACTCTGCAACCTACTGATGACCATTTATCACCTTATCGTATAACGCCTTATGCTAAAGCTATTAGTGCTTTGTTATTAGTATTGGGTAGCACACCTGCTTGGGCTGATAGTAAAGATAGTTTATTCGATGAAGTAGGTGCTGTATTTACTGAAGCCAGCGATCTCTTCCAGGCGATAAAACCCGTTGCTGCTAAAGTGCTCTCCCCAGAGCCTATTGCTCAAAAACAACAGCAGCTACAAGAGAAAAAAAAACCGAAAGCAGGCATCAATATCCCACGAGCGGATATCGTAGACAATATAGCTAAATCAACACTTGTCATTGGCCACAATCTGCAAGCCGGTAGTTATCTTGCCAATCGAATGGCCGCACAACAGATGTTTATCATTGGCGACGTACAGCATCACCAAGGAGAAGTTCCCTACACTGACCCAATGACGGGCGAGCAAAAAGTTACCAGCATGTGGTTAAACACCAATGGGGCGATAACCCGTTTTAATTCCGCTCAGGACCAACTACATACCAAAGGCACTCGTTATGCGACCCAGTTAGGGGGAGAAATAAGTCAATGGCATATCGGCGAACATGACCTGGGAATTCTGGGAATAACTGCCGGTATCGGTAAAGCCAACAGTCGTAGCAATTCCACCACATCTCAGCATCACGCTAATGGTTCTGTAGTTGGCTATAACTTAGGGTTATATAGCATCTGGCATGCCAACAACATCAGTCAACTTGGGCCTTATATTGGTTTACTTGCACAATACGGAATGTTTAATAATCAGATTAAGGCATCAGAAGTCGTCACCGGTGCTAATTATAAGTCTTATATATTCACCTCGGCATTAGAAACAGGTTACAAAATTCAATTGATCGAAAAAGATAAGGCTAAGTTATTTGTACAACCGCAGGCGAAAGTATTGTTGCAACGTAGCAGTGGGCTGCAACATAAAGAACTCACCGGGCCACAGATAAAGATAGAAGAGCACAATACGGTTACGACCAAATTAGGATTACTTACAGCGCTAGAACTCGGCATTGATACTTTATCTACTACTAACACCTTAAAAATCAAACCGTTCATTGAAGCTAATTGGATAAATAGCAACGGGGATAAAGGGTTATTACTAGATAATGCCCATATTGCACCGCAAGGAATTAACAACATTGCTGAATTGAAACTGGGTGTTGAGGGCAAGTTCAATAACAACCTTAAGCTATGGAGCCATCTTGGTCAGCAGTTAGGTAAGCACAATTACTCAGATACTCAAGCGGCTTTGGGTATCAATTACCAATTTTAAATTAGTTAGATACTAATTTACTAACTAAAAACCAGTACCAGCAAAGTGTAACGTGATGCTGGTATTGGTACTTTTTATTCGAGTCATTAGATTTGACTCAACTGAACAATAGGATTTTGTCTAAACAGCAGGAAACCGTTATTATCACTCAATTACTACCGTCAATAGCTTCATCAAATTAGGCAGAACAACAGCATATGCAGGAACTGACCTATCTGCAAGGTTATCCCGAAAACTTACAGTCTCAGGTACGCCAACTCATTACAGAGCAGCGGCTGGGGAATGTATTACGTCAGCGTTATCCGCAATCTCATGATTACAATACGGATAAGATGCTGTATCAATACACGGTTGATTTAAAAAACCAGTATCTACGCAACGCGCAGCCGTTAAGTAAAGTGGCTTACGACAGTAAAATTCAGGTGATGAAGCATGCGCTCGGTCTGCATACCGCGATTTCCAGGGTGCAGGGTGGCAAATTGAAAGCCAAAGCAGAGATTCGGGTCGCCACTGTGTTTAAAAACGCGCCAGAAGCCTTCCTAAAAATGATCGTGGTTCATGAATTGGCGCATTTGAAAGAGAAAGATCACAACAAAGCATTCTATAGTTTGTGCTGCCATATGGAGCCGCAATATCATCAGTTAGAGTTTGACACTCGCCTCTACCTGACTCATTTGGATCTGTTTGGTGCAATTTATTAGTATTTGATTTACAAAGCCATAGCTAATAGATTTCAAGTTGTAGGTGAGTGAGCATAGCTAACACCCTGTAATTACAATGTAACTACAATATCACTTCAAGTACGAAGGGAATTCGCCGAGAAAATCCCCCTGTGGGTGTAACCATCTGGCGGTTCAACGTGTTTTTCTTCTGTAGTAATGGAGTTCACTATGATTCGCTTCGCTGTTATTGGCACTAATTGGATCACCGCACGCTTTGTTGATGCCGCCCACGAAAGTGGTAAAATGAAACTGGTTGCAGTTTATTCCCGTAAGCTGGAACAGGCCCAAGAATTTGGCGATGATTATAACGTTACGGACTGCTTTGATAATCTGGAAGCGCTGGCAGCGAGCGATCAAATTGATGCAGTGTATATCGCCAGCCCGAATTCCTTACATTACCCCCAGGCAAAATTGTTTCTCAGCCATAAAAAACACGTTATTTGCGAAAAATCACTGGCATCAAATTTGGCTGAGGTCGAAGCACTGATTGCCTGTGCTCGCGAACATCAGGTCGTGCTATTTGAAGCCTTTAAAACTGCCTATCTACCTAATTTTATTCAATTAAAGCAGGCTCTGCCCAAGGTGGGGAAATTACGTAAAGTCACCATTAACTTCTGCCAATATTCATCACGTTACCAGCGCTACCTGAACGGCGAAAACCCCAACACCTTTAACCCGGCCTTTTCTAATGGCTCGATCATGGATATTGGTTACTACTGTTTGGCTAGCGCACTGGCATTATGGGGCGAGCCGAAATCAGTACTGGCGAGCGCCAGTTTGCTCCCCAGTGGGGTCGATGCCCACGGCACTGTCTGTATGAACTATGGCGATTTTGATGTAGTCCTTATTCATTCGAAAGTCAGCCAATCGGATATCCCCAGTGAGATTCAGGGTGAAGATGGTTCGCTGATTATCGAAAGCATCTCTGAATGTTTGTCCATCGCCTTTACCCCGAGAGGGGGTCACTCAGTTGATCTGACGCTGCCACAGCATATTAATACTATGCTGTATGAAGCTGAGGTTTTTGCTGATTTGGTAGAGAATACACAGGTGGAGCACGCTGGTTTGCCGTTGTCATTGCTCACCTCGCGTATTCAAACGGATATTCGCCGCCAGACTGGGGTTATTTTCCCGGCAGATACCCAGCCACCGGCTGTAAGTTAATTTTTTGTTTCAATGATTGACCAACAACCCGTTTTCGATTATTTTTGCGCGGCAAAGGGGAGTAACTTCATTGCCGGTCTGCCGTCATTACGGTGCGAAAGCACCCGGTTACCGGGCAACCTCATTCTGTACTAGCACCTATGGGTGTTGTTACATTATCAGTGTTGTAAGTGAGACCTTGCCGGAAGGCGAGGTTTGCTTGCAGCTCAGACATAGCGGCTAGCGTCTTCCGACGTTGGCCGTTTTTGTTTTTAAGAGGTTTATGAATGATGAATACCGTGGGTACTCCCTTATTGTGGGGTAGTTTTGCTGTTGTCGTGACGATCATGCTTGCCATCGATTTACTCTTACAGGGGCGTCGTGGCGCGCAAACCATGACACTGCGTCAGGCAGCCTGCTGGTCGCTGGTGTGGGTTAGCTTATCCTTGCTGTTTAATGCTGGTTTCTGGTGGTATCTGGCCGAAACGGTTGGGCGCGAAGTTGCCGACAAGCAAGCACTTGCCTTCCTGACCGGCTATCTGATCGAGAAAGCACTCGCCGTAGATAACGTCTTCGTTTGGCTAATGCTGTTTAGCTATTTTGCTGTTCCTGCCAACTTGCAGCGTCGGGTACTGATTTACGGTGTGCTGGGCGCAATTGTACTGCGTACTATTATGATCTTCGCCGGTAGTTGGCTGGTCTCACAATTCAGTTGGATTCTGTATCTGTTTGGCGCCTTCCTGTTGTTTACCGGTATCAAAATGGCATTGGCAAAAGAGGACGATACACCCATTGGTGAAAAACCGCTGGTGCGCTGGATTCGTAACCACTTACGCATGACGGATGAGTTACATGGCGACCGATTTACTGTGCGTAAAAACGGCCTGCTCTACGCTACCCCACTGGTGTTGGTGCTGATTCTGGTTGAGTTAAGCGATGTGATTTTTGCCGTTGACAGTATTCCAGCTATCTTCGCTGTGACCACCGATCCCTTTATTGTGTTGACCTCTAACCTGTTTGCTATTTTAGGCCTGCGTGCCATGTATTTCTTACTCGCAAATGTGGCCGAGCGCTTCTCAATGTTGAAGTATGGTCTATCGGTCATTTTGGTGTTTATCGGTACCAAAATGATGATTATCGATCTGTTCCATATCCCTATAGGCATTTCATTAGGTGTGGTAGCCGGTATTTTGGCACTGACATTGTTAATTAATGTCTGGGTAAATCATCGCGCAGACCGCCGTTCAGCAGCAGATAAGACTGCTCACAAGTAAGTCCTCTAACGCTACAATCTATTATGCGGGGTGGCAATAACCCCGCATTTATCCCGTATATTCCATCACTAGCCAAATGTTATTACGATCACATAAATGTAAACAAAATGTTATGCAATATTGATCCGCATTGGATTTTGCTGATTGTCTTTTTCCTCGCCAATAGATTCCCTTATACTGTTAAAGCAAACACACCCAGTTACAAATAATACTAAGTTACAGGTGTGAACATAAGTGCTCAGTCCCGTTCCGGTTTGAGTGCTAAATGGGTAAAAAAATAAAACAAGTTTAACTTGGGAAGAGGCATCACTGGAAAACTATGGAAAAGACACCATCTGGATTTATCGGGTTTATCGCCCGTGGTAGTTTAGTTAAACAAATACTGGTCGGTTTGGTGGCGGGTATCATTTTGGCAGTGGTCTCTACCCCTGCCGCTGCAGCAGTGGGTCTACTTGGTACATTATTCGTTGGCGCATTGAAAGCTGTCGCCCCGGTATTGGTATTGATGCTGGTCATGGCCTCCATTGCCAACCATAAGCAAGGGCAAAAAACCAGTATCCGCCCTATTCTGTTTTTGTATCTATTGGGCACCTTTTCAGCCGCACTGGTTGCCGTAGTCGTTAGCTTTATGTTCCCATCCACCCTTATTCTGGCGACCAATACTGCTGAAATCACCCCTCCCGGTGGGATTGTCGAAGTACTGAAAGGTTTACTGAGCAGCATAATCGCTAACCCGATTCATGCGCTGCTCAATGCCAACTATATCGGTATTCTGGCCTGGGCCGTGGGCTTGGGTATTGCCTTGCGGCATGCAGCGGATACCACTAAAGCCTTAATTAATGATATGTCTGATGCGGTGACCAAAGTGGTGCGAGTGGTTATCCGTTTTGCTCCGCTGGGTATTTTTGGCTTAGTTTCATCCACCATGGCAGAAACGGGTTTTGGCGTGTTACTGGGTTATGCACAGCTATTAATCGTATTGATTGGCTGTATGTTACTGGTGGCATTAGTAATAAATCCGCTGATTGTGTATTGGAAAATTCGCCGTAACCCATACCCACTGGTCTTTGCCTGCTTACGTGAAAGTGGTGTAACCGCCTTCTTTACCCGCAGTTCCGCTGCCAACATTCCCGTAAATATGGAAATGTGTAAGAAGATGAACCTGAATGAAGACACTTACTCGGTCTCCATTCCATTGGGTGCCACCATTAACATGGCCGGCGCGGCAATTACTATCACCGTGCTGACACTGGCGGCAGTCCATACTCTGGGTATTCCGGTTGATTTACCCACAGCGCTGTTGCTGAGTGTCGTGGCTGCGGTCTGTGCCTGTGGTGCATCCGGTGTTGCCGGTGGCTCGCTGTTGCTGATCCCATTGGCTTGCGGCATGTTTGGCATTCCGAACGAGATAGCAATGCAAGTGGTCGCAGTTGGTTTCATTATCGGTGTGTTACAGGATTCAGCCGAAACCGCACTGAACTCTTCCACCGATGTGCTGTTCACTGCGGCGGCCTGCCAGGCAGACGATGCCAGATTGGCTAACCCTGATCCACTGGCGAACCGTAAGAGTATCTGAATCAGGATAGTGTCATAACCTGTGGGGGCGATTACAGCCCCCATTTTTATTGGGTCACTTCTTCTTTTACCGCTTTCTTCTCATCCCGGAAAGGGTCAATTCCTTTAAGTTGCAGGCGGCGGAAGCGGATAATATTAAAGCCATTTAGCAGTAAGAAACTGCCTTCAATTAATGAGCCACCAATAGAACCCAACCAGACATTATGGATAACCCAGCAAACAGTGGATATCCACATCACACAACGGGTGGTCAATCCACGGGTACGGAACAGTGCCCAAGTGCTGATTACCGTGCCAAAAATGGGCAATATCTCCACCGCGTGTTGCATGCGCCAAATACCAAAAGTCAGCGTCAGGATGATAAATACCATCATCGCGATATTACTGCGGGTTTTAGCGGCCACCAGATTACGTAACGCGTTAAGCATGGCACTACTACCAGCAGCACTGGCTCCCATCAGGAAGAAGTGGCAGCCGATAATGGCACTGTATGCAGAAAGTTGAAGTTTGAAACGCCGTTCATCGCGGTTGAAAAACATGGTAATACCGACAAAAAATGCCAGTACGCCAATGGCTTGAGCAAACCAATAGAAGGTCATGGTGGGGAGTCCTGGTGTGCAGTTACCTGCACTGAGTCTGACTGTTAATAATGAACCCCCTTCGTTCTTGAAGCCACAGGATTGTTAGCTGCGCCCTTTATTCGGCCCATCCATGGGCCTCACCTCGTTGAGGCCGCGGCAAACAGCGTTCAAATCAACTCGGCAGATTTGTCGCCCGACTCATTTACCGGAGTAAGCTCATCGGGGTTTATTCGCTTGCTGCCTACCTGTGACTCCAATTACTTTGGGTATCGGGTCTTATTCATAAAAAATAAAACACCGTTTCATATTATTAGAAAGACATACTGTTTACAAGGTTACGCCACTTTTAAAGATTGCCAGTTCGCGGAAATCATTCACTTCATTGCGCGCCGGTTTACCGTTGGCAATGTCAACAATCAACTCGACAAACTCAGTCAACAGGGTGTCCATGGAGGTGCCGTGAATCAACTTACCAGCATCAAAATCAATCCAATGTGGCTTCTTCGCGGCCAATTCACTGTTGGTTGCCAGTTTCACCGTCGGTACAAAACCACCGTAAGGTGTGCCACGACCAGTACTGAACAGCACCATATGGCAGCCAGCACCCGCCAACGCACTGGTTGCCACCGCATCATTGCCCGGAGCGCTGAGTAGGTTCAAACCTGGGCGCTGCAAACGCTCGCCATATTTCAGTACATCGACCACTTTGCTCTGACCCGCTTTCTGGGTGCAGCCAAGGGATTTCTCTTCCAGTGTGGTAATACCGCCCGCTTTATTACCCGGTGATGGGTTTTCATAAATCGGTTGGTTGTGAGCGATAAAGTACTGTTTGAAGTCATTGACCATACTGACCGTCTTTTCAAAAGTCGCTTCATCGCGGCAACGGCTCATCAGAATACGTTCTGCGCCGAACATCTCTGGGACTTCGGTCAGTACGGAGGTTCCGCCATTCGCAATGACATAGTCAGAGAAGCGCCCCAGCAGAGGGTTGGCCGTAATACCGGACAAACCATCAGAGCCGCCACATTCCAGACCAAACTTCAGTTCACTCAGTTTGCCCGGCACCCGTTGGTCATTACGCATCACCTGATAGAGCGCATGTAAATGCGCCAAACCGGCTTCAACTTCATCATCTTGCTGCTGGCAGACCATAAAGTGCACACGGTCTTCATCAACCTTGCCCAGCGTAGTTTGGAAAACATCTACCTGATTGTTTTCACAACCTAAACCAATCACCAGCACCGCACCCGCGTTAGGGTGACGCACCATGTTTTGCAGCATGGTACGGGTATTTTCATGATCCTGACCCAGTTGCGAACAACCGAATGGATGGCTGAACAGATAAACACCGTCAATCCCTTCAGCATCCTGAGTCTCTTTCAGAAAACGCTGCTGGATTTGACGGGCAATGCCATTCACGCAACCGACCGTCGGTACTATCCACAGTTCATTGCGGATCCCCACATTGCCGTTGGCGCGACGGTAGATTTGTACCTCACGATCGGCCATTTGTGGTGGCAGGTCACTGAACTCAGGCTGATATTGATACTCATCGAGATCACTGAGGTTAGTCTTGGCATTTTGCGAGTGAATATGTTCGCCCGGCTGGATGAGAATTAATGCATGGCCGATAGGCAAACCATACTTAACGATCATCTGGCCCGGTTCGATCGCCGTTAAAGCAAACTTATGGCCACGGGCCACCGGCTGAGCCAGCTTGACGCTGAACTCACCGGTTTCAATGACTTCATCTGCGGCCAGGTCTTGCAGTGCGACAGCAACATTATCTAGCGGGTGAATTTTTATAATACTTTGCATAGTTAAACCTTTAGCTATAGGTCGCTACCGCAGCTCTCATGCCGCGATCAATGATAGTTTGCAGTTGTTCTGTTACCTGATTGGCCAGTTGTGGAACGGCGGTCAAATCCTGTCCCCAATGGGTCGCATCAGACAGTACGCTGTTAACTAACTCAGCCAGCGTGATATCACTGTGTTTTACACCACTCCACAAGGTGGAAAAGCGTTCCAGCCAGTGAGCATCATCCTGCAACGGGTAAGTTTGACCATCACGCTCACCACGGTAAAAAGCGATAAGTGCTGCCAGAGCAAAAGTCAGGCGCGGTGGTAACTTGCCTTGCTGTTGCTGGTAGGTCAGCAACTGCGGCAAAATACGAGTACGGAATTTAGTCATACCATTCAAGGCAATAGACAGCAGTTGATGCTGAATGAACGGGTTGCGGAACCGGCTCAATACCGCTTGTGAGAACGACAATAATTCGTCTTCTGGTAAATCCAATACCGGTACAATCTCTTCGGTAATGGTTTTCTCTACAAAGCTGCTGATTTGTGCGTCATCCATCGTCTGGCCGACGGTGTCCAGTCCAGAGAGGTATGCCACAGGTACCAGCGCGGTGTGTGCGCCGTTCAGAATGGCAACTTTGCGTTCTTTATAGGGTTTGATGTCATCAACGATGCGCACGTTCAGATCGAGTTGATCCAGGCGCAGTTCTTGAGCCAGTTCTTTTGGCCCTTGAATAACAAATAGATAGAAGTATTCTGCGGTATCCAGGAAGCTATCCTGATAACCCAGTTCGGTTTGTAAGGCAGCCACTTCATCACGCGGATAGCCTGTAACGATGCGGTCAACCAGCGTTGAACAGAAGGTATTGTGCTCAGTTAACCACTGGGTGAAAGCGGTAGGTAATTGCCAATGACTGGCATAACGCAACACCAGTTCGCGCAGCGCTTCACCATTGTAATCAATCAGTTCACAAGGCAGTAATACCCAACCTTTATCTGCGGCACCGGCAAAATGTTCAAAACGTTCAAACAGCAAGCGGGTCAATTTAGCCGGGAAAGAGCTTGGTGGTGCGTCGCTGAATTGGTCCGCTTCATTCCAGGCAATACCCGCTTCAGTGGTGTTTGAGAACATAAAGCGAATATTGGCATCGCGGGCCAGTGCCAAATATTCATCAAACTGACGGTAAATATTGATCTCACGGTTAACCGAGCGGATCAGGCGGGATTCACGCACCGCTTCGCCCTGCTCATTCAAACCACGGATCACCGCAGTGTACAGACCATCCTGGGTACTGAGTGACGGTGGGAAATCAGTATCGATCGGGCGGATCACCACGATCCCGGCATTCAGATCAGTATGTTCATTCAGTAAATCAATCTGCCAGTCGACAAATGCACGCAGGAAGTTACCTTCACCAAATTGAATGATCTTGTCAGGGTGGCTACGGCCGGGAAAGTCACGACGGTTTAGAGTTTGCATCAGGGTTCACCTCATAACGCATACAGCTATGGACCGGCATTACTGACAGTCCGTGCTTTGCAGGCAATCCTTTCTTTGCAGAGAAGGTCTTTACCGCAGTGCAGCCGGGCGTTAAATAAATAATGAGTTAGAGTTATACAGAGCCGCTAACCGGCCCTGTTATTGGTTATTCAAATCAACGGGGCGATTACAGCTCGATGGCAAAATATTGCTTCGCGTTATCGAAGCAGATGTTTTTCACCATTGAACCCAGCAGTTCAATATCTGCCGGAGCTTCGCCATCAGCCACCCAACGGCCAATCATCTGGCACAAGATGCGGCGGAAGTATTCATGGCGCGTATAAGACAAGAAGCTGCGGCTATCCGTCAGCATGCCAACGAAGCGGCTTAGCAAACCAAGTTGTGCCAGTTGGGTCATTTGGCGTTGCATTCCATCTTTCTGGTCGTTAAACCACCAGCCAGAACCGAACTGCATTTTCCCGGCAGCGCCTTCACCCTGGAAGTTGCCAACCATCGTGCCGATAACTTCGTTATCACGCGGGTTTAGGCAGTAAAGGATGGTTTTTGGTAATGCATTACGCAGGCCCTGAGCATCCAACAGACGGGACAGTGGCTGTGCCAGTGGTTGGTCATTGATGGAGTCAAAACCGCTATCCGGCCCCACCAGATTAAACATGCGGCTGTTATTGTTACGCAGAGCGCCGATGTGGTACTGCTGCACCCATTCACGGCGGTGATATTCGCCAGACAGGAATAGCAATACTGCCGTTTTGAACTGTGCAACTTCTTCGGTACTTGGCTGATTACCGGCCAGACGACGCGCCAGAATCGCATCCAGCGTGGCTTCATCTGCCTCACCGTAAACCACAACATCCAAAGCATGATCCGAAACTTTACAACCGTGGGCGGCAAAGTGGTCCATCCGTTTGTTCAAGGCAGTACACAGATCGGCAAAGCGGCTGATAGAGGTATCAGCGGCAGCTTCCAAACGCTGCATGTAGTCGTTAAAGCCCGCGGCTTCAATGTTGAAGGCTTTATCTGGACGCCAGCTTGGTAACACTTTGATGTTGAAGCTACCATCAGCGGCAATAGCTTTATGGTGGCGCAGGTCATCAATCGGGTCATCAGTGGTACCGACCATTTTTACATTCATCTGCTGCATAATGCCGCGCGCAGAGAAACTGTCCTGAGCCAGTAATTCGTTACCGCGTTGCCAGATCTCTTCTGACGTTGCAGGGGATAATAACTTACCTGTAATACCAAATGGACGGCGCAATTCAAGATGAGTCCAGTGATACAGCGGGTTACCGATAGTATGAGGAACCGTTGCAGCCCATGCGTCGAATTTCTCACGATCACTGGCATCGCCGGTACACAGACGTTCTGCTACACCGTTAGTCCGCATAGCACGCCATTTATAGTGATCACCTTTCAACCAGATGTCATACAGATTCTTAAAGCGGTAGTTTTCTGCGATCTGTTCAGGGGGTAAATGGCAGTGATAATCAAAGATCGGCTGATCTTTTGCGTAGTCATGATATAGACGACGGGCGAATTCGGTGTCCAGCAAAAAGTCTTCGGTCAAAAACTGCGACATATTAGGTTCCTCACTTGAGTACATCTTAGAGCACTGCTCTCTGTTATCGCGAAGTTATCACACCAATTCCATCTATCGTCCAGCATTTTTTTATCGATAGCGATCGCAAAAACCTAACAAAAAGAACAAATACTCAACATTTATAGTCTATTTAGCCCCTTGCGGCACTAAGTCTGTCGGGTTCTATTATTCCCTAATTGAAAAGTGGTTTTTGTGATGTCACTCAACTTTTAAATCTGTATGACAAGTTATTGTTGCGTCGCCCTCAATCATCTCATCCGCATTGTTCACTCAAACGCGCTGATTTGACCCACACGGGAAGACACAGGCAAGAATGAAAGCAGCGACAGCACCGTTGCTCTCAACAGGAAGGGATACCCAAAGCAGTTGAAGCTACCGATAACACTTCAGCCTCAACTCAAATAAGAAGGTATGACCCAATTAAACAGGGTCGGGTACCACCGCATGTACAACGATGTAGGTTGGGCCAAATTGCGCCATGAAACGCCGCTACAGGTCGCGCTTCATAGCAGTAATCTTAGACTGGGAGAAAGTTATAAATGATGCGTAAAATTAAAGGCTTACGCTGGTACATGATCGCTCTGGTCACCGTCGGCACCATATTGGGTTACCTAACACGTAACGCTATTGCGGTGGCCGCACCGACGTTGCAAGAGCAGTTACATATCACGACACAGCAATATTCTTACATCATCGCTGCTTATTCTGCTGCTTACACCTTGATGCAACCGGTAGCCGGTTATGTTCTGGATGTTATGGGCACCAAAGTGGGCTATGCCATGTTTGCCATTATGTGGGCCATCTTCTGTATGAGCACCGCGTTGGCCAGCAGTTGGGGCGGTTTAGCTATCGCTCGTGGTGCGGTAGGTATGGCAGAGGCTGCTATGATCCCTGCGGGCCTGAAGGCCAGTAGCGAATGGTTCCCTGCAAAAGAACGCTCCATTGCTGTAGGTTACTTTAACGTCGGCTCTTCTATCGGCGGCATGATTGCACCACCATTGGTGGTGTGGGCTATCGTGATGCACAGTTGGCAGATGGCATTTATCATCACCGGTGTGCTCAGCCTGATTTGGGCTATTGCCTGGTTAATCCTTTACAAACACCCGAAAGACCAGAAAAAACTGACCGATGAAGAACGTGAATACATCCTCAGTGGTCAGGAAGCTCAGCACTCCACCGCTAACGCTAAAAAGATGTCTGCATTGCAGATTATCCGTAACCGTCAGTTCTGGGGCATTGCTATCCCGCGTTTCTTGGCAGAACCAGCCTGGGGGACATTTAACGCTTGGATCCCACTGTTTATGTTTAAAGCCTATGGCTTTAACCTGAAAGAAATCGCCATGTTCGCCTGGATGCCAATGCTGTTTGCCGACTTGGGCTGCATTTTGGGTGGCTACCTGCCGCCGTTATTCCAGAAACACTTCAAAGTTAACCTGATTGTTTCCCGTAAGTTGGTGGTAACAATGGGTGGCCTGTTAATGATTGCACCGGGGACTATCGGCCTGTTCACTAGCCCTTATGCCGCTATCGCACTGCTGTGTGTTGGGGGCTTCGCTCACCAATCATTGTCTGGCGCACTGATTACACTATCTTCCGACGTATTTGGTCGTAACGAAGTGGCCACAGCCAACGGGTTAACCGGTATGGCGGCCTGGACTGCCAGTACCATGTTCGCTCTGGTGGTGGGTGCGTTGGCAGACACCATGGGCTTCAGCCCTCTGTTTGCCGCATTGGCGGTATTTGATGTGTTAGCCGTGGTGGTTATCTGGACGGTGCTGCAAAACCGCCCAGCGGTTGAACCGACTATCGATCCGATACAACAGGCTCCTGCCGGACAAAACTAATCTGAGTAGTCATTATTGAGCCATAGGTTCGACTCAAGCCCGGTAATCATTTACCGGGCTTTTTACTTCTTGCCAGCCCCCTGGTTTAGTGCGTATTTTCCATCACAACTGTGATAGCAATGACTAGAACCGAATAGGGATAAGTGGTATAACAAATCCAATTATATCTCCTTCGGGATATCATGCCTTCCAGACAATATGAGCCGCAGAATCTGCAGCCTCAATTGCTCCCAAGAGCCTTAATCATGGAATTAACAGAAACCAGACGGTTGTACCAGCAGTTAGCCGCAGAGTTAAAGCAGCGCATCGAAGCGGGTGTTTATCCTGTAGGGGATAAATTGCCGGCGGAACGCTGCATTTCAGAAGAGATGAATGTCAGCCGAACCGTGGTCCGTGAAGCGATCATCATGCTGGAAGTAGAGGGTTACGTTGAAGTGCGTAAAGGCTCCGGCATCCACGTGATGTCGAATCAGCAAAAGCACCTCGTCATGCCCAACCACAGCATTGAATTCGCCACAGCAGGTCCCTTTGAGTTGCTACAGGCACGCCAGTTAATCGAAAGTAATATTGCTGAATTTGCCGCCACTCAGGTTACGCCGCAAGATATCGTGCAATTAATTGAGATCCAAAAACATGCGCGTCAGGAAGATCGCTTCCGTGATTCACAATGGGATCTGAAATTCCACGTACAGGTTGCTCTGGCCACCCAAAATACCGCCATGGCAACGATTGTCGAAAAAATGTGGAGCCAACGGGTACATAACCCTTACTGGATAAAACTGCATGAGCATATCGATGATAAATCGATCGAGAGCTGGTGCGAAGATCACGACAGGATCCTTGAAGCTCTGATGCGTAAAGATCCTTACGCCAGTAAACTTGCTATGTGGCAACATCTGGAAAATACCAAGCAGATGCTGTTCCGTGCCACTACCGATGATTTTGAATTTAATGTGGATCGCTATTTATTCACAGAAAACCCCGTTGTTCATCTCGATAATCTCATGATGAATAACAATATGGTCGCGAACAGCAAAGGCTGAACCTTGCTCAGGTAGTGGCAGGCAACGGGAAGAGAAACTGATTCTATTCTTTCTCTTCCCGGTCTGATCATGGCGATTTAAGGTCAGTAAATGTCGACTTCTGTCAGCAAATGTCAGTATCAAGCCTGTTTTTAAACCATTGCTTAATAAATACTCAATAGGCATTTATATTTCCCTGTTTCATATCCCGCTATTTTGCTAAAGTGTCAGCACTTTTTTACTTGGGTGCTTTGGGAGCGAAACGCAAATACATGCGCTGGTTGTTTGCTCTATTTATTGCAGTGTCTGGCTGGGCCGGTTCGGTCTCCGGCAACCTGCTATCGCCCACATATTCTGCTCCATCAGGCATGGCGTTATCAACGCTAAGTGCTGTCTATCATAGCAGCCCCTATATCCGCGACATGTCGTCATCCGTAAGGGCATTATCACCTTACCCGCACCTGCAAAATAAAGTCATCCCCACCCAATTGCGTCTGATGGGTTTGCCGGTCAAAAAAACCGCCATAAAGAATCGGCTGGGGGCCAGCAAGTTTACCGGCTCAGCCAACCCGTCATTGGTTAATAACACCTGGTCTGGGGCATATCTGGCAATATCTCGCAGCAGTCGGGCAGATGAAATCTACAAACAGCCGAGGCAATCACTGCCACTGCTTAACTACTCCAACTGGATGTTCCATACATCGGCACAGCAAAATCGTGTGGGTGGCTGGAAAGAGAGTAATATTCAATATAGCGGGATGCTTACCTACCACCATGATTCTCAGTCGTCGTAGCTTCCCTGACAGTTACAGCGCGAAGTATATTTACCTATTGATATCAGCGAATTGGTTTGTTTGAACACATTTATCAAAACCATCGCTTAAACACGAAAAGCCATCAGCTATTTTTGCGAGTCGTGTTTATAAACTAACGAACATACCCAAAGTAATTGGTATTGCAGTAAGGCAAAACAAGCGAATCCTGGCCCATTGATGAACATCTCAGTGATTCGGGTAAGAAAGCGCTACTGCAACGTCAGGTAAGTAAGGGTATACAACAATGACGTTTTAGGAATACCAGATGGATATCATTAAAGAACTCTTACATGCTCTATGGGCACAGGACTATGAGACACTGGCGAACCCGTCTCTGGTATGGGCCATTTATATCCTGCTATTTGTAATACTTTTCCTGGAAAATGGTTTGCTGCCAGCGGCCTTCTTACCGGGTGATAGTCTGCTGATTCTGGTTGGTGTACTGATTGCAAAAGGTGCGATGAGCTTCCCTGTGACCCTCGTGGTATTGACCACTGCCGCTAGTCTTGGGTGCTGGGTCAGTTATATTCAGGGGCGATGGCTGGGGAATACCAAAGTGGTACAAGGCTGGCTGTCTCATCTCCCTGCTCATTACCACCAGCGTGCCCATAATTTGTTCCATCGCCATGGGTTATCTGCCCTGCTGGTGGGCCGTTTTCTGGCATTCGTGCGTACCTTGTTGCCAACAATTGCCGGGCTTTCAGGCCTGGACAACACCCGTTTTCAGTTCTTCAACTGGATGAGTGGCTTCCTGTGGGTATTGATCCTGACAACGATGGGCTTTGCCTTTGGTAAAACACCGGTATTCCTAAAATATGAAGACGAAGTGATGTTCTTCCTGATGTTATTGCCGCTGGCACTGTTGGTGATTGGCTTGTTTGGTTCTTTATATGTGCTTTGGCGCAAAAAAAGCACCCCACAGGTTGCGGATAGCAATGACAAAAATAAAGGTAAGCCAGAGTGATCAACCTCAAGGGCCGTTTTAGTCGCCCGGTTTGGCACTATCTTATTTTGCCAGTCATGGCGCTGTTGCTGGCGGCCTTGTTGTTTACGCCTATTATTTTGCGCACAGAAAGTGCGTTGAAAATTCGGCCTAACCAACAGGGGCTGTCATTGCCTGATGGGTTTTATCTGTACCAACATCTTGATCAACGTGGGATTCGGATAAAAAGCATTACTCCAGAGAATGATAGCTTGGTGGTAAGCCTGGAATCCCCTGAACAGCAGGAAGAAGCCATTGAAGTGTTGCAGGATATCTTGCCGAGCGGTTATGTCATTGTCTTAAGCGAGTCTAAGAAACGTCAGCGTCTGTTACCCGCATTCAGAAATACCCTACAAAATGTAGGCTAATTTTCGCTACGGGGGCTATCTCCCCGTAGTCATCTGCTATTTTTTGCCTATTTATTCCGCTGATATCTGATTAATCTATAAAAATTCCTGTGGTAAACTTGGGTATCACATCATTCAGCGCTATGCTTAGACATTCACGGCAACCTGTTTTCGTCCCTGACTCTTGCTGTAAAAGGAAGTAATACTATGTTGTTACGTCGCTCTCTCCTGTTGGTTTTACCTATTGTCGTATTTTGTAATGTTGCTCAAGCAGCGTTAGACAATGAATGCGACATAAAAGCTAAAGAAATCCAACAACAGATAGATTATGCCAAACAACATGGCAATACCCGCCGCGCGGCCGGTCTGGCAACAGCCTTAAAAGAAGTAAAAAGCAACTGCACGGCGGAAAACCTGAAGGCCGAACAACAGAAAAAAATCAGACAAAAGCAACACAAGGTCACTGAGCGCCAGCAAGAGTTAAAAGAGGCTCAGCAGAAAGGTGATGCGAGTAAAATTACCAAGCAACAGAAGAAGTTAGTGGAAGCGCAAGCCGAGTTAAAACAAGCTAAGGCGCAGAAGTAGCAACTCCGGTTTTAAATACAATAACGGCGAATCATCAGAGTTATTTAAGATTTATTCACCTTTTAACTTTGTTAAATATTCGCTACGTTAGGTATCCACCTCAGTTATGTTAAGGAGCTATTACATGCCACAAGATAAAACCTCTGAACATTTACGCGCTGAACTTAAGTCACTGGCAGATACTTTGGAAGAAGTGCTGCAAACTTCGACCGATAAGCCGAAAGCTGAGTTAGATAAGCTGCGAGCCAAAGCGGAAAGCGCGTTGAAAGATACTCGCGAGCGTTTGAGCGAAACCGGCGATAAAATCGCAGCGCAAACTAAAGAAATTGCTGACAAAGCAGATACCTACGTTCACGACAATCCTTGGACTGGTGTAGGCATCGGTGCCGCTGTTGGCGTGGTGTTAGGCGTTCTGTTGTCTCGCCGCTAATTATGGCTGAGCTTCCTCACACACAGGGCCCCGGTAAAGGGGTCCTTGATACTGTTCACCGCATCGCCACTATTGTGGTGGGCATGGTTGAAACCCGTGTACGTCTGGCCGCCATTGAGCTGGAAGAGGAAAAAGCAACACTGGTTCAGTTGCTGATGATGGCAGGGATTACCTTGTTACTTACCGCTTTCGGGTTGATGAGTCTGCTGGTCTTAGTCATATGGGCTATTGATCCTGCCTATCGTTTAATGGCGCTGGGTACTACCACTGCGGTGCTATTGGCACTGGCGATAATCGGTGTTATCTGGACTATCACCAAGGCACGCAGCTCCACACTGCTGGGTTCTACCCGTAAGCAATTGGAAACGGATCGCGAGTTATTGGAGAAAGAGCGTTGAGCCGCCGTAAATTAGCACAAGAAAAAGCCGCATTGTTACGCGAGATCCAGCAACAACGTCTGGATCTCGCCCACAGCGCTGCACACTGGATTGAAGTCACTGCACCTTATGATCGGGGTTGGGCACAAATCGTCGGTATGCGAAAATATTTGATGGTTGGCTCCAGTCTGGTCGCACTATACGGTATTCGCCACCCCAGTAAATTAATCCGTTGGTCGCGCCGGGCGGTCAGCATATGGGGAACCATCCGATTGTTTCGTAGCACTTTTTTCTTACGTTAACCTGCCGTTAGCTCCCTTTGTGGCACCTCGGTATCCTCTAGTGAGTTACTGGCTGCCCTCCCCCCTTCTGTTGCCTAAACAGACTGTTTTTCGGCATTAATCTGCTACCACTTCAGTTTTTTTGATAAAAATAGACAGTTTTACTTGCTAACAACTTCTCAACTTCTCCACTAACATTCTCTCATCAACTCAGGGAGCTTGTGGGATAACACCGACAAGCAACCACATACAAGCACCTTTAATTAACCATTAACGCCCGCAGATGCCAGGCATTAATAGAACAACTTTTTGGAGAAGTCGTCGATGAACAAATTACAAGATACTGGCCTGTTGGTAGCACGCATTCTGATGCCGATTCTGTTTATTGTGGCCGGTTACGGCAAAATGGGTGATGCCTATGCTGGCACGCAACAGTATATGCAAGCAATGGGTGTCCCTGGCTTCTTCCTGCCATTGACTATTTTGCTGGAATTTGGCGGCGGTTTGGCAATTCTGTTTGGTTTCCTGACCCGTACCACTGCACTGTTCACTGCGGGTTTCACTATTCTGACGGCACTTATCTTCCACACTAACTTTGCGGAAGGCGTTAACCAGTTGATGTTCATGAAAAACCTAACCATCGCTGGTGGTTTCATCGTGTTGGCGGTTGCCGGCCCTGGTGGTTTCAGTATTGACCGTCTGCTGGGTAAGAAGTGGTAAGGCTATACTATAAAATGCAATCCCAAAAGTAATTGGAGTTGCAGCCAGGCAGCAAGCGAATGACAAATGGGTCGGGAACTAATTTGAACAGCATTTATGCTAGCCCGTAGGGTGAGCCTCAAGGATGAGGCTCATTAATCCCGATTAACTTACTCAGGTAAGTGATTCGGGTGAATAAGAGCAGCTAACAACGCTGCAATTTCAAGAACACGGGGGATTGGATGGGGCAGCTCGTAGACGGCATGTGGAAAGACATCTGGTATGACACAAAATCTACCGGTGGTCATTTCAAGCGTAGTACCTCACAGTTCCGCAATTGGGTGACTGCTGACGGGCAGGCTGGCCCACAAGGTAAAGCCGGCTTTAAAGCCGAAGCACACCGTTACCATCTGTATGTTTCTCTTGCCTGCCCATGGGCACACCGCACTTTACTCATGCGCACATTGAAAGGCTTAGAGTCACTGATTTCAGTTTCTGTGGTACATCCATTGATGCTGGAGAATGGCTGGACCTTCGCTAATGATTTCCCTGCCGCCACCGGCGACGAACTCTATCATCTTGACTATCTCTATCAGCTTTATCTGCGCGCCGATGCAAATTATAGCGGGCGGGTGACCGTTCCGGTGTTATGGGATAAGCAGCAACAGACTGTCGTTAGCAATGAATCTGCCGATATCATTCGTATGTTCAATACTGCGTTTGATGGCGTCGGGGCTAAAACGGGGGATTATTACCCTACAGCGTTACGCAGTAATATTGATGATATCAACGGGTGGGTTTACGATCAGGTCAATAATGGGGTGTATAAGGCGGGATTTGCCACTACACAGGAAGCCTATGACGAGGCAGTTAATACCTTATTTGACGCATTGACCAAGCTGGAACAGATTCTGGCGAAACAACGATACCTGACTGGTGGCCAACTGACGGAAGCAGATTTACGTTTATGGACCACATTGGTGCGGTTTGACCCAGTCTATGTCACTCATTTCAAGTGTGATAAGCGCCGTATCAGCGATTATCTCAACTTATATGGCTTTTTACGCGATATTTATCAAATTCAAGGTGTCGCTGAAACAGTCGATTTTGCCCATATCCGCAATCACTACTATCGCAGCCACGGCACCATAAACCCTTACGGGATTATCTCCATCGGCCCACAGCAAGACCTGCTGGAGCCACATGGGCGAGATACACGTTTCACTTTATTAACAGATTAACGCGCAGTAGCCATAACAGCTTAAGGCGTAGTGAGCTAAGTCAGACTGAGTGCGTACAGCGCGGAAAAACCGGAGCGTACACGTAGTACGTGAGGATTGTGAACACTGCACAATCTCAGTATGACGACGCGCAGTAGCCGTTTACTTATTAGCGAACAATTTAGGAATCTCTCGCAGACACCACGACTTAGCCTCCCCCATACTGTCGCGCCGCCATGCCATAATAATATCGGCCTCACGGCTGAACTCTGGCCCGACGACCCGTAAACGGCCCGCTTCAATGTCTTTTTCTACCATTTCATAAGGCATGGTCGCCACACCTAAACCGGCTAATAATGCCCGCCGCTTATCTTCGATAGTGCTAACAGTCAAACGTTGCTGTTTATCCAGCAACTGAACCGTAATAACTGGCCGCTCACGAGCGGTATCCGCGACGGCGACACCACGATATTTCACTCGCGTCAGTTCTGACAAAGGCTCTGGTTCCAAATGAATGGGGTGGTCTGGACTGGCAACATAGACACTGGTCACTTTGTACAGTTTACGGCTGTTAATCTCTGAAGATGCACGGAAATGCATATCGGGCGCAATGACGATATCAGCCCGCCCCTGCTCCAACCGTTCCCATGCTCCGGCCAATACTTCGGTAAAAATAGAGACTTGAGTGTTGGCTTTAAGCGCCAGTTTGTCGATCAACGGGAACAGTTTCCATGCCGGAGACAATGCCTCGCTGACAATCGTGATATGTGTTTCCCAGCCGCGCGCCAATGCTTCAGCATCAGTAGTCAGTTTGTCTGCGGCTTCTAGTAGCACCCGCCCGCGATCCAGTAGCATCCGCCCAACATTGGTAAATTTGGTGCGATGCCCGGAGCGGTCGAACAACACCACATCAAGCTCTTCCTCAAGTTTCTGCATGGTATAGCTCAGTGCAGAAGGTACCCGCCCCAATTCATCAGCCGCCGCGGCAAAACTACCACGGCGGTCAATAGCATCCATTACTCTCAATGCTTCTAACGTTAGCGCCCGATCTTTGGCCATCATTTTCTCAATCAGGAAATTTGAATATAGCGACCAGATTAACTGGCTAACAATCCGTCGTCCAGACGCTTACCATCTCTTTATCAATTAATATCAGGATAGGGCAATCATTGTCATGATCACATGCAGAACAGCAAAACAGTGCGGGCAAGCTGACTATGGTTGGCTCCAAGCCCGTTATACTTTCTCATTCGGCCACTATTTTGATCCGAAACTATTGGGTTATGCCTCGCTGCGCGTCTTGAATCAAGAGGTGCTGGCACCGGGAGCCTCATTCCAACCACGAACTTATCCTCAGGTTGATATTTTAAACCTGATTTTACAAGGTGAGGCTGAGTATCGAAATAGTCTGGGTAACTATGTGCGCGGTAAAACTGGTGATGTGTTGCTCTTTTCTGCTCAATCGGGTGTCAGCTATAGCGAGCATAATCTAAGTGCAGATAAGCCATTAACGCGCATTCAGTTATGGCTCAACGCCTGCCCTGAACAGGAAAGTAATCCCGCCCAGCAGTTATCATTATGCACGCAACCATTACGGCTACTGGCATCCCCTGACGGTGAGCAGGGCAGCCTGAAACTGCGTCAGCAAGTATGGATTCATCATCTGGATCTAGCCGCAGGTGAACAGTACACCATTGACCTACACGGCCCGAGGGCTTATCTGCAATCCATTCACGGAACGGTGGCTGTGGTTGGGCCGCAGGCCAGTGAAACTCAGCGCCTGACCTGCGGTGATGGTGCTTTTGTACAAGAAGAACAGCACCTGGTGATTAAAGCCGAAACACCGCTGCGTGCGCTGCTCATTGATTTGCCTGTGTGAATAAGGGCGAGCATGCCAGTCAACATTTAATGGATAGAACGGGCAGCTCCCCCACGTTGCGCCAGCATAATTACGGTTTTAACGACGCCATATCGATCACGAAGCGGTATTTCACATCGCTTTTCAGCATCCGCTCATAGGCATCGTTGATATCCTGAATATTGATCATCTCTATATCTGATGCAATGCCGTGTTCAGCACAGAAATCGAGCATTTCCTGCGTTTCAGCAATGCCGCCAATACATGAACCCGCCACCGAACGCCGTGCCAGAATCAATGGCATGGTGTTTAACATCGGGCTAAGATCACCAAGGAAACCAACAAATACCAGTGTGCCATCCACATTCAGTGTCGGCATGTAGGGGTTGATATCATGGACATAAGGCACGGTATCGATAATCAGATCGAATTGCCCTTTGGTCGCGTCCATTTGTGCATTATCGGTGGATAACACAATATGGTGTGCGCCTAAACGGCGGGCATCGGCTTCTTTACTCGGTGAACGGGTAAAGAGCGTCACTTCAGCCCCTAATGCATTCGCCAGCTTTAATGCCATATGACCCAAACCACCCAGGCCAACGACTGCGACTTTGCTGCCTTTGCCCACTTTCCAATGGCGCAGCGGCGACCAGGTAGTAATACCGGCGCACAGTAGTGGCGCGGCAGCCTGCAAATCCAGACCAGCAGGCATTTTCAGCACAAAATCTTCAGAAGCTACAATGGATTGTGAGTAGCCACCGTAGGTTGGTGTATGGTCGTGGCGATCAACACCATTGTAAGTTTGCACATTGCCCTCTGCACAATACTGCTCCAGACCCTGTTGACAGGGTTGGCACACTCGGCAGGAGTCCACCATGCAGCCAATTCCGGCAAAATCACCCACCTTGAATTTCGTGACACTTTTCCCCACAGCCGTGACACGCCCAACCACTTCATGCCCAGGTACCAGCGGATAACTGCTGAACCCCCAGTCGTTACGCGCCTGATGCAGATCTGAGTGACAAACACCGCAATAGAGCACATCCATCACCACATCATCAGGACGCGGATCGCGACGGGTAAACTCAAGTGGGGCGAGGGGAACTTGTGCGGATTTGGCTGCATAACCGAGAACTTTTATCGTCATGATGTATCTCCGGTATCATAAACACTGTGATGTGAAGCTCGATAAACCGTAAAGAACGTCGAGAGTAGACAGTTTGAGTATAGGGAAAGTTGGTTTCAAGGAAATTGCTACCTAGAGAGTATAGGCCTGTAAAGTAGCAATCCTGCCTCTATTTTTGCGCTGATATTTAGCGAGAGAATTACAATCCAGTGAGCTTCTCCAAGGCTTCTGCACCAGCAACCAGGCAAGAGCGATTTGCGCGGGCGAACGACCCTTTTGGTGAGCGGCCTGCTGAATCAAGGTGATTGCACAAAAGTAGCAAATGTCCGAGCAGAGGATTAGATGGATAAATGCGCATGGCTATATGAATCTAACTCATAAATTTAACTATACTGGAACGCACAGACCGCTGAACAGGTAAGTAAGATTGATGTTAAAAGAGAATTTTAACGATTTAATTTCATTTCTTATGGTTGCCAGAGAACGAAGTTTCACCAAAGCGGCGGCAAAACTGGGGGTTTCACAATCGGCCTTAAGTCATTCCATTCGTGGGTTGGAAGAACGACTTGAGCTTCGCTTATTGACCCGCACGACTCGCAGCGTTGCCCCGACAGCAGCGGGCGAAAGACTGGCAAATAGTCTGGGGCCACGTTTTGCAGAAATTGAGAGTGAGCTGGATGCCTTAAGCGAAATGCGCGAGCGGCCTGCGGGGAATATTCGCATTACTGCAGGCGAACATGCCGTGGACTCGACCCTCTTGCCGGTACTGAAATCATTTCTCGCCGATTACCCTGACATCAATGTGGAAATTACGGTCGATAACACCTTAACCGACATTGTTAGCGGGCGTTTTGATGCTGGCATCCGCCTTGGAGAGCAGGTAGCAAAAGATATGATTGCGGTGCGCATTGGGCAGGACATGAGTATGGCTGTCGTTGGCTCGCCTTCATATTTAGCTAAATATGGCATACCCGTCACTCCGGCAGATCTGCAAAATCATCGTTGCATCAATATGCGCCTGCCGACAATGGGGGGTCTTTATGCATGGGAATTTGAAAAAGAGGGGTATGAGTTAAGAGTTCGCGTTGATGGGCAACTGACCTTTAACAGTTTGCGGCAACGCATTGATGCCGCCATCATGGGTTTTGGCCTGGCATTCGTACCAGAGGATGCGGTAAAAGCTGAGATTGCCAGTGGCAGCTTAGTCAGGGTACTGAAAGAGTGGTGCGAGCCTTTTCCCGGTTATTACCTTTACTACCCGAGCCGCCGGCAACATACCACCGCATTTTCGTTGTTCGTGGATGCCTTACGCTATCAGCGTTAAGATAAAACAGACATCCCGCAAACCATATCACACAAAACAAAAACCCCGCCGAAGCGGGGTTTTGTGGAATGAGTTGAATTGACTGGTAAGCCGCTTTCTTTTATGAAAAGCGTCGTGGACAGTCATTCCTCGCAAACCATATCGCACAAAACAAAAACCCCGCCGAAGCGGGATTTTGTGGAATGAGTGGAGTTGACCGGTAAGCCGCTTTCTTTTATGAAAAGCGTCGTGGACAGTCATTCCTCGCAAACCATATCGCACAAAACAAAAAACCCGCCGAAGCGGGATTTTGTGGAATGAGTGGAGTTGACCGGTAAGCCGGGTTCTGTCGTGGACAGTCATTCCTCTAGGCCAGCAATCGCTCACTGGCTCAAGCAGCCTACCCGGGTTCAGTACGGGCCGTACCATGTGAACCCCTATTTGGCCTTGCTCCGGGTGGAGTTTACCTTGCCACGAACTGTTGCCAGCCGCGCGGTGCGCTCTTACCGCACCCTTTCACCCTTACCTGATCCCACTTACGTGGGCCATCGGCGGTTTGCTCTCTGTTGCACTTGTCGTAGGCTTGCGCCTCCCAGGCGTTACCTGGCACCCTGCCCTATGGAGCCCGGACTTTCCTCCCCTTCACCTGTCTCCCCCGAAAGGGACGGCAGCGAAGCGGCGACTGTCTGGTCAACTCCGCGGCGGATTATAATCACATTACGGGTGAATGTCATCTTCCGCTTGCACTTGAGCGCCATCTTGCAGCTCAAGTGCGTACTTATAGAGCGCATTCTTTTTCACGCCGTGGATCTCTGCCGCTAACGCTGCGGCTTTTTTCAGCGGTAACTCTTTTTGCAATAATGCCAGAGTGCGTAATGCTACGGCCGGTAAAGCATCATCGGCTTGTACTTTATGTCCTTCGACAATCAAGACCATTTCACCTCTGCGGCGGGTTTCTTCTTCCTGAACCCAAGTCAACAACTCGCCAACCGGTGCACCGTGGATAGACTCCCAAGTTTTGGTTAATTCTCTGGCGAGTACCACATAGCGTTGTGGGCCAAGTACGGTTACCATGTCCTGTAAACTTTCCAACAAGCGATGCGTTGATTCGTAGAAGATCAGTGTTCGAGGTTCCTCAATCAGCGCTTGCAGAGTATCCTTACGTCCTTTGGTTTTCGCAGGCAGGAAGCCTTCGTAGCAAAAACGATCCGAGGCAATACCGGCGGCAGAAAGTGCAGTAATCGCCGCACAAGCGCCTGGGAGTGGCACCACTCTGATGCCCGCTTCACGGCAACGGCGTACTAAGTGGTAGCCCGGATCGTTGATAAGTGGCGTACCTGCATCTGAAACCAGGGCAATACTCTGGCCTGCTTGCAGTTTCGCCAGCAAATGATCGGCTTTTTGTTGTTCGTTATGGTCATGAAGTGCAAACAGGCGGGCGTTGATCGCAAAATGCTGTAATAACAACCCTGTATGGCGTGTATCTTCTGCCGCAATCAAATCAACGCCTTTCAGTACCTCTAACGCCCGGTGGGTAATATCCCCTAAATTACCGATTGGGGTGGGTACCACATAAAGCGTAGATGCAGAAATCACTGCTCGATCGTGTTGATTCATTGTTTCATCCGAATTACCGATTTAATATTGAGCATCTTGAAAAAAACATCACTGGATACAGTATGCTTTCCTCAACATTCGTTCGTTCCAAAGCAGGGCTTGTCCCTGTAGTTCTGGCCGCACTGATTCTGGCAGCCTGTTCAGGCAGAGCGCCACAGACGCCGCCACCCGCAAATATACAGGACGAAGCAAGCGCGAACTCTGATTATTATCTGCAACAGTTGCAACAGAGTGGTGATGATAACAAGGCTGACTGGCAATTACTCGCCATTCGTGCCCTGTTACGTGAAGGGAAAACGCCTCAGGCGGCAGAACAGCTCGGTACACTACCGGCTAATCTGAGCGATGCGCAACGTCAGGAACAACAATTACTGAGCGCAGAACTGCTGATCGCACAGAAAAATAACCCTGCGGCGGCTGATATTCTTGGCAAGTTGGATGCAACCCAGCTCTCAGCTAACCAACAAGTTCGTTTCTATCAGGCGCAAATTGCAGCCAATCAAGGCAAAGCCACCCTGCCACTGATTCGTGCGTTTATCGCTCAGGAACCGTTACTGAAAGATAAAGCCCATCAAGATAATATCGATGGCACCTGGCAATCACTGGCACAACTGACACCACAAGAATTGAACAATATTGTGATTAATGCAGATGAAAACGTGCTGCAAGGTTGGCTGGATTTACTGCGTGTGTATCAGGATAACAAGCAAGATCCCGAGCTACTGAAAGCCGGTATTAAAGACTGGCAGAACCGTTATCCTCAAAACCCGGCAGCGAAAACTCTGCCAACGGCATTAACGCAGATCAGTAACTTCAGCCAGGCATCCACGGCGAAAATTGCACTTTTGCTGCCACTTAGTGGCTCGGCACAGGTATTTGCCGATGCTATCCAGCAAGGTTTCACTGCCGCTCAGAATGGGTTACCGGTAGCAGCGCCTGCGGCTGCAACACCCGATACAGCAGCAACCACGCCAACCGATACCGCCGCAACGCCTGCTGAGGTAGCACCGGTGGCCCCTGTCGCTGCCAACAATGCACAGGTGAAGGTCTACGACACAACAACGCAGCCTATCGCGGCATTACTGGCACAGGCACAGCAGGATGGCGCGACTTTGGTTGTCGGCCCACTGCTTAAACCTGAAGTTGAACAACTGAAAGCCACAACAAGCACCTTAAATATCTTGGCGTTAAATCAGCCGGAGGCCAGCACTAACAGTCCCAACATCTGTTACTTTGCCTTATCGCCAGAAGATGAAGCCCGCGATGCGGCGCATCATTTGTGGAATCAGGAAAAAAGAATGCCATTGTTGCTGACCCCGCGCGGTACCTTTGGCGATCGTATCGCCAAAGCCTTCGCTGAAGAGTGGCAGAAACAGGGTGGGCAAACAGTATTGCAGCAAAACTTCGGTTCAACGGCTGAGCTGAAACAAGCTATCAACAGTGGTGCGGGTATCCGGCTAACTGGCCAGCCAGTGGCCGTTTCAGGCACGCCTGCTGCGGCACCGGCATCTGTCACCATTGCAGGTCTGACAATCCCGGCACCACCAGTAGATGCGCCCGTCGTTTCCACTTCCGCTGGTGGTAACATTGATGCAGTTTATATCATTGCAACTCCGGCTGAACTGACACTGATTAAACCGATGATTGATATGGCCACCAGCTCGCGTAGCAAACCGGCACTGTTTGCCAGTTCGCGTAGCTATCAAGCCGGTGCTGGCCCGGATTACCGTTTGGAGATGGAAGGCATTCAGTTTAGTGATATTCCATTGATGGCCGGTGCTAATCCGGCACTGATGCAACAGGCGTCGGCTAAATATGCCAACGACTATTCGCTGGTGCGCCTGTACGCCATGGGGATCGATGCGTGGACATTATCGAATCATTTTGCACAAATGCGCCAAATCCCTGGTTTCCAGGTCAGCGGTACAACCGGTGATTTAACGGCATCAGCCGATTGTGTTATCACTCGTAAGCTGCCTTGGCTGCAATACCGTCAAGGCATGGTAGTACCGGCGGCGTAACGTGATTCGGGTGACAAATCTGTCTGGAACAGATTTGAACGCTGCTTGCAGCGGCCTCGCAGAGGCGAGGCCCATGGACGGGCTGAGTAACGAATGTAGCTAACACCCCTGCAACTTCAAGGACGAAGGGAATATGAGCCAACGGGATACTGGCACACATTACGAAAATCAAGCCCGCTGCTATCTGGAGCGGGTTGGTTTAATTTTTCAGGCGGCCAATGTCACCTATCAAAGTGGTGAGATTGACCTTATCATGCGCGATGGGGAAACCTGGGTGTTTGTTGAGGTGCGCTTTAGGCGTAATGCCCTATTCGGCGGAGCCACCGCCAGTATCACTTACAGCAAGCAACAACGGTTACTCCGGGCGGCCGCCATTTGGCTGGCACAGCGAGGCGGCAGCTTTGCCACAACATCGTGCCGTTTTGATGTTTTTGCCATCACGGGTAGCCAGATAGAGTGGCTGCCTAACGCTTTCAATGCGGATTAACAATTTCTCCGGTTTACTACCGGGCTATGACCTAAGACGTTGGAGTTGCAGGTAGGCGGTAAGAGAACGACAAATTGGTTGTAAACCATTTTGAACGGCGCTCGCACTGGCCCACTGGCTGAGCCGAGTAACAAACATAGCCACCCCCTGCGGCCTCAAGTACCAAGGGCATATTAATTTTACTGAGTGGATTAAATCAACGTGCTGGATAGAATCAAAGGCTGCTTTACAGAAAGTATTCAAACCCAGATTGCCGCGGCAGAGGCTTTGCCTGATGCCATATCCCGTGCAGCAATGACGTTGGTTCAGTCACTGCTCAACGGCAATAAAATTCTCTGCTGCGGTAATGGGACTTCTGCGGCTAACGCGCAGCACTTTGCCGCCAGCATGATAAACCGTTTTGAAACAGAACGACCAAGTCTGCCTGCAATTGCGTTAAATGCTGATAATGTTGTTCTGACCGCTATTGCCAACGACCGTTTACATGATGAAGTCTATGCCAAACAGGTGCGGGCACTCGGTCATGCTGGTGATGTTTTGCTCGCGATTTCCACTCGTGGCAATAGCCGTGATATTGTGAAAGCGGTCGAAGCAGCGGTAACCCGTGATATGACCATCGTTGCCCTTACCGGTTACGATGGCGGTGAGCTGGCTGGCCTGTTGGGTCAGCAGGATGTTGAAATCCGTATACCTTCGCACCGCAGTGCACGCGTTCAAGAATTACACATGCTCACAGTGAATTGCTTGTGTGACTTAATTGATAACACTCTATTTCCTCATCAGGACGATTAAAGGAGCACGAATGAAGGTTGGTTATATTTTTGCCATGCTACTCAGCGCCCTGCTATTGCAAGGCTGTGTAGGTGCCGTAGTTGTAGGCAGCGCAGCCGTTGCAACTAAATCTGCCACAGACCCACGCTCTGTTGGCACTCAGGTAGACGATGGCACTCTTGAGGCCAGAGTCGTCAATGCGCTGAGCAAAGATCAGCAGATAAAAAGCCAGACACGCTTTGTGGTGACCGCTTATCAAGGGAAAGTTTTGCTGACCGGGCAGTCGCCAACCGCAGAGCTGTCTAACCGCGCCAAACAAATTGCCGCAGGTGTCGATGGCGCAACGGAAGTGTATAACGAGATGCGCATAGGCAAGCCAGTTGATCTGACTACCGCCTCAATGGATACCTGGATCACCACTAAAGTCCGCTCACAGTTACTGACCGCAGACTCGGTTAAATCATCGAATGTGAAAGTTACCACTGAGAATGGCGAAGTGTTCCTCTTGGGTCTGGTGACTCAGCAGGAAGGGCAATCAGCAGCACAGATTGCCAGCCAGGTTAGTGGCGTTAAGCATGTGACCACTGCGTTTACTATTGTAAAATAATCAATTAGTTAGAAAGAGCAATCCTATTATGGGCCGGGAGAAATCCAGGCCCATTTTTAGCTATCAAAAACATCAAGCCATTAATCTAAATCATTCGCCTGTATGAAGTCTTTCCCACCCAATTGCCGCATCTGGCGCAAAATCCACTGCTGGCGGGAAATAACATAACCTGATGGCGCATTCACCTTGAAACGTAGCGGATTTGGCAATACCGCTGCCAGTAGAGCCGCTTCTGAGGCACTCAATTTACTGGCGGGTTTATTGAAGAAATGGCGTGCAGCCGCTTCCACACCAAAAATACCCTCACCAAATTCGGCAATATTGAGATAAACCGTCAGAATACGGCGCTTGGTCCATATCAGTTCGATACCGGCGGTCAACCCCACTTCCAACCCTTTTCGCACCCAGCTACGCCCGTCCCAAAGAAACAGATTTTTCGCTGTCTGCTGTGACAAAGTCGACGCACCTCGGATACGATTTTGATTGCGCTGATTATGAGAAAGTGCCGATTCGATAGCACCCACATCAAATCCCCAATGTTCGGGGAACTTTTGATCCTCAGCCGCCATCACTGCCAGCGCCATGTAAGGCGAGATCTCATCCATCGGCACCCAGTCAGAGTGCGCTACATAGGAAAAATCACCGGTCAACCAGGCGCCCAGTTGCCTTTCGATCATCACCATAGAAAAAGGGACTGGCAAAAAAGCAAAAATCAAAATGCCCGCCAACCATAGCGCGACGATACCAATGACGCCCCGTTTTCCCCAATACCATAGCTGGTTTAATCCGTGCCTAACTAGCGTCATTCGGTTAAATCCAGCACCTTGGCTACCAACTTATCAATTCCTTTGGCCGCCTCAGAAATTGATGCTGCCAACATATAGGCTGGTGTGGTGACCACTTTATTCTCGGCATCGACCACCACGTCATCGGTAGGGCAAATAACATGCTCTCCACCCATAACTTCAATTGCATCAATAGTATCGGGATCGTTACCAATTGTCAGACGTATCGGTTTACCCAACAGTTTTGGCAGCATCACTGGCGCAATACACATAAAACCGATTGGTTTACCTGACTTATGCATTGATTGAATAAGTTTATATAAATCCGGGTCAATAACACATTCAGAGCCTTGCGTTGCAAAATCGCAGAGGTTCTTCGCGGCACCAAAACCACCGGGAACAATCAGGGCATCTAATTGCTCTGAATTAGCTAAAGAAAGAGGCTTGATCTGGCCGCGAGCAATACGCGCCGACTCCACTAACACATTTCGTTTCTCGGCCATTTCTTCGCCGGTAACATGATTAATAACATGCAGTTGTGGTTTATCGGGCGCGAAGAAGACAACACTTGCGCCCGCACGATCCAATGCCAGTATTGTTAAGACAGACTCATGTATCTCAGCACCGTCAAACACCCCACATCCACTAAGCACTACACCGACCGTTTTCATCACACCTCTCCTTTTCTTACTCTGTCAATCGCTTAACCCGTTCTAGTGACAAAGACGAATCTCTATCACAAATTTTAATGAATCTTGTAACAAGAGCGCTTACATTTGCTATGTTGTTGCTTGTATGATGTATGGAGAATTCCTACAACCTGCGAATTCACTCGAAATCGAAATAATATACCCTAAGTATTTCGAGTTACTGGAAGGCGGCAACTGAGCGAATCCCCAGAGGCTTACATAAGTAAGTGACTGGGGTGAGTGAAAACAGCCAACGCACATGTAACTTGAAGTATGTCGAGTATCGCAGGTTGACGATTTCCCTGGTGTTGGCGCAGTATTCGCGCACCCCGGCCTCGGTCGGGGTTATTTTTTTTCAGCTTCCGCTGCCCACTCACGTAACACCTGTACATCATTGCGCCATTCTAATTTTAATTCATCGACCCAATCTTGCACGTTGTCCCACCATGCTGGCAGTGTCGGTGTTTGGATCTGCTGTGCAAGCTGCTGGATATGGCGCAAACCAACAGAACCGGCAGCGCCTTTAATCTTATGCGCCTCTTCGGTAATACCCTTTTGGTCCCGTGCCGTCATGTTTGAGTCCAACACCGCCAAATAGCCGGGCATCATCTGTTCAAACATTTCCAGGCTTTGATGAATCAATTGTGGGCCAACCAAATCGATGTATTGCTCCAGCATTGCAGTATCAAGTAACGATTCATGGGTTTGCATCACTTTATGTTCCTGTTTTTTCGCCGAGGTTGAGGGCTTATGATCCCAAAATTGCTTAATCATGGCCGTGAGCGCTGGAACTGACAACGGCTTGCTCAGCACGTCATCCATCCCAGCATCTAAATATTCTTTTTTGTCTTTAAGTACGTTGGCGGTCAATGCTACCAGTGGCGGTAATGACTCTGCCCCATATTCCGCCCGAATTTGGCGAGCAATATCCAACCCGCTCATATCCGGCAACTGGATATCCAGCAGCACTAAATCAAAATCATCAGGTTTGAACATAGCCAGTGCATCATGGCCATTCATTGCCACCTCAACGCTGTTGCCTAATTTCTCCAATACCGAGCGCGCGACAATAACGTTCAGCTCAATATCTTCCACCAGCAATACATGCAGCGCAGGCAGAGGTATGTCATCACCTGATGGCAGGCTAGAGGCTTGCTGCACCGCAGGTGCTTTAATGGTCAAGATAAAGCATGAACCTTCCCCTTGGGTACTTTTCACCGTAATATCGCCACCCATGCTTTGCGCTAAGCGTTTAGACACCGCCAGACCAATGCCGGTACCGGTGGCCGGGCGGCCACCATTGCGATCTTTCACCTGATAATACATGGCGAAAATCTTATCCTGCTCATCTTCTGGGATACCCATGCCTGAATCTTCTACTTCAAAAATCAGGCGGTCACTCCCCTCACGCCGTACCCGCACCACAATTTTACCTTGCTGACTAAATTTCACGGCATTACCGATTAAGTTCCACAGAATCTGGCGCAAGCGGGTGCCATCGGTAATCACTTTCTCCGGCAACGGCAATTGCGGTTCCATAATGAACTTCAGCCCTTTTGGCTGCACTAACAGACCCGAAAGGTTCTCAAGATCTGCCATAAAACCTGTAAAATCAATTGGCTGATTATCAAGCTGGACTTTACGCCGTTCCAATTTATCCATCTCAATAATATCGTTGAAGATATTCCCAAGAGTGATAGCACTGACATGAATGGTTTTCAGATACTTTAGCTGTTCGCTGTCTAATTCGGTATCGAGCAGGATGCGGCTCAGGCCAACAATGCCATTAAGCGGCGTACGCAGCTCGTGGCTGATTGTTGAGATAAAGGTAGTCTTATCCCTGCTGGCGTTCTCCAGCGCGTCCTGATAGCGCTTACGCTCAGTTATATCGCGCCCAAACCCCATCAATCCGTGCCGTTTACCAACACGATCATAAAAGGGCACTTTACGCAGTTCAAAGCAGGCTTTACGGCCATCGGGATAAACCAGCCACTGCTCATAGGTAAGAGAAACGTTATGGCGGAAGACTTTCTCGTCGGTTTCCATCACTTTTTCGGCGATATCTGGCGCATAGACATCTTTGGGCGTCAACCCAACCAGCTGTTTCTCACTCTTGCCCGTCAACAGCTCCATCGCCCGGTTGCAGCCAGAGAATTCATTATCCTCATTGCGGTAGTAAACCAGATCTGGCGACGCATCCAAAAAGGATCGCAATAACGCTGACTGCTGCCCCAGCTCAACCTGCGCCTGCTCACGGTGGCCCATCTCTTCTTTTAGTTTATCAACCACTTGCAGGTGTGCTTTTTCTGCTTTTTCACGCTCAACAATTTCCTGATTGAGTTGAGCAATATTTTCGGTCAGTTGTTTATTGAGTTCTAAATCGCGATAACGCATCACTTCAAGTTTTTCAACCAGACGTGACAGGCGCTGGCGCGACTCTTCCAATTGCTCAACCACCACTGACAAGAAATAGACTGCCCAAGGCGTAATCAACAAACCAAAGAAAATGGAACGTACCAGATCGAGAGTTTCAACAGAGCCACTCAGCACCAACGTCACCGCCATCTGCACCACCATGGCCAGCAACACCAGCACAGAGGCCAGTAGCAGTGAGAAGCGAACCAGTCCTAACTTAACCATTAAATCAACGTAGTACTGGGCTAATACCCTGATTTGCTTCATAGCAACCCCTGTCAGTGTTTATCTGATAGATCATACCGCAAAACTGGCAAGAGATAAGATGGCTTGATTAGAAGTGTGCAAAAGATTGCAAATCACAATGAGAGATTGGGGGAACAATATTTTATACGGGCTAATCATAAGCGAACGGCAGATAACGTCATCAAGCCAAACCAAGGGGAAGTGTGTCGTTGGGGTCGTAGCGGCGTGCGCCGCCGGAGCGCCCCTGGACATACTAGCCCCGAGCAACTCGATCTTTTAGGCAACCTTTTTTCAAGCATGACTATACCCATCCCCAATGGCTGTCCCCTGCCCGCCATGGACAAGCATATAACTATTCAGCTCATTCATACCGGTCCAGCGATTCTCGCACCACAACGGGGCCAACAGCGTGGGCCTGCGCGCACTGGCAGAGATCCGATGATAGACAATCTGCGCTGGAGTGTGGCGGATCATTTCACCCGCAGTCACAACATATTGTTCCAACGCCAGTTCCGGCAACCGCCCTGCCCGCCATGCTTTTCCCATCGTGCTACCTTCCACGATATGGAGTGGATGCAGTTTTAACCCATCAACACCGGTTGCCACCACTTGTTCTAGCGTTGCCATGTTCTGTGACTTATCTTCGCCGGGTAAGCCGACAATCAAATGACAACATACTTTCAGCCCACGGGCACGGGCGCGGCGGGCTGTTTGCTGATAACAGGCGAAATCATGCCCACGGTTAATACGTTTGAGCGTTTTATCATTAGCGGTCTGTAGCCCCAACTCAAGCCAGACTTCATAACCTTGCTGGTGATAACCACTCAATAAATCCAAGACCGCATCCGGGACACAATCGGGCCGGGTTCCCACACACAAACCAACAATATCAGCTTCGGCTAAAGCCTGTTCATACATCACGGCTAACGCATTAACTTCTGCATAAGTACTGGTATAAGCCTGGAAGTAAGCCAGGTAACGTTTTGCCCGATTAGTTTTTTTTGCCTGTGCCGCTAGCTGCTGCGCAATACTTTGTTGCTGCATGTTCTCATCGGCAAATGAAGCGACCTGACAAAAGGTACAGCCTCCCCGGCCGAGTGTTCCATCACGATTAGGGCAGCTAAACCCGCCGTGCAGCGTGAGTTTATGCACTTTTTCACCGTAGCGGTGCTGTAAATCCGCACCAAACATATTGACTAATTTCTGCAACTGCATAATCTTGGCACTGCCTGTCAAAAAAGAGCTTAAGGCTACCCGCTAGCGATGCAATTCGCGATGACAGAGATCAACTCCCATGCCCTTGGGTGCAACTTCGCATAACCATTCATTATAAATGCAAATAAAATCACTTGACCGATGATTAAATTTTCTTATTTCCACCAACCTGTTAGCGCTTCTATTACAATTCAGTGAAAAATAGTTTTATAATCCAATAAATATTAATAATGCAGAACTTAATTCCAACATCCCCGTCAGCACTAGCATGGTGCAGAGATTTGTCGATTGCACTATAGTGAGACAGCTCACAATTTCGCGCCTATCTTATCGAGTATCCGATGGGTTAAAAGTGCTAATAAATATATATTTTTCATTGTGATAAACCCATTTATTACCTTAAAGATATATCTTAAGCCTATATTTGACCTGAGTATTCTTTCTCGCTAAGTTGGAGGTCCGCTGGAAGCTTTCTAGACGGGCAAACGTCTAGTCATAATTATGCAGTAATTTAAGACTCCCTCTTAAAACAAGTCTTATACCACTTGTGAGAACCGTCACAAGAGGCCATTGGCGGAGGGCGGAAAAGCAGATTTGTCGCGAAATACGCGGCTCTCAGCCCACCCCGTCTGATGTAACCATGTCCTTCTGGAGTCGGTTTGTGAGAGTCTCGCAGAGCCTGGGGAGGTTCACTGATATGTTGTACGATAAATCCCTTGAGAGGGACAACTGTGGTTTCGGCCTAATCGCCCACATAGAAGGCGAACCTAGCCATAAGGTAGTGCGTACCGCTATACACGCACTGGCCCGCATGCAACACCGTGGTGCGATACTTGCTGATGGCAAGACCGGCGACGGTTGTGGCTTGTTGTTACAAAAACCGGATCGTTTTTTCCGGATGGTCGCTGAAGAACGCGGATGGCGTTTGGCCAAAAACTATGCCGTCGGCATGATGTTTCTCAGTCAGGACGAAGAACTCGCCAAGGCAAGCCGCCGCATTGTAGAAGAAGAATTGCAAAACGAAACGCTGTCGATTATCGGCTGGCGTGAAGTGCCGACCAACCCGGATGTTCTCGGTGAAATTGCCCTCTCCTCCCTGCCTCGGATTGAACAGATTTTTGTGAACGCCCCTGCTGGCTGGCGTCCACGTGATATGGAACGCCGCCTGTTTGTGGCGCGTCGCCGTATCGAAAAGCGTATTTCAGAAGATAAAGATTTCTACGTGTGTAGTTTCTCTAATCTGGTGACGATCTATAAAGGCTTATGTATGCCTGCGGATCTGCCACGCTTCTATCTTGATTTGGCTGATCTGCGTATGGAGTCGGCAATCTGCCTGTTCCACCAGCGCTTCTCAACCAATACCGTGCCACGCTGGCCACTGGCTCAGCCGTTCCGTTATCTGGCCCACAACGGTGAAATCAATACCATCGCCGGTAACCGCCAATGGGCGCGCGCGCGTGCTTATAAATTCAAAACGCCATTAATCCCTGATTTGCAGGATGCGGCTCCTTTCGTCAATGAGACCGGCTCTGACTCCAGTTCACTGGATAACATGTTGGAACTGTTCCTCAGTGGCGGTATGGACTTGATCCGTGCCATGCGTCTGTTAGTGCCACCGGCCTGGCAGAACAACCCGGATATGGATACCGACCTGCGCGCCTTCTTTGACTTCAACTCCATGCATATGGAGCCGTGGGATGGCCCTGCCGGGATTGTGATGTCAGATGGCCGTTATGCCGCCTGTAACCTTGATCGTAATGGCTTGCGCCCTGCGCGCTACGTTATCACCAAAGATAAGCTGATCACCTGTGCCTCTGAAGTGGGCATCTGGGATTATCAGCCCGATGAAGTGATTGAAAAAGGTCGCGTCGGCCCTGGTGAACTGATGGTGATCGATACCCGCAGCGGTAAGATCCTCCATTCAGCCGAAACGGATAACGATCTGAAAAGCCGCCACCCGTATAAAGAGTGGATGGAGAAGAACGTTAAGCGTCTGGTGCCGTTCGAAGATCTGCCAGAAGATCAGGTGGGTAGCCGTCAGTTAGATGATTCGACGCTGGAAACCTATCAGAAGCAATTTGGTTACAGCAGCGAAGAGCTGGACCAAGTCATCCGTGTGCTGGGTGAAATTGGTCAGGAAGCCACCGGCTCAATGGGTGATGACACCCCATTTGCGGTGCTATCCAGCGGCCCACGTATTATTTACGATTACTTCCGCCAGCAATTTGCGCAGGTCACCAACCCGCCAATCGATCCGCTGCGTGAAGCACACGTTATGTCACTGGCGACCAGTATCGGTCGTGAAATGAACGTGTTCTGCGAAGCAGAAGGTCAGGCGCACCGGCTGAGCTTTAAATCGCCGATCCTGTTGTTCTCTGATTTCCAACAGCTAACCACGTTGGAAGGGGAACACTACCGGGCTGATCGTGTGGATCTGACCTTTGATCCTGCCGAAACTGACCTGGAACAAGCGGTTCTGAGATTATGTGAAGAAGCGGAGCGCAAAGTCCGTGACGGTGCCGTAATGCTGGTACTGTCTGATCGCGCCATCGCCCCTAACCGCCTGCCGATACCCGCGCCAATGGCTGTCGGCGCTATCCAGACTCGCCTGGTTGAGAAAAATCTGCGCTGCGACGCCAACATTATTGTTGAAACCGCCAGCGCCCGCGACCCGCATCACTTCGCCGTGCTGCTCGGTTTTGGTGCGACTGCGATTTACCCTTATTTAGCTTATGAATCATTGGCTAAATTGGTTGATAGCCAAGCGATTGATAAGAAGTATCGCGATGTGATGCTTAACTATCGTAATGGGATCAACAAGGGCCTATACAAAATCATGTCCAAAATGGGCATTTCAACTGTGGCCTCTTACCGCTGTGCCAAGCTGTTTGAAGCGGTTGGCCTGCATCGTGATTTGTCTAATCTCTGTTTCCAGGGCGTGGTCAGTCGTATCGGTGGAGCCAGCTTCAGTGATTTCCAACAGGATCTGCAAAATCTGTCTAAACGTGCCTGGCTGAAACGCAAGCCGTTGGATCAGGGCGGTTTATTGAAGTTTGTTCACAACGGTGAATACCATGCGTATAACCCGGATGTGGTCAGTACCTTACAAAAAGCGGTTCACAGTGGTGAATACAGCGATTATCAGGCTTATGCCAAGCTGGTTAATGAGCGCCCGGTTGCCACGCTGCGTGACCTGTTAGCCATTAAACCGCAAGGTACCCCGATCCCGGTGGATCAAGTGGAACCGGCTGAATCACTGTTCACGCGCTTTGATACGGCGGCAATGTCTATCGGCGCACTTAGCCCGGAAGCCCATGAGTCATTAGCTATCGCCATGAACAGTCTGGGTGGCTTCTCTAACTCCGGCGAAGGTGGCGAAGATCCGGCCCGTTACGGTACGAATAAAGTTTCTCGTATCAAGCAGGTGGCGTCTGGTCGCTTCGGTGTGACACCGGCATATTTGGTAAACGCCGATGTTATCCAGATCAAAGTGGCACAAGGTGCAAAACCAGGTGAAGGCGGCCAGTTACCGGGGGATAAAGTCACACCTTATATCGCCAAACTGCGCTATTCCGTACCGGGAGTGACATTGATCTCCCCACCACCGCACCATGATATTTACTCAATCGAAGACTTGGCACAGCTCATTTTCGACTTGAAACAGGTCAATCCGAAGGCTTTGATTTCAGTGAAACTGGTATCTGAGCCGGGCGTGGGTACCATTGCTACCGGTGTAGCGAAAGCTTATGCCGACCTGATTACCATTGCCGGGTACGACGGTGGTACCGGTGCCAGCCCGCTCTCTTCAGTGAAATATGCTGGCTGCCCGTGGGAGTTGGGATTAGTTGAAACGCAACAAGCGCTGGTTGCCAACGGCCTGCGCCATAAAATCCGCCTACAAGTAGACGGTGGCTTGAAAACCGGCGTTGATATTGTTAAAGCCGCGATTCTGGGTGCGGAAAGCTTCGGCTTCGGTACTGGGCCTATGGTGGCACTGGGTTGTAAATACTTACGTATTTGCCACCTGAATAACTGCGCCACCGGTGTAGCAACTCAGGATGAAAAACTGCGTCGTGACCATTATCACGGCTTGCCTGAACGTGTGGTTAACTACTTCCAGTTTATCGCGCGGGAAACCCGTGAAATCATGGCTGAGTTGGGTGTAAGCCAACTGGTTGATTTAATTGGTCGTACTGACATGTTGCTGGAACTGGATGGTATCTCAGCCAAACAGAACAAGCTGGATCTGTCGCCGTTGCTGAAAACCGCTACGCCACATCCGGGTAAGGCACTGTATTGTACCGAAAGTAATCCTCCGTTCGATAAAGGCGTACTGAACAAAGAGTTACTGTCACAAGCTGAACCACATATTGAAGCGAAACACAGCAAGACGTTCTACTTCGATATCCGCAACACTGACCGTTCCGTGGGTGCTGCACTGTCGGGGGCGATTGCCACTAAACATGGTGATCAAGGTCTGGCAACCGACCCAATCAAAGCATATTTCTCCGGTACTGCCGGTCAGAGCTTTGGTGTCTGGAATGCCGGTGGTGTTGAGCTAACCCTAACCGGTGATGCCAACGACTATGTCGGTAAAGGGATGGCCGGTGGCCGTATTGCAGTGCGCCCGCCTGTCGGCTCCAACTTCCGCAGCCATGAGGCCAGCATTGTCGGCAACACCTGTCTGTATGGCGCGACTGGCGGTAAATTGTTCGCCGCAGGACGTGCGGGTGAGCGTTTCGCCGTGCGTAACTCCGGGGCTATTACCGTTGTTGAAGGTATCGGCGATAACGGTTGTGAATACATGACCGGTGGTATTGTCTGCGTGCTGGGCCGCACCGGGATTAACTTCGGTGCAGGTATGACCGGCGGTTTTGCTTATGTTCTTGATGAAGATGGTGAATTCCGTAAACGTGTTAACCCTGAGCTGGTGGAAGTCCTGGATGTCGATCAACTGGCAATCCATGAAGAGCATCTGCGTGGGCTGATCACTGAGCATGTTCAGTTGACCGGTTCTAGCCGTGGCGAAGAAATTCTGGCTAACTGGCCAGAGTGGGTGACCAAATTTGCTTTGGTTAAACCGAAATCCAGCGACGTGAAAGCACTGTTGGGCCACCGTAGCCGTTCCGCAGCCGAGCTGCGGGTTCAAGCGCAGTAAGGGGTTGAAATGAGTCAGAATGTTTATCAGTTTATCGACCTACAGCGCGTAGATCCGCCGAAAAAGCCGCTGAAGATCCGTAAAATTGAATTTGTTGAGATTTACGAGCCGTTTTCAGAAACCCAGGCCAAAGCACAGGCAGACCGCTGCCTGTCTTGTGGTAACCCTTATTGCGAATGGAAGTGCCCGGTTCATAACTACATTCCTAATTGGCTGAAACTGGCCAACGAGGGGCGCATTATGGAAGCTGCTGATCTGGCCCACCAAACCAACAGCTTGCCGGAAGTGTGTGGCCGTGTGTGCCCGCAGGACCGTCTGTGCGAAGGCTCTTGTACCCTGAACGACGAATTCGGCGCGGTGACTATCGGTAACATCGAGCGCTACATCAGCGATAAAGCCATAGAGATGGGCTGGAAACCTGATATGTCGCATGTTCACCCGACCGGTAAACGTGTCGCGGTGATCGGTGCTGGCCCTGCCGGGCTGGCCTGTGCCGACGTATTAGCACGCAACGGCGTACAAGCCGTGGTATTTGACCGCCATCCAGAAATTGGCGGCTTGCTGACCTTCGGTATTCCAGCCTTTAAGCTGGAAAAAGAAGTGATGATTAAGCGCCGTAAAATCTTCTCCGAGATGGGTATCGAATTCCAACTCAATACTGAAATCGGTAAAGATATCACCATGGATGCTCTGTTGCAGGAGTATGACGCGGTGTTCCTCGGTGTCGGGACATACCAATCGATGCGCGGTGGTCTGGAAAATGAAGATGCATCGGGTGTCTATGATGCGCTGCCATACCTGATTGCCAATACCAAGCAGTTGATGGGCTTTGATGCAACCGCCCATGAGCCGTATATCAATATGGAAGGTAAGCGTGTCGTGGTGCTAGGCGGTGGTGATACCGCAATGGACTGTGTGCGTTCGTCAATTCGCCAAGGGGCTACCGATGTGGTGTGCGCCTATCGTCGTGATGAGGTCAACATGCCAGGTTCCAAGCGGGAAGTGAAAAACGCCCGTGAGGAAGGCGTTGAGTTTAAATTCAATCTGCAACCATTGAGCATTGAAGTTAACAGCAACGGCAAAGTCTGTGGTGTGAAGATGGTTCGTACCCAACTGGGCGCACCTGATGCACAAGGTCGTAGTGTGGCTGAGCAGATCCCAGGGTCTGAACATGTGCTGCCCGCAGATGCAGTCATAATGGCATTTGGCTTCCGCCCACACAGCATGGAGTGGTTGGCAGCACATGACGTGGCATTGGATAAACAGGGCCGTGTAGTCGCGCCTGAGAGCACTGATAATGCCTTCCAGACCAGTAACCCAAAAATCTTTGCCGGCGGCGATATCGTCCGTGGCTCTGATCTGGTGGTGACTGCCATTGCTGAAGGCCGCAAAGCCGCCGATGGCATCATGAATTATCTGGAAGTCTAACAGTAAAAGTATCCTGCCATAAACGTAACGCTAAAGGGCTGGTTATCCAGCCCTTTTTACTGTTTTTTTTCCACGCACATCCACTTCAGTTCAAGATTTTGTAACAATCTCAACCACCTTATTTGCAGCATTTTATAGCTGAGGCGCTATAGTAAAGGCCGAGTCCAAATAGGTTTTATGCTTTCTGTACTTATACTTTCTGTATCTATGCTTTTTGGCCTGACCTCATGGCCAGCCTTATTATTACGCCTTGTTTTAAATAAAGGATTATCTGTTATGAAATCTCACTTACTTTTTATTGCTGGCGGATTGCTGGCAATCAGCAGCAGTGCATTGGCTATGTCTTTGAATTATCAAGAAGTTGGTTACAATATTGAGGCGCGTGGTGCGCGCGCTGTGGTAGCCGAACTGGCAAAGGCTGGGCAACTGCCTGCGGTAGAGAATAATATTAAGCTGGGTGATGACAACTGGATTGCCATGGCCCCTAAACTGGCCGATGCCGGTAATGCAAATTTCACTGCTGGGGTGAAATCAGCACTCTCTTCTGCGCTGATTTATAACCCGGCAGCAGTATTAAAAGCGGTGAGCGACAGTAAATCACTGACATTATCAGAGATTTGTACCGCACCGGCAGATGTCAAAGACAGTGCTGCCAAAGCCAGCTTCCAACAACGCGCCACTCATACCTTATCGACTATCAGAAATAGCGATATGATGAGCCAGCGAGATAGCTGTCTGGCCGAGTTGAAAAAACTGTCTTAATGATTGGTTATTTGGCAGAAATAATAAGGGCGGCTAATGCCGCCCTTAATGGGTATGGTAACGCTTTGCGCAAGACAACAGAGTGGTTTGTTACTTAACAACCCGCAATGCTGGGCGACCACCGCTACGTGGCGGTTTTGGTGGCTCATCATCTGGTGAATGACTGTCGTCTTGTGACACCAGAGTATCACCCGTGACTAATGTCAGGTTCTCAGCCGATGCCGTCTCGCTGCCTTCCTCTTCGAAAGCCTCAAAATTACCATCGACATCAGAATCGTAAGCCTCTTCAGGCTCAAACATAGTGCCAGAACCGTTTTCACGCGCATAGATAGCCATTACTGCAGCCATCGGCACGGTAACTTGACGAGGAACGCCACCAAAACGGGCATTGAAACTTACCTCGTCGTTACCCAATTCCAAATTACCCACGGCACGTGGTGCTACATTCAATACAATTTGCCCATCACGAGCAAATTCCATCGGCACTGAAACACCCGGCCGGGTGACATCCACAACCAGATGCGGAGTCAGTTGATTATCAATCAACCACTCGTAAAATGCGCGCAACAGATAGGGACGGCGCGGAGACATATCCGACATCTCCATAACAATTAACCTCGGGTTTTCAGGTGCATTTCACGTTCAGCTTCAGTCAGAGAAGCCAGGAATGCATCACGCTCAAACACACGAGTCATATAACCTTTCAACTCTTTAGAGCCAGCACCGATTAACTCAATGCCTAATACTGGCAAACGCCACAATAGCGGAGCTAAATAGCAATCGACCAAACTGAATTCTTCGCTCATAAAGAAAGGCATTTCATTAAATACCGGCGCGATAGACAACAGAGCTTCACGTAGCTGTCTGCGGGCTGCTTCAGCTTCCTGTGCATTGCCTTGTTCGATCTTATGCATCAGGGAATACCAGTCTTTCTCGATGCGATTCATCATCAAACGACTGCTACCACGAGCAACAGGGTATACCGGCATCAACGGAGGGTGAGGGAAACGCTCATCCAAATACTCCATGATAATGCGGGATTCATACAGTGTTAGCTCGCGATCAACCAAAGTAGGGACGGTCTGGTAGGGATTGAGGTCAATCAGGTCCTGCGGCAGATTGCCAGCTTCAACCTGCTCAATCTCAACACTGACACCTTTCTCCGCCAGTACGATACGTACTTGATGGCTAAAAATGTCGGTCGGGCCGGAAAACAGCGTCATTACCGAACGTTTGTTGGCAGCGACAGCCATGAAAACCTCCAAGATTATCTAGAAAACAGTGCGAATAGCCCACGGTTAGGTTGCTATCCTGAGTCGTTTTACCGCCGGTTCGTCATCTCGACATCTGTTGCCGTAATAAGCCTTGGTCGAGATAGTCATTCAGCCAGGGAGATATACAGACACCAACAGTTCGCCGAACAGGCACAAAAGTGGGTGATAGTTTACCAGATTTTGCATGTTTTGTGGGGATGCTGCTACGATTTCGTGATTAATTGTTTATCAGACAACGGTTTAGCAACGAAAATATAATATGTGCTGTGGTGGAAAGGCGTTTTTCAGGCATAAAAAAACCCGGTGAGACACCGGGTTTTTACCATCAATCTGATGCCGTAAAGGCAAAAAATTAACGTTTGGAGAACTGTGGACGACGACGTGCTTTACGCAGACCCACTTTCTTACGCTCAACTTCACGCGCATCACGCGTTACGAAGCCAGCTTTACGCAGTTCACCACGAAGAGACTCGTCATATTCCATCAGTGCACGGGTGATACCGTGACGGATAGCGCCAGCCTGACCTGAAATACCACCACCTTTAACAGTGATGTACATGTCAAACTTGGTAACCATGTCTACCAGTTCCAACGGTTGATTAACTACCATGCGGGCAGTTTCACGACCGAAGTAAACTTCAAGGCTACGTTGGTTAATAACGATTTTACCGCTACCCGGCTTAAGAAAAACGCGTGCAGCAGAACTTTTGCGGCGACCAGTGCCGTAGTATTGATTTTCAGCCATTGCCATAATCCCGATTAAATGTCCAGAACTTGCGGTTGCTGCGCCGCATGATTGTGCTCAGTACCCGCGTAAACTTTCAGTTTACGATACATTGCACGACCCAGCGGACCCTTCGGCAGCATGCCTTTAACCGCGATTTCAATCACACGCTCAGGACTGCGGGCAATCATCTCTTCAAAGGTCGCTTGCTTGATACCACCGATATGACCGGTGTGACGGTAATAAATCTTGTCTGTACGCTTGTTACCGGTTACGGCAACTTTTTCTGCGTTCAGAACGATGATGTAATCACCAGTATCAACGTGCGGGGTGTATTCCGCTTTATGCTTGCCGCGTAAGCGACTAGCCAGTTCAGTAGCGAGGCGACCTAAGGTCTTACCGCTCGCGTCAACAACATACCAGTCGCGTTTTACAGTTTCTGGTTTAGCTGTGAAAGTTTTCATTATAAAAGCTTACCCAATTAATAAGTTACACGTTGGTGAACACCCAAACGTTCAAAAACAGTTGAGGCTCACACGACCATCAGTCCAGCAAACCTACCCCTTCGAATAGCCAATGCCGGCACTATCAAAGTTTTTGGGAAAAAAACTTTGTTGTAACGTGGGGTCGCAAGATTATAGAGAAGTCGACGTTAAAGATCGAACTGTTTTTGACGAGAAAGGTATAAATTAAACATGTTAAGTTAGGGCGAAGGAAAATCGCCCACCACAGAATAGCATTTTAGCGGGTCAGAAGTGAATAACGGTTGTGCAGATTATCCCTATGGCAGATGCGGTAAAGAGAGATACTCTTCACTTTGCATCTCTTGTAACCGCGATAAACAGCGTTGATACTCAAATTTAAGGCGCTCGCCGCAATAAATATCAAACATTGATACTTCTGCCGCAATAATCAATTTTACCCGCCGTTCATAAAATTCATCCACCAGTGCCAGAAAACGCCTGGCAGTATTCTCATCGCGCGTCTCCATACGGTGGACGTTGTGCAGTAACACCGTGTGATAGAGCTTGGACAGAGCAATGTAATCCAACTGGCTGCGGGCTTCTTCACATAATGTATGGAAATCCACCGCCAAAACGCCTTGGGCTGAGCAAATAGCAGGCAATGGCCGATGGTTGACTTCCAGTATTGGCGCCCGCTCCCCCTCTTTACCGGCCAGTTTGATAAAAATATCGTCCATCGCCTGTTCAGTTTGTGGATTCAATGGCGTCAGGTAAAGATTTGCCTGAGTCAGGGTACGCAAGCGATAGTCAATGCCGGCATCGACGTTCATCACATCGCAATACTGTTTAATCAATTCAATGGCTGGCAAGAAACGGGCACGCTGTAACCCATTATGATACAAATTATCCGGCGGAATATTGGAGGTGGCAACCAGCGTGATACCTCTGGCAAAGAGTGCCTCCAGCAATGTCGCCAGTAACATGGCATCAGTAATATCCGAGACAAAGAACTCATCAAAACACAGCACATCAGTCTGTGTTTTGAAACCGTCGGCAATAATTTCCAATGGATTTTCATGGCCTTGCAACTCGGTCAGTTCTTGGTGTACCCGCAACATAAAACGATGAAAGTGCAGCCGAAGCTTGCGCTCGCCCGGCAAACTGTGGAAAAACAGATCCATCAGCCAGGTTTTACCCCGCCCAACACCGCCCCACATATATAGCCCCTGGGCTGGGCGAATCGAGGCCCGTGGTGCTGCACGGCCAATCAAACGGTTCAATCGCCCACGCAGACTGGTGTTCACAGGCCGTGCGCTCTGACGTTGGTTTAGTTCCTGATAAAGTGTGTCCAGCCGTGCTACTGCACGCCGTTGTACCTCATCCGGTTGATAGTCGCCAGCAGCGAGTGCCTGCTGGTAAAGTGCTGTAGGTGTAGTTGGTTGCATGTTTATCAACAATCCCTGATAAAATAGTTATCTACTTTTTGCGGTACTTTATTGCTGATTTATCGGGCAATCGCCGCATTTACCGACACTGTCACTGCGAAGAAAGCCTGATAACCATAAGCAAAGTTGTATCAGGATTCCACTCAGACAAGGTTAACGGTTATAGTGGGTATTATTAAGTGAAAAAGTCCTGCTGAACAATGAAGTCAAAAAAGGAGTCACCATGACCTGGGAGTATGCGCTTATTGGGTTGGTTGTTGGTATCGTGATTGGCGCGGTAGCTATGCGCTTTGGCAACCGCAAATTGCGTCAGCAGCAAGTGCTGCAAAATGAGCTGGAGAAGAGCAAAACAGACTTGGAAGAGTACCGTCAGGAACTGGTTGGGCATTTCGCCCGCAGTGCTGAGTTGTTGGATAATATGGCTCGCGACTATCGCCAGCTTTATCAGCATATGGCGAAAAGCTCCAATAATTTATTACCGGACTTGCCACTGCAAGATAACCCGTTCCGCTACCGTCTGACTGAATCTGAAGCCGATAACGATCAGGCACCGGTTAAAATGCCACCTCGGGATTACTCTGAAGGCGCATCGGGGTTATTACGCCCGGAGCATCAGACCCGCGATTAAGCACGCGCTTAGCTATCATACTGACTACGGTGGGGTGTTCCTCATACTGCCGTAGTCAGCACATTTACACTTCTATACTTACCTCTCCTTGAATTGCTTCATAGCGAACCTTATATCAAGCATATCTTAGGATGCTTATATTTAGGACAGCAGTAGCCTTTTGAAATAAGTGAATTTTTTAGCTTAGCCAGAGTCTTAATTTGCAACGGGCCTGTAACAGCCATCCATCCTATTCATTCACCGTTAGGTATTGAGAGAGTTTAAATCAATGAAGAAAAAGTCATTACTTCTTAGTGCGCTGGCATTGAGTGTCGGCTTAGGTCTCGCGTCTGTTCCAATGGTGAACGCAGCAGCTCTCCCAGCGGCAGTAGCCGGGCAGGCAGTCCCTAGCCTGGCACCGATGCTGGAAAAAGTTTTGCCCGCCGTCGTCAGTGTTCATGTTTCAGGAACACAGGTACAGCAGCAACGTTTACCAGAAGAGTTCAAATTTTTCTTTGGCCCGAATGCGCCAACCGGTAAAGAAAGCAACCGCCCATTCGAGGGGTTAGGTTCTGGCGTTATCATTAATGCCGAAAAAGGCTACGTACTAACGAATAATCACGTTATCAATAATGCGGATAAAATTCGTGTTCAGCTCAATGATGGCCGTGAATATGATGCGAAACTGCTTGGACGAGATGAACAAACCGATATCGCGTTATTGCAGTTAACCGATGCCAAAAATCTGACTGCGATTAAAATGGCCGACTCCGATAACCTGCGGGTGGGGGATTTTGCCGTTGCTGTTGGTAATCCATTTGGCTTGGGGCAAACAGCCACCTCCGGGATTATTTCAGCCTTGGGGCGGAGTGGCTTAAATCTGGAAGGATTGGAAAACTTTATCCAGACAGATGCCTCCATCAACCGGGGTAACTCTGGTGGTGCACTGGTTAACCTCAATGGCGAATTGATTGGGATTAACACCGCAATCTTGGCCCCAGGCGGCGGCAATATTGGTATAGGTTTTGCTATTCCAAGTAACATGGCACAGAGCCTCAGTCAGCAGTTGATTGAGTTTGGCGAAGTAAAACGCGGGCTGTTGGGGATTCGTGGCAGCGAAATGACCGCTGACATGGCAAAAGCCTTTAATATTGATGCTCAGCGTGGTGCTTTTGTCAGCGAAGTGTTGCCAAAATCAGCCGCTGCTAAAGCGGGTATCAAAGCCGGTGATGTGCTGGTTTCCGTGGAAGGTAAACCAATCAGTAGTTTTGCTGAGTTGCGCGCCAAAGTGGGTACCACAGGGCCAGGTAAAGCCATTAAAGTTGGCTTGCTGCGCGATGGGAAGCCGCTTGAAGTTACCGTAACACTGGAAAACAGCAGCCCGACATCAACCAGTGCAGAAACCTTATCAGCCTCATTGCAGGGCGCATCCCTGAGCAATGGCGAAATTAAAGGTGGCAGCAAGGGGATCAAAGTTGAGAGCGTGACCAAAGGCTCACCTGCTGCGCAATCTGGTTTACAGAAAGATGATGTAATTATTGCGGTAAACCGTGTCCGGGTTCAGGATATTACTCAGTTGCGTAAAGCTCTTGACGCAAAACCGGCGGTAATTGCACTGAATATTGTGCGTGGTGAAGAGAATATTTACCTGTTAATACGCTAATTTGCAGAAAAATCGGACACAGCACAATGCTGTGTCCGCCAAACTCATGCTATCCTCCTGTCATCTATTCATTTACGCCTTACACCTCATGTTTCTTAAGCTATTGCGTTCTATTATTTTGGGGCTAATTGTTGCCGGTCTATTGCTGGTCGCAATGCCTATGCTCCGTAGCCCAGGCCATTTCTTTTCCGGCAAGAGCGATAGCATAAGTGAAGAAGTTCCCGCCAGTTATAACCAGGCAGTGCGCAGAGCCGCTCCTGCGGTGGTTAATGTGTATAACCGTAGCCTAAGCTCTACCCAAGATGGGCTAGCTATTCGCACATTGGGTTCTGGCGTTATCATGAGTGATAAGGGATATATCCTGACCAACAAGCACGTTATCAATAATGCTGAACAGATCATTGTGGCGCTACAAAATGGCCGTATATCTGAGGCGTTGCTGGTTGGCTCCGATGGCTTAACTGATTTAGCAGTACTCAAAATTGATGCCGTAAACCTACCCGTGATCCCAATTAATATTAATCGTGCACCCCATATCGGTGATGTAGTGCTGGCAATTGGTAATCCTTATAACCTTGGTCAGACCGTCACCCAAGGGATTATCAGCGCCACTGGGCGTATTGGTTTAAGTGATTCTGGGCGGCAAAACTTCCTTCAAACCGATGCCTCAATCAATCAGGGCAATTCTGGCGGTGCGCTGGTAAATACCTTGGGCGAGCTGATGGGGATTAACACCCTGTCCTTCGATAAGAGCAGTAATGGCGAGACACCGGAAGGAATTGGTTTTGCAATTCCGACAGCGCTCGCGACCAAAGTGATGGAAAAACTTATCCGTGATGGGCGAGTGATACGCGGCTATATCGGAGTTACCGGTGAAGAATATCCCCCCTTCAATGCCAGCGGTAATAGTACGGATCGAGTACATGGGATTAAGGTTAATGACATATCAGCCCGTGGCCCGGCGGTAGATGCCGGTCTGCAAATTGGCGATATCATTCTTAGTGTTAATAATAAACCTGCGGCATCCGTCATCGAAACTATGGATCAGGTAGCAGAAATCCGCCCTGGGACCACCATCCCCATCTTATTTTTACGTAACGGTCAGCAAATGACGGCACAAATCACCATCAGCGAGCTAGATCAAAATGCCGTGTTAGGCCATCAGGCAACATCGCAACCGTAATAGTCATATTGAGATTCGGGCAAGAAAGGCAGCGAACAGCTCTTGAGCCGACAGGGAAGAAGCGTTTAGCCATAAAAAATGCCAGCACGATATCATCGGCTGGCATCTGTTTTTCTGGCGTTTTAGCGGGTTTACTCGCCTTTTATACGCTCAATCTTGGCACCCAGTGCACGCAGTTTATCTTCAATACGTTCGTAGCCACGGTCGATATGATAAATACGATCAACAATAGTTACCCCGTCAGCAATACAGCCCGCTAATACCAAACTGGCTGAAGCACGCAAATCAGTGGCCATCACCTGAGCACCTGACAGTTGCTCAACACCATAACAAATCACGGTATTGCTCTCGATTTCTGCATGTGCGCCCATACGGATAAGCTCAGGCACATGCATGAAGCGGTTCTCAAAAATAGTCTCGGTGATAACACCTGTCCCTTCAGCCACCAAATTCAATAAGCTGAATTGAGCTTGCATATCTGTTGGGAAACCAGGGTGCGGTGCGGTGCGCAACGTAACCGCCTTTGGGCGCTTCCCGTGCATATCAAGGCTTATCCAGTCGTCACCTATTTCAATATCAGCACCCGCTTCACGCAGCTTAGCCAATACCGCATCCAGCGTATCAGGGCGAGTTTGACGGCAGACAACCTTACCGCCAGAGATAGCCGCTGCAACCAGGAAGGTACCGGTTTCAATGCGGTCAGGCAGCACACGATAAACACCACCACCCAGGCGAGCAACGCCCTCAATGGTAATCCTGTCAGTACCTGCGCCACTGATTTTCGCACCCAGCGTATTGAGGAAATTAGCCGTATCGACAATTTCCGGCTCACGGGCCGCATTTTCAATCACGGTGGTGCCTTCAGCCAATGTGGCAGCACTCATAATGGTAACAGTCGCGCCAACGCTAACTTTATCCATTACGATATGCGCGCCTTTCAGACGACCATCGACGGAGGCTTTAACATAGCCCTCTTCCAGCTTGATTTCAGCACCCAGTTGTTCCAAACCGGAAATATGCAAATCAACCGGCCGCGCGCCGATAGCGCAACCGCCGGGTAAAGAGACCTGGCCTTTGCCAAAACGGGCAACCAGCGGCCCCAGCGCCCAAATAGAGGCACGCATGGTTTTGACTAAATCATAAGGGGCACAAAACTCATTCACACCGCTGGCATCAACAAAAACTGAACCAGAGTTATCACGTTCAATTTTTGTGCCTAATTGGCTGAGCAGCTTAATAGTGGTATCAATGTCTTTTAGCTTTGGGACATTTTGCAACTCTACCGGGTCTTCAGCCAGCAACGCGGCAAACATTATTGGCAATGCGGCGTTTTTCGCACCGGAAATAGTGACTTCACCGCTTAGGCGAGTCCGCCCCTGCACTCGAAATTTATCCATTGTGACCACTCTCTGTTATCAATTCGAATTTACTGCCCGCCTTAGAACTGTTGATGCTTCGTTAAACAGCTCACGGGCCAACAGCATTAAAAGCCGTTTAGTTTGCGATCCCGTTGCCACTCTTGTGGCGTATAAGCCTTAATCGATAAAGCATGAATACGGTTATCAGCGATATATTCCATCAACGGCGCATACACAGCCTGCTGTTTTTTCACCCGGCTCATATCGGCAAATAACTCACCGACAGCAATCACCTGAAAGTGGCTACCATCACCGGTAACATGCGCTTCTTGTAATGCTAATGCTTGCATCAGCACGTCTTTAATTTCGTTAGTATCCATAAGATTCATTCTATTTTAAGAGGATCGTTATTTTTAAGGTAAGCATAGCCAGCCAAACATATTAGTGGAATACGGCGTGCTCCGAAACTAAAGAAAAGCCCCTGTTTCGTTGTTACGCACAGGGGCCTTTGAATATCTTTGGCTTTTAGCTTTTGGTATAGGCGACACAGAAAGCCGCCAGCTTAACTAACGAGCCATTTCCACTGGAATTATCTGCTGAAGGTTGTACAGCTCAATCAGTGTAGATAGCCGGTCACTGACACCGGTAATCATTAGTGAGACACCTGGCTTGCTTTGAGGTTCATGAAGAAAATGCAATTCACGAAAGTGCACCAGCAATGCCAAGCCTGATGAATCAACACGCTGTAATTGGCTGACATCAATACGCGTCTTACCCGCCAACAACGCCTCACGCTGCTGCCAAAGTGGTAGCAGCGTTTCACGATCCAGTTCACCTTGCAGTACCAGCGTTTCGTGCTCAGAGTGCCAGCTTAGTTTATCTGCCATAATTATTTTTTATCTAACGTAATAGGCTGTTTCGCGGCGATCAACAACTGCTTAGTCAGGCCATCAACCCCTTGCTGACGCAGGATAGAAGCCCACTCATTTTGCTTGGTGCTAATCATGCTCACCCCTTCGGCTATCATGTCATACGCCTGCCAGTTACCGGTTTGGCTATTTTTACGCCATTGGAAGTCTAAACGCACCGGTGGGCGGCCGTTTGGATCAAGGATGGTCACGCGGATAGCAATAATATTGGCATCACCCAGCGGTTGGTCTGGTGCTACATCGTAAGTTTGGCCGTGGTACAGTGCCAATGCCTGACCGTATGCTTGTTCCAGATATTGACTGAAAGCATTGAAGTACGCTTCGCGTTGCGCAGGGGTTGCCGCTTTATAATAGCTGCCCAGAACCAACGCACCGGCATATTTGATTTGGACAAATGGCAACAATTCTTCGCGTACGATGGTGCGCAGGTAGTCCGGGTTCTGTTTGATCTTAGGCTGTTCGTTTTTTAAGCGTGTAAATGTTCTTTGCGCAGCTTCATCCATCATCCGATATGGGTTTGTTTGATCGACAGCATTCGCCAGTGGGGCTACCACCAGCAACGCAACCATAAGTAAACGTTTAAACATTCAGAACCCCTCTTAAGGATGTTGAGTTGCAGGTAAGCTGCCATTTTCTACCGGAGTGGGTGCCGCAGCCGTTGGCGCTGCTGGCCCAGTTGCTGGTGCATCAGCATTACCATCACCGCCACTCTTGTACAAGAACTGGCCGATAAGATCTTCCAAAACCAGTGCAGATTTGGTGTCTTGAATTATACCGCCATCTTTCAAAATACTGGTGCCCATATCTGGGTCTTCAAAACCGACATTTAGCGCCAGGAACTGTTCACCCAACAAACCAGAAGTACGTACCGCCAAAGAGCTGGTATCCGGGATATGGTTATAACGTTGTTGAATGTCTATCGCCACACGCGGGCTGTAGTTTTTGGTATCCAGTGTGATATCAGCTACCCTGCCGACCACAACACCGCCAATTTTGACTGGCGAATTGGTTTTCAGACCGCCAACATTGTCAAACGTTGCGTAAATTCGATAAGTCGGCTGGTTGCCTACTGATTTGATATCCGCAACCTTCAGGCAGAGGAATACGACTGCCAGAATAGCAATCAGTATAAACAAACCTACCCAGACTTCACTTTTCTTCGTTTGCATCGACTCAATTCCCAAACATCAGTGCTGTCAGCACAAAATCCAATCCCAATACCGCCAGCGATGAATGCACTACGGTACGGGTCGTTGCCCGGCTAATCCCTTCAGACGTTGGGACCGCATCATAACCATTGAACAGCGCAATCCAGGTCACAGTAATAGCAAATACCAGACTCTTAATTAGGCAATTCAGTAAATCGGTACGCCACTCAACAGCATTTTGCATCGCGGACCAGAAGAAACCACCATCGATCCCTTTCCAATCAACACCAACCACAGAGCCACCCCAGATACCCACGGCGACAAAAATAGCGGTTAATAATGGCATACTGATAAGACCTGCCCAGAACCGGGGGGCCACCACTCGACGTAGAGGGTCGATTGCCATCATTTCCAAACTGGAGATCTGCTCAGTCGCTTTCATTAAGCCAATCTCAGCAGTCAGAGCTGAACCGGCGCGACCAGCGAACAACAGAGCGGTCACCACGGGCCCCAATTCACGTAACAGTGATAACGACACCATCATCCCAAGGCTGGCTTCAGCACTGTATGTTGTGAGGATCAAAAAACCCTGTAACCCCAGAACCATGCCGATAAACAGACCGGAAACCACGATAATCAGTAGCGATTGCACACCGACGCTATAGAGCTGTTTAACCAATAATGGCCATTGCTTTCGCGGCTCAGGCCGCCCGACAAGGGCATTGAATAACATTAAACCTGCGCGACCAAAGGATGCGCAGACATTAATGCCCCGGCGACCCAAAGACGCTAACGCCTGTACTAACATGAATACTCCATCAGCCTATCTCCTTCGTACTTGAAGCTACAGGGGGTTAATTTTCTACCGACCTGTAAATCCAATCACTTGGGGTATAACAGCTCAGTTTTATAATCACCAGCCGGAAAACGGAAAGGCACCGGCCCGTCGGCAATACCATCGAGGAACTGGCGCACCCGCATATCGCCATTAGCTTGCAACTGTTCCGGTGTTCCTTCGGCAATAACATGCTGATCGGCAACAATATAAGCATAATCAGCAATACTAAGGACTTCAGGCACATCGTGGGAAACCACGACGCAAGTCACGCCTAATGCATGATTCAGCTCATCAATCAGTTTTACCAGCACCCCCATGGTTATAGGGTCCTGACCCACAAATGGCTCATCAAACATAATCAATTCAGGATCAAGGGCAATGGCCCGAGCCAACGCGGCGCGCCGCGCCATACCGCCAGACAATTCGGCAGGCATCAGATTAGCCGCACCACGTAGCCCCACCGCTTCCAGCTTCATCATCACCGTACTGTGCAGCAGTTCCTCAGGCAAACGACTATGCTCGCGTAATGGGAAAGCCACATTCTCAAACACGGTCAAATCGGTAAATAACGCGCCAGATTGAAACAGCATGCTCATCTTCTTACGCACATCATACAAACGCTGACGTGAAAGCGCCGGAATATTATCACCATCGAACCAGATTTCACCTGCATCCGGTACCAGTTGCCCACCGATCAGGCGCAACAACGTGGTTTTACCAATCCCTGATGGCCCCATAATCGCAGTTACTTTGCCGCGAGGGACCGTCATGTTGATATCGGCGAATATCGGACGCTGACCACGGGTAAAACTCATCCCACGGATCTCTATCAAATTCGACGACGGTTGGTTCATTATCATTCGTCCCTTTAGGCCTTTGGTTACTCATCCGAGCGCCAATGCTACATCAAATGGCGACAACGAGCACAATGGGAAGTATTTTGGCAACTTATTGCCACTTTTTCGTAGCCAAAGTTGCCATAAGTTTTACTTTTCTAGTACTCAGAGTCAAAATTAGGGTTAACTCAAAAAAGAGCGTAAAACGCTTGTAGTGATTTTTACCCATGGGCTAACTGTTTGCACAGGCGACCTATTCTCAACGGATCTTGGGTTACCAACAGTTAGCTTCTACCAACGGATCGGGATTATACCTAATAAAGGACTCTGCATGTTTCTTGCGATAACACTATTAATCATCGGCTTGGTTTTATTAGTGTATGGCGCTGATCGATTAGTTTATGGCGCTGCCGTGTTATCCCGTTCTTTCGGCATCCCACCACTCATTATTGGGATGACTATCGTCGGTATCGGCACATCGCTGCCTGAGTTGATGGTTTCGGTCACTGCGGCCATGAATAACCAGACCGATATGGCGGTTGGGAACGTGCTTGGCTCTAATATTACCAATTTATTGCTGATTGTGGGTGGTGCAGCCCTGATACGCCCATTGACAGTAAGGTCAGAGATTTTGCGCCGTGAATTGCCGTTGATGTTAGTCGTCACGGTGCTGTGTGGTTTCCTGCTGGCTGATAATCATCTCAGCCGTTGGGATGGTATTATTTTACTGACCGCGGCGGTGGCGTTTATTACCCTGATGCTGAAAATGGCCCGTCTGGCCCATGCGGAAGGCAATGACATTCTAACGCGCGAGCAACTGGCTGAATTACCTCAAGACAGTAGCAATACTGTTGCTCTATTGTGGTTGGTGCTGGCCTTCATTATCTTGCCCCTGTCGGCCAAAATGATTATCGATAATGCCACTGTCATTGCCCGGGTTGCCGGTGTCAGTGAACTGGTTATTGGGTTGACAGTTATTGCTATCGGCACCAGTTTGCCTGAATTGGCTACTTTCATCGCCGGCGCGCTGAAAGGGGAAGATGATATGGCGGTTGGCAATATTATTGGTTCGAACATTTTTAATATTGTGATTGTGTTAGGTGTGCCTGCACTGCTCTCCCCTGGTGATATTAATCCAGAAGCTTTCCAACGTGACTATTGGGTGATGCTGGGTGTCAGCGTGATATTTACCCTTCTTTGCCTGGGGCGCAAACATCGCATCGGCCATATGGCGGGCGCTCTGTTATTATGTGGGTTTATCGCTTATCTAGCCGTGCTGTTTTTTGCGCCCTTTAATGTGGCATAACCATGTTCATTCAGCGGGAACCATGTATGTCTTCTTATGATTTACAGCCAGAAACTGATTCACCATCGGGTATTAACCCATTGCCAAGAGTAGATTTTCAGCAGGCAGGTAAACAGGTGCTTCGCATTGAGCGCGAAGGACTGGCACAACTCGATCAATACATTAATGACGATTTTGCTAACGCCTGCAATGCAATATTTAATTGCCATGGCAAAGTTGTGGTGATGGGGATGGGCAAATCGGGTCATATTGGTTGCAAAATTGCTGCCACCTTAGCCAGCACGGGGACCCCCGCCTTTTTCGTCCACCCCGGTGAAGCCAGTCACGGCGATCTCGGCATGGTTACACCACAAGATATTGTGCTCGCCATCTCTAATTCAGGGGAGTCCAACGAGATACTCGCGTTGATCCCGGTCCTCAAGCGCCAGAAGATCCCACTTATCTGCATGAGCAATAATCCTGACAGTAGCATGGGTAAAGCGGCCGATATTCACTTGTGTATTAAAGTGCCACAAGAGGCTTGCCCATTAGGATTGGCACCAACCACCAGTACCACCGCCACTTTGGTCATGGGGGATGCGCTCGCGGTGGCATTGTTACAGGCTCGTGGCTTCACTCAAGAAGATTTTGCCCTCTCCCATCCGGGCGGAGCTCTGGGGCGCAAGTTGCTATTGCGAATCAGCGATATCATGCACACGGGTGCAGAGATCCCGCACATCAGTCCCGATGCATCATTACGCGATGCGTTACTGGAGATTACTCGGAAGAATCTGGGTTTAACTGTTATCTGTGACGATTTGATGATGATTAAAGGTATCTTCACCGATGGTGATTTGCGCCGGATATTTGATCTAGGGGTCGATTTGAATCACGCGAAAATTGCAGATGTGATGACCAGTGGCGGTATCCGGGTGCGCCCAACCATGTTAGCCGTAGATGCACTTAATCTGATGGAGTCACGCCATATTACCGCAGTGTTGGTCGCAGATGGTGATCAGTTGCTGGGTGTAGTGCATATGCATGACATGCTTAGAGCTGGTGTAGTCTAACCATCGGCTGCCTGGTAAACAAAACAGCTAACAACGCTACAACGTCAAGTAAGAAGGGTTTCCCAAATTAATTGGGGTTGCAGCTAGGCAGCAAACGAGTGCATCCCGATGAGCTTACACCAGTAAGTGATTCGGGTGAAAGAGAGCAGCTAACAACGCTGCAACGTCAAGTAAGAAGGGTTTCCCAAATTAATTGGGGTTGCAGCTAGGCAGCAAACGAGTGCATCCCGATGAGCTTACACCAGTAAGTGATTCGGGTGAAAGAGAGCAGCTAACAACGCTGCAACGTCAAGTAAGAAGGGTTTCCCAAATTAATTGGGGTTGCAGCTAGGCAGCAAACGAGTGCATCCCGATGAGCTTACACCAGTAAGTGATTCGGGTGAAAGAGAGCAGCTAACAACGCTGCAACGTCAAGTAAGAAGGGAAAAATGAGCGACACCGTATATCAGGACACATGCTATGGACCCGTTGCCAACACCGTGATGTCACGTGCGGCGAAAATTCGCCTACTGATTTGTGATGTCGATGGTGTGATGTCCGATGGCCTGATTTATATGGGCAATCAAGGCGAAGAGCTAAAAGCTTTCAACGTGCGTGATGGTTATGGTATCCGCTGCCTGATAACCTCAGGTATTGAAGTGGCTATTATTACTGGCCGCTGCGCAAAATTACTGGAAGACCGCGCCAACACCTTAGGTATTCGCCACCTTTATCAAGGGCAATCTGATAAGCTGGTGGCCTATAACGAATTGTTGGTAGCATTAGCATGCCAGCCTGAGCAGGTTGCTTATATTGGGGATGATCTGATTGATTGGCCAGTCATGGCACAAGTAGGGTTCTCTGTCGCCGTGGCGGATGCTCATCCGTTACTTATCCCCAAGGCGCATTATGTGACGCGAATCAATGGCGGGCGCGGCGCAGTACGTGAGATATGTGATTTGATATTATTAGCTCAGGATAAACTTGAAGGTGCCAAAGGATTGTCGATATGAGTAAAACAAGACTATGGATAACGATATCCTTGGCACTGATTGCTTTGGTATTGATTGGCTGGAATATGTCAGGCTTCAATCAGCCAGATACGCAAACTGTGGCTGATGATAATGAGCCCTCTTCGCAAAGTCAGCATACTGTGACCGTCGTTTTCAATCCGGTCGGGCAATTGAATTATAAATTGGTGGCTGAGGACGTACAGAACTTCAGCACTCAAGAATTAACTTGGTTTACCAAGCCGGTAATGACTCTATTTGCTGAAAATGCAGTTGCCACTTGGACGGTACGCGCAGACCGCGCCAAACTGACCAATGATAAGATGCTGTATTTGTATGGTCATGTTGAAGTTGATAGCCTGACACCAGATGCACAGTTACAAAAAATTAAAACCGATAACGCCCAGGTTAATTTGATCACTCAGGATGTATCCTCAGACGATGAAGTTACCCTCTTTGGTGTTGGATTTACATCTAACGGCATGAAAATGCGTGGGAACTTGCGGGATAAAACCGCTGAGCTGATTGAAAAGGTTAAAACCTCTTATGAAATCCAAAAATAAACTTCGTCATTTTTTGCTTGCCAGTTCACTTTTGACCGCAAGCCTGCCTGCTCTGGCGTTAACGGGTGATACTGATCAGCCCGTCACGGTTGACTCCGTTAAGCAAGCGTTAGATATGGAAGCAAATACCGTCACATTTACCGACAATGTGGTTATCAAGCAAGGTACCATTGAGATCAAAGCTGATAAAGTCGTGGTTACACGCCCCGGTGGTGATCAAAGCAAAATGGTCATTGAGGGTTATGGTAATCCGGTGACGTTCTATCAGATGCAAGACAGCGGCAAACCCGTTAAAGGCCATGGGCAGAAACTGCGTTATGAAGTCGCAAATGATTTCGTGGTGTTGACTGGCAATGCCTATTTGGAGCAACTTGATAGTAATATCAAGGGTGATCGCATCACTTATCTGGTGAAAAAACAGCAGATGGAAGCCTTCAGTGATAAAGGCAATCGCGTCACCACCGTGTTATTACCGTCCCAATTACAAGACAAAGGGCCAGCAGCTTCAGGCCAAAAGAAGAGTAAGTAATCATTTATGGCAACATTAATCGCAGAAAAGCTAGCTAAGGCGTACAAAGGCCGTAAAGTAGTCGAAGACGTAAGCCTCAATGTGAAGTCCGGTGAGATTGTGGGCCTACTTGGGCCGAACGGCGCAGGAAAAACCACTACTTTTTATATGGTCGTCGGCATTGTCCAGCGTGACGCCGGGCGTATTGTGATTGATGACGAAGATATCAGCCTCTTGCCTCTCCATGAACGCGCCCGTCGCGGTATTGGTTATTTACCGCAAGAAGCCTCTATTTTCCGCCGCCTGAGTGTATTTAACAACTTAATGGCGGTGCTGGAGATCCGTAACGATCTCTCTGCTGAGCAGCGTGAAGAACGGGCTGATGAGCTAATGGAAGAATTCCATATCACTCATTTACGTGACAATCTGGGGCAATCTCTTTCTGGTGGTGAACGCCGCCGTGTTGAGATAGCTCGTGCGCTGGCGGCAAATCCTAAGTTTATTCTGTTGGATGAGCCTTTTGCCGGGGTTGACCCGATCTCCGTTATCGATATCAAGAAGATCATTGAACATCTGCGCGACAGTGGCCTCGGCGTTCTGATTACCGACCATAACGTGCGTGAGACATTAGACGTTTGTGAGCGGGCTTATATCGTAAGCCAAGGCCATTTAATCGCTCACGGTACACCACAGGAAATTTTGGCTGACGAACAAGTTAAACGTGTTTATCTGGGTGAAGAGTTCCGTCTCTGACCTTTGCCCAACACCCCACAGATTTCAAGATGTAGGAAGGCAGCAAACACACCTGCAATTTGAAAGATGACGGGGATTTCGTCATCCATTAAGGAAAATTGATACCGCATTATGAAGCAAGGTTTGCAACTCAAGTTTAGCCAACAACTGGCAATGACACCGCAGCTTCAACAGGCTATTCGCTTGTTGCAGCTTTCTACGCTTGAACTCCAGCAGGAGATTCAGCTAGCGCTGGAAAGTAACCCGCTGCTTGAGCAAACTGATCTTCATGAAGAGATAGAGACAAAAGAGACTGTAGACAGTGAATCGCTTGATACCCGCGAGGCCCTGGAACAAAAAGATATGCCAGAAGAGTTACCCCTTGATGCCACCTGGGATGAGATCTACACCGCAGGCACGCCATCAGGCATGGGCAATGACTACAGCGATGATGAGCTGCCGGTCTATCAGGGGGAAACGACTCAAACATTACAAGATTACCTAATGTGGCAAGTGGATTTGACCCCCTTCTCTGATACCGATGTTGCTATTGCGACCTCTATCGTGGATGCGGTGGATGAAACCGGCTACCTTACTGTGCCACTGGAAGATATTCTGGAAAGCATGGGGGACGAAAACGTTGCACTGGACGAGGTGGAAGCGGTACTTAAGCGGATACAACACTTTGATCCTATTGGTGTCGCAGCGCGTAACCTGCGTGAATGTCTGCTAGTACAGTTGTCACAGTATGACAAAGATACCCCCTATCTTGCCGAAGCACGCCTCGTCGTTAGCGATTATCTGGATTTGCTGGGTAACCATGATTTCCGTACGATGATCCGCTTGAGTCGGCTAAAAGAAGATACACTTAAAGAAGCGATAACCCTGATTCAGTCTCTGGACCCGCGTCCGGGCCAATCCATCAATACCGGGGAGTCAGAATATGTCATTCCCGATGTTTTGGTGCGTAAAGACAAAGATCAATGGACGGTAGAGCTTAATGCCGATAGCATTCCACGCCTAAAAATCAACCAGCAGTATGCGGCGATGGGGAACAACACGCGTAATGACAGTGACGGGCAGTTTATCCGTAGCAATCTGCAAGAAGCGAAATGGTTGATAAAAAGCCTTGAAAGCCGTAATGAAACGTTGCTGAAGGTGGCGCGTTGTATAGTAGAGCAGCAGGTAGCGTTTTTTGAGAATGGGCCTGAATTTATGAAACCCATGGTACTGGCCGATATCGCCCAGGCCGTGGATATGCATGAGTCGACAATCTCTCGCGTGACCACGCAGAAGTTCCTGCACAGTCCACGGGGTATTTTCGAGCTAAAATATTTCTTCTCCAGCCACGTCAATACAGATAGCGGAGGTGAAGCTTCTTCCACCGCAATTCGTGCACTGGTGAAAAAATTGGTTGCGGCAGAAAACCCTGCTAAACCACTGAGTGACAGTAAGCTGACCACACTATTATGTGAACAAGGCATCATGGTGGCGCGGCGTACCGTTGCGAAGTACCGAGAGTCGTTATCCATCCCGCCGTCAAATCAGCGTAAACAGTTGGTTTGACCTGAACTGAGAAGGAAGACACTATGCAGCTCAATATTACCGGACATCATGTCGAAATAACCGAAGCATTACGCGAGTTTGTTACCACTAAATTTGCCAAACTTGAGCAATATTTTGATCGCATTAACCAGGTATATGTGGTTTTAAGTGTTGAAAAAGTAAAACAAATTGCAGAAGCAACGGTACATGTGAATGGAGGCGAGTTGCACGCAAGCTCAGAGCAGGAGGATATGTACGCTGCAATTGATATTTTGGTTGATAAGCTGGCACGCCAGTTGAACAAACACAAAGACAAATTGAAACAACACTAAGAATCCTTGCGGCTGTTATACCCAGAGAGCATGGCGTTGCAGGTAGGCAGCAAGCGGATGACAAACCGGTTAGACACCGATTTGAATAGCATTTATGCCAGCCCGCAGGGTGAGTAAACGTAGCGAACAGCCCGGTAGCTTTATGTACAAAGGGTATATTCACCAATAAAGGTTCTACACTCGCTACATAACAGTTTCCTGCGCCAGGAGTGAATCCTCGCAGGAAACGGTTTAAAAAGCGCTTAAGTGAAAGATGAGATGATCAACGATCCAGCATTGCAATTAAGCTCGGTATTAAATATCGAGTGCACCAAAAGCTCCGTACATTGCTCAAGTAAAAAACGAGCTTTGGAAATTATCAGCGAGTTGGCTGCCAAGCAACTTAACCTGCCTTCACAGGTGGTTTTTGATGCTGTATTGACCCGTGAACGTATGGGCAGCACCGGTATTGGTAGCGGTATCGCGATACCTCATGGCAAGTTGGAAGAAGACACACTGCGCGCAGTGGGGGTATTTATCCGTCTGGAACAACCTATTGCCTTCGATGCCATTGATAACCAACCCGTTGATCTATTATTTGCCTTGTTGGTTCCGGCAGATCAATGTAAAACTCATTTACACACTTTGTCTTTAGTGGCCAAGCGATTAGCTGATAAAACAGTGTGTCGCCGCCTACGAGCGGCACAAAGTGATGATGAACTTTATCAAATTATTACTGAATTACCGCCAGAAACAGCGTAATCAGGAAAGTAGCAACTGTTTTATCTGTTATGCCCGGATCGTGTAGCCGGAATATAGGGTTCTAATGTATGCCCAATAGATTTTAAGGTGTAGGCAGGCGGTCAACGCGCCTACAACTTGAAAGATCGCGGGGATAAATACCAAGGGGAGTTACTCACATGGTGCTGATGATTGTCAGCGGCCGTTCCGGTTCAGGGAAGTCTGTTGCTTTACGCGCATTGGAAGATATGGGCTTTTATTGTGTCGATAACTTGCCTGTGGTTCTGCTGCCGCAATTGGCAAGTACACTTGCCGATAGGAATATCTCTGCCGCAGTAAGCATAGACGTACGCAATATGCCTGAATCTCCTGAGGTATTTGAACATGCCATGACTCAACTGCCGGATAGCTTTTCACCGCAGTTGCTGTTTTTAGATGCTGACCGCAATACCCTGATTCGTCGCTATAGCGATACCCGTCGCCTGCATCCGTTGTCGACCAAAAACCTGTCATTAGAAAGTGCTATCGATGAAGAGAGCGACCTGTTGGAGCCTCTGCGCTCACGGGCTGATCTGATTATTGATACGTCCGAAATGTCAGTGCATGAATTGGCTGAGATGCTGCGTACCCGTCTGTTGGGTAAACGTGAGCGCGAATTAACCATGGTGTTTGAGTCATTTGGCTTTAAACATGGCATTCCCATCGATGCCGATTATGTTTTCGATGTGCGTTTCTTGCCAAACCCACACTGGGACCCAAAACTACGCCCAATGACAGGTTTGGATAAGCCGGTAATCTCTTTCTTGGATCGCCATACCGAAGTACACAATTTTATTTATCAGACCCGTAGCTATCTGGAACTGTGGCTACCGATGCTGGAAACCAATAACCGCAGTTATTTGACGGTCGCCATTGGTTGTACCGGTGGTAAACATCGCTCAGTTTATGTTGCTGAACAGTTGGCTGATTATTTCCGCGCTCGCGGCAAGAATGTTCAATCACGCCATCGTACTCTGGAAAAGCGTAAATAATGACTATCAAACAAACCGTTGAGATCAAAAACAAGTTGGGGATGCACGCCAGACCCGCAATGAAATTGTTCGAGCTGGTTCAGAGTTTTGATGCTGAAGTCATGTTACGCAACGACAGCGGTACCGAAGCCGAGGCCAGCAGTGTCATTGCACTGCTGATGCTGGATTCAGCCAAAGGCCGTCAGATTGAAGTTGAAGCGACCGGCCCTGATGAGATTCAAGCGCTGGCGGCTGTTATTGAGTTATTTAATTCAGGGTTTGATGAGGATTAATTTTCACCGTTCGTGTGAATGGTGAAAATCAATCACTAATGGGTGAAGCACACCACTTTTGCCATTCAACGCTTTCACACCACTCCCCCTGAATCATCGTTCCCGCTGACCAATTAGCGTGATTATCGCTTCGGGGTGCTATCCCGGCCCCGCCAATTAAACACAGCGCCCACCCTTTTCACCGCCAACAGTGTCTGTCCGGCGAAATACCCCCCCGTATCCGTACAGATACGCCTCCCTTTCAGCCGCATCGATAAATTGTGGTTTTCTTCTCTGCTGGCCGATACAACGGGGTTTCCTGTTATATCAGTACCAGTTACACCTGTTGTTCCCCGTTCCCCTCGTTTACAACTCGTTATATCTAGATTGATGTTTATTTTTGTGAAAATTTGAATTTTAAATTCAATTTAAATCAAAGAATTACATTACCTCCGTTACCAACTGTTAATAATTGTGAGTTTAATCGCATTTACTTGCTGAAAAAAACCTTACTTTTAACTTTATCAAACATTAAATAACTAAAATTAACATCCTCTATTTCTGTACAACGCCAGCGCGATAACTAAATGGATTTTCGCTGAGCCTTGTTCCCTACAAATCACTAAAATAAGAGGCTCCATCATGTCTGAATCACCCACTGAACAATTAGTGATGCCTAACCTGGTCTCTGCGGAGAATCATGCCTATCGCAAGGCCGCGTGGCATATTTTACCCTTACTGATGCTGTGCTATATCGTCGCTTATTTAGATCGGGTTAACGTTGGCTTCGCCAAATTGCAGATGGCGGATGACTTACAGTTTTCGGAGGCGGTGTATGGGTTCGGCGCCGGTATCTTTTTTATTGCCTACTTCTTTCTGGAAATCCCCAGTAACCTGATGCTGCATCGCGTAGGGGCACGGTTGTGGATTGCGCGCATTATGATCACCTGGGGCATCATCTCGGCTGGGATGGCTTTTGTCACCACACCAATGTCTTTTTACGTAATGCGTTGCTTGCTGGGAATTGCAGAGGCTGGGTTCTATCCCGGCGTCATCCTTTATCTTTCTTATTGGTTCCCAACTAATCGCCGTGGCCGTATGTACGCTTTATTCGCCACCGCCGTTCCATTATCCGGCGTGTTCGGTGCACCGTTATCGGGTTGGATCATGGGTGCCTTTAATGGACTCCATGGCTTTGCAGGTTGGCAATGGATGTTTGTTCTGGAAGGTATTCCGTCCGTTTTAATCGGTATTTTGGTGATTTTTAAACTGACTGACCGTATCAGTCATGCCAAATGGCTAACCGACGAAGAGAAAAAAATCTTGCAGGCCAACATTGATAACGACACACAACATCATGTCCACAGCAGCCTGAAAGAGATTTTCCTACAACCCCGCGTCTGGTTGCTCACGCTCATTTATTTCTGTCTGATTGCAGGTTTCTACACTATCGGCTTCTGGTTACCGACACTGATCAAAGACAGTGGGGTAAAAGACGTGCTGAGTATTGGTTTGTTAAGTGCCATTCCTTACGGTGCCGCCGCCCTGACCATGATCGTGGTATCACGCAGTGCTGACCGTTGGCGCGAACGGCGCTGGCATCTGGCTTTAACGGCTACGTTGGGCGGGGTCGGGATGATTATTTCGGCCAGTTTCAGTGACAACATCGTTATTGCCATGATGGGCTTAACTCTGGGTGCAATGGGAGCATTGAGTACCTTGCCACTATTCTGGAGCCTGCCAACAGCTTTCCTCGGCGGAACCGCAGCCGCAGCCGGCATCGCTCTGATTAACTCCTGGGGCAACCTGGCAGGCTTTGTCGCACCTTATATGATGGGCTACCTGAAAGATCTGACCCAAAGCACCACCACCGGAATGCTGATTATTTCCACCATGCTATTTATTGGTGCGGCGCTCGTATTTTTAGTCCCGGCCAAGACAGTAAACCGCTAACAATACAGATAAAGGATAAGACGATGAACATAATGGTAACAGGAGCGGCGGGCTTTCTTGGTCGTCGATTGATTGAACATTTACTGGCGCAGGAATATCTGACCGACCAACAGGGTCAACAGCGCCATATCAGTAAGATTATAGCCTGTGATGTGGTGCCTCTGGAGGCGGTTGCCGATGAGCGGGTGCAGGTTTTTTGCGGTGATATCGCTGATTCGCACTGGCTTGCCAGCGTTTTCAATCAACAAATTGACACTGTTTTTCACCTGGCGGCGATTGTCTCTAGCCAGGCAGAAGAAGATTTTGATTTGGGTATGCGGATCAATTTTGATGCCACCCGCAGTTTACTCGAACGCGCTCGCCAGCTTGGACACTGCCCTAAAGTCATTATCACCAGTTCAGTGGCGGTATTTGGCGGTGAATTGCCGGCGGTTGTACCCGATGAACAGGTATGGTCGCCTCAAAGCTCCTATGGTACACAAAAAGCATTAAACGATTTATTGCTGGCAGATTATAGCCGCCGGGGATTTGTTGATGGCCGTAGCCTGCGTATGCCAACTATCGTGGTACGCCCAGGGAAACCAAACCGTGCGGCCTCCAGTTTTGCCAGCGGCATTATCCGTGAGCCGTTGCAAGGTATTGACGTGATTTGCCCTGTTAGTCTGCAAACACCGTTGTGGCTGCTATCGCCGAAGATGGCGATTAATAATCTTATCCATGGGCACCAATTGGATGCCAGTCAACTTAAGGGCGGGCGGGTGATTAATCTGCCTGGACTATCAATTACCGTACAGCAAATGATTGATGCATTGCGGCGTATTGCGGGTGATGCTGTCGCTGATCACATTAAGATTCAGCAAGATCCCTTAATTGAGAAAATCGTAAGCTCCTGGCCTGGAGATTTCACAGCGCATTATGCCAAAGCATTAGGCTTTAAGAGTGATAAGGATTTTGACAGTATCATCAATGATTTTATCCTCGGTAATTTACCTGGCAAGCTAGTCAAATTACTTGAATAGCGGGTGACAAAATCAAGTTGTATTCCCTCTGGAGATAACACCATCCAGAGGGCGGTCATTGGTGTTACTCATCAGATAATTGAAGCCAATCCTGATGAGTAATCGTTTGCTAATTGCAAAAAATGCAGCTTTTACCCCTTGCAGAGAAACCACACGCGAGTATAATTCGCCACAATTTGCCGGGAGATATGATGGAAAGCCAAGTGCGTTTTGTTGAAAATGACCCTCTTGATGGTCGACAAAATGGCCTGCCAGCAGGCAGTCACCTGCCGTTCTTTCTCCCGTTGCTAAACCGATCTCGTAAGGCCCCTCATTGAGGGGCTTTTTTTTGTCTACTGATCGGCGCCGGATTAAGCATTATCACCAATTAAAATATATACCCTAAATAATTAGAGTTGCAGAAAGGCGGCAATTGAGTAAATCCCCAGGAGCTTACTTATTTTAAGGTCAACGACAAGTAAGTGGCCGGGGTGAACGAAAACAGCCAACACACATGCAGCTTGAAATATGACGGGTCACAGAGGAGAGCGAAATGGCCAACCCATTGTATCACAAGCATATCATCTCAATTAATGATTTATGTCGCGACGAACTGGAGCTGGTGCTGCGTACCGCTGCTAGCCTGAAAAGTCAGCCGCAACCTGAGTTGTTAAAACACCAAGTGATCGCCAGTTGCTTTTTCGAAGCCTCGACCCGCACTCGTTTATCATTTGAAACCTCCATACACCGCTTAGGTGCCTCGGTGGTCGGTTTTTCTGACAGCAGCAATACTTCCCTTGGCAAAAAAGGTGAGACGCTGGCGGATACGATGTCAGTCATCAGTACTTATGTGGATGCCATTGTCATACGTCACCCGCAAGAAGGGGCCGCTCGCCTGGCTGCCCAGTTCTCGGGGAATGTACCGGTAGTTAATGCCGGTGACGGTGCAAACCAGCACCCGACGCAAACGCTGCTCGATCTCTTCACCATTCAGGAAACTCAGGGCCGGCTGGATAACATCAATATCGCCATGGTCGGCGACCTGAAGTATGGCCGCACCGTGCACTCACTCACGCAAGCGCTAGCCAAATTCACCGGTAACCGTTTCTTCTTTATCGCCCCGGATGCTCTGGCAATGCCGGCTTATATTCTGGAAATGCTGGAAGAGAAAGGTATCGAATACAGCCTGCATGAAAGCATTGAAGAAGTGGTGCCAGAGCTGGATATTCTCTACATGACCCGGGTACAAAAAGAGCGCCTTGACCCATCAGAGTATGCCAATGTCAAAGCGCAGTTTATCTTGCGCGCTGCTGATTTAAATGGCGCACAGGAAAATCTCAAAGTGCTACACCCACTGCCAAGAATTGATGAGATAACCGCCGATGTCGATAAGACCCCTTATGCCTACTATTTCCAACAAGCGGGTAACGGGATTTTCGCACGTCAGGCACTACTGGCTCTGGTTTTAAACGCAGAATTGGCTATTTAAGGGGGATTGAACATGACTCAGGATTATAAACTACAGGTTGAAGCGATTAAATGTGGCACTGTGATTGACCATATTCCGGCACAAATCGGCTTTAAATTGTTGTCGCTGTTCAAACTGACCGCCACTGATCAACGTATTACTATTGGATTGAATCTACCGTCTAAACGATCAGGTCGTAAGGATTTGATTAAAATAGAAAATACCTTCCTAACAGAGCAACAGGCCAACCAACTGGCGATGTATGCACCGGATGCTACTGTTAACCGCATCGATAACTACGAAGTGGTGAAGAAACTGACCCTAAGTCTGCCAGAGCAGATAGATGGCGTCCTTACTTGCCCAAACAGTAACTGCATCAGCCACAACGAGCCGGTCGACTCCAGCTTTAAAGTGAAAGCCCTAAAAGGCGAAATCTACCTTAAATGTAAATATTGCGAGAAAGAGTTCGATCATCGGGTGGTTTTACAGGCAGATTGATTACTCAAGCGGGTTAACACCCTGTTCAGACGAATATTGCCGCCCCAAAATATTTACAAAAGTGGCAATATTCGCTGCAACGCGACATCGCAAACTTGATTCACGTGGGTTGCTGTAATCCACCCCATCTTTATAATGGTCGCGATAATTAAAATATTTCTTTCCTTACGTAACCAGGAGTCAACATGTCACGCATTATCAGCACTGAACTCGCCCCTGCCGCCATCGGCCCTTATGTTCAAGGTGTCGATCTGGGCAGTATGATCCTCACTTCAGGCCAGATCCCTGTTGATCCAAAAACAGGTTTGGTCGCCGATGATGTATCCGCGCAGGCGCGTCAGTCACTGGAGAATGTAAAAGCTATCGTTGAAGCGGCAGGTTTGAAAGTTGCTGACATCGTGAAAACGACGGTATTCGTGAAAGATCTGAATGACTTCAGTACAGTTAATGCCACTTACGAAGCTTTCTTTACTGAACACCATGCGCCATTCCCAGCACGTTCATGTGTTGAAGTTGCGCGTCTGCCAAAAGATGTGAAAATCGAAATCGAAGCTATCGCGGTACGTCGTTAATTCTGATGTTATTGCGTCTACGGCTGGTTATTACCAGCCGTTTTTTTATGCTTATCCCGCTAATATTGTCTGTCGGCCTTTCCCAATGCGCTCTCGCAGATCATCATGATCATGATATGGCAACTTTCTGCTCAGCAATAATGCATCCCACTCACTAATTGCACCTAATAATGCTGAACATCGACCTTTCCGTATCGCGATTTTTCGATGAAATGTTACTGGCTGAGGGGCAACACCGAGGCCATTACGACGCCTACAGGCAATGGTTACAACCGGCCGATCAGCTAACAATCGCGCGTAAGCGTGAAGGACTGCGGTTGTTTCATATTTATCCACAAGGTAACTTTTAGGCTCCGGTTTCGGTTGATATGCGTTCAGTGTTCACCTAACCATTGCGGCCTCCATCCTCATCGGCAATATTCCTGATTGCGCTCAACGTCATAAAGAGAGTCAGAATCAAAACCATAGCCTTTTGTTTTGAATTGGCCTTTGAAGTTAAAAACACATTTGAGCTGCCGAGCAAAGAGAGAAGCCACTGATCTGAACTAAATCAATCCCTCACCCAATAAATCCCCTCATATGCTCGCAATACCATCTCCTGCGGCTGGAAAGCACTTTCGCCGTAGCTGCTCATCAACAATTGCCAGTTACCGTCCAGCGCAATCTCCTCTGGCTGCCACTGTTGCGGTTCACCGCTCAGGTTAGCCACTACCAACAACTGCTTACCCTGCCAGTGGCGTAAGTAACACCACAACTCTGGATGCTGCGGGCAGAGATCACGATAGTCACCAAAAGTGAACACATCATGTTGTTTACGCAGGGCTATCAGATATTGATAGGCATAAAACACCGAATCAGCATCAGCCAGCGCGCTATCAACATTAATTTCAGCATAGTTACTGCAGGGTTCGATCCATGGCGTTCCCTGACTGAAACCGGCATTACGGCTGCGATCCCATTGCATCGGGGTACGGCTATTATCACGGGATTTAGCCGCCAGAATCGCTAATAACTCGTCAGGATCGCGACCTTGCGCACTCAGCTCAGCAAACATATTCAGGCTTTCGACATCACGGTATTGATCAATCGAAGTAAAATTAGGATTGGTCATGCCAATCTCTTCGCCTTGGTAGATATATGGCGTACCTTGCATACCATGCAGTACCATTGCCAGCATCTTGGCCGCTGGCACGCGCAGTGCACCTTCGTCACCAAAGCGCGATACAATGCGCGGCTGGTCGTGGTTACACCAGAACAACGCATTCCACGCACGGTTATGCATCCCCTGCTGCCACTGATTAAATATCTGTTTGAGTTCCACCCGATCCGGCGACATTAGTGACCATTTGGCCCCATTGAGATAATCCACTTTTAGATGATGGAAATTAAAGGTCATCGACAGCTCATCCCCACCCAATGCGGCATAACGCTGACAATGCTCAAGGCGGGTGGACGACATCTCACCAACCGTCATCAGGCCGCGCGGCTGAAACACATCACGGCTCATTTCCTGTAAAAATTCGTGGATACGGGGGCCATCGGTATAAAAACGGCGGCCATCACCCGTAAAATCATCCGGGAAGTCTTGCTGTTTGGATACCAGATTAATTACATCCAGGCGCAAACCATCCACACCAATATCAGCCCAAAACTCGCACACTTTCTTCAGTTCATCACGTACCGGCTGGTGCTCCCAATTAAGATCCGCCTGCTCGGTAGCGAACAGATGCAGATAATATTGGCCGCTTTCAGCGTGCCATTGCCAGGCATTACCGCCAAATTTCGAGCGCCAATTATTCGGTAAATTATCACCCTCACCATCACGCCAAATATAGAACTGGCGGTACGGGCTGTTGCGCTCCGCTGATGCTTTAAACCAGGCATGTTCGGTGGAGGTGTGATTGAACACCATATCCATCACGATACGCATACCCCACTGATGAGCTGCCGCAACCAAGGTTTTGAAATCATCCAGGCTGCCGTAAGCAGGGTCAATGGCGCAGTAGTCGGCAACGTCATAGCCGTTATCCACTTGTGGCGAGACATAAACCGGTGTCAGCCAGAGGGCATCAACGCCGAGTTTGTGCAGATAATCCAACCGTTGCGTCACGCCAGCCAGGTCACCATAGCCATTACCGGTGCTATCCTGAAAACTCTTCGGGTAAATCTGATAAATGACGCCGTTTTGCCACCAAGGGATAGGATTATTCATAGCAGACTCTTATTCGTAGTAAAAACAGAGAAAATTAAAGAAACAGCTCCGCCACAGGATAACCTTTGGCGGAGGAATACGATTTAGACCGGTAATTCGCCACGACTCTCTTTACGTTTATAAACCAGTATAGTCAGCACCAAAGGCACCACGATCGCCACTAACATTGCCAAAGCATAGATCGCCCAGAACTGTGGTTTGATGGATAAAATACCAGGCAGGCCACCGACACCAATACCGTTCGCCATCACCCCAGTCAGCCCACAAATGAGGCCCGCTAGCGCAGAACCAATCATGGCGCACAGCATCGGGAAGCGATATTTGAGGTTGATACCGTACATGGCCGGTTCTGTGACGCCAAGATAGGCTGAAATTGCCGCAGGTACCGATATTTCGCGCTCATTGATCTTGCGGCTAATGATAATAATGCCCAGTACCGCAGATGCCTGTGCGATGTTAGACAACGCAATCAGCGGCCATACCGGTGTACCGCCCATGCTCTGAATCATCTGCATATCAATGGCTAACGTGGTCTGATGCACACCGGTAATGACCAGCGGTGCATACAAGAAGCCAAATAGTGCGGCACCAACCGGCGCGAAGCTGCCTGTCATGACCGCTTTCACTCCCCAGGCCACACCATCGCCAATCATGCGACCAAATGGCCCGATAAGCGTATGGGCGAGGAATACCGCCAGCAACAAAGAAACTACCGGCACCACAACCAGATAAAGATAGGCTGGAATGATTTTCTTCAGATTAGTTTCAATCCACCCCAGCGCCAGCCCCGCCAAAATCGATGGAATGACCTGTGCCTGATAACCTACTTTCTCAATGGTAAACCAGCCAAAGTTCCAAACTTCGGGGATCTGTTGCCCCAGAAGGTAGGAATTCATCAGTTGTGGTGATACCAAGGTGATACCCAACACAATCCCCAATACTGGGGTCCCTCCCATTTTCTTCACTGTCGACCAGCAGATAGCCACCGGCAGGTAGAAGAAGATGGCTTCGCCCAGCAGCCAAAGAAAGTCGTAAATGGTTTTCCAGGCTGGGTACATCTGCGCCAGCGTTTTGCCATCAGACATCGGAATATCGCCAATCACATTACGGAAGCCGAGGATCAAGCCTCCACTAATTAACGCTGGCAACAACGGGAAGAAAATCTCGGCAAAGTGAGAAATACCACGCTCAAACCAAGTCATGTTCTGCCGTGCAGCCAGTTTGGTTTGCTCTTTATCCACTTCATTCAGGCCAATTTTAGCAATCAGCGCTTGATAATAATCGTCAACCTCAGGCCCGATAACCACTTGAAATTGCCCGGCATTAGTAAAACAGCCTTTAACCATCGACAGATTTTCAATTTCTTTAGGTGAGGCTTTAGAGGGGTCATTCAACACAAAACGTAGCCGGGTAATACAGTGGCTGACGGTGGCAATATTATCTCTGCCTCCCACCAGTACGATCAATTGATCGATATCTTGTTGTTTTACTTTGCTCATTTCAACGTACCTTTCATAAAGGTGGGATAGCGTGCGGCTTATTCGTTTTTCTTAATAAAAGCAGTTAGGGTCAGTCTTAAAGAAAAAACACACCGATAGCCTGTTAAATATACAACCCATTAAAGATTAGCTATGTATTGATTTTTATGAAATGGGAACGCTCCCAACTTGCGTTGAAGATCACAATTTGACAACTTTTTGTGACGTTTTTAGCCGTAAACAACAGGTTCGCCCATCATGCTCTCCCACCACTCTGGATGGGATTTCAGATAGCATCACGTCGAGAAAAGAAGAGTCAGGCCAATTGGCCTGGAATGATAATTTGTTGAATTGATTGACTATGATTAAGTTGATCAAGTAATTGTTGCGCGGCTTTCACCCCTGCGGTGCCATAACCCAACTCGACTGACAGGGTATTTGGGAACAAAAAGTGCAACAGCGGTGTATTACCAATGCCGCATACCTGAATGTGTTGCAGGCTCTGCTGCTGCAAATATTTACTCACCCCCATAGCGATAGTGTCAGAGGCACACACCAACGCCGAGGTATCGGGTTTTATCACCTGAGGTGCAAGCTGGAAGCCACTCTGATAACTCAGTTCACCCAGTGCAACCGTCGGTAGCAGGCCGTGTTGTTGGCTGTAATCAAGATAAGATTGATGACGGCGCATACCGGTAGTGGCATCCGACGGTTGCACGCCAATATAACTAATATGCCGATGCCCGGCGTGACGTAACTTATCCATCAACAGGCGCACAGCCCCGTCGTCGTCGTAGCATACGGAAGAAAAGCCCGCATACTCGCGCGCCAGTACGACCATTTTTTCCTGCCACGGCGAGAGCATTTCTGCGGTTAACCCAGTGAAACCAAACAAAATGACGCCATCCACATGGCGCTGTTGCAGCACATGTAAATGTTCACTGACCAATTCAGGATCAAACTGGCTCTCCATCAGAATAGGGTCATAACCTTGCTGATAGAACAGTGGCAGCATCGTGCGCACGGCCTGATTTTCGGATGGCGAATCCAGGCGCGAAACAATAATACCCACAACTTTATCACTCTGCCCCCGCATGGCCCGGGCCGATTTTGATGGGGTAAAGCTCTGCTGACGGATGACAGCTTCAACTCGTTCACGAGTTTGTGGACTGACACTGCCTTCGTTATTTAATACCCGTGAAACCGTGGATTTTCCAACTCCACTCATGCGGGCAATGTCCTTTATGGTCAAACGGTTTTGCATGGTTTACCTAATGTTTAGGTTTGGAAACATATAATAAACTGATTATTTATATTATCGAAGTTGCGGGAAGTCTAGTATGCGCAGAATCAGACTCAGCGCATGATATCCCAATGGCTCGCAGCATATTACTGCCCTAACGGTATATCTTACCGTCAGGGTAGTTTTTGGCGTGGCAAGCACAGTGATGCGGTTTAATGCCTGTTTAGTTGCTAAGTTTGTTGTGAGATAGAGCACCAAGAACGAAGTGTATGGGTAGATGTCGCGTAGCGCCTACCTTGTCTTTTAATTTACCGGAGGTTAATTACCCAGTGGACCCTGTTCCCTCGAGCCGCACCCTTTGGTGTATTCGGTAAGGTAGTTCCCCGTTTAGCGTGGCTGCCTTACCAGAAACAGATCTGGTAGGCAGTTACTGCGCATCTTCCCCGCGTTGGTTTCTGCTGATTACGTTTTTTGCCATCTCTACGGCAGGTTTGCCGTGGGCGCAACATGAAGAACGTTCATGACATGACAGTAAGGCCTGAACCATGCAATTTAAAAATTTCACCCGGCAGTTGCTCAATGTACTGAGCCGTAACCTGCCTCGCCGCCTAATTCGTCGGGAAACCATGTTAGATGGTTTGCCGCAGGGAAGTGCAACGAAAGATTTGCCCGCAGCGCTGACTGAACAACGATTGCAGTGCGCGAATGAAACGCCGCAACAACTTTATCTGCGTTTCCAAAGCCACCCGGAAGGGTTAACAGAACAAGAAGCAGAAGCCATTCGTCTGCAAAGTGGCAGCAACCTAATTGAAAATCAGCAAGCTATCCGTTGGTGGGTTCACCTATGGCACTGCTATCGCAACCCGTTTAACTTACTGCTCACCATTCTGGCCCTGATTTCCTACGCCACCGAAGACCTCACCGCCGCACTGGTGATTGGTGCCATGGTGCTGATTTCCACCCTGATGCATTTTATTCAGGAAGCGCGTTCTAACCGCGCTGCGGATGCCTTGAAAGCCATGGTCAGCAATACCGCAACCGTAGTGCGCAGCGATGCCCAGACGGGAAAGAGTGAGCACCACGAGCTACCCATCTCTCAGTTAGTGCCTGGCGATATCATCAAACTGTCTGCGGGCGATATGATCCCGGCGGATTTACGTATTCTGGTGGCCAAAGATCTGTTTATCAGTCAGGCCGCCTTAACCGGTGAGTCACTGCCGGTTGAGAAAGTGGCGCAATCCCGTGAGTGTGAGGAACAAAACCCACTCGAACGAGACACGCTGTGCTTTATGGGCACCAATGTCGTTAGCGGTTCGGCACTGGCTATCGTGGTGGGCACTGGTAACCAAACCTATTTTGGCCTGCTGGCAGAGCGTGTGACGCATCAGGATGAGCAACCTAATGCCTTCCAGAGTGGCATCAGTAAAGTCAGTTGGTTGCTGATTCGCTTTATGCTAGTCATGACACCTATCGTGTTGTTGATAAACGGTTTTACCAAAGGTGACTGGTGGGAAGCCGCGCTGTTTGCGCTCTCTGTTGCCGTGGGTTTAACCCCGGAAATGCTGCCGATGATCGTCACATCGACCTTGGCAAAAGGGGCGGTAAAACTCTCCAAGCAGAAAGTGATCGTCAAGCGCTTAGATGCCATTCAGAACTTTGGCGCGATGGATATTCTGTGTACCGATAAGACCGGCACCCTGACGCAAGATAAAATTGTGTTGGAAAGCCACACCGATGTGTTCGGGGCCAACTGTGAGCGGGTGCTGCGCTACGCCTGGCTCAACAGTTATTACCAAACAGGATTGAAAAATCTGCTGGATGTCGCGGTGTTATCTTCCATGGCTGAGTCAAAAGATTCAAAATCTCAGGCGGCCGACACGTTGGCGGGTTACCGCAAAATTGATGAGATCCCATTCGATTTTGAACGCCGTCGCATGTCAGTAGTGGTCAGCGATAAAGCGGATTATCACGAACTTATCTGCAAAGGCGCGCTGGAAGAGATGCTGTCCATTTGCCGCCATGTCCGCCAAGGGAGTGAAATTATCCCATTGACCGACGCGCTGTTGGCACGCATCCGTCGCATTACCGATGAGCAGAACCAGCAAGGACTGCGGGTGGTGGCAGTTGCTACCCGTATCATGCCGGCTTATCAGCAAAACTATGCTGTTATCGATGAATATGACCTGATCCTGGAAGGTTATATCGCCTTTCTCGATCCGCCGAAAGAGAGCACAGCGCCGGCGCTACTGGCGCTAAAACGCAATGGCGTTAACGTCAAAATTCTTACCGGTGACAACGAGTTAGTAGCGCGTAAGGTATGTAAAGATGTTGGATTATCTGTCGAGCATGTCTTGCGTGGCAGTGATATCGAACAGATGACAGAGACACAACTGACTGAAGCCACCCGCACTACCACCGTGTTCGCCAAGCTGACACCAATGCACAAAGAGCGCATCGTACAGAACCTGCGTAATGCCGGTCATGTGGTCGGTTTTATGGGAGATGGCATCAATGATGCCCCGGCACTGCGTGCTGCTGATATTGGGATCTCGGTAGATTCAGCAGTAGATATTGCCAAAGAAGCCGCCGATATCATCTTGTTGGAAAAGAGCCTGATGGTGTTAGAGCAAGGGGTAATTGAAGGCCGCCGCACATTTGCCAATATGCTGAAATACATCAAGATGACCGCCAGCTCTAACTTTGGTAACGTCTTCAGCGTGCTGATTGCCAGCGCATTTTTGCCCTTCCTGCCTATGTTGCCGCTCCATCTGTTAATCCAGAATTTGATGTACGATATTTCGCAGATTGCCATTCCATTCGATAACGTTGATGAAGAGCAATTGGCAAAGCCACAACGTTGGAACGCCGGCGATTTGGGGCGATTTATGGTGTTCTTTGGTCCGATAAGTTCTATTTTTGACGTACTGACTTTTTGCCTGATGTGGTGGGTATTTAAAGCCAATACGCCAGAAATGCAGACATTATTCCAATCCGGTTGGTTTGTTGAAGGACTGCTGTCCCAGACCTTAATTGTGCATATGATCCGTACTCGTAAAATTCCCTTCATCCAGAGCCGTGCCTCTTGGCCGCTGTGTCTAATGACACTGGCGGTGGTGGTTATTGGTATCGGGCTAACCTTCTCTCCACTGGCTGGGTTCCTGCAATTACAAGCGCTGCCACTTTCTTACTTCCCATGGCTGATAGTGATCCTAACCGGCTATATGGTGACAACGCAGTTGGTTAAAGGGTGGTTTGTGAGGAGATATGGCTGGCAGTGATTTGATTATTAACGGCGTGAGTGTTGCGCCACGCGAAACACTCGTTATAATGTTTCTTGTGGCGCAACAGGGAACGATAAATGATAAAAAGTTGGAAACACAAGGGACTGCAACGCTTCTTTGAAACGGGTTCTGCCGCAGGTATTAACCCCCAGCATGTTAAGCGACTCCGTGGCCGTTTGCGATTTATCGACTTGGCGGAAACGATTGAAGATGTCAATGTTGCTGGGTGCAAACTCCACTCGTTACAGGGTGACAGAGAAGGGCTCTGGTCAGTCACGGTAAGCGGAAACTGGCGCATCACCTTCGAGTTTAAAGACGGAGATGCGTTTATTCTTAACTACGAGGACTATCACTAATGAAAATGCATAATCCCCCGCATCCGGGAGAAATGATTGAAGGCATCCTCGAAGATTTGGATCTTGGGATTAGGGAGTTAGCAAGAGCGTTAAACGTTGCGCCATCCACGGTGCAGCGGCTTGTCTCTTGTCACTCTGCGGTGTCACCGGAAATGGCGGTGAAACTGGCGGCGGTTCTGGGAAGCACTCCGGCAATGTGGCTCCGCCTCCAGGCGGCTTACGATCTGGGGAAAGCAGAAGAGAATATCGATATTTCAAATCTAACTAAATTGTACAAGCCGGACCCCGTATCATTGCATAACTGATACGCTCAAATACCCCCTATTTTTCTAAAGGCTGCCCACTCATGGATGGCCTTTTCTGATCCATCGCTAGAAATGTGCTTTGGCATAACTCAAATTCGACTCAAACAATCAATCGCTATCGCCTTGAAGCTATCAAAATGCTGACTGCTCAATAAACGGCTCATTGAACGCTCTCGCACAAAAGTAACGAACAAGTCATAAATCGCCATCGCTTCTTCATAGTCAGTTTTACTGATCGCTAACAGGAAAATGACATGGGCTACCTCACCATCCCCCCAGGCAATGCCATTGGGCGCTAGCAGGGTAACCACCACAGTCTTTTTGGCTAACAGACCGAGTGAGTGTGGCAGTGCAATCCCCTCCCCCAGCATGGTGGAGACAATCGCCTCACGCTCCACCACTGACGGGTAAAAGTCTGCATCAACGAACCCTTCCTCTTCTAACTGACTGCACACTTTTTTAAATAATTGTTCTTGTGTCATCGGCTGGTCGATAATCATAAAATGATTACTGTCGAAAAACTTTTCCAACATATAAGGGCGAGTGCGATCCACCAGCACCAACTTACCCAGTTGTTCTAACTGATATTCTGTCGGAAACGGTGACATTACCACCACCGGCTTATTCTTTTCCGCCAGGCGTGAGTTAGAAATAATAAAATCTTCGTCGATATGGTCGAGATTTTCGTAATCTCGCAGGGAAATGGTCTGTGTCATCACGATCTGCGGATACTTACGAGCAATCTGTGCCTGAATCATTCGGGTAGTAGAGTTACCGGTATCACACACCAACATCACCTGTGGGTGACGTTGATAACCAATATTGTAATGGCGTTCCAACCCCACACCGATGTGCAGTACCAGATAACCTATCTCATTTTCACTCAAGCTATAAGGCGTATATTTACCCCAACTGGATACCGCCGCCAGTGTTACGTCATAAGCCATCGGATAGTGCTGTTTAATATTGGATAACAATGGGTTAGGGATAGTTATCTGATACTTCACCCGTGTAATCATGGTCTTGATATGGGTGAGTAAATCAATTCGTAGCTGCTTATCACCCTGCAAATTGTAGTTATAGTGTGCGTTGATATAAGAGAGGATGTAATCCACCAATGTCTCTTCATCATCGGCATTGATTTCACTGGGGCGACTGGCACCAGGCGGGCTGGCTTGCACCCGGCGGGCGGCAATATTGACCCGCAAATACGCTTCTTCTGCTGCGGAAATATCTTTACCCGATAGTAGTTTCAACTCATTTGCCAAACGGCCGGAGGCGAGTTTGACCGCCTCATCCACATCTTCAGCATCAAAATCTGATAACGGATAACCATCGGTGATACGTTTGATTGCCACCGCGCAGTAGAAAATCAGGTAGTGCTCGCCCTCATCAGTTAACCGTACCGCATATTGCGCCAATAGTTCATGCAGCAATCCCGTTAATTCGGGGATAGTCTGAATGTTAAGAAACTCATTTTTTAATAGTGGATTATCAGCATCTTGCAGGTGTAGCTGAAACAAAAGGTCGGTCAAACACGTACGAATTGCCAACTCAGTACCAAACAATTTCATGCCGTAGCGTGGCTTGGTTTCAATTGTCAGATGGTATCGGTTCAGCCTTTCTCTCACCTCAGCCATATCATTTTGCAATGTGCCACGGCTAACAAACCATTCATCGGCTAAATCTTCCAGCTTCAATGAAAAGGCAGAGGTCAGAAAACGGATTAACAGGTAATGCACTCGCTCATTGGCGGTTCGCGGGGTTAGGTGCGTTTTACGGTTTTGCTGCTGTAGAGCGCGAAAGCGCTCAGCATCATCGATCATCAATCGGTAGCCAAAGCCACGGTTATGGATAAAGTGCGCGCCATAATGTTCAAGGATCTCATTCAACGCCGTAATATCTGCCCGCACTGTACGTGTCGAAACCGCAAAACGTTTCGCCAGCTCATCCTGAGGCAGCGTTTCCGATTGCAATGCATCGAACATGTAGGCCAGACGTTGATAGGGAAATCTCACTGCTCCACTCCGTTATTTAGGGTGTATGGGCACCCCCCGCCACCATGGCCGCAGGGGGTGCGTTATCTCACACGGCAACATCGGCCTTCACCGCTAGTGAGTTTACATCAGGTAAATCAAAGAATTACGGCACTATTTTTTTCACGATAGCCAATAATGTTTGCACATCTTCTGGGCGGGTATTGCCTGTTTTACTGTCAATTATCGAACTGTAGATATGCGGGATAATTTTCGTTACCCCGGCATCTAATGCGATTTGTACGATTTGTTCAAAATTATCCAGACTGATGCCGCCGGTAGGTTCCAACCAGAAGCCAGTAGCAGCACAAGCCTCAGCCACAAAACGGTACTCATCGATAGAATCCAACCCGTTCATTGGGAAAAACTTTAGCGAACTGCCCCCCATATCTTTTAACATAGCAATGGCGGTGGTCACTGGAACAATCGCTTCCTTTTGCTGTGAACTGAGCGGGCCGGTGGAGATATTTACGTAACCCACTTTGCCAGTCGGTGAAATCAAGCCATTCACCACAGTATCATGCTGCCCCAATAAAGCACGACTTGGGCCAACACCTGTAAATACCTGATTTACATGTTGCGGTTGCACCTGCTGTGAAATCTGGCTGACCATTGTTGATTGCTTCGGATCCCCCGCGCCCAACCCTACCGACAGGGCATTATCGATAAGAGCTGCGTATTCGCGCATATCTTTGACTGCGCTATCGACATCAGAATAGTTCTTCGATAACACCCCCACCAGGACATGGCCTTCAGCGGCTTGATAAATCTCGCGTGCATTCTCTTTTGAACCGGCCAACACATTCAGGCACACCCGGTCACGGTAATAATTCGGGGTCAGTTTCATTAGTCAGGCTCCCTTAGCCAGGCGGTTAATGCAGGTATAAATTATCTCAAGTTGTGATGGCGTGACACTGCGCACATCCACTTCAATTTTGCCTTCATTGGCTTTATAGGCACGGAAGTAAATGGCGATATCACCATGTTTCAGCGCATCCACCAAATCCGGTGTCGAGTGCCCTATTTTGGCTTCATCAAAACTGATTTCAGTACGGGCAATATCACGCCCGGCAGCATCCCAAACCACTTTCGCCGACACACCGTCAATGGTATTTAGCTGACTGATAAATGGTGTCATTTTTTCTACCATTTGCTGACCAGTCTCTTTTTCCAGCGTCATATAGCTTTCAATGGCACGGGTCAGGCCGAGAATGCCCTCTTTACCCACTTTCATCGCCCGGCCAATACCGCTTGACTGCAACTTCACCCAATCAACATAGGTTTTTTTGCCTAAGACCAGCCCGCTGGTTGGCCCTTCAATGGCTTTGGCACCACTGTAAATCACCAAATCTGCCCCCATCTGGTAATAACACTGCAAGTCTTCTTCCGCTGCCGCATCAACGATTAATGGCAATTGATGTTTACGGGCAATCACAACCGCTTGCTCAACAGATAAAATGCTTTTTTGTACACAATGGTGGGATTTTATATACAAGATCGCCGCAGTATTTGGCGTGATCGCCGCTTCCAATTGCTCCGGTAAACATTCGTTGGCATAACCGGCTTCCACCACTTTGCCCCCTCCCAGCGTCACCATGGTATCGACCGGCGCACCGAAGTTAACGTTATGGCCCTTCGGCAGAACAATTTCATGTGGCACTGCGCGCGGGGCAGCATGTAGATTAACCAGTAAATTGGCATCATCTTTCACGATCACCGCAGCGACCGACTGAGCAATGCCGGCAGAAGCGCAGGAGACAACCACCGCGCTCTCAACATTCAGCAAGTCAGCAATGTAAGCACCGGTCTTATTGACCAAATCTTTCATTTCGAAGTAATGGTTTAGGCCCAGCTCTACCGCCTCAACCACATCCTGTCGTGGCGTTGAAACGCCCAACATCGTCATGCGACCAGAAGCATTAATCACATGTTTTAACTGGTATTTTTCATAGACTGAAGACATCTTTTGACTTCCCTTCGTCAGTTAATACTATGTCACCAGCAACGACCGCCGCTAGTGGCACCAGATACGTCTCACCGGTAACCGATTTACCTTCTGAATCGCTAAATAGCTGAGGTTGCTGTTTCAGCTCAAAAATCGTCAGGTCAGCGTCATAGCCCGTTGCCAGTATCCCTTTATGAGTCAAATGCAGGGCTTGCGCGGCATTTTCTGTCACACAAGCAATGACCTGTTTAAGGCTCAAACCGAGGGTGAAAAATTTGGACATCACCGTCGCCAGACTGTGCACTGGCCCGTTAATACGGTTGCGACAATAAATATCGGAGCTGATGGTGTGCGGATAAATACCTTGCTTGATGGCCAGTTCGGCGACATCAAAGCTGAAACTGGCACTGCCATGCCCAACATCCAGTAGCACACCGCGTTTCAATGCGCGTTGAATAGACTCACGCAAGGTCCCGGCAGGTGTCAGAATACGATTAGGTTTGCCGTTATAGCAGTGAGTAATAATGTCGCCTTGCGTTAACAAGTCGGCGATCTCATCCAAATCAGGCGGGTTATTGCCAATATGTACCATCAAGGGTAGCTGATTGTTTTCTTGTTGAATCTCTTTGGCTCGCACCAACGGTTTAATGCCGTTTTTACCGACCACGCTGCTACTCATGCGGGCTTTAATACCGATAATAAAACCAGGATTACGGGCAATAGCCTGACTGACACTTTGCTTATCAATCTGCGCCATATCCGCTAATTCGTTTTGCGTCACGATGCCGGTTTTCGCAATATTCAGAAAAGCATAAACATGGGTTTTGGCGGCACGGGTCAGGCGGTAAAAATCATCCACATCATTGGCACCAGTGCTGCCGGCATCCACCACCGTCGTCACGCCACTGGCAACTCCGACCAAATCGGCTTCGTCATGATAAATAGGGGATGCGGGGTAACAATGCACATGGGAATCAATCCAACCAGCACTGATGTAATATTTCCCAGCCAAATCCAACACTTGTTTAGCAGAATAAACTGAAGGCTCGGCTTGATTATTGTCGTCAGTGGCAATAGCCGCATCAACGGCCACTATTTTTCCATCATTAATTACGATATTAACCTGACGGCCGTCAACTAATAGTGCGCGTGTGATAATAAAGTCATACATTATCTTTATTCTCCATTATGTCCTTCTTACTTGACGTTGCAGCAGGGTTAGTAGGGTAAATATCCAGTAATCTGGATATTTACCCCAGACATCATGAAATAGCGACCGGGAAAATAGACCCTAAAATCATGGCACCCAAAATTGCGCCACCGGTAATCGGTTTATTCCACAGATAAAACAGTAAAGCGCCGCCTAAAGAACCGATCCCAATGGGAATTGATGCTGTTATGGCTGACAGAATAATCAATGGCCCGAGGAAGCGACCAGAGGAGTTACCCGCCCCCATCATAACGTCAGCACCATAAGTTGAATTACTTTGGTTAATCGTGAATTTACGCGCCAAAATAATCAGATAGCCGATAGCTAAACCAATAATCAGGCCGGTTACCAGTGAGGCTGCAAAATTAGCCACCGGGAAGACAAATCCGGCTCCCAGTAATAATGCTGGCACACCCAGACCGACACCGGTTTGAATCGCACCACCGATATCCAAAATACCGACAAGCGAACCTTCAATAATACGGGCGAATAAGAAACTGGCACCAAATGCCGCCACCGCACCATAAACACCGGTATCCATACCGGCACGTAGCATTGAAACAAATGCCACTTCGTTAAATGCGCCGATACCATATAAATAATACATATGAGTACCCGCAAATACGCCGGAGGATAATAACCCTACAAAGATCGGAAATGACCAGTCGGCATACCAGAAATTATTCTTGGTTTGTTCATCCATCATCAAGCTCCCCTCGTTATGTTATTTTCCGCTCAATGCGTTATGAATGGTATCGAGCCAAACCGGCGCGCTCAGGCTAAATGACTCCAGGAATTTCAGATCGAACCCGCGGAAGAAACCACTGAGCACAAATAACAGCACAATGACTGTCATCATGATCTTAGTCACTTTATTCCAGCCGCTTTCCTCAACACCTTTACCAATTAAAATACCCAACACCAGACCAGGTACGGCATTACCCATGATTAGCTGAGCCAACCCACCAAAAATAGTGGCCCAGAAACCAGAGCGACGCCCGGCATCAATAGCCGCCAGCCAGAAAATAACCGGCATCACGGTGTTAACCAGAATATTCGCTGCCGGTACCAACACTTTAATTGCAGTGACCTGTAATGCTGCTGGTACCGCAGAAGCAGTGGTGTTTAGGAAACTGACAACAATAACCCCGATAATCCCGCAGGCAATTGCCATCTTTTTCGGGTTATGCATGGTTTCCGCTACATTACGATTTTTAATCATCAATGCAGCAGCACCCCAGTTAGGAATGATGCGGTGGTCGACGTCCTGAGTAAAGGCACCGGCTGCCACCGAAGAGGCCCAGGCGTTGAAGAAGAAGCCTAATCCAAAGGAGAAGTGCGATGCCGGATCTCCCTCACATGAGTTCAGTTCACCCAAGGTACGAAATGCTCCCATACCCTGTATTGTCGGTGCATGAAACATACGGGCAGCCCCAACACCCACCCCCACACCGACCAGTCCGCCGATAATAATCGACTTAAAAAGAATGATTAGAAACATCAGTATATCCTTTTCATTTAGATATGAAGACGACCTTATCTGTATTAATAATTGTCACGTTCACGGTGATATCTAATTCAACGCTATATGTCTTTCTTTCACGCGGCAGGAAAAAGAATAAAAACTTTTCATTTTTAACTGATAATTCTGCGTTTAATACTTTTACGTCTTGTGGTTCAATCCGTAACAGAATATTTTGTGTCGATTTCAACACCGTATTCTGGACATTACCGAGTGCATTAGCGAAAGCTTTTTCCTTGCTATCACCTTTACCTTTAACTTGCACCTGAGTGGTATATTGTTCTTTCATTACGGTTGACCGTATTTCTTGATATAGGCTTCCACTAATCGCTGACCTAATTCTTCTTTATCCATAAATCCGAAGCCCAACACTTTGCAACCTTCATTTATTGCCGTCACGCCTTCGTCAACGGAACGCATGCCATATTTTGCTTTATAACCATATTTGTTTTGTGCCGTAATAGCACCCGCACCACCACTGCCACAGAATGAAATGCCGAAGTCAGCTTTTTCACTGTTCATCACATCACCCAATTTCATATCTGCGGCGACACCGGGAATAACCACCACGCGGCCACCAGCCAATTCAACACCCTGACCCACTTTTTGGCCTTTACCTAGACGGTCGCCAATCACAACGGTAATTTGACTCATAATCTCTTCTCCAGCTCACTATTTTATGGGTTATTGTCTTTCGCTACTTCAAAATGAACCGACAATAAATAGGCTTCTTCAATAGGTAAATTGGCAAATTTATCGACCACCTGCTGGGCCATTTGCATCGAATGTGCTGAAATCTCATCGAATAATGATTTATCCACTTCAGGTAATGGCTCACCGGTTATTGAACGCAACACCATGGCACGAATATGTGATGTCAACATTTGTTGCTGAACTTTATTGGTAAAAATATTTTCAGCATCCAACATCGCGGTAATTTCAGCTAATACCCGCTCAGTAATGATAATTTCCTCTTCTCTTCCAGGTTCCTCGGCTGCACTCAATGCGGCTACATCATTCACGCTGGTAATCCCCTATTTTTTGCTATACCCGCCATACTTCACGCTGCGGAGTGTTGGCTGTGTTCTCTCGCTCCAATCGCCTACTTCGGTAAGCGCCCAAGGACTCACTCCCTTGCCACCCGCCTGCAACTCGAATTATTTAAGGTATGTAACAACTTTCTGACTACAAAGATAAGTTCAGTTAGCTTCTCTCTGCGCTATAACCTCACCCTACCTGCAAGCGGAATAGCTGTGTAGCGGCTTTTTTTCCAGTTCAAAGTGGAAATGTAATGTACTGGGGGGATCACTTTCGCAAAACACAGCTATTAAATAGCTAACTTAATCATTAACAACAAAATAACTTTTATATAAATGCACTGGGTTCGTTTGTAGTGGAAAAAAGTTCGTGATCCTGATCTCTTTCTTTTCTAGCCAGAAGCGCCTAATATCAGATTAATATTAAGCTATTTTCTAGCACCCCCTCTCCTATGGCGTGGGGGTGTTGTTTTTATGTTTTGCTGAAATTGAATTGGAGAGTGGTATGACCAAGCCAACCATCACGATTAACGAGCTGGATGCTGAACGTTTGGATGCGTTACTGGCGCAACCGGCCTTTGCCGGTACAGTGGTCGCACAAGCGCTCAATGAAGAACTGGATCGTGCAGAAATTCTGCCACCTAACGCCATTCCGGCAGATGTGGTGACTATGAATAGCCGTGTGCGTTTTCGCGATCTGAACAGTCAGGAAGAGCATATCCGCACACTGGTGTATCCGGCATCGCTAAAAGACAGTAACGAACAACTTTCCGTGATGGCTCCGCTAGGTGCGGCATTGCTGGGGATGCACATTAATGATGAAATTAGCTGGAAGCTGCCAGGTGGGGATGAAACCCGCATTACCGTGGTAGAACTGCTGTACCAGCCAGAAGCAGCCGGTGAATATCACCGCTAACATATTCCTAAAGCCATTGGCGTTACCGCCAGGCAGCAAACGGACAAGTCCCGAATCACTGACTCAAGCCAGTGATTCGGGTGAAAGGAATTATTAACGATACTTTTTATGGTAGGTATCACGGGTCGGTTTAAAGTCTTGGGCTGCTTTCTTAGCCTCATCGAGCTTACCTTGATTCGCCAATGCCAGCGCACCATCAATCTGCCCGATAAATAAGTCCAAACCATGGCGGAAATCCTTCACCTCCGCGCTGCCCTCGCCTTTACTTATCAACTTGGTAGGTATGCCCTTTTGTGCATCCTGCGCCGCTGCACGCATCGCCTGCAAGCCTTCCTTCATCACATCAGTAGAGTCAGCCTTCAACACTTTGCCGTAGTTCTCGGCAATGGTCTCCATATTATCCGACACACTGGCCGCCATCGCTAAAGTACTGGCGCTGAGTAACACTGCCGCCATTAACGCCATCATTTTCTTACCCATGCTCACATTCCTTCTATACCCTTCTGACATGACATCACCACATTGTTCGCAGCAATGTCACGCTTTGGGTAGGGTTATTGTTATTGAAACACTGATCATTAGTACATTGCTCACACTTAACATAGGCAATAGACACTGAAACTGGCAATGATTTTTTTGTAATCAGTTAAGAAATGGGAGGAAGGCAGAATAAAAATCAAAAAAAAGCTGGCAACCGATGCCAGCTTTAGATGTGAAGCAATACAATGTTATTCGCCCGCAATCTTCATCGCAGGCAATAAAACAGAGCCACATTGAATGTTACTGCGGGTTTCGATATCACTGCCTACACTGACAATATTACGCAGCATATCTTTCAGATTACCGGCAATGGTTATCTCACTGACCGGATACTGAATCTCACCATTTTCAACCCAGAAACCCGCCGCGCCACGGGAATAGTCGCCAGTCACGGTACTGACACCTTGGCCCATCAGTTCAGTTACCACCAAACCTTTGTCCAATTGCTTCAGCATACCGGCGAAATCCTGCCCCTGACCGGCAATGCGCCAGTTATGGATACCACCAGCATGACCGGTGCTTTGCAGCCCCAGTTTGCGGGCTGAATAGCTGGTCAGTAGATAAGTTTGCAGCACCCCGTCTTTCACGATTTTCCGTTGCAGGGTACGCACACCTTCACTGTCGAACGGTGTAGAGGCCAAACCGCGTAATAGATGAGGGTGCTCTTCAATCGTCAGCCATTCAGGCAAAATCTGCTTACCCAGATGATCAAGCAGGAAGGTAGATTTACGGTAGATATTGCCGCCGCTAATCGCCGAAACCAAGTGACCAAACAAGCCGGTCGCCACTTCAGCGGCAAACAACACGGGTGACTGCATGGTCGGCAATTTACGTGGTGACAAACGGGATAAAGTACGACGAGCGCACTCCTCACCAACCCATTCCGGGCTGGCTAAATCTTCCATCCGCCGGCCAATGGTATAAGCGTAATCTCGCTCCATATCGCCATTATGCTCAGCGATAACGCTGCTGGAAAGCGAATGGCGACTTGAACAATAGCTCTGCAACATGCCGTGGCTGTTGCCAAACACCTTGATACCATAATGGCTATTAAAACTGCCACCTTCAGTATTGGTAATCCGCTTATCAGCCTGCAATGCAGCCTGTTCCGCACGGGCAGCCAACAAGATACCTTGTTCTGCATCCAAATCGCTCGGATGGAACAGATCCAGATCTGGCGCCTCAAAAGCCAGCAGCGATTTTTCTGCCGCCCCGGCATAGGGATCAGGTGAGGTATAACGAGCAATATCCAGCGCAGCCTGCACCGTACGGGCGACGGCATCTGGATTTAAATCAGTGGTGGATGCGCTGCCTTTACGCTGCTGGTGATACACAGTAATTCCCAGCGCACCATCGCTGTTGAATTCCACGTTCTCCACTTCACCAAAGCGAGTGCTGACGCTAATCCCGGTGGTTTTACTGACGGCGACTTCGGCCGCATCAGAACCCACACGGGCCAATTCCAAAGCCTGTGCAACCGCTTGTTCCAGCGTTTTACGCTGTTCTGCAACTTGAGTGACTACTTTCATCAGTCTGCCATAATTAATGAGATAATCGTTCAGGAAAGAGTCGTAACACGACGACTTACACGGATACAATATAGAACGCCATAGTTCCGAGTCTATCAGAGATCTTGGTACTATTTCGCAGAAAGCCAACAACCTGCTACGATTAGCCTCTTTTTAAGGAATTTGACCATGAACAAACAGCCCGAAGATTGGCTAGATGAAGTCCCAGAAGATAAAAACGAAGATGACGATGAAATTATCTGGGTCAGTAAAAGTGAAATTAAACGTGATGCCGAAGCGCTGAAAGACCTCGGTACCGAGCTGGTTGAGCTGGGTAAAAATGCGCTGGAGAAAATCCAACTGGATGAAGATCTGCTGGCAGCCGTTGAACTGGCACAGAAGATCAAGAAAGAAGGCCGCCGCCGCCAGATCCAGTTAATTGGTAAAATGCTACGTGCCCGTGATGTAGAACCTATCCAAACCGCATTGGATAAGCTGAAAAATCGCCATAACCAACAAATCTCGCTGTTCCACAAGCTGGAAATGCTGCGTGACCGTTTGGTTGAAGAAGGTGATGTCGCGATCCCTACGGTGTTGGAGCTATATCCAGATGCGGATCGCCAACAACTGCGTAGCCTGATACGTAATGCCCAGAAAGAGAAAGCCACTAACAAGCCGCCGAAATCATTCCGTCAGATCTTCCAATATCTGCGTGAACTGTCTGAAAAGCAGCAATAATCGGGCGGGGCCGGGTCTGACTCGGCTCCCGACTCAAGAAGGTTAATTCACGCTATATTGAAACGCAGGCTGCCTGCTAACTCCTCTTCTGCTTCCTCAAGCAGCAGCACAATCGCACCAAAGCGGCGTTTACGGCGGTGATTGAAATGAATAAATTCAATCTCTACCGGTAAGGCTATCTCGCCCGTGACCACATCCCACAAAGCATCCAGATTGGCACCAAAATCTTCGCTCAGCGCAAATTTTTGGCAAAATACGCGGTAAAATGCAGGAAGATCAGATATATGGTCAAAATCAAATACCACTTTTACCATCTTATCACTCCATCCGAATGAAACGCTTGTAGTGATCCTGAGTTAAATAAATCAGGCCATCATTGGAGTACAGCAAACGATCGCTACCGCGATGCCCACAACGATAATTAACATCGGCTTCACGCCAGTTGCGGCCTTTCGCCTCAGGTAGTTGGCGCTCACGGTTAGAAAAACGATCACCGCCAATCGCTTTGCCTGGCAACACTTTACACAAATTGCCGTCTTTGGGATCCCAGCCCTGCGCACGCGCCTGCTGCTTGGTCAGGTAAAAATCTGGCAGGCGATGATGCACTTGTAGGTATTTAACCACCTGATGGTGCTGGGTCAATTGTTCAATCGATGCAGATGCCGCTAAAGGTGGGCGTTCCAGATCCACCGATTGGCCGATATCACGCGCTGTGACACCGCCAACCCCTTGCAACGCCGCCACTGCCAGCAACAGTATCGCGCCCAGAATGGCCATAAGTCGTTTATTCATGGTTATCCTTAACCCTCAAGCTGCCAATAACAGTTGTGCTACTCATTGCGATAACCCACGCCCACGTTTTATTCACCAATCCAATTTATAAATTGCCCAAATGCAAAGTTTTCACTTCCATAAACTCATCTAACCCCAGCACTGACCCTTCACGGCCAAGGCCAGACTCTTTAACTCCACCGAAAGGTGCCAACTCAGTAGAAACTGAGCTTTCATTGACACCAATCATACCGCTTTCCAGCGCATCTGAAACCCGGAATACGCGTTGCAGATTCTGAGTATAGAAGTAAGCTGCCAGCCCGAACGGCGTGTCATTAGCCCGCTTGATAACTTCCTCTTCGGTTTTGAAGCGGAAGCAGGCAGCCAGTGGGCCAAATGTCTCTTCAGAGGCGACTTTCATCTGCTCATTAGCATCGGCAATAACCGTGGGCTGGAAGAAATTGCCCCCCAGTTGATGACGGCTGCCCCCCGCCAACAGGCGGCCGCCCTTCTCCAGCGCATCTTTGACGTGATCTTCTACTTTCTCCAGCCCGGCGAGATTAATCAATGGCCCCATATTGACGTCTTTATCCATGCCATTACCGACGTTTAGTTTTTTAACTTCAGTGGCTAAACGGCTGACAAACTCGTCATACACGCCATCCTGAATATAGAAGCGATTGACGCACACGCACACCTGCCCGGCATTGCGGAATTTACATGCCATCGCACCCGCAACTGCGGCATCCAAATCAGCATCATCAAACACGATATACGGCGCATTACCGCCCAGTTCCATGGAAATTTTCTTCATGGTGGCTGCGGCATTGCGCATTAAGGTTTTGCCAACTTCGGTTGAGCCGGTAAAGGAGATTTTACGCACTTCCGGGCTGGCCATGATGGCATCACTAATGGCATGCGTATCGCCCGCAACACCATTGAGCACGCCAGCAGGCACACCGGCTTGCTCTGCCAATGCCAGTAAAGCAAAAGCGGATAACGGTGTGTTATTGGCCGGTTTAATCAATCCGGTACAACCGGCAGCCAATGCTGGCCCCAGTTTGCGGGTTAACATTGCCAGCGGGAAATTCCACGGCGTGATGGCCGCCACCACACCAACCGGTTCACGAGTGGCCAGAATGCGCGCCCCCTCTTTGGCTGGCGGAATAATTTCACCGTTGGCACGTTTGGCCTGCTCACTAAACCATTGAATAAAGCTGGCGGCATAGGCGACCTCGCCTAAGGCTTCTTTCAATGGTTTACCTTGCTCAGAAACCATTATCTCAGCCAATGATTGCTGATGTTCCATAATCAACAAATACCAACGCTGAAGAATTTCCGCCCGCTGCTTGGCGGGTGTTTTTCGCCAGGCGGGAAACGCGGCGCTGGCGGCCTTAATCGCTGCTTCAGTTTCTTGGGTGCCGGATTTAGCCACTTTCGCCACTAACTCGCCGGTAGCAGGGTTATGTACGTCGAAAGTGTCCTGCGCCTGATGCCATTTACCACCAACAAAATAGCCGATGTGGTACACACCGTCGCTGTGTCGTTGCTTTTGTAAGGGGTTGCGTAATGGATCATGTAATGGGTTTTGTGCTGACATCTTGTCGACCTCCTGAGGGAAGGATGCCCCCCATCAATGGAGGGCGAGGAAGGTTGCTTCACTATGAAGTATATACCCAAAGAACTTGGAGTTGCAGGTAGGCAGCCAGTGAGCGCCGCTAACAACCCTGTGGTTTCAAGGACGAAGAGTAAGCGCGCTCTGATAACGATGCAACACATCCGCTAGCCGTTTGACTGGACGGGTCGCGGAGTCAGGTGATTGAAAATCAACTAATTTCTGCTGATATTGATCCAACTCTTGTAGTAAGCGAGCAAAGTAATAGCGCCGCTTCTGGTCATTTTTGGCATTAATAACTCGATCGGCGGTATAGCGGATCTGTTTGTGAAAGGCACTCAACTCGGCGTTAACTGGGATCTCGGTGTTATTGAGCCGCTGATGGGCGATGATCAGCGTCAATGCCAGCCGATACTTATCAATATCACCGGGGAACATCATCAATAATTGATTCAGTTGTTGATACAACGCCGGTAGATGATTTTCGCTGCGGCGGGCTTTATTGGTCGTCAGAGCCGATACCGCACTGTAAACAAAGCGGTTTAGCAAGGTTCTGCCGGTTCTGTCCTTGGCATTATCGCGGATCAACATCAGCACAATCAGGGAAACAAAACAGCCGACAATCTGCCCCAACGCACTGTCGAGGAACATACTGACATTAAACTGCATCGGGTTGCTCAGCACCATAATATTGATGGTACTGGCCAATGTTCCCAGCGAGCCAAGACGGCGCTTTTGCACTTCAATACCAATAATAAATGCCAGTAACCCCAGACTGATGCACAGCAACAGCATACTTTGCTGGGTCGCAGGGATAATAAACATGAAATAGAGCGCCCCAATGGGCAGCGCCATAATCACCCCCAGCAGGAAGTCGATCGCCACCATCCGTGGATTGGGGGTACGCATTGCCAGTGAGGTCACCACCGCAATCATGACCATACAACCCGCCCCGGAGGTCCAGCCAGTCCACAGCCAGAATAGGCCGCCGATCGCCGTAGCAATACCGGTACGCAAGCCATTGATCATCGCATGATGACCTTCAGCTGAAACATGTTTGATTGGCTCGTCACCGTCCAGAATACCCTCTTCCACCCGGCTGATACTGCTGTTGGTATGAATCCCTTTTGATAGCAATAAATAGCGCGTCGCCGCCCCCACCCAACTGCTGATAGTTGCAGGGATCGCCTCACTGTGGCTACCGCCAATATATTGACGCATTTTTTTCATCTGCTGATGAATTTCAGCCGGCGTCTCTGCCGGTTCACTCAGCATCGCTTTCAGCTCAGCACTGAGTAAGTCAGGGTGATTGATCAATATCAGATAGGTTTCGCAGGCTTGAGTGATCAGTGCTAATGATGCCGTGTGCAGCACCCGTAAGCGGCGGTTGCAGCGCTGCCAGCGGGAAGATTCCATCATCAGGTAGCTGCGCATCCCATTCAGTGCCGTGGTATTTTTAACCAGATCATTCCAGGCGCGATCGATATCGTTTTTTTCTGCCGGACGAATACATAACTGCAATAATTTATATTGATCTACCAACACTTTATCGACCAGACGATCAATATCCTGCTTGATCGACCGTGGTGAAAACAGCAGATCCGCCATCACCGCGCAGACGATCCCCAGCACAATCTCGCTACAGCGCTCAACCGCAAACTGTGGTGTCAGTAAGGGTGTTTCACCGGTGGTGACAATGATAATCAGCGCGGTGTAACCCGCCAGCCCAAATGCGTAAGAGTTCTCAACCCGAACCAGTGAGGAGATCCAAGTACAAACGCCAGCCCACAAACAGCAAAGCATCAGGGTTAATACCGGTGCTCTGATAGTCAGAACGATGATAACCAAACCACCGATACAACCGATGAATGTCCCGATAATACGTAGCCAACCTCGGTGACGAATCGCACCAGAGAATGGCTCACCGCCCGCAGCAAATGCCGGGCCAGCAGCAACAATAGCGGCCGTCAGCACCGACCAGCGTGGTGTTTCTAATTGCAGATGAAAGCCCAGAAACAGCGCGGCCACAATGGCAAAGCTGAGTTTGAACGCAAAGCGCAGGCGAATAAAGGTCGGGCTGGTCATCTTAGCCAAACTCGCGCAGGCGATGCATCAACTTAACAATCGGTGAAGCCTGATTAGGGTTGCGATCAGTCGCCCCAGTTATCACCACAGTCGCCGTCGTCCCTGCGGGGTAGGGATGCTGTTGATCTTCACTGTCCAAACGGATCTTCACCGGTACTCGTTGCGCCAGCCGTACCCATTCCAGATTATTGTCAATCGTCGCCAACCCTTTGCTATCGACACTGCTGCTGCTGTTGGTGACACCGGCGGAGACACTGTCGACAGTACCGTGCAAAATACGGTTGCTGCCCAGTGGGGTAATTTCCGCCCGATACCCCGCTTTAACGCCTTCCAGTTTGGTCTCTTCCAAATAGGCCAAAATATAGAAAGTATCTTTTTTCACCAGTGCAACAGCGGTAGCACCACGGTTAATAAACTCCCCGACATGAACATTCAGATTCGTCACCCAGCCTTGTGCAGGCGCACGCACGGTGGTGCGTTCCAGATCAAGTGTGGCTAAATCCCGTACTGCGATAGCTTTTGCCAACTGATGCCTGGCGGTTTGTAATCCATTGTTGGACTGGTCAATTTCTTCTTGTGACATCGCCTGAATCCCCAAACGTTGCCGCCGGCCGGACTCACGTTGTTTCTCCGCCGCCAGTGTTTGGTAATAGGCCACATCGGCCTCGGCTTCAGCCAACGCCTGCTGGTAGCGTGGTTGGTCAATAACAAACAGAATTTGCCCTTTCTGCACCAGTTGATTGTCTTTTACCGGCACGTCGGTGATCAAACCACTGACGTCCGGTGCGATAGCCACCACATCGGCAGTAAATTTGGCATCACGGGTCCAGGGTGATTCAGTATAAAAAGCCCAAACTTTGAAAATAGCGATAACCGCCAGTAAAACCACCAATAAGGTGATGCCGATACGGATTATTTTTAATGAAAAAGTACTCACGGCGACCTCAGGAAAAAAGACGGGATATTAAATAGAAAAGGCAACAATACAGCGCGGTATTAAAGAGTGCCGGATGCCAGACAAACTCATAAATACCGGTAGGTTGCAGCACACGGCGCAAAACAAAAAACAGCGCCAGCGAAACGAGCAACTCAAAAAATATTGGCGGAAAAGAGAGGCCAAATATCACCATCACCGGGAGCAACGTCATTCTGTAGATCCTTTCTATTATAGGGTGCCGGTGAACCAGCCATAAGACTAACTTATAGGTTAAACTTAACTAAGAAACATGACTGTAACTTTAGCGAGGCGAGATAACACTTCAACTGCGTGGCTTTCAAACCTAAAACGATTCTCCCGACAGCAGTATATTAGCCTGCTTATTATCACCTTATCTACGATGTGTGATCTAAATCACTTTTAAGCTACAGTTAACAATCAAGTGTTAGCAATCAAAACTGCGTAAACAATCAACCCAGGGTGAATCATGGAAAGACTAAAACGGATGTCAGTATTTGCCAAGGTGGTTGAGTGTGGGTCTTTCACTGGCGCTGCACGGCAGTTAGAAATGAGTGTGTCGTCGATTAGCCAAACAGTGTCAAAACTGGAAACCGAGCTAAATGTTAAGTTGCTAAACCGCAGTACTCGCCGTATTGGTTTAACTGAAGCAGGCCGAATTTACTATCAGGGTTGTCGGCGCATGTTGCAGGAAGTACAAGAGGTCCATGAACAACTGTATGCCTTTAACAACACGCCGACCGGAACCTTACGCATCGGCTGCTCATCAACAATGGCACAAAATGTACTGGCAACGATGACAGCAGAAATGTTGAAAGAGTATCCCGGCCTATCCGTTAATCTGGTCACAGGTATTCCGGCACCGGATTTAATTGCCGATGGTTTAGATGTGGTGATTCGCGTTGGTGCATTACAGGATTCGGGGCTATTTTCACGCCGCCTTGGTTCTATGCCGATGGTGGTCTGCGCCGCAAAAAGTTATTTAGCACAACATGGCACGCCAGAAAAACCCAGTGATATGACCAATTTCTCCTGGCTGGAATATAGCGTGCGACCAGACAGTAACTTTGAGCTAATCGCACCAGAAGGCATTACCACGCAAATATCGCCACAGGGCCGTTTTGTCACCAATGACTCACAAACCATGATCCGTTGGCTTAACGCGGGTGCGGGTATCGCTTACGCCCCGTTAATGTGGGTAATAGAGGAAATTAAACGCGGGGAGGTAGAAATACTGTTTAAAAAATACCATTCTGATCCGCGACCAGTATATGCACTCTATACCGAGAAAGATAAAATGCCGCTTAAAGTTCAGGTCTGTATCGACTATTTGACTGAGTACTTTAAACGGGTGGCCGAGGTATATCAGGGATATCGTTGAATATACCATAGCTATAGGATGCCCCGTTGGGAACTAAACGGGGCATCCTACTAACAACCCCTACGCCGTACCACCTACCGTCAGATTATCTAACTTCAGAGTAGGTTGGCCGACGCCAACTGGCAGGCTTTGCCCCTCTTTACCGCAGACACCGACGCCTTTATCCAGCGCCAGATCGTTGCCGACCATCGAAATCTGCTGCATGGCTTCAATACCTGAACCAATCAGGGTGGCACCTTTCACCGCACGGGTGATTTTACCTTTCTCGATTAAGTACGCTTCGGAGGTTGAGAACACAAACTTACCGGATGTAATATCCACCTGACCGCCGCCAAAGTTAGGCGCGTACAGGCCATATTCCACACTGGCGATGATCTCTTCCGGTGTCGATTTACCGGCCAGCATATAGGTGTTGGTCATGCGTGGCATTGGCAAGTGCGCGTAGGATTCACGGCGGCCATTACCGGTCGGTGCAACGCCCATCAGGCGCGCGTTCAACTTATCCTGCATGTAGCCTTTCAGAATACCGTTTTCAATCAGCACGTTGTACTGGCCCGGCACCCCTTCATCGTCGATAGCCAGCGAGCCACGGCGGCCTTGCATAGTGCCATCGTCCACCACGGTACACAGTTCTGACGCGACCAATTTACCCATTTGGCCGCTGAAGACTGAACTGCCACGGCGGTTGAAATCACCTTCCAAACCATGACCGACCGCTTCGTGCAACAATACACCCGGCCAACCTGCACCTAGGACTACCGGCATAGCGCCAGCAGGGGCGGCAACAGCCGACAGATTTACCAGTGCCATTCTGACCGCTTCATTGGCAAAGTTATCAGCTCGCACTTCGCCATCCACAGTTTCGAGGAAGTAGTCATAGCCAAAACGGCCACCACCACCGCTGGCACCGCGTTCGCGTTTGCCGTTGTCTTCCACCAATACGCTGACCGACAGCCGCACCAGTGGGCGCACATCTGCCGCCAGCGTGCCATCAGTGGCTGCCACCAGAACCTGCTCATAGACACCGGTCAAGCTGGCACTGACTTCCTGCACCCGTTTATCGGCGGCACGGGCCACTTTATCTACCCGATGGAGCAGCGCAATTTTATCTTCGCGAGACAAGCTTTGTAACGGGTCTAGCAGTGGATAAAGCGCCTGATAGGCGACTTCACCCAAGGTATGCACTTTACCGTTACCGTTATCACGCACAATACTGCGTGCCGCATGAGCACTTTGCTGCAAAGCATTCAGGGTGATTTGGTCGGCATAAGCAAAACCGGTCTTTTCACCGCTGACCGCTCGCACGCCTACACCCTGATCAATATTGTAAGAGCCATCTTTGATGATGCTGTCTTCCAACACCCAGGCCTCGTGATAGCTGGACTGGAAATACAGGTCAGCGTAATCGAGGCGGCGCTCAGCCAACTGCCCCAATACTGAGAACAAGTCCTGATGGTTCAGCTTGTTAGCAGCGAGTAACTGCTCACTGACAAACGAGAGGCTCATAGTTTTCACTCTTTAATTAGATGATGGTTTATGCGATGACGGCAACGGAGACGGCAGGAAGCGATTGTGCTGCAATACCGGCATCTGATTACGGATAATGTTCAAACCTGTGGTTTCAATTTTTACTTTTAAGGCAGCAACCGCATCTGGGTTCTGCCCCAATATTTTACCCCAGGCATCAACCGCCATAGTGTGGCCCCAGGTGCGGCGAGTGGCGCCATGACGCCCTACCTGTGCCGCAGCCAGTATCACGCACTGGTTTTCAATCGCCCGTGCGCGCAATAAAATCTCCCAGTGAGCTTCACCGGTCATTTTGGTAAAGGCCGATGGCACTGAAATAATCTCAGCCCCCTGCGCCCGCAAAGCCTGGAATAAGCCAGGGAAACGTAAATCATAACAAACCGTCATGCCTAAGCGACCTACCGGCGTATCAACCACCGTTAGTTGTTCACCCGGCTGATAGGTATCAGACTCACGATAACGGCCATGAGTATCGTTAATATCCACGTCAAACATGTGAATTTTGTCGTAACGGGCTTTCAGTTCGCCCTGATCATCAAACAGCAAGCTACTGGTGGTGATAAGATCCGGTGATTCGCGGCTTATCATCGGCATCGAGCCCACTTGAATCCACACCCCGTAATGGCGTGCCATCTCACGAATTTGCTGTTGCAACGGCCCGTCATTATGTTGCTCGGCATGGTGACGATAAGAGGCGGCATTGGCAAATAACAATGCATTTTCCGGCGTCATAACCAGTTTAATACCAGAGTTTAACTGTTTGATCTGCTGCTCAATTTGAGCCAGATTGTCACGGGTATTTTCACCGCTGCATAACTGCAATAATGCAACATTGGCATTTTTCATGGCGCCTTACTCTCCTTTAGCTGGCGTAATACTTCATGGATGGTTGGTTGATCCAAACTACCGGTAATCTGGTAACGAATCAGCGAAACCTTGCTCCATAATGGTCCTAAAATCTTCGAGGCAGCAAACACCGCAGCCCCGATCACCGGGTTGATCGCAAAAGCAGTCGCAACACCGACGGTGGCCGAAATATCCGGTGTAATAACCGCTTCCATGGCTATCTGGCGTTTAGCCAAGTCAACATTACCACTCATGGCAATATCGGCCGCCAAGCCATCCACCACTAAATCATTGGTATGCATTACACCATCTTTAATATTGGCCGTGCCCCGAATTGAATCAAACGCAAAGTCACGACTAAACGTATCACTAAAATCAAGCTGGAGCTTACGTAATAGTGCGTCAAAGCTGACCAATCGCAGTAGCTGACCGGCGCGCCCGCCACCGAGATCACTCAGTTGGCCTCTGCCCAATCTACTCTTTAATGTCCCATTCAGGGTATTAATCTGTGGCTGCCACGGAACACCGCGCCAGTTAACATCGGCATTGATATCAAAAGAGGCATCTTTTATCGGTGTTGTCAGGCCGAAGAATGAAATGGTTTCATCGATCTTCGGCCCGCTCAGCGCGATGTTAAGCGCGGTTTTATCACCATTGCGGTCTTGCTGCCATTCGCCGGAAACTTTAGCCCGCCCATTGCCAGCCTCAATCAAGCCGTTAGTTAACACCAGCACCGAGCCTTGCGGTGTCAGATCAGCGTTAATACGCCCGACATTCTGCCCCAAAATCCAACAGGATTTGCAGCGTAATTGCAGCGCAGGCCAATCACGGAACGAAATCTTACTGGGAGCTTGTGGCTCCTGCAACGCAGCTTGCGCCAGAGGATCTTGTGCTTCGTGCGTGGTCCATTGCGGGTTGTAATAAAGATAATTAATATCGGCACGCCATGGCCCATGTTCGGCCATCAGCAGGCTACCATCCACTTCCTGACCTTTTGCCGTGACCTGAGTACCGGTTAATAATGGTTCAATCAGCAGTGTCAGTTGGTGCCAGGCCTGCCCACCGACCAAAAGCTGTGGCGTCTGTAAGGTCAGCCGGGGAGGAAGCGTGACATTGGATGCACTGCCTTTTATTTTTGGTGGCGCTGATGAGCTAAAAGGTGCACTGACACGGGTAAACTCCGGTGCCAGCAACGCCAACCAACTCTCGCCATCCAGTGCCGGCAGTTTGAGGACCAAACCTTTATCCTCCGGCAGTGGCGGGACTTTTTTACTGTCGGATTGCCAGATAGCCCGCGCCAGCTCTACTTGTTCTTTTTGCAACAACCACTGGCTGTTGAACGTATTGTTGCTGCCAGCACTGCCTGAGAGGGTAAACGCCTCCAGCCCACCCACCACCTGTACATGCATGGGTAATGCCTGACCGCTTGTTTTATCTAGCGGAGCAGGTAAGTGACTGCTCACTTTTTTCAAGTCAGCCGTCACATCAACTTTATAGTCTGGCTTGCCATTTTTCGGTAGTTGCACCGCGACTTTACCCTGCCAATTGGCGCTACCACTGAGCAATTTTGCTACATCAGCGGGAACACCGGGTAATTTGGCCGGTAACCAGTCACCACCCAACCCAACATTCACCAAAAAGTTTTTTGGTTGCTCTTGTGTAGTGAAATCAACCGCCAATGGCTGCCCAAACCAGTTCGCGGATAAGGTATCGCTAGCGAGATTGCCATCGTTAAAGCGGAACTTGCCACTGATGTTTTCCAGTTGGCTTTGCAATGGCTTCACCAACAGGCTGTTGTTGTTGAGCGTCACTTCACCGCTGGCATGGGTAATAAGGCCCTCTTCCAAGGGGATATCCAGATGTAAGCGCCCACTAACTTTACCACCGACTTGCAGCTCTTCCAGCGTTTGCGCCACGGAATCATTCAGCGGTGTCTCCGTAAAGTAGTCATGGACATCGCGCCCTTCGCCAACCACTTCGGCGTCGACATACAGCTTTTCTTTCAGATAGTCGGGGATAATAGCGCTGATATTACTGCCGGTGACCTTTCCCAACATCGCGTGAGGGGCATCCATCCACAAACCTTCGTTGAGGAAATCAAGATCAATGGCTAAATTCTCTAACGCAGGCCAATCTGGTTGGAATTGGAAGGTGGCGTTACGCAGTGGCACATAAACCTGGAACTGGCCTTCTTTCTTTTTATAAGGGAAATCATGAGGATTGCCATTATAGATAAGTGTTGCGTTGTCTACCTGCCCACCCTGTAACGCCTCGGTCAGATAGTCCACCAGCTTCTTGCCCATCAGCGGTTCAGGGAAATAGCGCCATGCATTGGTCGCATCATACAAGCGAATACCGGTCAGAATTTTCAGCCACGGTTGCCCTTTATCGGGTTGCTGATAGCGGAAGCTGCCGTTGCCCCACAGCGATTTAGCTCTGACATCTAACTGGTCACTCCACAGTTCCCAGCCTTTATCATCAATCTGCCAGTTGACTGCACCACTGGCCTGACTAACCTCCAGCGGCGCGCGGAACATATCACCATAGGGTAATGTGCTGTCTTTGAGATTGATATCCAACCGCCCAAGCGCTGCGGAACCACTCAGCGCACCGGCAAAATTATTAACCCCCGGCAACAAATCCCAGTGTTGCCAACTGATATTGTGCCATTTGGCCTGAAAACGGGTTTTTTCTGGTTGGCTGATAGGAATGTCCAATGCCAATGCATCGATATTCCCTTGTGGCCGTAAATCCGCCCAACGGTTCATTAGCTCTGGGGTAAAAAGTGACAAGGTCGGTAACAGTGGCCCCACCCGCTCCAACTGAATATTAGTGGCGCGAATGCGTAATTCCTGAGATTGGTCTGGGCCAATAAACTGCGTATTTTCCGGTAACCACAGTGCCGATAAATGCCCTTTAGGCCATGCCTGACCATCGGTTTTCAGACTTAGCTGCGGGGCATCAATCTGCCAGCCATTACCCTGACGGCGGCCTTCCAACACAAAATTATCTACTGCCAACTGATGTGATTTGCCCGCGACAGTCCAATTGGCCTGCCCCTCACTGAGTAGCACATTACCACTGTAAATCGCGCCACTTTTGATACTCAGCCAGGCCGCCAGGCTAAATTCTGCATTATCCAGCCCAGTATTGGTACGCAGCCAGCGACTGATCCACGGTTTCAGGTCGATATTGTCGGCCTGCATATAGACCGTGCCGTTATTGAGGATGCCTTGATTATCGTGTAGGTCCATCCGCACCTGCACCGCACCGTGCTGACCATTAATGGTCGACAAGCTGATTTGCCCTTCGGCGCGATGCCGGTTCAGGGAGTTAAGCCAGGTGAGTTGCGGGATCTCTAATTCCGCGCGGGGACCAGAAGGCGTGAGAAATGAGACACGGCTATTACGCAGATCAAAGTGATCTAATTGGCGCAGGAAGATATCACTAAGATTACCCGTTTCAAGATTGCGGCTGCTGTTTTGCTGCATATCCAACGTAGTGTGCAAATCTAACTGCAATTGATAGAAGGTCATATCACGGAACTGCCAGCGCCAGTGCAACAGTGACTGCCACACATCAAGCGCAAGGGTCACCCGCTGCACCTGCCAGTCGGCTTTCGGCAATTTAGCGTGAATATCGCGCAATTCCAACGTTGGGCCAAACGGTTCCCACGATCCCTGCATGAACCCCACTTCCAGTGGAATACCGCTGATGGACTGAACCTTGGCCACGATTTGCAGACGATAGTCGTTGATGAGAGGCAGCATCATGCGTAGCCCACTGACCAACAGTGCCACCACAACAATCATTGTGGCGCCTGTCGCAAATATTATCCTGGGCAGTCGCCTCACACATCTCTCCTTGCCATCCGCTGCACGAATGGCAGCGGAAAATCTTACATCATCACCACATCAAACTGTTCTTGGTTATACAGTGGTTCAATCTGCACTTTGACCTGCTTACCGACGAAGATCTCCACTTCAGCCAGAGCATGTGACTCTTCACCTTTCAGTGCTTCTCCTACCGCTGGAGACGCATAAACCAGGAAGCGATCAGAATCGTAAGCGTGGTGCACTCGGACAATTTCACGCAATATCTCATAGCACACGGTTTCCACCGATTTAACGGTGCCACGGCCACGGCAGGTTGGGCATTCGTTGCATAAAACATGCTCGATGCTCTCTCGTGTGCGCTTACGCGTCATTTCGACTAAGCCTAGCTGAGAGAAACCATTAATACTGGTTTTTACCCGATCTTTACTCAATGCCTGTTCTAATGAATGCAATACACGCCGACGATGCTCTTCATTACTCATATCAATGAAATCAATAATGATAATCCCCCCCAAGTTACGCATGCGTAGCTGGCGGGCGATGGCCTGAGTGGCTTCAATATTGGTATTGAAAATCGTCTCGTCGAGATTACGATGACCCACAAAAGCACCGGTGTTGATATCCACGGTAGTCATGGCTTCTGTTTGATCAATAATCAAGTAACCACCTGATTTTAGCTCAACTTTACGTTCCAATGAGCGCTGAATTTCATTTTCGACATCGTAGAGATCGAAAATCGGCTGTTTGCCTGCATACAGCTCCAGCTTTGCGGTCATCTCAGGAATGTATTCACTGGTAAATTCCACCAGCAGGTCATAAGTCAGCTTGGAGTCGACTCGGATTTTATCCAGTGCCGCACCGGCAAAATCACGCAGTACGCGTTGCGCCAGTGCCATCTCGCCATACAACTTATATTTGGTGATATTGCGCTTCTTCCGCTCCTGGACTTTAGTCCACAGCCGTTTGAGGAAGGCAGCATCTGCCGATAGCTCTTCTTCACCAATTCCTTCGGCGGCAGTACGGATAATAAAACCGCCCTGTTCATCACAGTAGGCCGCCACAGTTTTTTTCAGGCGTTCGCGTTCTGCTTCGCTTTCAATTCGCTGCGACACCCCAACATGGGCAGCTCCCGGCATAAGTACCAAATAGCGGGAAGGTAACGTGATATCCGTGGTCAAACGTGCACCTTTGGTGCCAAGAGGGTCTTTCACCACCTGCACCATTAAATCCTGCCCTTGGCGCACCAGTTCAGCGATATCGCGCACATTGAAATTTTTCTGTTCATCCCCAGCCACGCATTCGGTGTGGGGCATGATATCGGAGGCATGGAGGAAGGCGGCCTTATCCAGACCAATATCGACAAACGCCGCTTGCATGCCCGGTAAAACCCGGCTGACACGACCTTTGTAGATATTACCGACGATCCCTCTTTTCGCTTCTCGTTCAATGTGTATTTCTTGCAAGATGCCACCATCAATGTAGGCAACTCGCGTTTCAGACGGTGTGATATTGACCAGTAATTCAGCTGTCATGTATTCCTCTCACATTACGTAGCGCAATGAAATTACTTAGTAATTCATGGGTTTCTACCAACGGCAGCCCCACTACGGCGTGGTAACTGCCGGTAATGGTTCTGACGAAACAACCACCTTTCCCCTGAATACCGTAAGCGCCCGCTTTGTCCATGGGTTCACCGGTAGCAATATAGTCACTGATTTCCAACTGGGATAACACACGAAATGTCACATCTGTCACCACCATGGCAGATAACACATCTTGCCGATCAGCCAGAGACACCGCAGTGATCACCTGATGTTGCTGACCGGACAGCGCACTCAATATTCGCTGCGCATCGGCTTTATCCCGTGGTTTTTCTAAAACTTGCCCATTTAACACCACAATGGTATCGGCCCCTAATACCGGCAGATCCTGTGGTGCGACCTTTACCCCTGCCTGAGCTTTCTCCAACGCTAAGCGCCGGACATACTCTTGCGCACTCTCCTCTGGATGGCGTTGCTCTTCAACCTCAGTTTTCAGTACCTCAAAAGGGACATTAAGCAGGGCCAGTAATTCACGGCGACGCGGAGAGCCAGAGGCAAGATACAGGGCGGTCATGAGTCTAAAGTCCTTATTGCACCGCAAATTGGCGGCGAATTTTACGCATTAACAAGAATAGCCAAGGCCACAAAATACCGTTAATTACACTACTCCAGAATACTTCTGGGCGGAATGAGACATTAATCACTAAAAACTCAGACCAAAACACCACGACATCCATGGTGAGTGAAAGCAGCATCACGATGAGCGCCTGCTGCCACAGTGCCATATTGCGGAATAGTTGAAACTTAAAAGCGACCAGATAAGCGATAATACTGAGTGCCAGCGCCCTTACCCCAAGTGTTGAACCCAAAATAAGATCCATAATCAGCCCAAGGACAAAGCCGGTGCCAACATTCACTCGATGGGGTAATGCCATCACCCAGTAGATTAAAACCAATGCTAACCATGACGGCCGGAACATATAAATCTGTTCCGGCCACGGCATAATTTGCAGCACCATGGCAATCAGGAAGGATAACCAGATAACCCAACGACCATTGCTGCTGTAACGGTTCATGGCGATACTCCCGGCGCAGTCACTGCTGTTGGTGTGGTAGGCGTAGCGGCCGGTGGTGCCGGTGGCCCCATCGCATCTGCGGCAGGCAGCACTTGTGACATCATCGGAGCCAGTCGTTCATTGGCTACGCGGCGAACTTCAGTTGGCGGCAATGGCATCTCACCATTACGGTCAGCCCCCCACAATAGCAACAAGTAGCGCAGGCGCTGTAAATCAGCGGTTGGGCGAGCCTGAATCACAGTATAAGCCCGCTGGTTATCAACTTTGACAGAAGAGACCACTGCGACCGGATAACCCTCGGGGAAACGCCCACCCAGCCCGGATGTCACTAATACATCACCAACACGAATATCTGTATTGCTGGGTAAGTGCTCCAGTAATAAATCATCGGTACAACCGCTCCCTGCGGCAATTACGCGAATATCATTACGTAGCACCTGAATCGGTAGCGCATGGGAGGCATCACAAATTAATAATACGCGGCTGGTTAGTTTACTCACCGCGACAACCTGGCCTACGACACCACGGTCACTGATAACCGGCTGGCCTTCGTATACCCCGTTGTTAGAACCTTTATCGATAACCACCTGATCACTATAAGGGTCTGTCCCGCTGGACATCACCTGCGTGACCATTTTTTGTTCATCCTGACGCAAAGGAGAACCGAGTAACTCACGTAAGCGGTTATTTTCCTGCTTAAATTGCCCAAGCAACTGTAGGTCAGTATTTTTAAGCAACAGCTCTTGGCGTAACGCACGGTTTTCCAGCTCTAGCTGTTCACGGGTAGCCAGAGTTTCAGAAACGTTGTCGAGAACTTTGCGTGGCCCATTGGCCAGAAAATAGAAAGGGCTAACGGCGGTGTCCATATAGGTACGTATTTTGACAAACGTGCCCAACCGGCTATCAGCGATAACCAAAACAATAGCGGCAAGAATGGCAAAGAACAGTCGCAGTTGCAGGGATGGACCCCGGCTAAAAATCGGCTTCATAAATTATGCGTATTCCTCGACGACAAAAGGAGGCGCTAAATCGGACGAACTAACCCTTCTTACCTTATGTAAGATGGATAGCGATTCATCTGACTTAGTTCTCCTCCTTTTTGGCTGACTATTATTCTTCGCTGAACAAATCGCCGCCATGCATGTCGATCATTTCCAACGCTTTGCCACCGCCGCGAGCGACGCAGGTCAATGGGTCTTCTGCCACTACGACTGGGATACCGGTCTCTTCCATCAGCAGGCGATCCAGATTACGCAGCAATGCGCCACCACCGGTTAGCACCATACCGCGTTCAGAGATGTCAGAAGCCAATTCTGGCGGGCATTGTTCCAGTGCAACCATTACCGCGCTAACGATACCAGTCAGCGGCTCTTGCAGCGCTTCAAGGATCTCATTGGAGTTCAGTGTAAAGCCACGAGGCACACCTTCAGCAAGGTTACGACCACGCACTTCAATTTCCAGAACTTCATCACCCGGATAAGCAGAACCGATGCTGTGTTTGATACGTTCAGCAGTCGCTTCACCAATCAATGAACCGTAGTTACGGCGCACATAATTAATGATCGCTTCATCAAAGCGGTCGCCACCGATACGAACAGAAGAAGAGTAAACAACCCCGTTCAGAGAGATAACGGCCACTTCTGTGGTACCGCCACCAATATCCACGACCATTGAACCTGTTGCTTCAGAAACCGGCAGACCGGCACCAATAGCAGCAGCCATAGGCTCTTCAATCAAAAACACTTCACGAGCGCCAGCGCCCTGAGCGGATTCACGGATCGCACGGCGCTCAACCTGAGTAGCCCCGACCGGTACGCACACCAATACACGCGGACTTGGGCGCATAAAGCTGTTGCTGTGAACCTGCTTAATAAAGTGTTGCAGCATTTTTTCGGTGACAAAGAAATCGGCAATAACGCCGTCTTTCATTGGGCGAATAGCAGCGATATTGCCTGGGGTGCGCCCAAGCATCTGTTTAGCATCATGGCCCACAGCCGCAACGCTCTTTGGTGAACCGGCACGATCCTGGCGAATAGCAACCACTGAAGGTTCATTCAGTACAATGCCTTGTCCTTTAACATAAATAAGGGTATTGGCGGTACCCAAGTCGATGGACAAGTCGTTGGAAAACATGCCACGAAATTTCTTAAACATAACGAAAGGATAATCCTGCAAGCTGGGGGCGGAAAATAAAATCCGCCTACTTTACCAACCACACGAAGCAGCGACAAGGCGCAAAAACGTCCTGATTCGGTGAAAAAGTAGCTGCGTTGTTGACATCTCGCTCCACTCAGAACTTATGTCGCTTGAAAAGGTTGAATAAACCCTCCACACAACACAGATTCTGCGTAACGACCGGCGTAACACAGCACATAAAATCTAACATTTAACCTGATTCTCGTCGGAAGTAAGCGCCCACCAACGATTTACGGAAATGACTGGCACATTCTACGTTAATTTTTGCTCAACGATCAGGCTAAACATAGCCCTAATACGAATATTTTTTCTTTCCGGGGTTCAAAAGCGTTGGCAGAGCAAAAAAATTGCCCTGTCCACCGTAAATCCCCTTATCCTTCAGCGTTTGCCATTCTTCACGGGTAAGCACTCCTGCGGCAAAAACTTTTGTATCCGTCCCCGCACAGGCACCCGTCAGGCTTTCCACAAACAACTGATTTTCATAACGTAAATTAATGCTTCTTACTAACCCAGGATGAAGTTTAATCATTTCAACCCGTAGCGATTTGATGTAAGAGGTGCTAACAACCGTTAATCCGGCCTGCGACACCATCACCTTGCAGCCCACACCGAGCAATAAACGCATCATCGGACGGATTCGGTCGATATGTTGACACACATCTGCCTCTGCAAGTTCAAAGATAATTCGCTTTCTATCAGACTTTCTGCATTGTAATAGCGTATCACGCAGCCAACGCTGAAAAGAACGCTGCAATAATGAATCAACGCAGATAGAAAATGCCAGAGTTTCGTCCGGCCATAAAGCTAATAAAGGAATTATCCGATCAATTTTTTGACGGTCGTAACGCTCCGCTAGGCCAAGCAATTGCACTAATGGTGTATATTCAGCGGCTAACAACTCTTGCTCACCATCATAGATACGGCTGATTATTTCACGGTGATGAATTTTACCGTCAACAGTAATCACCGGCTTCTGATAAAGCCTTGGCCCGCCGTTAGCCAGCGTCTGCTCCAGTAAAGTGCGCCATTTGACACTACCACGCCCTTTTTCTGACACTTGAGTATCGAATACATACCAGCCATTCCCCCCATACATCGCCGCATTTTTGGTCGCTTGTCCAGCATTATCCATAATCTGTTCAACTGACTCCCCACTGCGATACGCCACAATCCCCATATGCAGCAATGATTCGCGGTCAATAACATGAGGGTCAGGTAACGCCCCAACCGCATGAACCAATTGAGCAGCCATAACATCCGCATCTTTTAGCGTTTTATGGGGCAACAAAATCGCGATATCACTACGATGGTAGCGCGCCAGTAACGCCGAGGGATGGCGGGCAACAAAAGAAGAAAGCAGGTTAATCAACGACCGCATCAGTTCTTGTACCTGCTGATGATCATCAGTTTCATTTAAACTTTCAAAATCAGGTAACTGCACCATCATGACTATCCCATGGGCACCCTCTTCCTCCAGTTGGGTAGTCAGTTGATTATCAAAAAACTGGCGATTGCTGAGACCGGTTTTGGCATCTTGTGCCGCAAAAGTGCGAATAAGCGTATCAACACGGTTACGCTCCTCCCTCACTTCCATCAACTCGGCCAATAGCCGGTCAATGGCACGACTGGCACAAGGCGGCCATTCATGCCCGTCGCTACTGATAGCATATTCACGTTCGCCGTTAAGAATACGCCTTGCTCGCCGTTCAAGTTTTTCCTGCCCTGCGGTTTGATCACGCAACCAGCGGAAACTCAGCAATAGCGCCATGGCAATCACTATAACCACCAGCGATAAAACGGCCGCAGCATAAAGAGAGCGGGTATAGCTGTTCAAGGGGTCAATATAGGTGAAATGCATCGATGCCCCAGGTTGATGCAGCATCGGTACCACCATGTTGCGGTATCTACTTCCGCTATTCCAAGGCGTATAAATTGCAGGGAATTTGAGATGATACAGCGTGCGGTCTTGATCTTGGACGCTGAGCTCCACCACACCGATAGTTCGCATCATGATAGGCAACCACTCGCGCGCTTTATCCGCCGGTTGCAGCAGAAGCGACTGATCATAAGCTGTCACGATACTTTGGAGACGGTGCTCCATTTTTTTCTGGCATAAATAGAAGAAACTTACCGTGCTACCCAGTAGCACCAAGCACATAGCCGAGACCACTAGTAGCGTCATAAACGCAGAAAGTTTGGTTGTAAATTGCATCCCTTAGCCTTGCGAAGCGCAATTAAGTGAAGAAAAATCCTCATGTCCCTTGAGGAGCACACTATATGACAAAAATAGGCTATAAAACTGACTTTTTACTTCATAATGCGACAATAACACAATATTTTCGCCTTTTTCCCTGCTTTTCAATCAATCCCTCTTCAAAGGATAGCCATGATAAAAATCAATGAATTGATTTTTGTTCTTGATCAGGCCAGAAGGTTGCTGTTACCGCTATATTAGCTCACTCTTAACCCATCCCTTTTTTGAATTATTCACAATTTATACACTAAATAGCTCGAGTTGCATGAAGGCAGCCAACACACATGCAACTTGAAGTATGGCGGGTATATACCCAACGTCATTGGCGTTGCAGAAAGATATATCGGGAGAGTGATACATGCGAGCACTGGTACTTGATCAAATTGAAGGCCGTACTGTCGCCGAAGTGCGTGAAATATCGCCCTCGCAATTGCCAGCCGGTAATGTCACGGTTGATGTCAATTGGTCCAGCCTGAATTATAAAGACGCGCTAGCCATCACCGGCAAAGGGAAGATTATCCGCGAATTCCCTATGGTGCCGGGTATTGATTTTGCTGGCACGGTTCACAGCAGTGAGGACCCACGTTTTCATATCGGTCAGTCAGTGTTACTGACTGGCTGGGGGGTGGGCGAAAATCATTGGGGCGGTTTAGCCGAGCAAGCGCGTGTGAATGGCGATTGGCTGGTTCCCATGCCTGAAGGGTTGGAGCCAAGAAAAGCCATGATTATCGGTACCGCAGGGTTCACCGCCATGTTGTGCGTCATGGCATTGGAAGACGGCGGCGTTACCCCCGAAAGTGGCGAAGTGGTGGTCACCGGAGCCAGCGGTGGCGTAGGTAGCACCGCAATTGCCTTACTGTCGGCGCTCGGTTACCAGATTGCGGCAATCTCAGGTCGTGACAGTAACAGTGACTATTTGAAAAGTCTCGGTGCGCAGCGGGTGCTCTCGCGCAATGATTATCTTGATGCGCCACGCCCACTGGAAAAACAGTTGTGGGCCGGTGCAATTGATACTGTCGGCGACAAATTGCTGGCTAAAGTGCTGGCACAGATGAATTACAACGGCACCGTTGCCGCTTGTGGATTGGCGGGTGGCTACACGCTGCCCACCACTGTGATGCCATTTATTCTGCGCAACGTGCGTTTACAAGGCGTGGATTCGGTGATGACACCTCAACCGCGCCGCCAGCAAGCCTGGCAGCGGTTGCTGAAAATCTTACCCGACAGTTTCTATCAGCAAGCATCGCAATCCATCACGCTGGCAGATGCGCCAACTATCGCCGCACGCCTGCTGGCGAATGAAGTCACTGGCCGGACGTTGGTTAAAGTTCGCTAATTATTTATTTTGCAAAAGTCACCGGGTGGATATTGCGGCCACCCGGTCCTATCACTCCATTCTCACTCAGAAATTTCATATTTTTCTCAGCCCCCTCGCACTTGTGCCCATAAGCCGCCATGATTAATACCATAACGGTCAGTATGACTCCCCTGCCCGATGGAGTAGGTCTATGCGCAACTTTTTATCTCATTCAAAAAACAGTCTCAGTGGCAGCAGTACCAAACCACGCAAACTGACCGAAGCTGACGTCACGCCGGAAAGTATTTTTTACCAGCGCCGCAAAGTATTACAGGCACTGGGGATCACGGCTGCCACACTGGCGTTACCCACATCGGCACAGGCAGATCTACTGGCCTGGTTTAAAGGCAATGATCGCCCTAAAGCCCCGTCAGGCAAGCCATTGACGTTTACCAAATCAACGGTGTACCACCCCGATCTGGCGATGACGCCAGAAGAAAAAGTGACTGGTTACAATAACTTCTACGAATTTGGTCTGGATAAAGCTGATCCCGCCGCCAATGCTGGCACGCTGAAAACCGAAGGCTGGCAGATACGTATCGACGGTGATGTGGCTAAACCAATGACACTGGATATCGATGACCTGATAAAACGCTTCCCGCTGGAAGAACGCATTTATCGCATGCGCTGCGTCGAAGCCTGGTCCATGGTGGTGCCGTGGATTGGTTTTGAGTTAGGGAAACTGCTCAAGCTGGTTGAACCAACCAGTAATGCCCGCTATGTCGCATTTCAAACACTTTACGCCCCGGATCAGATGCCGGGACAAGAGGACCGTTTTATTGGCGGCGGGCTAAAATACCCGTATGTCGAAGGCTTACGACTGGATGAAGCTATGCATCCACTCGCCTTCATGACCCTGGGTGTGTATGGCAAAGCCCTGCCACCGCAAAATGGTGCTCCGCTGCGGCTTATCACGCCGTGGAAATATGGCTTTAAAGGGATAAAATCTATCGTTCATATTCGCCTGACTCATGATGAGCCGCCCACTACCTGGAACCTCAGTGCGCCTAACGAATACGGTTTTTATGCCAATGTGAACCCCCATGTCGACCATCCGCGTTGGTCGCAAGCCACAGAACGCTTTATCGGCTCCGGCGGTATCCTTGATGTGCAGCGCCAACCTACGTTGCTGTTTAACGGTTATGCGGACCAAGTTGCATCCCTCTACCGCGGTTTGGATCTACGAGTGAATTTCTGATGCGCCTGAGTCTACAGCAGATTAAATGGTTAAAAGTGGCTATCTGGCTGGCGGCAGCGCTACCTTTTCTGTGGCTGATTTTATCGGTTAATCAGGGTTGGTTCAGTGCCGACCCCGCCAAAGATATTCAGCATTTTACCGGCCGCATGACATTGAAACTGTTGTTAGCCACTTTAGTCGTCACACCGCTGGCGCGTTATGGTAAACAACCCCTCTTGATCCGCTGCCGCCGGTTATTAGGTTTATGGTGCTTTGCCTGGGGAACCTTGCATTTAGTCAGCTACTCTTTGCTGGAACTGGGGCTGAGCAATATTGGCCTGCTGGGGCGCGAGTTGGTTACCCGCCCCTATCTCACATTGGGGATTATCAGTTGGCTATTGTTACTGTCGCTGGCCGTCACCTCTACCTTGTGGGCGCAACGGAAAATGGGACCCAACTGGCAAAAACTGCATAATCTGGTGTATGTTGTCGCCATCCTTGCGCCAATTCATTATCTTTGGTCGGTTAAAACGCTTTCGCCACTGCCGATTATCTACGCCGTGGTGGCGGTTATATTGCTGGCACTACGCTATAAAAAATTTCGGCAATGGTGCCGTTAGTGGCCGGAACTTATCATGATTCTCCCCGTCATAAATAATGCTGAACGCACAGTTCGCACTCTTTTTTATTGAATATCTTCGCTGATAAGACCAGTATTTAGCTGCTAATTGCTACGATATCATTATAATGCCCGACCTTAGTGCCGATCGCAGTATCAAATTCGTCGTAAAAAGGTGACAAATCGGTGACATCAGGTTATTTTTTACGATGATGGACTAATTGCCGGAGATACCAGCACAATGTCGGATAAGTTTCACATTTTGCTTCTGAATGGCCCTAACCTGAATCTGCTTGGAACGCGTGAACCGGAAAAGTACGGTTACACCACATTGGCTGAGATTGTCAGCCAGTTAGAGATTCAAGCCCAGGGAATGGATGTGGCGCTGTCCCATTTGCAGTCAAATGCAGAGCATGCGCTGATCGATAGAATTCATCAGGCACGGGGTAATACCGATTTTATCCTGATAAACCCAGCAGCGTTTACGCATACCAGCGTGGCACTGCGTGATGCATTGTTAGGTGTACAGATCCCGTTTATCGAGATCCACTTGTCTAATGTGCATGCCCGGGAGCCTTTCCGTCATCATTCATATCTCTCTGATATTGCAGTTGGCGTAATCTGTGGACTTGGCGCAGATGGCTACAACTTTGCTTTACAGGCAGCGGTAAATCGCTTGTCAAAATCCAACTAGACCCGAAATAATTCGAGTTGCAGTAAGGCGGCAACTGAGCGAATCCCATGAACTGACTAAAAAGTGACGGGGTGAACGAAGGCAGTCAACACACATGCAACGTGAAATATGATGGGTATAATTGCAACACACAAAGAGTACGGAATCACACTCATGGATATTCGTAAGATTAAGAAACTGATCGAACTGGTTGAAGAGTCCGGCATTTCAGAACTGGAAATCTCAGAAGGCGAAGAGTCAGTACGTATCAGTCGTGCTCCCGCCGCACCAAACTACCCAATGATGCAACAGCCATATGCTTTTGCTGCACCACAGCAACAGCCCGCACTGGCTGCCGCCGTTGCACCAGCACCTGCTGAAGCGGCTGCACCAGCAGCAATCAGTGGCCATATCGTGCGCTCCCCAATGGTCGGTACCTTCTACCGCACCCCGAGCCCGGATGCTAAAGCCTTCATTGAAGTAGGTCAGAAAGTTTCTGCTGGTGACACTCTTTGCATCGTTGAAGCGATGAAAATGATGAACCAAATCGAAGCAGATAAATCCGGTACTGTAAAAGCCATTCTGGTTGAAAACGGTCAGCCGGTTGAATTCGACGAGCCTCTTGTCGTCATCGAGTAACGAGGCGTTCCATGCTTGATAAAATCGTAATCGCTAACCGTGGTGAGATTGCGCTGCGTATCCTGCGAGCTTGTAAAGAGCTGGGGATCAAAACTGTGGCAGTTCACTCTGTCGCGGATCGTGATCTTAAACATGTGTTATTGGCTGACGAGACTGTTTGTATTGGTCCCGCGCCTTCTGTTAAAAGCTATCTGAACATCCCGGCAATCATTTCTGCTGCTGAGATCACCGGCGCGGTGGCTATTCACCCCGGCTATGGTTTCCTGTCTGAAAATGCTGATTTTGCCGAACAGGTAGAACGTTCAGGTTTCATCTTTATCGGCCCGCGTGCCGAAACTATTCGCCTGATGGGTGATAAAGTTTCAGCAATAAGCGCGATGAAGAAAGCTGGTGTACCTTGCGTACCTGGCTCTGACGGCCCATTGACTGACGACACTACCAAGAATAAAGCCTTTGCCAAACGTATCGGTTACCCGGTCATTATCAAGGCATCAGGCGGTGGTGGTGGTCGTGGCATGCGTGTGGTTCGTCATGATAAAGATCTCGAGCAGTCCATCAACATGACGCGTGCGGAAGCCAAAGCAGCTTTCAATAACGACATGGTTTATATGGAAAAGTACCTTGAGAACCCACGCCATATCGAAGTTCAGATTTTGGCTGACGGTCAGGGTAATGCTATTTATCTGGCTGAACGTGACTGTTCTATGCAGCGCCGCCACCAGAAAGTGGTTGAAGAGGCACCAGCACCAGGTATCACCAGCGAATTGCGCCGTTATATCGGTGAACGCTGCGCGAAAGCCTGTGTAGAGATCGGCTATCGTGGTGCGGGGACTTTCGAGTTCCTGTATGAAAACGGCGAGTTCTATTTCATTGAAATGAACACCCGTATTCAGGTTGAACACCCGGTTACCGAAATGATCACCGGTGTGGATTTGATCAAAGAACAACTGCGTATCGCTGCGGGCCAACCTCTCTCCATCAAACAAGATGAAGTGAAGGTACACGGCCACGCCGTGGAATGCCGTATCAACGCCGAAGACCCGAATACCTTCCTGCCAAGTCCGGGTAAAATTACCCGTTTCCATGCGCCGGGCGGTTTTGGTGTGCGTTGGGAGTCTCATATTTATGCCGGTTATACTGTGCCGCCATATTATGACTCCATGATCGGCAAGCTGATCACTTACGGTGAAAACCGTGACGTGGCAATTGCTCGCATGAAAAATGCGCTAGCAGAACTCATTATCGACGGTATCAAAACCAATGTTGAGTTACAGCAGCGCATCATGAACGACGAAAACTTCCAGCACGGTGGCACCAATATCCACTATCTGGAGAAAAAACTCGGGTTACAAGAAACCTGATATTTTGTTCTTCATGCTGTTAGTCTTTTATATCAAGGCCGGTTAATCACCGGTCTTTTTTCTTTTGAAATTTTATTTCGACTTATCTATCTGAAGTTATTGGTGTTGTAGTCAAGCGGCAATCTAATGAAATCCGATAAGTTAATTCGGGTGAGTGAGCGCGGCTAACAACGCTGTCGCGCCAAGTACAAAGATATTATTACCCACAGTAATGGGTGTGACAGCCAGGCAGCAAACGAACACATCCCGATGAGCTGACTCACGTCAGTGATTCGGGTGAGCGCGCGCGGCTAACAACGCTGTCGCGCCAAGTACAAAGATATTATTACCCACAGTAATTGGTGTGACAGCTAGGCAGCAAACGAACACATCCCGATGAGCTGACTCACGTCAGTGATTCGGGTGGGTGAGAGCGGCTAACAACGCTGTCGCGCCAAGTACAAAGGGTATGGGGAGAACAATGGAAACAAGATTCATACAAGCTCACAAAGAAGCGCGCTGGGCCTTTGGTTTAACATTGGCTTATCTGGCTGGCTGGATATTGACTGCGTATTTACCCGGTAATATCCCCGGCATGACTGGCCTCCCGGCTTGGTTTGAAGCCGCCTGTATTGCGCTGCCACTGGTGTTTATTGTGCTGTGCGCTCTGATGGTGCGTTTCGTCTTCCGCGATATCTCGCTGGAGGATGATAATGCAAACTGATGTTGTCCTGCCATTGGTGGGCTATCTGGCAATGGTATTTGGCTTATCAATTTATGCCTATACCCGCCAAAAAACCGGAAGTTTTCTAAACGAATACTTTATCGGCAACCGCTCGATGGGAGGATTCGTACTGGCAATGACCCTGACCGCCACTTATATCAGTGCCAGTTCATTTATTGGCGGGCCGGGTGCTGCCTATAAATATGGCCTTGGTTGGGTGTTATTGGCGATGATCCAGTTACCTGCGGTCTGGCTGTCACTGGGTGTTCTGGGCAAGAAGTTCGCTATTCTGGCACGCCGCTATAATGCCGTGACCCTCAACGATATGCTGTATGCCCGCTATCAAAGCCGGTTACTGGTGTGGTTGGCCAGTATCAGCTTGTTGGTGGCATTTGTCGGTGCCATGACCGTGCAGTTTATTGGTGGTGCACGTTTGCTGGAAACCGCAGCGGGCATTCCTTACGATACCGGCTTATTAATATTTGGTATCAGTATCGCGCTATATACCTCTTTTGGTGGTTTCCGCGCCAGTGTATTGAACGATGCCTTGCAAGGGCTGGTGATGTTGATCGGCACTATTTTACTGCTTGTGGCGGTGATCCATGCCGCAGGTGGGCTGCATAAAGCCATCGATACACTACAACATATTGATCCAGCGCTAGTTTCACCGCAAGGTGGTGAGAAGATCCTTGATCTGCCGTTTATGGCCTCGTTCTGGATCCTGGTGTGTTTTGGCGTGATTGGCCTGCCACATACTGCCGTGCGCTGTATTTCGTATCGTGATAGCAAAGCGGTACACCGTGGCATTATCATCGGCACCATTGTGGTCGCAATCCTGATGTTCGGCATGCATTTGGCTGGCGCATTGGGCCGGGCGATCCTGCCGGACTTGAAGATCCCCGATCAGGTGATCCCGACACTGATGATCACAGTGTTACCGCCCTTTGCCGCCGGGATCTTTCTGGCGGCACCCATGGCGGCGATTATGTCGACCATCAATGCCCAGTTGCTGCAATCGTCTGCAACCATCGTGAAAGATTTATATCTCAATCTGCGGCCGGAAGAGTTGAAGAATGAACGCAAGTTGGCGCGTATTTCCAGCTTATCAACGCTTATTCTTGGGCTGTTACTGTTACTTGCAGCCTGGCGGCCGCCAGAAATGATTATCTGGCTGAATCTGTTGGCCTTTGGTGGCCTGGAAGCCGTATTCCTCTGGCCATTGGTGCTAGGGCTGTACTGGGAGCGAGCCAATGCTCATGGTGCCCTTAGCTCTATGATTGTCGGTGCGGTATGCTATACGGTACTGGCCAGTTTCAATATTAAGATAGCCGGTCTGCACCCGATAGTGCCGTCACTGGTGCTTAATCTGCTGGCGTTTTATATCGGTAATCAGTTTGGCGACAGAGCGCGGGCACGACAGCCCGTGGTAGTTAGCGCTGATTAGAAACGATTAATTTATATCAGCTCAATTATATACCCAATAGATTTCAAAATGCAGGAAGGCGGCAAGCGAGGGCATCCCGATGAGCTTACACAGTCAAGTGATTCGGGTGCGTGAGCACAGCCAACACCCCTGCGATTTGAAAGATGAAGGGGATTGAGCTTTTGAGAGAAAAGTTATGCCTTGGATTCAACTAAAATTAAACACCACTGGCAATCAGGCCGAATCCCTTGGGGACGCATTGATTGAAAGTGGCGCGGTGTCAGTCACGTTTCAGGATACCCACGATAATCCGGTGTTTGAGCCGCTACCAGGGGAAACGCGTCTGTGGGGCGATACTGATGTGATTGGCCTGTACGATGCTGAAACGGATATGGCCGCAGTGATCGCCATGCTGGAATACAACCCGCAACTCGGTAAAGGCTTTATCCATAAGATTGAGCAGTTGGAAGATAAAGATTGGGAACGTGAATGGATGGATAATTTCCATCCGATGCGTTTCGGTGAACGCTTGTGGATCTGCCCGAGCTGGCGTGATGTGCCGGACCCAACAGCGGTCAACGTGATGCTGGACCCTGGTTTGGCATTTGGTACGGGTACCCACCCAACCACCGCATTGTGTCTGCAATGGCTCGATAGCCTCAGCCTGGACGGTAAAACCGTTATCGACTTCGGTTGTGGCTCTGGCATCCTGGCAATTGCCGCGCTAAAACTCGGTGCAACGCGCGCTATTGGCATCGACATCGATCCGCAGGCCATTCAGGCCAGTCGTGATAACGCACAGCGTAACGGCGTTTCAGAGCGTCTGGAGCTGTATCTTGCCAAAGACCAGCCAGCAGACTTATCTGCCGATGTGGTGGTCGCCAATATTCTGGCTGGCCCCTTGCGCGAGCTGGCTCCACTGATTAGCGTACTCCCGGTCGCGGGCGGTCATTTGGGGTTATCTGGCGTACTGGCAACCCAGGCACTGGGCGTCGCGCAGGCTTATGAGGATAAATTCACCCTCGATCCCGTGGCAGAGAAAGAAGAATGGTGCCGTATTACCGGTATCAAGCAGTAAGCACGCAAAACTGACTCCCCTGCTAAGGCTGCTACGCCATAGCAGGGACTATCCCCCCTGCTGAGTTAGCATTCCCGGCAATTCACTACACTCTTTTTTTAACTGAAATGAGAGGTCTGACTCATTTCTATCTGTGCTTTATCATTGATTTGATGAATAAATCAGCACTTTCGACCAGGCTGATGAGGCATAACCTGTCGATAATTGTGATGTTTAGTAGAAAATCCTTAAGCGCACAAATTAATCAATTCAAGTTAACATCATGTTATATATGAATAAATAATTAATTAGCCAAGTTTAATGGGTATTTTATCGCTCTTTTTTCATCAATTGGTCAAAGTTTGGCCTTTCATCTGAGCGCAAAAATGCGTAATATACGCGCCCTTACGGACACAGTGTGGTCATTCTTTGTCTATGCGTATTGGACACTTCCAGCTTACAAATTGCCTGATTGCCGCCCCGATGGCTGGTATAACAGACCGCCCCTTCAGAGCGCTATGTCATGGCATGGGGGCTGGGATGACGGTATCTGAAATGCTCTCCTCGAATCCTGAGGTCTGGCGGACGGATAAGTCGCGTTTGCGTATGGTTCATAGCGATGAGCCTGGTATTCGTACCGTGCAAATTGCCGGTAACGATCCAGATGAGATGGCAGCAGCAGCCAGAATCAATGTGGCTAATGGTGCACAAATCATCGACATCAATATGGGATGTCCAGCCAAGAAAGTGAACCGCAAACTGGCAGGATCTGCATTATTGCAACATCCTGATTTGGTTAAACAAATCCTCTCCGCAGTGGTCAATGCGGTAGATGTGCCAGTAACGCTGAAGATCAGAACTGGTTGGTCGACCGAACACCGTAACTGTATAGAAATTGCCCAACTGGCCGAAAATTGTGGTATACAAGCCCTGACGATTCATGGCCGAACCCGTTCTTGCCTGTTTAATGGTGAAGCGGAATACGACAGCATTCGGGCAGTTAAGCAGATTGTTTCCATTCCCGTTATCGCGAATGGCGACATCACTGACCCGCATAAAGCCAGAGCGGTGCTCGACTACACTGGAGCTGATGCTCTGATGATAGGACGTGCCGCTCAGGGAAGACCTTGGATCTTCCGGGAAATCCAGCATTATCTGGACACTGGGGAGTTGCTGCCACCGATGCCACTTGGCGAAGTGCAGCGCTTGTTAAACGGGCATATACGGGAATTGCACGACTTTTATGGTCCAGGCAAGGGATTTCGTATTGCACGTAAGCACGTCTCTTGGTATCTCCAGGAGCATGCCCCTAACGACCAGTTTCGGCGCACATTCAACGCCATTGAGGATGCCAGCGAACAGCTGGAGGCGTTGGAGGCATATTTCGAAAATCTTGCGTAAACAGAAAAAAGAGCTGACAGAACTATGTTCGAACAACGCGTAAATTCTGACGTACTGACCGTTGCAACCGTAAATTCACAAGATCAGGTGACTCAAAAGCCTTTGCGTGACTCGGTTAAACAAGCACTGAAGAACTATTTTGCTCAACTGAATGGTCAGGATGTGAGTGACCTGTATGAGTTGGTACTGGCTGAAGTTGAACAGCCATTGTTGGACATGGTGATGCAATACACCCGTGGCAACCAAACCCGCGCTGCCCTGATGATGGGCATCAACCGTGGCACGCTGCGTAAGAAATTGAAAAAATACGGCATGAACTGATACTAGTCGGTTAACTTGTTGTTTAAAAAGGCGTACTCCACACGGAGCGCGCCTTTTTTATTACGCCCCCTGTTTGCCCCCTGCGGGTTCACGCCATAAATGCCCCATGCTCGGCATGCGGTAACTCCGCCTATATACACTGCGATCATATTTATTTCCTCAGATTAATCGTTCTCACGCTATAGTCATTATTAACAACTATCTATACTCAACATATTGGGCGTTACAGCAAAACGGCACCGCTGTAACGTCAAGTAGGAAGGGTATTGCTGACGAAGTCTGATTTGTACCGATAATAGGGGTTTGATTATGAATAAACTGGTCATTGCCGTAGCGCTTACAGCGACTGTATTAAGTGGATGTGCTAACAACAGAACGGCGTCTGGTGATACTTTTACTGCCTCTCAGGCACGACAAGTACAGACGGTAACCTACGGTACGGTAGTCTCCGCACGACCAGTCACCATTCAAGGTGGCAGTGAAAATAATGTGGCCGGGGCCATTGGTGGTGCGGTGGTCGGGGGCTTCTTGGGTAACACTATTGGTGGTGGCCGTGGTAATAGTCTGGCAACGGCAGGTGGTGCGGTAGCTGGTGGTATGGCAGGTCAGGGCGTGCAAAGCGCCATGAACCGTAGTGAAGGCGTACAACTGGAAATTCGCCGAGATGATGGCAGCAACATCGTCGTCGTACAGGCACAAGGGCCAACGCGTTTCAGCGCGGGTCAACGCGTCATGATTGCCAGTGATCGTAGCGGCACAGTAACAGTTTCTCCTCGCTAAATTCACCCGCCGGGGGTTTTTGCCTCCGGCTTTTAGCTTGCTAACACAAAAATATCCTACAATTTAGCAACAACTATTGTCGGTATAACCAGTTGTTTAGTAAAATAAAAAATTATACTCGCACATCAGAGCAGATGAAAAAACCATTGACACTGGCTATGGTAGTCAAATATTAGGTTGCCACAGGGAATGTGTTGTGGTTAAATAGCCTCATCGGTTTGGAACACAGACCTTATGAAAGCAGTTTTAGTAAAGCAGTCCTCAGTTAAAGCATATCCAAAGATATCCCTTCTCCGTGAGTCTCCTCCTAAGTGCCTAAGTAAGTTACCCTCTGAAAAACAGACCACGTTCGCCTCACTATTGTGGCAAAAAATAATTGAAGGAAGTATCCCTATGTCTAATAAAATGACTGGTTTAGTAAAATGGTTTGACGCTGGTAAAGGTTTTGGTTTCATCACTCCTGCTGATGGTAGCAAAGATGTGTTCGTTCACTTCTCTGCCATCCAGAGCAATGATTTCAAAACCTTAGATGAAGGTCAAAAAGTTGAGTTCTCTATTGAGAACGGCGCTAAAGGCCCATCAGCGGTAAACGTAGTCGCTCTGTAATACAGCGTGATTAGGGGAGTAGGCTGCCGATAGCGATGACGGCCAGACCCGAGCAGTGTAGCCAGCTCCCCAAATAAAGTAATAAGCAGTACCCGGTTGACAGTAACATTTATGCAAGCAGTTTTAGTAAAGCAGTTCTCCGTATTAGCGTTATCAGACAGATACCTCTTCTCCGCGAAATTCCTTCTAAGTGCCCCATAAGTTGTACCCAAGCCTATCCGCTCGCCTATGGCGGCAATCAAAAATAATTGAAGGAAGTATCTCTATGTCTAATAAAATGACTGGTTTAGTAAAATGGTTTAATGCCGATAAAGGTTTTGGTTTTATCTCTCCTGCTGATGGTAGCAAAGATGTGTTCGTTCACTTCTCTGCCATCCAGAGTAATGATTTTAAAACCTTAGATGAAGGTCAAAAAGTTGAGTTCTCTATTGAGAACGGCGCTAAAGGCCCAGCAGCGGCTAATGTTATTGCGCTGTAACAGCCAATAATAGATACCAAAACTATTGGAATAACGTACGATAGATGAAGGTGATAGCTCTGATAAGTTACGTTATTCTGAATAAAAAGAACCCGCCTTTGTGCGGGTTTTTTTGTTGCCAAAAATAGAGCTACACTTAGAATAATATTCAATTTCCAGTAGGCTAAAAGTAATAAATCCAATAAGCAACGTTTATGCGTTATACATTATTCTTTACTAATAGATTTAGTCTGTCCGATTTGCCTGTACTCAGGCTGCCCCTGACTTTACCACCTCGTCTATTAATGCAAAATTACGTTGTTTTAACAGATAAAATCCCGCACAGGATAATTAATAAAGTAGAGTAACCGCTAGATTTCGTCTCAATTGTTCTCGCCAGAATAATATATTTCTCCAACTGTGCATCCCCACCACGAACAATATAAGAATGACTTTGATCAAAATGGCCACGTTATTTTGTCTATACAGTTATTTCATATAATCACCGCCTTAATCATCTCATTATTACCGCTTTTTTCACTGGCGATGATTAACACTGCACATAAAATAGCATCAGGGTAAATAATCATGTCGATATTCAAAACACGTATAGGAAGGATGTTACTTATCCTATTTATTGGGATAGGTATCTGGTTTAGCCCCGTCCCGGAATCGGTAGACCCGCGCGCCTGGCACCTCATGGCGGTTTTTGCAGCGACGGTTATCGGCCTGATCTTGTCGCCATATCCGTTAGGAGCAATGGCGATATTTAGCCTGACGGTAGTCGCGGCAACAGGTTTGCTGAGCATCAAAGAAATATTAGCCGGTTTTGCTGACCCGACAATCTGGATGATCGCTTGTGCCTTCTTTATCTCACGCGGCTTTATTAAAACAGGTTTTGGCCGCCGGGTCGGTTATCTGTTTATCAGTAAATTGGGCCACAGCTCGCTAGGTCTGGCTTATGGTTTAGTGCTGACCGATTTGCTATTCGCACCGGCGATGCCGTCTACCTCCGCCCGATGTGGTGGCATCATTACCCCACTGTTCCGCTCAATTTCCGAAGCCTATGAATCGACACCAGAGCGCGGTACCGAACGCAAAATCGGGGCATTTCTGGTGCAATGTATCTTCCAGTGTAATGCCATTACCTGTGCGATGTTCCTGACCTCGATGGCCGGTAACCCAATGATTGGCAAACTGGCAGGTGAAATGGGGATTACCATTACCTGGACCAGTTGGGCATTGGCCGCCATTGTCCCCGGTTTAATCTCTTTGGCGGTAATCCCATTGTTGCTGTATCGCTTCTATCCGCCGGAAATAAAGAAAACCCCGGAAATGCGCGCCCTGGCAATGGTGAAATTGAAAGAAATGGGGCCAATGAGCCGCAACGAATGGATTGTATTATCGGTCTTCGTCGGGCTGGTGACGCTGTGGGTATGTGGCGCGGCACTGAATATTGATGCCACCATGACCGCCTTTATTGGACTGGCAATTTTATTACTGAGTGGCGCACTGACCTGGGATGATGTGATTGCCGAGAAAGAAGCCTGGCATACGGTGATTTGGTTTGCGGTACTGTTAACACTCGCCAGCCAACTGAATAAACTGGGCTTTATTACCTGGTTTGGGTCATCAATTGCCGGTTCAGTACAGGGGATGAACTGGGTGCCAATGATGGGTATCCTGTTGCTGGCGTACTATTACAGCCACTATATGATGGCCAGTGCCATCGCCCATATCAGTGCCATGTATGCCATTTTTGTCTCCATCGCTATCGCAGCAGGTGCTCCGCCAATGCTGACCGTATTGGTATTCGGTATGTTCAGTAACCTGTATATGGCGACTACCCACTACTCTGGCGGCCCGGCCCCTATCCTGTTTGGTTGTAACTTTATCCCACTGGCGACCTGGTGGAAAATAGGTTTCCTGATCAGTCTGGTGGTTATCCCTATCTGGCTGATTATCGGTAGCGCCTGGTGGAAAGTACTGGGTTTCTGGTAATACGTTGAAAGATTAAGAATAAAAAACACCGCGCGATGACACTGACGCGGTGTTTTTTTATCGGCTACTTACTGCTGTTTACGTAATTCGATACCCACATCTCCGCCGGGGTGCACCGCCAGCAGGGCCTGTTTAGTAAAACCTCTGCGAGCCATCAGGCAGGCGCAAATAGCATCAAACAGGGCTAACACCAGAACAATAGAGGTGGTTGCTAACATATTCAGCGGGTCTATCTCTTGCTTCACATGCGTTTTCAGCACCAAGGCAGATACCTGCGCGATAGCCGACTGCTCGTTTTCCGTTACGCTGATAATCTGCACTTGCTTGCGTTGCAGCGTTGGCAGCAACCGGGTCAGCTCATCGGAGTTCCCGCCACGAGAGATCAAAATGATGATGTCCTGTGGCCCGAGGAAACCCAAATCGCCGTGTGCAGCATCAGTGGCATTCAGGTAAATCGCCGGTTGCTCTACGCAAGCCAGCATATGAGCAACCTTTCGTGCGGCAATACCTGATGTGCCCACCCCAGTTACCGCGATTTTGCCACGGCACCCAGCCAACATCTCCAGCACCTGCAACCACACCTGCGGATCGACATTATCCTTTAACGCCGCCAACTCGCGGCTATAAGTCATCCATGCGTCACTGGCTATCTGCCATTCATCACTCTGGCTCATCCTTCCTCCTGCATCAGTTCCTGATAGCGCATATGGTCGTGATACATCTGGTGGAACACGCGGTATTTACGGTCGTAATAGGCTTTGATTTTGTTAGTTTGCGGTGTGACCGTTTTACCAATTCGGCTCATGGCCGCCATCGCCTCCGGCAGCGACTCAAACACACCTGCTGCGACTGTGCCCATCATGGCACTGCCGAGCAACATGGCTTCACTCTCTTCCGGCAGTAACATGGCACAACCCGTCGCATTAGCGTGTTCTTGTACAAAGATCGGGTTTTTAGTCCCGCCGCCACTGGCCATCATAGTGTCAATGCAATAGCCATTCTTATTCATGGTTTCGATGATATGCCGCGTTCCCAGCGCCAGCGCCTGAATGGTCGCCAAATAGCGCAACGCCATATCTTCAAAGGTGGTGGACAGCTTCAAGCCGGTAATAATACCCGTCAGATTCGGATTCGCACGCGGTGAACGGTTACCGTGGAAGTACGGCAAAATGTGAATATCTTTGGTGAGGAAGGCGATATTCTCCGGTTCACCAGCGAGCTGACGCAGAATGTGATTTAGCGCCTCGTAAATAGTCTCACCTTTGCTTTTTGCCTGTGCCAACAGCTCTGGGTAACACGGATGTGTTTGAATAATATGGTCAATTAATGCTCCCGTCGCCGACTGCCCACCCTCATTCAGCCAGTACTCCGGTAAGATAGCCGAATAATAGGGTCCCCAGATGCCGCCAATAAAATGCGCGGAACGGGACATCGCCATATGTGCCGTTGAAGTGCCACCAATCAGCGCAATTCGCCGATCAAAATTGGCATTTTCGCCAGTCACACCACTGGCACCGAGGATACCAATGGTGCCAGCATGGGCATCAATAATAGAGACACTGACCGCAGTGCCAGGGATCAACCCCATTTCTGATGCCGCCCGTTGGCTAAGTCCACGGCCCAACGGCTCGCCCATCGGTTTAACGGTAGCGCCGATTTTCGCCGCATTGTTATCCAGCAAATCAGCCAGCCCGACCAATTTAAAATAGGACGGATCCCAGCGATCCTCATGGCCCAGATAAGTCCATTTACACACCGTAGAACAAAGCGAACGGGTTTCGTCTTTGGTCGCCCGCCAGGTCAGAAAATCTGGTAGATCAAACAGATGACCGACATTACTCCACGTGGTTGGCATATGCTGTTTCAACCACAGCAGTTTTGGGGTTTGCATTTCAGGCGAAATAACACCGCCAACAAACTCCAATACCGGGTGTTTGGTGGCATTAATTCTTTCTGCCTGGGTAATGGCACGATGGTCCATCCAGACAATCACATTCTGTTCGCTGCGCCCTGACGGGCTAACGGTCAACGGGTTGCCTTCTTTATCCAGCACCACCAGCGAACAGGTGGCATCGAACCCCAGCCCTTTCACTTGGATCGGGTTGATATCAGCCTGATTCACCGCATCCCGTACCGCATTACACACCGCCTGCCAGATATTATCGGAAGACTGCTCAACAAAATCCGCCTTGGGCTTAAACATGGTAATTTCACGGCTAGCCTGCCCGACCATGCGGCCCTGCAAATCGAATACTCCGGCCCTTGCGCTGCCGGTCCCTACATCTACGCCGATAAAGTAACTTGCCATTGTTGTATCCCTCAATTCTTAAGCCTTACGATTCTGTAATGCGATAAAGAGGATCAGCACCCCACCCCATAACGCCATGGTCAGGTAGCTACTCACCCCCAGCAAATTCAGGCCACTTTCCAATAGTTGCAGTACCACCAGCGCCAGGATCAAACCGATGATGCGACCAAAGCCGCCATCCGGGTTAATGCCACCCAATACCGATGCCAGAATGGTGACTAATAGATAGGATTCGCCGTAACCGGCTTTGGCCGAGTTAAATTTCGCCATCATCAAGATAGCCGCCCCCCATCCTAATACGGCTGACAGGATATAGACCGCGACCTGTACTCGATGGGTATTCACGCCGCTAAAACGGGTGGCCTGCTCATTGGAGCCGACCAAATAGATACTGCGCCCCAAGGTCGTGTGTTCCAAAAGCACCCACAGCCCAGCGGAGACCAGTAAAAACAAGATCATCGCGACCGGAATACCGGCAATATCACCACTGCCAATGTATTGAATCACCGGTGGGAAATCAGAAATCACATCACCGTTGGACAATAAAATATTCAGCCCGGTAATCAATGTCATGGTGCCCAACGTCGCCAGAATTGGCGACACCCCGACCACTGAAATCAGTAAGCCATTCAACGCTCCAATCATCACCGCCACCAGCAAACCAGCAACTAATGCCAGTAGCAGGAACAGCGGCTGATCAGGGTGGCTGACAATGATGGCAGCCATGACTAATGAGCAAGCATTCGCTCCGGCAATAATGGATAAGTTAATACCGCCGGTTAGCATGGTCAGCCCCATCCCCAGCGCCAGCATGCCTAAAATCGGCAACTGTGAGGAAATAGACTGGAAGTTACCCAAGCTGAAGAAGCGTTGTCCCAAGGTCAATGAGAAGGCCAACATCACTGCCACCAGAATCAATAATTGCAGGCGGATAATGCGGTCGTTAGGAATAATTCGGTTTAGCCAGGTCATATCAGTGCTCCCTCAGCAATTTGCGTTTTTCATTCCATGCGGTGGTACTGATACTCACCAAAATGATTGCGCCGCTGAAAACCGTATGCCAGTAAGAGGAGACGCTCAGCAGCGTCAGGCCGTTTTGCAAAAATGCCAGTAACATCACGCCGAGCACGGTGCCACTGAGGGATCCACGGCCCCCCGTCATACTGGTGCCACCCAAGACCACGGCGGCCAGCACGGTCAGCTCAAACCCCATCAATGAGTTAGGTGCCACTGACTGGGAAATCTGCGCCTGTACCACCGCCGCCACCCCTGCCAGCATGCCCATGTAGCCATAGACGTAGAGATGCAAACGCAGAATATTAATGCCCAGGCGGGAAGCCGCATCCTTATTGCTGCCCATGGCAAAGATCTGCCGCCCAAGGCGGGTGTAATTCATCAATACACCGGTGAAAATGATGGTTGCCGCCAGGCAGAACAACGGGAGTGTCAGGCCATAGTCATAGCCGTCACTGCCGGTAAACGAGAACCAGTTAATCCCGGTCATAAACCAGTCAGGGAAGCCGTACAACCAGGTACCGTTGGTGAAATAAACCAGCAGGCCGTAGAACAGATTCAGTGTGGCAATGGTGATAATTATTGCTGGGACTTTCAACCAATACACCAGCAACCCATTGATCAGCCCCAGCACTAAACCAACTGACATTGCCAGAACAAACGCTAGCGCGAAGCTGCCGCCATGGGTAATCACCCACGACGCCATGACATATTGCGCAATGGCGGTTACCGCCGGGAAGGAGATATCAATACCACCGGCAATCAGCACCACAAATAAGCCACAGGCCAGAATACCCAAAATGGCATAACTGGTGGCGACATCGGTCAGATTTCCTAAGGTCAGGAACTCCGGGCTTTTTACGCTCAGTCCGATGACTAACAGTAATACCAATAACCCGAGATAAAACTCATGTCGCCCCGTCAGTTGCCGCAGTTTTAGCTTATCCATTGACCACCTCGGCTACCTGTTGTTCGGTGCACTGATGAGGGTAAAACTCAGCCACCAGTTCACCTTTGCGCATCACTAATATCCGGTGACTGTTGTAGTAAGCCTCCGGGATCTCGTCACAAATCATCAATACCGCCATCCCCTGCTCAGCCAAGGCTTTGGCAATATGGTAAATCCCTTCTTTGTTGGCGATATCTACGCCGACGGTCGGAGAATCGAGGATCAAAATACGCGGTTGTGTCGCCACCCATTTAGCAATAGCAATACGCTGTGCATTACCGCCCGACAACGTCTTGACCGGCAGGGCGGTATCGGACACTTTGATGTTCAGATCCTGCACCAGTTTTTTCACCAACGCTGCGGCTTTGGCATGATCCAACAACCCACTGCGGGTATGTAATTTGTCAAAAACGGACACGATGGTGTTGTCATAGATCGATTGCTCCATGATCAATCCCTGGGTCAGACGATCTTCAGAGACATAACCGATCCCATGGTGGATCGCATCTCGGTTATTACGGAAATGTACTTGTTCACCGGCGACCCACACCTCGCCACTATCGGGTTGGGTCATGCCAAACAGGCTCAGACACAGCTCAGTACGCCCCGCCCCCAGTAACCCGGTGATCGACACAATTTCGCCCTGATGTAAGGTCAAATCGATGTTACGAAACTGCTCGCCACGACTCAGTTTTTTGATTTCCAGCAACGGTGTGGCTTCTGCCGCCAGTGGCGGTAACTGGCTATAGGTAAAGCGCTGGCCGGTCATTAGGAACGCCAGCTCATGGCTGTCCAGTTCGCTGGCAGGCCAGGTACCAATGAGTTGACCATCGCGCATGACACTGATTCTGTCAGCGACTTCCATCACTTCATCCAGCCGGTGGCTAACAAACACCACGCAGATACCTTGCGATTTGAGATCACGTACCACGTCCAGCAAGCCTTTCACTTCCTGACTGGTTAGCGAGGCTGTCGGTTCATCCATAATCACCAAGCGGGCATCGGCAGCGATAGCGCGGCAAATCGCCACTAACTGGCGGTCAGCAATAGAGAGTTGTTCAACTTTTTTATCGGGATCAAGGGTGACACCCACTCGCTGCATGGCGGCTAACGCTCGCTCACGCATGCTTTTGCGCTTCACCCAAAAATCACCACCGGGCAGATAACGGTGGACGGCAATATTTTCCGAAACGGTAAGATTAGGAAATAGCGACAAGTCTTGATATATCACCTGCACGCCATAGAAGAATGAGAGTTGCGGCGTAAACTGATGGAACAGCTTGCCGTCTATCAGGATACTTGCGCCTTTCTCTGGCTGATAAACTCCTGAAATCACTTTGATAATGGTGCTCTTGCCGCAGCCGTTCTGGCCTGCCAGACAGTGCACTTCTCCTTTATTCAGTGTGAGATTCACCTGATCCAGCGCCAGCACGCCGGGGAATCGCTTACTGATATTTTCAAGAGTGATAAATGCGTTGGCCTGAGTCATGACAATACCTTCCCTAACGCCATAAGCATGGCGCTATTTTTACAGCAATTCGGTGATGATGGTGAGGGCAACGGGGGTGCTCTCCCGCTGCCTGATTTACTGCCAAGCACGGCTAGTTAGCCGGTAATTCCCTGGTGTGGCGTCTGAAAATCAGAAACCTAATGTTTTCGCATTATCTTTAGTGACTTCAAGGATCTTGTTAAAACGGATCACTCCTTTCTCGCTATCCACATCGGCTTTACCCAAGCCTTCGATGGTCAAGTCTGGCGTGATTTTTTGGCCTTTCAGTAATTGATCTGCAATCTGTACTACAGCAAAACCGGCGTCTTTTGGATCCCACAACAGGGCTTTTTTGATATCACCACGCATCAGGTATGGCGCTGCCTGTGCAGGCATAGCGATGCCCACTACCGCGATTTGATCTTTCGCGCGTTTCTTCGCCACAGCCTGACCGGCACCAATTGGTCCCAGTGAACCAAAACCAATGATCCCTTTCATTTTCGGATAGGTTTTCATCAGATCCAGAGTGGTGGAGTAAGACTTATCAATGTTCTCAGCCACTGGCAGGCGTGGAGTGACTTCGAACATATCGGGGTATTTTTCTTTCTGGTATTTGATAGCGTAATCTGCCCAAGCGTTATGCAATGGCACAGTCAGGGAACCCACATAAATCGCATAACCCCCTTTGCCACCCATGGCTTTTGCCAGTTCGTCCATGTTGGCCTGAGCGTATTTTTCGCTATCGATGGTCTCAACATCCCACTGCCCGATACGTTGATCAGGAGATTCATGGGTTAACACCACAATGCCTTTCTCTTGCGCTTTTTTCAGTACGGGTTCCAGCACTTTGGCATCGTTCGGCACCACAATGATGGCATCCACATTTTTGGCAATAAGGTCTTCAATGACTTTAACTTGTTGCGCTGGATCAGGCGTGGCAGGCCCAACCTGGTAAGCATTAACATCCAGTTTTTTTGCTGCTTCATTTACGCCAACTTCCATGCGGGTAAACCAAGGAATACCGGTAACTTTCGCGACAACAGCAATTTCATATTTTTTCTCTGCCATCGTTTGCGTGGTGAACAGCATGCATGCAGAAACGACACATGCATTCAGTAATGCGAGATTAAGTTTCATAGCAATACCTTCTTGTTTTCTTTCAGATAACGGGTTGGTTGCGAGGTGAGAAGCCCGTAGTGTGACACCGTGACTGTTTTATTTTCATGTGACTGCTTTTCACACACATGAGATTAACAAAGGAACACAATAGGCTGCGCGACGAGCCAGAGTGAATTGTGATGAAAGCCCAAAAAGGTAAAATTCAATGATTTATTATGTTAATAATTGGTTAATTAAATATAAGAAAGAATAAATGCGATCAAATACAAAGGTAATAAATACAAATAAAAATCAAATTAATAACATTAAAAACACAAATTGAATTTATACTCCCTTCTGTGGCACGTCGATAACCCACAAATAGAGCAGCGTTAACAATAATTAATCGAAATTGGGATCAGCCTCCCATTTTCCAGTCAGTTGACTCATTGCCCCTCGATTCTAAGGCACCATTTTCTGCGATATGTCGAACTGTAACGCAGTTTATATCGTGATAATTCCGCCAGCACATCTGACGTTGATCTTTTTCTTTCATTTATCGTGAATATGGTATAATCCTCTGAAAGCACACATCGCTTATAGATAGCCTGCCTTCATGACCATTCCCTACGCGAACCCGCTTTTAATGTAAAAATTATGTCAATTATCGTATACACCAAAACGATAGTGGACCATCGGTGTCTGAAGAAATGTATCGCTATCGAGTTACATCCATATGCGTTACAAGCCCGCACTTACGCATAACGATAGAGTTATTATGATAAAGCCGCAAAAATTCCATATTTCATTGCTTCACCCACGCTACTGGCTGACCTGGTTTGGCCTGGGCGTCTTGTTTCTGTTAGTCCAACTGCCCTACCCGCTGTTAAACAAGTTAGGAATTTGGTTGGGGCGTACCTCAATGCGCTTCCTGAAACGGCGAGTATCTATCGCCCGGCGCAATCTGGAACTTTGTTTCCCTGATATGGATAAGCAGGCTCTCGAACAGACTATCGTCGGTAATTTTGAATCCTTAGGCATGGGGTTGATGGAAACCGGTATGGCCTGGTTTTGGCCCGATGCTCGCATTAAGCGCTGGTTTACCGTCACCGGTCTGGATAACCTGAAAAAAGCGCAGCAAGGGCAGCGCGGCGTACTGGTGATTGGTGTCCATTTTATGTCGCTGGAACTCGGCGGCCGCGTAATGGGGCAATGTCAGCCAATGATGGCGATGTATCGCCCACACAATAATAAAGTGATGGAACTGGTGCAGACTTGGGGCCGTATGCGTTCGAATAAGGCCATGCTGGACCGTAAAGATCTGCGTGGCATGGTGCAAGCATTGAAAAAAGGTGAAGCAGTGTGGTTTGCACCGGATCAGGATTACGGCCCACGCGGCAGTGTGTTTGCACCACTGTTCGCCGTCAATCAGGCGGCTACCACCAGCGGCACCTTTATGTTGGCCCGGCTAGCCAAACCAGCACTGCTACCGTTGGTTTTACTGCGTAAAACAGATGGTAGCGGCTATGACTTGCTGATCCAGCCAGCATTAGAAGACTATCCGCTTGATGATGAGATAGCGGCCGCCAGCTATATGAACAAAGTGATCGAAAAAGAGATCATGCGCGCACCTGAGCAATATCTGTGGCTACACCGCCGCTTTAAAACCCGCCCCGATGGCGCGCCGTCGCTGTATTAAGCATCAATATAACAGGATCTGTAATAGCAGCTTCTGTCATAACAACCCGGCCTATGCCGGGTTTTTTATTAGCTAAAATCCACGCAATATCGCGTAGCTATAACTGCGCTTCAGCTTCATCGGGATCATCTATCGCCCTCGCATCATCTGGTGTGATAAGCGCGCGCCCTGGCAACGTTTTGCATGCAGGCCCGCCGTCAGGAGGGGCTGTAGTGGGATAACTCTCTTGCGGTGAGATATAAACCGGCGTAGTTGCCACGAAACCATCACTGAATGTGGCCTCGATAAAGGTCGCCTGCCAACCGATGGCCGGCGTGTTAAGTGCAACTTCAAGGGTATTATTAGGGGTCACCGCCAACGGAAATGCGGTGTATCTCACGTCGCACGCATAGCGGAAATCGCGAGCATCGGGGTTAGCTGCAGTCCATAGCAGCACTTTTTCTGGCGTCTCTGACAGACTAACCGTGATGGTCTGGACCTTATCTTTCATTGCTATGGTGGTATTCAACTGCGGTATCGGTGTGGCTTGCCGTAAGCGGTTAACAACGGTGATCAACGACTGTTCACTAAATGCTTTAATACCTGAATGACTGGAATTAGGTGCAACCCGCAACGTTTTATCACCGGGTAATTTGTCATAATAAAAATCGGTATTATCGGGCACGTAGAAATCGTCACCACTGGCATTAATAATGTATTTCGCAATACTGAGCCGGGGTTGATACTCGCTCGCCAGATACTGTAGGGGATCCATAATCTGCATCAATTTGGCAAAGCCGGGGGTATTCAGTTTTTTATCAATCTCTTCCTGATAGTAGGGGGTGAAGGCAATAGGCCAGTTGCCGCCATAAGATTGATACATATGTTCCAATGCGGCGCGGGTATCCAGCAGATCAATCACAAAAGGCACAATAGCCTCCACACGAGAATCCGCAATTGCCGTCAGCCAACTGGTCCAGCCACGTTTGGATAAACCGGTGACAATAAAACTGTCTATGGCTTTTTCCGGCAAGGCTTGTTGCGCCATGGTCATCGCCTGAGAAATCGCCGCCACCATCGGGACATGTAGCGGTAAGGTTGAACGGGCTTCAGGGGCATCGATAAATAACGTCCAACTACGCGCAACACTATAATCCTCCTTACGTGGATTCCCATCTTGTTGATATTCAAGGTACTGATTGGGAATGGTGCTAATGGCAATTACCACCGTGTCTGTCGACCGGGCAATATTTTGCAATGTCTCGATAGCAAAGTCGCCAGGGCCAGAGGGGGGAATGGTTTCAGTACCATAGTTGATACCATTATTGATGACCACCAGCGCCTTGGTGGACGTGCTATTTTCGGGGATAAAGATCTCCACTTCATGCTGCCATGCAGCAGGGGAGACTAAGCTCTCCGGTGACCAATTCTGCGAGGTCAGTTGGTAACGACGCCACTCCAACCCCGGCAGATTTTCCTGACTGAGCAAATTATAGATAAGGGGTTCTGCGGCCAGCTTTTCTCTGTAACAAGACAGAACCTGAGTAAAATCAGTATCACTGCATTTTGCAGTTTCAACATCCACTTGTGCCAGACAACTGGCGGTAAACAGCAATGGTAACCCGCACATCAGGGCGGTTAAATAACGAGGCATAATCCCTATCCTTCTCTCTAATGTGTTTACGTTAAAACACTCCCAAGAGGATTAGATAACGGATCAGCGATTTAAAAAATCCGAATTTCACCTGTTTATGCCGCTTTTTATGTTATTACATTGACGAAATGTATACCTCAGCCTGGTTCAATTACCCCTATCTCTCGTTCATCGCTGTATATAAGAATTTTCTGCACTAAAAAGTGCCAATCAGCCATTAAATGCGCCATTTAAGTGCACCTTACCCGGCCAGAAATTACCTACAAAGAGTTAACGCTAAGTAATTACTCATATCATCAATGAAATGCAATTCTGGCATCCCATTTGCTAATACCAAACTGGCTACACGCCAACAGACAGCGACGGTGCATCACTGGTGCGCTACAAAATTAAAATAGGCTCGACTTTGCCTCACAGGACGCTTTCATGAAGAAAATAATGATTTCAACGCTGGTTGCTGCCGCCTCGTTAGTGGCATTAGCGGGTCAGGCCCACGCGGGCACTACTTTGGATGCGGTGAAGAAAAAAGGGTTTGTGCAATGTGGTATCAGTGATGGGCTGCCCGGCTTCTCCTATGCAGATGCCAGCGGCAAGTTCTCCGGCCTTGATGTCGATGTCTGCCGTGGCGTTGCTGCTGCCGTGTTTGGTGATGCAGAGAAAGTAAAATACACCCCGCTGACTGCAAAAGAGCGTTTTACTGCCCTGCAATCGGGTGAAGTAGATATTTTGTCGCGTAACACTACCTGGACTTCATCCCGTGATGCTGGCATGGGGATGTTATTTACCGGTGTGAACTACTATGACGGTATCGGCTTCCTGACCCACAATAAAGCGGGGCTAAAAAGTGCCAAAGAGCTGGACGGGGCAACAGTGTGTATTCAGGCCGGTACTGACACTGAGTTGAACGTCGCTGACTACTTTAAAGCCAATAAAATGCAATACACCCCAGTTACCTTCGACCGCTCTGATGAAAGTGCCAAGGCGCTGGATTCCGGCCGTTGCGACACATTGGCCTCTGACCAATCACAACTGTACGCACTGCGTATCAAGTTAGGTAAACCAGACGAGTTTATCGTATTACCGGAAGTTATCTCTAAAGAGCCGCTGGGGCCGGTAGTGCGCCGTGGCGATGAAGACTGGTTTGCCATTGTCCGCTGGACACTGTTTGCCATGTTAAATGCTGAAGAGATGGGTGTGACGTCGAAAAACGTCGAAGCACTGGCAGCAAAACCCACCACACCAGATATGGCACACCTGTTAGGTCAGGAAGGCAACTACGGTAAAGATCTAAAAGTACCTAACGATTGGGTAGTGAAAATCGTGAAACAAGTGGGTAACTACGGCGAAAGCTTCGACCGTAACGTCGGTTTGGGCAGTGAACTGAAAATAAAACGCGGCCAGAATGCGCTGTGGAACAATGGCGGTCTCCAGTACGCGCCTCCGGTTCGCTGATTACTGATTACCTCTCCGGCAGGCCTGCCCTGCCGGATGTATTATCCAGACCGAGGCCCACACTATGTCACAACGCCCAACCGTCAAAGGTGCCTTTTCGCTGACCAATCCAGCGGTACGCGCCTGGTTGTATCAAATTATTGCGCTATTGATACTGATCGGATGCGGTGCCTACCTTTTCCATAACACCATTACCAACCTATCGACCAGGGGCATCACCTCCGGCTTTGCTTTCCTGAATAACAGCGCCGGTTTTGGTATTGTTCAGCATCTTATCGACTATGAGCAAGGTGATACCTACGGCCGGGTATTTTTGGTCGGATTACTCAATACCTTGCTGGTATCAGTATTGTGTATTTTCTTTGCGTCGATCCTTGGGTTCTGCCTTGGGCTGGCGCGTTTATCTGATAACTGGCTGTTACGCAAACTGTCCACTATCTATATCGAGACATTTCGTAATATCCCACCCTTGCTGCAAATCTTCTTCTGGTATTTCGCGGTATTACGCAATCTACCGGGGCCACGACAGAGTCTGGATGCCTTCGGTGTGGCTTTTCTCAGCAACCGTGGCTTGTATCTGCCATCACCGGAGTTTGCTGCCGGTTTTATACCCGCCCTACTCGCTGTGCTACTGGCCGTTATTATCACTTTGGCGCTGTATCGCTATAACCATTTCCGTCAGTTACATACCGGTCAATTTCATCGCACCTGGCCTATTGGCTTACTACTCTTGATAGCCTTACCCGCAGTGGCCCATTTACTGTATGGCTCGGCGCTGCACTGGGATCTACCACAGTTACGCGGCTTTAACTTTAAAGGTGGCCTGGTTCTTATCCCTGAATTGGCGGCCTTGACCTTGGCACTGTCGGTTTATACCTCAACTTTTATTGCCGAGGTCATTCGTTCAGGCATTCAGTCCGTGCCCTATGGTCAGCATGAAGCAGCCCGTTCACTGGCGCTGCCCAACACCGTCACCTTGCGCCAGGTTATTCTGCCACAGGCGCTACGGGTCATCATTCCGCCGCTCACCAGCCAATACTTGAACATCGTCAAAAACTCCTCACTGGCGGCCGCTATCGGCTATCCAGATATGGTGTCGCTGTTTGCCGGCACAGTGCTGAACCAGACCGGTCAGGCGATAGAAACCATCGCCATTACCATGTCAGTCTATTTGGTTATCAGCCTATCCATTTCATTTTTAATGAATCTCTACAACCGGCGGATCGCGCTGGTAGAGCGCTAAGGGAAGCGAATGACGATGACATTAACCCGTGAACCACCCAGCACAGTACAGCCGGGCAACCCGTTAAGCCGGATGGTGTTTTGGGCGAAAAAGAATTTGTTTTCCAGTTGGACTAACAGCCTGCTGACGCTGCTGTGCCTATGGTTGATGTGGCAATTGATCCCACCATTACTGAATTGGACGATTTTTAACGCCAACTGGCTAGGTACATCGCGCACTGATTGTACCCGTGAAGGTGCCTGCTGGGTGTTTATTCATGCGCGCTTTGGCCAATTTATGTATGGCCTTTATCCCATCGAGCAGCGCTGGCGCATCAACACCACCTTGCTCATCGGATTGTTGACACTTATTCCATTATTCTGGCGCGCGATGCCACGCCGTGGTCGCTATCTGGCGGTGTGGATGGTGGCGTACCCACTGCTGGTGTGGTTGATGTTATATGGCGGTTTCCTCGGGTTAACCCGGGTTGAAACCCGCCAGTGGGGCGGCCTGACACTAACGCTGATCATTGCCGCGGTAGGTATTGCCGGTGCGCTACCGCTGGGGATTTTATTAGCGCTGGCCCGCCGTTCGAGTATGCCAGTGGTGCGCATTCTGTCAGTGGTATTTATCGAGTTCTGGCGCGGGGTGCCGCTAATCACCGTGCTGTTTATGTCCTCGGTGATGCTGCCTCTGTTTATGACCGAAGGCACCAGCATCGACAAACTGATCCGTGCCTTGGTCGGGGTGGTGTTGTTCCAATCGGCCTATGTGGCAGAAGTGGTGCGCGGCGGGTTACAAGCCTTGCCCAGAGGCCAGACTGAAGCCGCCGAGTCATTGGGGCTGGGCTATTGGAAAACCCAAGGGCTGGTTATTTTGCCACAAGCTCTGAAAATGGTGATCCCCGGATTGGTAAACACCATTATCGCCCTGTTTAAAGATACCAGTCTGGTGATCATCATTGGTCTGTTTGATTTGTTCAGCAGCGTGCAGCAAGCCACCGTCGACCCTGCCTGGTTGGGGATGTCGACCGAAGGCTATGTTTTCGCCGCCGCTGTCTATTGGATTTTCTGTTTCAGCATGTCGCGCTACAGCCAGCATCTGGAAAAGCGCTTTCACACCGGACGTTCCACACATTGAGGCCTAACATGAGCGACAATCAGCCAACCCCAGGCGATAAGATGATGATTACGCTGGAAAACGTCAATAAGTGGTACGGGCAGTTCCACGTATTGAAAGATATCAATTTACATGTGCGCCCCGGCGAACGCATCGTACTTTGCGGCCCTTCCGGCTCAGGTAAATCCACCACTATCCGCTGCATCAACCATCTGGAAGAGCATCAGCAGGGGAAAATCATGGTGGATGGCATCGAACTTAACGATGACTTGCGCAACATTGAACGGGTGCGTACCGAGGTCGGCATGGTGTTCCAACACTTCAATCTGTTCCCACACCTAACGGTAATGCAAAACTGCACGCTGGCACCAAGTTGGGTGCGTAAAATGCCAAAGAAAGAGGCTGATGAATTGGCAATGCATTATCTGGAACGGGTGCGGATTGCAGAGCACGCCCATAAGCTCCCCGGCCAACTTTCCGGCGGCCAGCAGCAGCGGGTAGCAATCGCCCGTTCGCTGTGTATGAAACCCAAAATCATGCTATTTGATGAACCCACCTCGGCGCTGGACCCTGAGATGGTAAAAGAAGTGCTGGATACCATGATTAGCCTGGCAAATGAAGGTATGACCATGTTGTGTGTAACCCACGAGATGGGTTTTGCCCGTACCGTTGCCGATCGCGTTATTTTTATGGACCGTGGGGAGATCGTGGAACAAGCGCCACCTGCCGAATTCTTCTCTAACCCGAAATCAGAACGCACTCAGGCGTTCCTGGCGCAGGTTATTCACTAACTAATTCATTACGTTGGGTTTTACATTGTGTACTTGTGGGTGAGGGTGTCCTCACCCTTTTTTTGCCTTATCGCAAATAACTACCACAATAAATGACCAATCAGCGGTGCACCAATAACCGTAATAATACCGGCCAACATCATTACCAAACTGGATACTACGCCCTCTTGTTGCCCTATTTCGTAAGCTTTAGCGGTACCAGCCCCATGGGACGACGCTCCAAGACCTGCACCTTTTGCCAGCCCACTGCGTACCGAAAGGCGCAGGAACAGTAAATCCCCTACCGCCATACCGAATACGCCAGTAATCACCACAAACAGTGCCACTAAATCCGGCTGTCCACCCAATTGTTTAGCGGCTTCCAGTGCAAAAGGCGTTGTAATCGAACGCACCGCCAAACTACGTTGTACTTCTTCTGACAGGGTTAATAACTTTGCCAACCACACCGAACTGACGACCGCCACACTAACAGCAGTAATCACCCCGGCGGTGAGCGATAACCAGTGGCGGCAGATGATCGACAAATTCTCATAGACCGGTACGGCAAAAGCGATGGTCGCAGGCCCGAGTAGCCACAGTAGCCAATGGGTTTCACCAATATAATCCTCATAAGAGATATGGGTGACCACCAACAGTAACACCAGCACCAACGGGGTCAACAGCAGGGGCATCAGCAATAATGAGCGACGACGGCGATAAAGTTTTTTGTTAGCAAAATAGAGTGCCAGTGTCGCCAGAAAACAGGCGATGCTGATGATAAAATCATTCATGGTGGTTAGATTTGCGGCGTTGTAGCCACACCTCAAAACGGTACACGCGATCAACAACCAATCCGGTGGCAGCGAGTGTCAACGTGGTACTAACTGCAATAACGGCAAAAATCTTCCAACCATCCACCATAATCAACTGTGCATAATTGACGACTGCCACCACCGCCGGAACAAAAAACAGCAGCATTTCAGCCAGTAACCAACGTGAACCAGCCTGAACCCAACGCACTGGCAAAATACGTAACATTATCATTGCCAACAGCAGTAGCATGCCGACGATGTTAGCCGGTAATGGCAGATGGAATAGGCTAACCAACTGATCGGAGATTAAAAACAATCCGGCGTACAGCGCCACTTGAACCGGCACCTGCAAACGCATCAAAACAGACGGCGCGAAACTACGTAACGCCAACAACATGGAGAACTCCGGCAGCAAATTTTGACAGTGCTCAGTATAGGCCGCCGCTCATCTTGCAAAAAATGAATTAAAATCATCATAATCATGCCTAAATGGCATACTGTGTTATCTCACCTAAGCCTTGTTTACAGACAGGACAACTGATGGATATTCGGACACTGCGGTATTTTATCGAAGTGGTGCGCCAACAGAGCTTTACCCGTGCGGCAGAGAAGCTTTTTGTCACTCAGCCCACTATGAGTAAGATGCTGCGTAATCTGGAGAACGAGCTTGAATGCACGTTGTTGATTCGTGAGGGCCGCCGCTTGCATTTGACGGATAGCGGTCAGGCTGTTTATCAGCGCGGTCTGGCAATTCTAGACCAGTTCCAACAACTGGAAGCAGAGCTGGAAGACATCGGTTCGTTAAAAAAGGGCAAGTTGCGTTTAGGTATTCCGCCCATGGTTGGCACGCAAATGGCAGTGCTTATCAGCGAATTTCGCCAAAATTACCCCGGCGTTGAGCTACAAATTGCAGAATTTGGCGGTTTAACGGTTCAACAGGCTGTGTTGTCGGGCGAACTGGATCTGGCTCTGACCGCCCTGCCAGCCGATGAAGATTTACCGCTGACTACACTGCCATTGTTCAGCCACCCTCTCTGTGTAGTGGTACCCCGGACTGCATTCTGGCTTAATCGTACCACGGTCAGTATTCCTGAACTGGCGGACCAATCGATCCTGATTTATAACGAGGATTTCGCACTCTACCGTCAATTAATGGATGCTTTCACTGCTGGCGGGTTTATTCCCAAAATTGCCGTTCGCAGCGGCCAATGGGATTTTCTGGCGGCAATGGTGCAGGCCAATATCGGTATTGCCATCTTGCCGGAACCGATCTGTCAGCGGCTGGATAAAAAAGCACTCTTATGGTTACCGTTGGAGCCACTGATGCCGTGGCAACTTGGTTTGATTTGGCGGCAAGGTAGCTACCTTTCTCATAGCGCGCAAGCATGGATAGCCCGCTGCCGTGAATTTTGGCCGCAAAGTTGATTACGCTAGATAAACCGGCCACCGAACGGCAGCCGGATTAAAAAGTATTAACCCTCTTTTTCGATCAGTAACGCTTCCAGCAAATCCAAATCGTGTAGCAGTTTTTGTAGGGTTTCATTGCTGATTTTCTGCGTCGCACGCAGGTGATACAGCTCCCCGCGCTCGGCCCGTAGTGCGGTTAAACGAAAACGCCGCTCCAGATTTTCAACCAGCAAGGTATTCTCAATTTCATCCTTACTGCCGGTACGCCGCCGCAATGTCCCGATAACCCGCGAACTGATCTCTTTCAGCAACTCCGGGTCAATATTCTCCTCGCTGCTGGCAGCCAACCGCTCTTCCATCTTATTCAGGCTAACAATTGCCACCTCGGCTGTCGCCGCCCGGGCGAAGCGCACTTCTTCACGGCTGGCACTTTTATCTGCCATCACCACACCGCGTAGTAATGGCGGCAAGGCAATTACCCCAACAATAACCGATAGCAGAATCACGCCAGTGGCGATAAACACCAATTGGTAACGGGATGGGAAGGCCGAACCGTCGCTAAGGAATAACGGAATAGAGAGAACACCCGCAAGAGTAATCGCTCCCCGTACACCCGCGAACGACGCCACCCACAGCTCGCGGGTGGTGTAATTGCCAAACTCCAGTGGCCGTTTGGTCAGGATGCGTTTACTGATTTTTCTCATCGACCACAGCCAGCTAAAGCGCAGTACCAGCAATGCGCCATAAATGATGGCAACATCTGCGAATAGATTCCAGGTTTGAATGGTTGGGTCCAGTTCAGCCTGTACGATTGATGTTTCCAGAATCCCCGGTAATTGCAGCCCCAAGAGGATAAACACCATGCCGTTAAACACAAATTCCAGCATCGACCACACGCTGTCAGCACGTAACCGCATCGTCAATGGCGCATTACGGATAACACCGGACTGACTGATGGTCATCCCTGCCGCCACGGCAGCCAAAATGCCGGAGACACCAATATGCTCGGCAATCAGATAAGAGGCGAACGGCAACAGCAGCAGTAAGACGATTTGTGTTGCCGGATCATCTCCACTCCAGCGGCTCATTAGGCGCAGTGACTTACTGTATAGCCAGGTCACCGCCACACCGGCCAGCAGCCCCCCAATCGCCACTTTCAGGAACTCAAGCGTGGCACCGGACACGGTAAAGACCATCGTCCCCATCGCAACCGCAATGGCAAATTTTAGCGCTACCAGACCAGAGGCATCATTCATCAACGCCTCCCCTTCCAATACGCCCATAATCGATTTAGGTATGCGCCCTTTCCCCACAATACCGGATAACGCCACGGCATCGGTTGGCGACAATACCGCAGCCAGTGCAAAAGCGGCCACCAGCGGAATACCCGGCACCATCCAGTAAATCAGATAGCCGATACCCACAACGGTGACCAGCACCAATGCCAGTGCCAGACCAAATATCTCCCGCCCATGGTGAATAAACTCCCTTGTCGGTGTTTTCCAACCATCGGCAAAGAGCAGCGGCGGAATAAACAGCACCAGGAATAATTCCGGGTCAAAATCGACATGCAAACCAAAGTGGGGAAAGGCCAACAAGGCACCACAGACAATCTGCATCAGAGGAAGGGGGATTTGAAACGGCAACATCCGGGTGACAACGCCGGAAAGCGATACCACCAGAATCAGGATGAGGATTGTAAAAAAGATTTCCATGCTTTCCTTAGACTCAACTCAACACAACTCAATATAAGATTTAACCTCACCCGCCCGTAAACAGGGCCGGAGTTTAGCTTTTGATAGTAGATCACTTTTTTGTAAAACGGGGAAAAAACCTGTAAAGGATGGCAGGAAAAAACAAAGAAAATAGGGTTATTAAAAACCGCAGCGGCATCGAGGACAACACCACCCCGATGCCAGCAAAAACTCATCGCTTAGATTGCCCAGCCACCCGCATAGAATGCCACCAACGCGATGGCGATAATCACGGTACCCACATTCAGTTTACGCCATTCGCCGGAACAGATACGGCCAATGACCAGCGAGCTGAAGCCCAACATAATACCGGTGACGATATTACAGGTCAGCACGATAAACACGGCACAAAGCAGGCCAGACATCGCATCAACAAAGTCTTCGAAATCCAGTTTGGATACGTTGCTCAACATCAGCAAACCTACATACATCAGAGCCGGAGCCGTCGCATAAGCCGGAACCAAATAGGACAGTGGTGAGAGGAACAGAATCAGCAGGAACAAAATACCCACTACGGTGGCGGTCAAACCAGTTTTACCGCCTGCGGCAGTACCAGCAGCAGATTCGATATAAACCGCAGCAGGCGCAGCGCCCACCAAACCAGCAAAGATGCTGCTGACGGAGTCAGATGTCAGGGCTTTACCACCGCTGATGATCTGGCCGTCTTTATCCAGCAAATTAGCCTGACCCGCTACCGCGCGGATAGTCCCGGTGGCATCAAATACGGCGGTCATCACCAATGCCAACACACTTGGCAGCACCACAGGTTTCAATGCGCCCATAATATCAAGACTGAAAATCAATGAGTTACCGTTAGCATCCGCCAGACTTGGCATCGCAAACAGCCCTTGATAGGTCACACCCGGATCAAAAATCAGGCCGATAACCGAGATGGCGATAATCACCAGCAGAATACCACCTGGCACCCGCAGTTTTTCCAGACCGAAAATCACCGCCAGCCCGAGTAAGGTCATCATGACCGGGAAAGAGGTAAATGCACCCAGTGCAACCGGTAAACCTTCAATCGGGTTTTTGATAACCAGGCCGACACCGTTTGCTGCAATCAGTAACAGGAACAAGCCGATACCGATACCGGTACCATGTGCCACGCCCATCGGCAGATTACGCAATATCCACGAGCGAATCCCAGTCACAGAGATAATAGTAAACAGTACCCCCATCAGGAATACCGCGCCCAATGCCACAGGAATACTGATGTGTTGCCCCAGCACCAAGCTGAATGCCGTAAACGCTGTCAGTGATATGGCGCAACCAATCGCCATCGGTAAGTTTGCCCACAACCCCATCAACAAAGAACCAAGGCCTGCAACCAGACAGGTTGCGACAAACACCGCCGTTGGTGGGAAACCTGCTTTGCCGAGCATGCTTGGCACAACAATTACCGAGTAGACCATGGCAAGAAAGGTTGTCAGACCGGCCAACACTTCCTGGCGTACATTACTGCCACGTTCACTAAGCTTGAAAAATGCATCAAGCGAACCTTTTGGCTTTACTGCCCGGTTCGTTTGAGGATTGGTGCTAGACATGGTTATGTCCCCTGTGTGTCATTTTAAAGTAGTCAGCAAGTCAGGCGCTCTTCCCTACGTAATCGTTTCCGTTTTTGCCGATTAACTCGGCAACGCCTCCAACATCTTCATGGTGGAGAAAATAGCAAACGATTAGCTGGAAGCACGCATGACTGAAAAAAAATCGAAGGAAAGAATCCCCCCGCAATAAGCGTATTGGAAGGCAAACGATTATCTAGCTATTGGCAGCGACTAATCAACACCAGATAGCGACATTTATTGCATTTTTTTACATTAATTTGTCGGGGAGCATTAATCTGGCGTAAAACAAAAGTGTGAGTAGCCTCACACTCGTTTGCTTCGCGTGGCAACGACACCGAACAGCCGGTTATCAGCTTTCCAGTTTGTAGGCACCCCCCTTCTCAATCGCTTGTTGGTAAGCTGGGCGCTGATGAATGCGCACTAAGAAATCTTGCAGTTTCGGGAACCCCTCAAGACCACCACGGGTGTTGATTGCCTCGATAGGAAAACTCATCTGAATATCTGCCGCGCTGAAATCACTGCCAGCAAACCACTGATTATTCGTCAAATGCTGTTCCAGATAATCGCGGTGAGTCGCTATTTGCTTATTCAGATAACTTTTTTGCACGCCATCACCCAGTGCTTTGGCAACTGGGCGAATAATCCACGGTACAGGCGGCCCACCCAATCGGCTAAAGATAAGTTTCATCACCAGCAATGGCATCAATGAACCTTCTGCATAATGCATCCAGTAACGGAACTGCTGACGATCATAGTGACCGGTGGGTTTAAATAACCCTTGGGCATCATAGGTTTCCTGTAAATACTCAATAATGGCACCCGATTCTGCCAAAGTGAGATCACCGTCAGTAATCACCGGTGATTTTCCTAATGGATGGATCTTTTTTAACTCTGGCGGTGCCAGAAGGCTGCCCGGATCGCGCTGATAGCGCTTCAATTCATAGGGAACTTGCAGTTCCTCCAACATCCACAAAATACGCTGTGAACGTGAATTATTCAGATGGTGAACCGTGACCATGACCAAGCTCCATATGTATAGGTGACCGGGAAAGTTACAACTGCACAATAAATTATTATAGTCGAGTGTCCAATAGCGCTTCATTATTCTAATATTATCGTAAAAAACAGCCTTTAGGCTGTAATGACAAATAACACCTTGAAGGCTGTATTTAGTGTTTACTAACCTACAGTGTGTATTTGTATTTTACAACCCATAAGTTGTATTGCGGAATTACAGCTTATATGCTGTATTATGCTATAACGCACAATTCGCTGCTAAGGGGTCTTGATGGACTATCCCATTAAAATTTTGAGTCAATTACGCCCTACCTTGATTGGCTTTCGTAAGCAGAAAGGGCTAACTCAGGCCAGCCTGGCACAACTGTTAGGTATCACCCAGCAATCCTATGCAAAATTGGAGGCAGATCCTGCATCGGCCAGTATTGAACGGCTTTTTAAAGTATTACAACTTTTAGACGTAGAACTCATCCTCAGTGAGAAAAAAAACGTCAGGCTGTATTCAAGTAAAACCCACCAGCCAGAAGAAAGTCAGACGCTAAATTTGCCGTCAAAACAAGAGGATTGGTAATATGACTCGCCGCATTCAACGGCTCAATATCTGGATGAACGGTCAGTATGTTGGCTATTGGGAAAAAACCCGAGGCGAAGAATCACTGGTTTATGCTCAAGAATGGATAGAGAACGCGCAAGGCCGCCCACTGTCATTGTCATTACCTTTTACTGCAAATAATCAGGTTTATAGAGGCAATATTGTCCGGGACTATTTTGATAACTTATTACCCGATAGCGATGATATCCGGCGGCGTCTGGCAACCAGATATCACGCTGACAGCATCAACCCTTTCGATCTACTCTTTGAATTAGGGAGAGATTGTGTCGGCGCAATACAATTGCTGGCAAATGATACCCCCCCTGCCGATCTATTCTCAATTCAACAACAGCCACTAACTGAGCACGATGTGGCTCGTATCCTACGAAACTCATGGTCTGACAATACATTTGTGCGCCCTGAACACAATGAAGATCTCAGATTATCTATCGCGGGGGCACAAGAAAAAACAGCGCTGTTGTTTCACGATGACCGGTGGTGTCTCCCGTTAGGCAGCACTCCCACAACCCATATTTTCAAACTTCCTTTGGGCTTGGTCGGCAATATGCAAGCTGATATGAGGACTTCTGTTGAAAACGAATGGCTGTGTGCAAAAATTCTGGCAAGTTATAACTTGCCAGTTGCCCGTAGTGAAATTGGCCAGTTTGAAGATCAAAAAGCCCTGATTGTTGAACGTTTTGACCGGCGGTTATCCCGTGACAATCGTTGGATTGTCAGATTACCGCAGGAAGATATGTGTCAGGCCTCCGGGACTTCACCCTTGAAAAAATACCAAATGGATGGCGGCCCTGGTATTACAACTATCATGGGGATTTTAAGTGGTTCGGATAATGCCAGTGAAGACAGAAACCTCTTCTTTAAAACACAGATTATTTTCTGGTTACTGGCAGCAACCGATGGGCATGCAAAAAATTTCAGCATTGCTCATCTCCCCAGAAATAGTTACCACCTCACGCCACTTTATGATGTGCTATCGACCCATCCGATTATCGGCTCAAGTCATAATCAAATTGCGATACAAAAAGCCAAGTTAGCGATGGCCGTTCGAGGGAGTGAAAATCACTATTTAATTAACCAGATACAGCGGCGCCATTGGCGAAAACAGGCCGAGCTTGTTGGGCTAGGAGCGTATCTTGCTGATAGTATTATTGATGAAGTTATTACCGCAACCCCGAGGGTAATAGCACAAATACAAGCCCAGCTTCCCGCTAATTTTCCAACTGATTTAGCAGAAAGTATCCTCACAGGTCTTCATCGACAGTGTGATAAAATAGCGGCAATGCCTTGAATGCTTAAATTATATTTACCCTAAATAATTCGAGTGGCAGAAAAGCGGCAAGCGAGAGACAATTAGTTGTAAACCAGTTGAACAGTGCTTGCGCTGGTACGTAGGGTGAGCCTCTGATGAGGATCATAATCCCGATGAGCTTACTTATTTTTTTTAAGGTCAAGACCAGTAAGTGATTCGGGTAATTGAACACAGCCAACGCACATACAGCGTCAAGTATGGCGGGTATCAGCAACAAAAAGCCCCGCCAAGGCAGGGCTTTATTTTCCTAATCAGCACTGTTGTGCTTAAAAAAACAGCGTAATCAGAACGGGATATCGTCATCGAAATCCATTGGTGGCTCATTGCCGCCTTGTGGTTGTGCTGCTGGTGCAGACTGGGCCGGACGCGAAGTCTGACCGCCGCTGAACTGGCTACCACCTTGTGGTTGCTGAGGTTGACCCCAACCGCCTTGCGCACCGCCGTCTTGTTGCGCACCACCACCTGCCGGAGCACCGCCGCCCTGACGGCCACCCAGCATTTGCATGGTGCCGCCCACATTAACCACAACTTCAGTGGTGTATTTCTCAACACCGGCCTGATCTGTCCACTTACGGGTCTGTAGAGCGCCTTCAATATAGACCTGAGAGCCTTTACGCAGGTATTCACCCGCCACTTCGGCCAATTTGCCGAATAACACTACACGGTGCCATTCCGTTTTTTCTTTCTGCTCGCCGGTGGCTTTATCACGCCAGCTTTCGGAAGTGGCCAGGGTGATATTGGCAACAGCTCCGCCGTTTGGCATGTAGCGGACTTCCGGGTCTTGGCCCAAATTCCCGACCAAAATCACTTTGTTTACGCCTCTGCTGGCCATGTGAACTCTCCTGATGAAGTAAATTTTGTACAGTATAAACGAGTAAGTTTAACACGCTAACCGCTAAACGGCACAGTAGATCATAACTGCGAAATGTGTTGCAGTTTTATCATGACATCTGCCTTAATTGCACTCGGATACTGGATATCCATTCAGGCTTTTTTGTGTCATAATTATTCGTTTCGTACTGGCTGTGTCCTTTTTTGACGTTGCAAAATGCGTCTATACATTACTCAAAGTAATTGGAGTTGCAGGTAGGCGGCAAGCGAGCGAGTCCCTATGAGCTTACAGCCAGTAAGTGATTAGGGTGAGTGAACGCAGCCAACAACCCTGCGGCTTCAAGTACGAAGAGTAAAAAAGGGCACGGGAGAGGCTCAGTTTACATCCGGGAAGTGTTTGAATGGATAATATAGAAGTTCGGGGCGCTCGCACCCATAATCTTAAGAATATCAACCTGATTATCCCGCGTGACAAACTGATCGTGGTCACCGGTCTATCGGGTTCAGGCAAATCCTCACTGGCTTTTGATACCTTGTATGCCGAGGGGCAACGCCGTTATGTTGAGTCTCTCTCCGCCTATGCGCGTCAATTTCTATCACTGATGGAAAAACCGGATGTTGACCATATTGAAGGTCTGTCGCCGGCAATCTCTATTGAGCAAAAATCAACCTCGCATAACCCGCGTTCGACTGTGGGTACCATCACTGAAATCCATGACTATCTGCGTTTGCTGTTCGCCCGTGTTGGTGAACCACGCTGTCCAGATCACGATGTTACGCTAGCAGCACAAACCGTCAGTCAGATGGTGGATAACGTCATCAGCCAGCCGGAAGGCCGCCGCTTGATGTTACTGGCCCCGGTGGTAAAAGATCGCAAAGGCGAGCATACCAAAACACTGGAAGGTCTGGCTATGCAGGGCTATATCCGGGCGCGGATCGATGGCGAGGTGTGCGATCTGTCTGATCCGCCAAAATTAGAACTGCAAAAAAAACATACCATTGAAGTGGTGGTCGATCGCTTCAAAGTGCGTGAAGATCTGGCTCAGCGTCTGGCTGAGTCATTTGAAACAGCACTGGAGCTTTCTGGTGGTACTGCCGTCGTTGCCGATATGGATGACCCACACGCTGAAGAGCTGTTGTTCTCCGCCAACTTTGCCTGCCCGATTTGCGGCTACAGTATGAGTGAGTTGGAACCACGCCTGTTCTCCTTTAACAACCCAGCGGGGGCCTGCCCAACTTGTGACGGCTTAGGGGTACAACAGTTCTTTGATCCAGACCGTGTATTACAGAATCCAGAGCTATCGCTGGCGGGTGGTGCCATCCGTGGTTGGGATCGCCGCAACTTCTATTACTTCCAGATGCTGCGCTCACTGGCAGATCATTATAAGTTTGATATCGAAGCACCATTTAACTCACTCGATAGCGCGATACAGCAAGCCGTTTTATACGGTTCTGGCAAAGATACCATTGAATTCAAATACATTAACGATCGGGGTGATACCACCGTTCGCCGCCACCCATTTGAAGGGGTGCTGCACAATATGGAACGTCGCTATAAAGAGACGGAATCCAGTGCGGTACGTGAGGAACTGGCCAAATTTATCAGCAATCGCTCCTGTGCTTCATGCCACGGCACTCGCTTGCGCCGCGAAGCGCGTTATGTGTTTGTCGAAAACACCACTCTGCCTGAGATTTCTGAACTGAGCATCGGCCATGCGCTGACCTTCTTCCAAAACATGAAACTGAGTGGTCAGCGGGCGCAAATTGCCGAGAAAGTGCTGAAAGAGATTGGCGATCGGCTGAAGTTCCTGGTTAACGTCGGGCTGAATTATCTGTCGCTATCCCGCTCAGCGGAAACGCTGTCTGGTGGTGAAGCGCAGCGTATCCGTTTAGCAAGCCAGATTGGTGCCGGTTTAGTGGGTGTCATGTATGTACTGGATGAACCGTCCATCGGCTTGCACCAACGTGATAATGAACGGCTGCTGGAAACACTGATTCATCTGCGCAATCTGGGTAACACGGTGATTGTGGTGGAACATGATGAAGACGCTATCCGCGCTGCCGATCATGTGATTGATATTGGCCCCGGAGCGGGTGTGCATGGTGGTGAGGTGGTGGCCGAAGGGACTGTTGAAGACATCATGGCTGAACCGAAGTCACTGACTGGTCAGTTCCTTAGCGGCAAACGAGAAATCACCATACCAGCGCAACGCGTACCGGGTGACCCAACCAAAGTGTTAAAACTGATTGGTGCCAGCGGCAATAACTTGAAAGATGTCACACTGACACTGCCGGTCGGGTTGTTTAGTTGTATTACCGGGGTTTCTGGTTCAGGTAAATCGACGCTGATCAACGATACCTTATATTGCATCGCCCAGCGCCAGTTGAACGGCGCGACCAGCAACGAGCCTGCGCCATTCCGTGAAATTCAAGGCTTGGAGCATTTCGATAAAGTCATCGATATTGACCAAAGCCCGATTGGGCGGACGCCGCGCTCTAACCCGGCGACTTATACCGGTATCTTTACCCCCATCCGCGAGCTATTTGCCGGTGTACCAGAATCACGCACCCGTGGTTATACGCCAGGCCGCTTCAGCTTTAACGTCAAAGGGGGCCGTTGTGAGGCCTGTCAGGGCGACGGGGTAATTAAAGTCGAAATGCACTTCCTGCCCGATATCTATGTGCCATGCGACCAGTGTAAAGGTAAGCGTTATAACCGTGAAACGCTGGAAGTAAAATACAAAGGTAAAAGTATCCACGAAGTGCTGGCGATGACTATCGAAGAGGCTCGCGAGTTCTTTGATGCGGTTCCGGCACTGGCGCGTAAGCTGCAAACACTGATGGATGTGGGCCTGTCCTATATCTGTCTGGGGCAATCTGCGACTACGTTGTCCGGTGGTGAAGCGCAACGGGTGAAACTGTCGCGTGAATTATCAAAACGCGGCACCGGTCAGACGCTCTATATTCTAGACGAACCCACTACCGGTCTGCATTTTGCTGATATTCAGCAACTGCTGGCGGTGTTGCATCAATTGCGCGATCAGGGCAATACCATTGTAGTCATTGAGCACAATCTGGATGTGATTAAGACGGCTGATTGGATTGTCGATCTGGGGCCGGAAGGCGGCAGTGGCGGTGGCGAGATTCTGGTCTCCGGCACGCCAGAGACAGTTGCAGAATGTGCCGCGTCACATACGGCTCGCTTCCTCAAGCCAATGCTGCAACGTAAGTAAAGCATCAAATAATCTATCAAGCTCCAAAGTCATTGGAGTTGCAGGTTGGCAAACAGCAACCTCACATTGCGAGGCCCAAGGATGGGCCAGGTAATGAACGTAGCTAATAGTCCTGCGATTTCAAGTAGTAAAGGGGAATCAAACAGCCAGTTCCTGCCGTCGATGCTCTGGTAACCCCTGCAATACCAATTGATAAGAGCGGTCAATTAACGAGTAAAACTGTGAATTCGGTAATTGCCCATCCAGAAACACCGTGTTCCAGTGCGCTTTATTCAAGTGTTCACTCGGCACGATCTCCGGATGTTGCTCGCGCAGACTCTCCGCCAGCTCAGGGCTGGTTTTTACCGAAATGGAGGGCCGCCCACCAATTTCCCCCACCATCGCAAACATCACATCAGCTACTTTAATCTGATTGGCCTGCCATTCCTCATGATCACTCTGTTCAGCTCCCGGTTTAGACATGCAGTATTCCAATAATGCTGAATTATTCATTGGGTTATCTCCTGTAATGGGCCTGCACCATCTGGCGAAAGGCCTCATAGGTATTCATTCCATCGGATACAGCAGCATGCTGAAGTATTAGCTTGCGCCTATGACAGAAGATTTACTGTGAGCGATGAATGATCATTTGGCATGGGTCTGCCACCTTACTTAGTATATTCTTTAATCGATTTACAGCCATTGGCGGAGGGCTAACCAGACAGGTTATGTGGATAAGTAACGGAAAGATGGTGGAAAAAATAAAGCAAAAAGGCGATATTTCTATCGCCTTAAACAATTTGCCGCCTTAAACAGTTCGGCACCTTTAAAAGTTCGTCGTCTCAGATAACGCGGATCTCTAATTACTGTACTGCCGCAAACGCAGCAGCTACCCACTGAACATTGCTGTGGTTGACACCTGCCATACACATCCTGCCACTGGCAATCAGATATACGCCAAACTCGTCACGCAGACGATCCACTTGGGCAGCACTAAAACCGGTATAGCTGAACATGCCACGCTGGTGCAGTAAGTAGTCAAAATTACGATTAGGTAGCGCTGCCTTTAAGGCTTTCACCAACGTGCTGCGCATTTCAATAATACGCAGACGCATCTGTTCCACTTCAGCCTGCCACTGCGCCCGTAACTCGCCGTCATGCAGTACTTTTGACACAACCTGTGCGCCAAAGTTTGGCGGGCTGGAATAGTTACGGCGCACCGTGGCTTTCAGTTGCCCCAATACGCGACCAGCGGCTTCTTCACTTTCACATACCACAGAAAGGCCACCGACCCGTTCGTTATACAGAGAGAAGATTTTAGAGAAGGAGTTACTGACCAGACAAGGCAACTCCGCTGCCGCCATGGCTCGAATCGCATAAGCATCTTCATTCAACCCAGCACCAAAGCCCTGATAGGCAATATCCAGGAACGGGATCAGATCCCTGTCTTTAGCCACGCCAATAACCTGATCCCACTGCGCATTCGTCAGATCAGATCCGGTTGGGTTATGGCAGCAAGGATGGAGCAACACAATGCTTCTGGCCGGTAACTGCTGCAACGTTGCCAGCATTTGATCGAATTTTACGCCCAGCTTGTCATTATCAAAGTACGGGTAGGTATTCACCTTAAAACCTGCGCCACTGAAGATAGCAACATGGTTTTCCCACGTAGGGTCACTGACCCACACCTGAGAGTCAGGGAAATAGGAATGAAGGAAATCAGCACCCACTTTCAATGCACCGGAACCACCGACAGTTTGGATAGTCGCCACCCGTTGCTGAGCCAGCATAGGGTGATCGCTGCCAAATAGTAGCTGCTGAATAGCAGTACGATAAGATTGCAAACCTTCCATTGGCAAATAAACCGGTGTCCCATGTGGCTGAGCATTCATTTGGGTTTCAGCGGTATCCACTGCCTGCATTTGCGGGATTTCACCCTGCTCATTGTAATAAAGCCCAATACTCAAATTCACTTTATGTGCTCGGTCGTCGGCTTTAAAACTTTCCATCAGTGAAAGGATGGGGTCACCTGCATAGGCGTCAACATTCTGGAACACGGTGCTGCTCTCCTGGATTAAATAATCACTGTTTATACCCTTTGCAGCTTACCTTATTCTCCCAGATATTCCATCGCTACACGGGAGGTCAGCTTAGTGATCAATTCATAGGCACTGATACCGGTGTAAGCCGCGATTTTCTCAACCGGTAAATCGGCCCCCCACAACAGCACTTCATCACCGACTTTGTCGCTGCTATTTGGCCCAAGATCAACTGAAATCATGTCCATTGATACCCGCCCGACAATGCATACTTCGCGACCATTGACCCACATCGGCGTACCCGATGGTGCGCTGCGCGGATAACCGTCACCGTAACCAATCGCCACGACACCCAAGCGCGTATCATGCTCACTAACCCAAGTACCGCCATAGCCCACTGGCTCACCGGCTTTATGTTCACGCACAGCAATCAGGCTGGATTTTAATGCCATCGCTGGCAGTAGATCAAAATGACTGGCATAAGGTTCATCCATCGGCGAAACGCCATACAGTATGATACCGGGGCGAACCCAATCACGATGCGCTTGCGGCCACAGCAAAATACCGCCAGAGGCAGCAATAGACTGTTTACCCGGTTTGCCAATAGCAAAGGCGTCAAAGCAAGCAAGTTGCTGATGGGTGGTCTCCACTTCAGGCTCGTCGGCACGGCTGAAGTGGCTCATAATATTGACGGGCTGAATAACGTTGCGGCAAGCACATAGGCGCTGGTAGAAAGCGTCGGCCTGCTCAGGGCGCACACCTAAACGGTGCATACCGGTATCGAGTTTCATCCAAACATTGATCGGTGCCGGGAGATCCGCCGCTTCCAGCGCTTCTAATTGCTCAATACTGTGTACTGCGGTTTCAATCCGGTTAGCCACCAGAATAGGCAAATCCTCTGCGGCAAAAAACCCTTCCAGCAGCAGAATAGGTTTTACGATCCCGCCGGAACGTAGCATCAGAGCTTCACCGATGCGCGCGACGCCGTAGCAATCGGCATCCTGCAAAGTATGCGCTGTTTCTAATAACCCGTGGCCATAAGCGTTTGCTTTCACAACAGCAATCAGGCGGCTTTGTGGCGCCATGCGCCGTACCTGTTGCAAGTTATGTCGCAGAGCGCGGCGGTCGATTACTGCTGTTGCCGCTTTCATTTCTTATCCTTAATAATTAATAGATGTTATGCCCAGAGTCATTGGAGTTGCAGCAAAGCAGCAAGCGAGAGGTGCCGCATGGGTCACCGCCGCTAACAACCCTGTAGCTTCAAGGACGAAGGGGAAACTATTCGTCGTCGTACTGCGGACCGGCATAGTTATCAAAGCGCGACCATTGGCCGTTAAATTTCAGCCGGACAGATCCGATCGGGCCATTACGTTGTTTACCCAAAATGATCTGCGCGATCCCTTTCTCATCACTGTTCTCGTGATAAACCTCGTCACGATAGATAAACATGATTAAGTCCGCATCTTGTTCGATAGAGCCTGATTCACGTAAGTCGGAGTTAACTGGCCGTTTATCGGCGCGTTGCTCCAAACTACGGTTAAGCTGTGATAACGCCACGACCGGGACTTGCAACTCTTTCGCCAGTGCTTTGAGTGAGCGCGAAATCTCGGCGATTTCCAACGTTCGGTTATCTGAAAGAGATGGCACCCGCATCAATTGCAGGTAGTCGATCATAATCAGGCTCAAACCACCATGTTCGCGGAAAATACGCCGCGCGCGGGAGCGCACTTCTGTCGGCGTCAGACCAGATGAGTCATCAATGTACATATTGCGTTTTTCCATCAATATGCCCATGGTGCTGGAAATACGCGCCCAATCTTCATCATCGAGTTGACCGGTACGAATACGGGTCTGGTCAACATGTGACAGGGATGCCAGCATACGCATCATGATCTGATCGCCGGGCATCTCCAAACTGAAGATCAATACCGGTTTTTCCTGCATCATCGCTGCGTTTTCACACAAGTTCATCGCAAAAGTGGTTTTACCCATTGATGGACGCGCAGCGACAATGATCAAATCTGATTTCTGCAATCCGGCGGTTTTTTTATCGAGGTCGGTAAAGCCGGTTGAAACACCGGTCACCCCATCATGGGGCCGCTGATAGAGCTGCTCAATTCGCGCGACCGTGGCTTCGAGGATCTGATCGACACTTTTCGGCCCTTCATCTTTACTGGCGCGGCTTTCAGCTATCTGAAACACTTTTGATTCAGCCAGATCCAGCAGATCTTCACTGCTACGCCCTTGGGGATCATAACCGGCGTCAGCTATCTCGTTGGCTACCGAGATCATTTCACGTACTACCGCACGTTCGCGCACGATATCAGCATAGGCACCAATATTCGCCGCACTTGGCGTATTTTTCGATAACTCTGCCAGATAGGCAAATCCCCCCACCGAATCCAGATCGCCTTTTTGCTCTAGCGACTCAGACAAGGTGATCAAGTCGATCGGTTTGCTGTTTTCCAGCAAACGCTGCATTTCAGTAAAGATTCGGCGATGCGGGCGGCTGAAGAAGTCATTGCTGGCAACGCGTTCTGACACGTTATCCCAGCGTTCATTATCCAGCATCAAACCGCCCAACACGGACTGCTCTGCCTCCAGCGAATGAGGCGGGAGTTTCAGCCCTTCCATCTGGCGGTCTCGTGGCTCTGTCATATTGTTGGTTGGTTTTTTTGCGGCCATGAAGAGTGTTCTTTACCTTTGTTGCGATAGGAAAATATCGAATAGAAAATATAACGGCCTAGTATATACACAAAGTAATTGGAGTTGCAGGTAGACCGCAAATGAATGGAGCTGATGAGTTCAGAAAGTTCGGTGATGAGGAAAAAAAATGCCGCTCACACTGCTGCATCGCCTGATTCTAAGAGGTAATAATATTCCCTATTACATATCGGTATTAGCCAGATCTTGGCACTCCGTGCAGAACCCTGTAGGGTGAAAATATACCTATCTATAGGAGCTACCATGGCAAAGCATATCCAATTCAGTACCACTGGCGGGCCGGAAGTGTTGCAGTACCTTGATTTCACCCCTTCTGACCCTGCGGCAAATGAGGTTCAGGTAGAAAACAAGGCAATCGGTATTAACTATATCGATACTTATATTCGCAGTGGGCTTTATTCACCATCACAGTTTCCCAGTGGATTGGGAACAGAGGCTGCGGGAATTGTCACCAAAGTGGGTTCATCGGTTAACACAATAAACGTCGGTGACCGGGTGGTGTATGCCCAATCAGCTCTCGGGGCTTACAGCGAAGTGCATAATGTTGCGGCAGAGAAGATTGCCATACTTCCTGACAATATCTCTTTCGAGCAGGCCGCAGCATCATTCCTCAAAGGACTGACCGTGCACTATCTGTTGCGCCAAACCCACGAGATAAAACCGGGTGAGGTATTCCTGTTCCATGCAGCGGCAGGGGGAGTAGGGCTAATTGCATGCCAGTGGGCGCAAGCGCTTGGTGCTAAGCTTATCGGCAGTGTTGGTTCTGATGAAAAGGCCAAATTAGCAAAAGCTGCTGGTGCCTGGGCCACGATTAACTATCGTACAGAAAATATTGCCGAGCGGGTGGCAGAGCTGACTAATGGCGAAAAAGTGGGTGTGGTGTATGACTCCGTCGGGAAAAGTACCTGGCTGGACTCGCTTAATAGCCTTAAGCGTAGAGGCTTGATGGTGAGTTTCGGTAATGCCTCCGGCCCAGTAACAGGAGTAGATCTTGCCATCCTGAACCAAAAAGGCGGGCTATATGTTACTCGCCCCTCTCTCAACACTTATGTCACCAATCGGCAAGAGTTAGAAAGTGCCAGCCACGAACTGTTTTCACTGATTGCTAGCGGAGCAATTAATGTCGATGTGGCAAAGGCACAGCAATTCCCGTTGCGTGATGCTCACCGTGCCCATCAAATTTTAGAAAGCCGCCAGACCACAGGATCCAGCTTACTGATACCGTAAGTTGTCTGGCCATTCCTCAGTAATATTGTTGAAAAAACAAAGGGCTCCGATTAGGGAGCCCTTCTTTACAACGCTTTCTTTGATGCACATGTAGGGGCACAGCAGCGTATTCTGTCAGAGCTAACTGCCGTTTATACGGCTATTTTTACCTCTGGCAGGGATGAAAAATGTGATACCAAATCGTATCGGTTAGCATCCTAGCAAGCACGCTCGAGAAAAAATACGTTTTCCCTCGGATTCGCCCCACTAATCTTTCAGGCTGTGATCGCTGCCGCAAGAAAGTAAAATTTTAGTAACGCCTGACTATCGGTTTCTGCATCGAACGCCATATCCAGACCGCCACCACCGCCAGAATCAACCAAGGTAACAGCTTAATCATCATGACGAATAAGCCGCCCAACATCATAAAAGCGGCAGCCACCAGTAATGCAGCGAAGATCCCTAGCAGGGATATACCGGTTACCATCAGCATGATAAAAAAGCCGATAACAAAGAGAATTTCAAACATGGCTGACTCCTTAATAATTGTGTGTGTCCCACAACCACATCATTAAATATAACGAACAAATCGGGGATTTTATAAGAAGTATTACAAGAAGCATGCCAACTTTAATGCATCAGCTAATACATTGAATTTACTTATTAAGTAATATAAATGCCTACCAGAAAAACAGATAGGCATGGTCGATTTGACTAACTTATAGCTATTTTATTATACCCAAAGTAATTAGCATCGCAGGTAGGCAGCAAGTGAACGCATCCCGAATCATTTACTCAAGTAAGTGATTCGGGTAAGTAAACGTAGCTAACAACCCTGCGACTTCAAGGACGAAGGGTATAAGGCCGAGTGACCAGCGCTAAGGCTTGCTCTACTACGGCGACACCGGCACCGGGCTTATGGGCATTTTCACTTAGATGGCGACGCCATTGACGCGCACCAGGGATCCCCTGAAAGATACCAAGAATATGCCGGGTGATGTGGCCCAGATAAGCGCCGCGAGACAACTCCTGTTCGATATAAGGATAAAGTGCTTCAATCGCCTTAACGCTATCGACTACAGGGGCATTCGCATCAAACAGTTCTCGATCGACTTGGGTCAAAATGCTTGGATTTTGGTAGGCTTCGCGGCCCATCATCACCCCATCAAGATGTTTAAGATGCTCTTTGGCTTCAGCCAGCGTTTTCACACCACCGTTAATGGCAATAGTCAGTGTTGGGAAATCACGCTTGAGCTGATAAACCCGCTCATAATCCAGCGGTGGCACTTCACGGTTCTCTTTCGGACTAAGCCCTGAGAGCCAGGCTTTACGAGCATGAATGGTAAAGATATCGCATTCACCACGGTCTGCCACCGTTTGCACAAACTCGCACAAGAACTCATAGCTATCCAGTTGGTCAATGCCGATACGAGTTTTAACGGTGACAGGAATAGAAACCACATCACGCATAGCTTTAATGCAGTCAGCGACCAGTTCAGCCTCACCCATCAGGCAAGCGCCGAAACGACCATTTTGCACCCGATCAGATGGGCAACCCACATTCAGGTTTATTTCATTGTAGCCGCGTTGTTCAGCCAATTTGGCACAATGTGCCAGTGCTTGCGGGTCACTGCCCCCAAGCTGCAGTGCCACCGGATGATCCTGTTCGCTATAAGCCAGATAGTCAGCTTTGCCATGAATAATGGCACCGGTGGTGACCATCTCGGTATATAACAAGGTCTGCTTGGTTAACAAACGATGAAAATAGCGACAATGACGATCAGTCCAGTCGAGCATCGGCGCGACGGAAAAACGTTGCAGGGGGTAGTGTGGCTTAGTGGCCGGGGTGCTGGAAAAAGTCTGGGCTGCGTGCATTTACGGTGATTTCATCGGTTATTATTTCATCGAATACCCATTGAAGTTGCCCGCCGAGCGAACCCTACAAAGGGATGGAATGAGTAATTATACCATAGAACCTCACCATAGCTGCCGGTGTGATAATTGAACCTTACGGCTGATCGTTCTGTCATCGAATTCTATGACTTAACAAAAATGTGATACCCACCTTCCCCTTGCCTTTTCATCTATCGGCGATTAACGCTAAATATGATAAAATCAATTCAATTTGAATGCTGCGGGATGGATATCATGAAACCTATCAATGAGGAAAAGCTGCTGGCTCAGGCTGAAGAGCTGTGCCAACAACGTAACGTCCGGCTGACACCGCAACGTCTTGAAGTATTACGCTTAATGGCACAACAACCTGGCGCAATCAGTGCTTATGATTTGTTGGATTTGCTGCGTGTTTCTGAGCCGCAAGCCAAGCCTCCAACGGTTTATCGCGCATTGGATTTTTTGCTCGAGCAGGGTTTTATCCACCGTGTCGAGTCAGCGAATAGTTATGTGCTATGCCATCATTTTGAAGAGCCAACCCATACCTCGGCACTATTTATCTGTGATCGCTGCAAAATAGTCACTGAACGTACCACTGTGGGTATTGAAGAAGCATTGGCGCAGCTAGCTAAACAATCAGGTTTTGCACTGCGTCACAGTGTGGTTGAAGCGCACGGGTTATGTGCTGAATGCGGGGAAGTTGAAGCCTGTGAAAGCCATGATCATTGTGACCATGACCACTCTATTGTCACTAAAAAGAAATAGTTGCATATCTAATTGAAGATATTGAAGCCGCAGCAATGTTAGCTGCTCTCCAATTACTTTTGCCTTATACCCGTCATACTTCAAGCTGCATGTGTGTTGGCTGCTCTCAATAACCCGAATCACTTACTTATGTAAGCTCATCGGGATTAATGAGCCTCATCCTGCGGGCTAGCATAAATGCTGTTCAAATCGGTTCCCGACCGATTTGTATCTCGCTTACCGCCTTCCTGCAACTCGAATTATTTAGGGTATAGATAGAGATCCCTGGTGGGTATATATCGGTGAGCAAAAAGCAGACTGCCGCGAGCAATGCGACAGGATAATAATTATAAGGCACGTCCTTGTGCCAAGGCAGATATAAATACAGGTACAACCAGAATATCTTTTATTAAAACAATATCATCACATCAGTATAATTGGATTTGATTTATCAATAATTATACGGAATTGATTAATAATTCATATTCTATGAAACGAGAGACCCGATTAATTTATATCAATAGCAGTTTAATTCCATTTCATGCTGTTACCAGCGAAACTTGCTATGGTCTTCCCAAGCTTTGACTTCTTTCTCAGCTTGCTCTTTCTGATAGCCGTATTTCTCCTGGATTTTACCCACTAACTGGTCACGCTTACCTTCAATTACCGTTAGGTCATCGTCGGTCAACTTGCCCCATTTTTCTTTCACTTTACCTTTAAACTGCTTCCAGTTACCGTCGGCTTGATCTTTATTCATAATATCTCCGTTACCTTGGGAATTAGTCAGTTTATTTAAATTAGCACGATAAACATCGTCTATTGAGAAAACAACAATATTTAAATTAGTCGCTCACAGTCATAATTTAAAATTAAACTTCGTTGTTTCGCTTACCGTAGGAATAACTATAGCAGAGGATACTGATAATTAAAGCCTTGATAATATTAATCACAAGAAATCGAACTATAAAGTAAAAATATACATTCATATTATTCAGTTAAAACAGTAGGTAATAACTTATTGTCAGAATCGTCTCAATCTAATTATATCCTTTATACTGAAGCTATCAGGTGTTAGCTACACTTGTTACTTGGCCCATCTATAAACCTCACTTCTGTGAGACTGCTGCAAGTAACCTTTAAATCAGCTCCCGGCAGATTTGTCGCTTGCTGGCTGCCTACTTGCAACACCAATTATTTTGGGCATCTGAATAGCCTATTGAGGCAATTAACGATAATAAAAAGCCGCTCCTGAGCAGGAACGGCTTATCAGTTCAATATAAAACGCTAATGTTAGATCCAGTCGCCATTACGGATAACACCGACGGCCAGTCCTTCAATAGTAAAGCTCTGCTCGCGCAGATCGACAATAATGGGTTGGAACTCACTATTCTCTGGCAGAAGCTGTACGATATTACCTTGTTTTTTCAAGCGTTTTACCGTTACTTCATCGTCAATTCGTGCCACAACCACTTGCCCGTTACGCACATCTTGCGTTTTATGTACCGCTAATAGGTCACCATCCAGAATGCCGATATCTCTCATCGACATCCCATTAACCCGCAACAGAAAATCTGCACTCGGCTTAAACATCGATGGGTCTACTTTGTAGTGCCCTTCGATATGCTGCTGTGCCAGCAAAGGCTCACCTGCGGCAACCCGGCCAATCAGTGGCAGGCCATCTTCTTCTTCCATCAGCAAGCGAATGCCACGGGAAGCGCCAGAAACAATCTCAATGACACCTTTACGGGCCAGTGCTTTTAAATGCTCTTCAGCGGCGTTAGGAGAGCGAAACCCCAGACGCTGCGCAATTTCGGCACGGGTCGGTGGCATGCCGGTTTGCGCTAGGTGATCGCGAACCAGGTCATAAACCTCTTGCTGTCTGGTAGTAAGTGCTTTCATTCCGCCCCCTGTTTGTTTATACAGTCTTGCTGTGAGTATATACAGGTAAGCGGGTGTTGGGAACCAAAGAGTGAATAAAAACAGGGATTAATCACAGCTTATTTCTGCGGCATTGTTCGTCATAACATTAACCAGCATGCTGCCAAAGTACCGTTATCCAGACAAATAGCGCTAATAAGATGGCGAGAAATACCGCCGCAGACCCCATATCTTTGGCACGCCCCGATAGCTCATGGAGCTCACTGCCAATCCTGTCCACCACCGCCTCAATCGCACTATTAATGACTTCGATGATGATCACTAAAATGACGCTACCAATTAATAAAAGGCGTGCGATAGCATCTACATCTAACCAGAAGGCCAGTATGATAGCGATGATGGCGGCGACAGCTTCCTGGCGAAAAGCTGCTTCGTTTTTCCAGGCAGCCGTTAAGCCTTTCACAGAATAACCGGCCGCTTTATAGACTCGGGCCAGCCCTGTTGATTGATTCGCCATGTTTTATTGCCTTTATCTTAAGTTAATGATGATTTTTGCCGCTTTCTGTTGTCTTATCACCACAGATCTCAAAACCAGTTTCTGGTATCCTTGCGACGAATTGCTAACAAGAGGCTTCATGTAGTTATGTCAGGTTGGCGTAAAATATATTATAAGTTACTGAATTTACCACTTAAACTGTTGGTAAAAAGCAAGGTTATTCCGGCAGACCCTGTGACTGAGTTAGGGCTAGACCCCTCTCGTCCTATTCTGTACGTTTTGCCTTACAATTCTAAGGCTGATTTGCTGACTTTGCGAGCGCAGTGTCAAGCACAAGACCTGCCCGACCCCTTGATTCCATTGGAAATCGATGGCGTGCAACTGCCTAGTCATGTGTTTATCGATAATGGCCCGAGGGTCTTTCGTTATTACGCACCTAAACAGGAATCGGTAAAGCTGTTCCACGACTATCTGGATTTGCACCGCAATAATCCCGAGTTGGATATCCAGATGCTACCGGTTTCCGTGATGTTTGGTCGTTCGCCGGGGCGTGAAGGCCACGGAACACCACATCTGCGCGTGCTTAACGGGGTGCAGAAGTTCTTCGCTGTCTTATGGCTGGGTCGCGATAGCTTTGTGCGTTTCTCTACCACAGTTTCACTGCGCAGAATGGCCAGCGAACACGGTACCGATAAAACTATCGCCCACAAACTGGCTCGTGTCGCGCGCATGCACTTCTCCCGTCAACGCTTAGCCGCGGTTGGCCCTAGTCTGCCTGCCCGTCAGGATCTGTTCAAAAAGTTGCTGACCTCAAAGGCGATTGAAAAGGCCGTTGCCGATGAAGCGCGGACCAAGAAAATCTCCCATGAGAAAGCACAGCAAAATGCCATTACGCTGATGGAAGAGATCGCTGCCGACTTCTCTTATGAAGCCGTGCGCCTGTCTGACAGGGTATTAAGCTGGACGTGGAACCGTTTGTATCAGGGCATTAATGTCCATAATGCAGAACGGGTGCGGCAGTTGGCGCAAGATGGCCATGAAATCGTCTATGTGCCTTGTCATCGCAGCCATATGGATTATCTGCTGCTCTCCTACGTGCTTTATCATCAAGGGCTGGTGCCGCCGCATATTGCCGCCGGGATTAACCTTAACTTCTGGCCTGCCGGGCCTATCTTCCGTCGTTTGGGCGCGTTCTTTATTCGTCGCACCTTTAAAGGCAATAAACTCTATTCAACGGTTTTCCGCGAGTATTTAGGTGAACTGTTCACCCGTGGTTATTCGGTTGAATACTTTGTTGAAGGGGGGCGTTCACGTACCGGCCGCCTGCTGGAGCCAAAAACCGGCACATTGTCGATGACCATTCAGGCAATGTTGCGTGGTGGCTCACGTCCAATCACCTTGGTGCCGATTTATATCGGTTACGAACATGTGATGGAAGTGGGTACCTATGCCAAAGAGCTGCGCGGCGCGACCAAAGAGAAAGAGAACCTGTTGCAGATGCTGCGGGGCTTGCGCAAGTTACGTAACCTCGGTCAGGGCTATGTCAACTTTGGTGAACCGATCCCGTTGACCACCTATCTGAACACCAATGTACCGCAATGGCGTGATGCCATTGACCCGATCGAAGCTCAGCGCCCAAGCTGGCTGACACCGGCGGTAAATGATTTGGCCGGTAAGATTATGGTGAGAATAAATAATGCGGCAGCAGCAAATGCCATGAACTTGTGTTCTACCGCATTGTTAGCCTCACGTCAGCGTTCACTCACCCGTGAACAGTTGCTTGAGCAACTTGATTGCTATCTGCAACTGCTGCGCAATGTTCCTTATGCGAAAGATGTCACCGTACCGGATAAAACGCCGGAAGAGTTACTTAATCACGCCTTGAATATGAATAAGTTTGAGGTGGAGAAAGACAACATTGGTGACATTATCATCCTGCCACGGGAACAAGCCGTGCTGATGACCTATTATCGCAATAATATCCAGCACTTGCTGATGCTGCCGTCCCTGATCGCCAGTATGGTGATGTACCACCGCCGCATTACCCGTGATGAGTTGTTGCGCCAAATCAGTATGATTTATCCGATGTTGAAAGCTGAGCTGTTCCTGCATTACAGCAAAGAAGAGTTGCCACAGACGCTGGACACACTGATAGATGAGCTGGCCCGCCAACAGTTGATTTGTGACAAAGGGACCGAGTTAGTGCTGAATCCGGCCCGGATTCGCCCACTGCAATTATTGGCCGCCGGTGTGCGGGAAACCCTGCAACGATACGCGATTACCTTGTCACTGCTCAGTGCCAATCCGAGCATTAACCGTGGGGCACTGGAGAAAGAAAGCCGTATCATGGCGCAGCGATTGTCTGTCCTGCACGGGATTAACGCACCAGAATTCTTTGATAAAGCGGTATTTTCAACATTGGTTGGTACTTTGCGCGAAGAAGGTTATATCAGTGACAGTGGTGACGCAGTTCAGGAACATACGCTGGAAGTTTACAATATGCTGAGTGCGTTGATGACGCCGGAAGTGAAGCTGACTATCGAGAGTGTCAGTATGCCAGCCGAAACCAGCAATCAACTGCCTGAATCCGAGGCAGAGGATAAATCGGAAGACTAATTCCTCGATGCGCTAAACAAAAATGGCCGGATTCATCATCTGGCCATTTTTTTGACTGTTTTCCAGAAACGTATTTACTGCCAATAACTAATCAGAATGCCTAAAAACAACACCAGCCCAACGTAATTATTATTCAAAAACGCACGGAAGCAGGCGTCACGGTCACGCTGAGTAATCATCTTTTGTTGGTGGATAAACAAGGCACCCGCCAGCAGGATTGACCAATAGAATGCGCCACCCAACCCCATCAGCCAGCCGATAGCAACCATCAACACCAGGGTTGCCAGTTGCAACAACCCTATAATCAGCTTGTCGTGTTGACCAAATAAAATCGCCGTGGATTTAACCCCAATCTTCAGGTCATCGTCGCGATCAACCATTGCGTATTGCGTGTCATAAGCGACGGTCCAGCAAATGTTCGCCAGTAATAACAGCCAACAAACCAGGGGTAAACTCTCACTCAGCGCAGCAAAACCCATAGGTATCGACCAGCCAAAAGCTGCACCTAATACCACTTGGGGTAGATGAGTGACCCGCTTCATAAACGGATAAGTCCAGGCTAAAGCCAGTGCTGCCAATGATAACCAAATGGTCATGCTATTAAGGGTTAATACCAGACCAAACGAGAGCAGTACCAATACCACAAACAGGATTTTGCTCTCTCGTTCACTGATAATGCCACTGGGTAACGGGCGGGATGCGGTGCGCTTTACAAAACCATCAATATTTCGATCAGCATAATCATTGACGACACAACCGGCCGCACGCATAAAAAACACACCCAAGACAAACACAATCAGTATTTTGGTTTCTGGGATACCCTGCCCCGCCAGCCATAATGCCCACAACGTCGGCCACAATAGCAACAACGAGCCAATAGGCTTATCAATCCGCATTAAACGGCAATAAGCCTGCCATTTGGTCTGAACAGTACTTCCCTTCAATTTATCCATCTCCAAAATCTTACTACGGCTTAAACCGAATACAGTGGCGAGGCCGGTAAAAAAACTTCCGTCAGTAACAGGGGTTTGCCTGACAGACGCAGCAACGAGCGGCGCGCCCAAAGTTCATTCTGCCGCCCCACTTGAATATAATCACGGCTTAAATTGTCCCCACCAAATAAATAGCGCCCGAGTGGGAGGGTGCCCAAATCCACCAGCGCCCTATCTGGGCCAGACAGTGTCTGCTCTGGGATAACCGTGCGCCCAAGCAACCAAGGCTCATTATCACCACACAAAATGATTTCCCGCAGCCAATAGCGTTCGCTTACAGGTAAGTGCTCTGCATCTTCCCCTAACTCATTACGCGTAATAAAGCATTCTCGCTGGGGTTCGACATGGACTCGTTGGCAATGTTGCTCAAAACGCCGGGTCATCGACCCCAATTCCATCAACCAATCAGCGATATCAGCAGGAAAATTTGGCTGATCAATGGCACACCATTGGATAGGTTTTATAATTGATGCATCGCCGGTAGACATCTAGCTTGCTCCCTGCCGGGGAGAAAAGGCTCTCCCCGCTAATTCGTAAAGAAGGGGACATTGTAGCGCAGATTGAGGATCCCGCGACATCAGGTTACTTTTTATTATGACCAACAAACTAAACTAAGTTCGGGCATACTCTTCAATATGTTCAAGGATAAATCCAACCCGCATCTTTATTCCCCAATGTTGCTTGCCGCTGTTGGGTTCACTTAGTGAGTAATACCCATCAACAGCATCACCGAAATCAATAGGGTAAAAGGTGTTAGTTTTTTTATCATATAAGACATTATTAAAATTCAAGTCATTATGGATAATATTGTAATAAGCTAAATCGTCCATCATGCGTAAAAAACTGTTCTTCGCACCTGGCGGGAAAATTTTAGTATTAATCTCTGTCAAGACTTTCCCTGGCACTCGGTACATTCTGATATAATGTTGATTATCCTGATTAATTAACTCCGCAGAGCCTTCGCCATAGTACCGATTAAAGAACTCAACTTCTTTCTTGAATACCTTATCTATAAGAAACGTATCTCTCGTGCTTATTTTTTTGAGAACAAAACCGGGGTTATTGGCATCAAGATAGATTTCAGCTGTCAATCCGCTGCCAATTTTCTTGCCTAATTTTATCGCAGGATTAAATTCAGGATGAGCAGTTTTTGATAGCAGTGGCCCGCCCCCCGGTAATCTACCCGGCTTGCTAAATGCAGGGCCTTGTTTTAAGACAACACCCACGTCCTTACCGGTGGTTATGTCGACTTCCCAGTAGGTCGCGCCGCCCCCCTGTCTGACCCAAGCTTCACGCATTCCACCAGAGACGAGTGGATCTTTTAGCTCAACCCATTGTACTTCAACTGGCTTTCCATGCGGGCTTGGTATCGTCTGACGCGTTGGTATCACTTCGCCTTCCGCCACCGGCAAACGGGAAGGTATAACAGGCCGTGGCGGAGGAGCCAAAGAACCCGATGGTTTTACGCCCAGCGGCGGATTCTCTATCAACTTGACCCCGCGCTCCATGCCCCGAAGCTGACCCGCCTCCATCAACATTGCCACCATCCCCGCCGCCATATTTTCATTTTCGTTACGAGCGCGCGGACCTTCGACTCTGGCGATAGTACACATCGGGTTAGGTAGTGGGAGTTTACACACCCAACTCTCTTCTAACGATGTCCAGGCCGTGCGCCAAAAACGCGAATTTTCAGTTTCTGGCCGATAATCCTTGGCAAGGGCATTGATTTTATCTTGTAGCGCACCACTCTCTGGCCGCTGACCTTTCTCAATTAATGTTTTGATTGCCTGAGAGCGAACTGCCGGATGCGATTTTATCCACTCATGATATTCAGTTTTTTTCGCATCTAGCGTCTTATAAACATCAATCGACCTACCGTTCTTACCAGGCATCGACATATTGGCGACAAAGCGATTGCTTGCATCCCGACGCCGTTTAAATTCATTAACAGGTGAATCATTTTGCTTATGCGGGTCGCTATAACGGTAATAATAAGCTCTGGAATCATCGACTTTTTCCACCCCAGCCTCTGTCAGGATCTCTCTTATCGCCTGATCGTCATCAAAAGCGGCGGGAAGATGGCGATAGGCTAGACGCATATCGAGATAAGCGAGTTGTCGCTCTATTTTTTCTTGCGCTGTTTTATAAAGTCGATAATGCACCAGTGTATGTAAGGGATGGCCTGGCTTAAGAAGCTGAGCCAGCACTTTAAGCTCCACTTCAAATCTGTCATATTCCACATCAATAGCCGTACCAACAACAATATTGTCTGCCAATTGTTTTATGCTATCAAAGACCTGCTGAGCATCTTTAGACAAATGGGACACATCCATTGACCCAGCAGTGCGTTTGATGACACTTGCCGCTTCCCCTAAGGTGAGAGGCTCGATTTCATTAGATTGGCTGAAATGGGATAAAAAAGTTGCCGTCGGGCTGTAGCGCGTGCCACCAGTTTGATGCAACTGCTCTTCTTCCCGAAGTAATAACGTATACAGTTGCTCAGGACTTTTACCTTCTAATCCATCAAGGGCTTTGCCTTGCAATTGATAATGTAACTTAAGGGTAGTTTTGAGCGAAAATGCCAGACTGCCTACTGCGTGTTCGAAATCGAGAAATTGAGTGAAATCCTGTTGGCTACAGGCATCAAACCCAATCTGGTCGCAGCCGATTAAAATCATATCTCCTAGTGTTAAAGATTCCCTTTTCAGGTAGCTGCCCCGAGCATTTTTCGGCGCAAAACCATTAGCAAGATAAGCCTCCGGTGCTTGCAATATCGCAGGCCGGGCATCCATCCCTTCATGGATAACCCTCAATGCCCTAACCGCTCGGGAAACAGGTAGTTCCGGCGCACCTAGCTGCTTCAGCCCCCAATCGTTTAAATCCGCAGTGGAAATCCCCGCTACGTCACCATAGCGATTACCATAATGGGAATGGTTATAGAGTATTGCCGCCTGAAGCTTAACCTCTTTATTTTCAGGCCGATGAATAGCAGAAGATAATTCTGCCAGTGTGGGCTGATGCTTTTGATGCAGCCACCAGGCAAGGCTTAGGGCCGCCAGTGGGGTCAGTTTTTCTTCTGTGGACAGTGTCAGGCCTTTTTGCGATAACCGAAAAAAGGCTTCCCGCTCCAAACTGATAACACGGGCTTTTTCATACCCTTGAGCCGCTGTTAGCCCAGATCTTAAATGCGTTAAATCATCTAAGTTACCGGCATACTCGACGCCCTCTACATCATGGAGTTGCAGATAAAAATCCACAATTCGTCCTACTCGAGCGTCACTGATTGCTGGAAATTGTTGTATCCACGTTTTCTGATCCAGATCTCTGGCGCCATCAATTAACTGCATCGCCTGACTGAATGCCAGATCCGAAGTCGAACTGACGTTGAGCAATTCCTTTGCCATTTTTTCCAATAGCACATGGTCTTTTGCTGTCACTTTTAAGGGTATTGTCTTCTCTTCCATAAGATAGGTCAGTTCAGCCATGATAGAACTTAGGGTTAGCATCGCAATATTATCTTCTGCGATTTGCGGAGCCCACGGCTGCGCCATAAATGGAGCCGACCACGCCTGTGCTACAGCCCATGAACAAAGTTGGGTTTCCTTCAACATCAATCAGCTCCTTTAATTGAATGGATAGACAATCATTCAATTTATGATATCGGCACAAGCGCAATCGCATGTCTTTTACATTCTCATTTAATCTTTTTCTTTCTGGCAAAAAACTAAATAAATGAGTTTGAGGTTTAAAGCAGAATTAACCCAAACAGGGTGTCGCGAGGATAACCAATAGCAAAACAAGGCGTTGCGAGTGGCAGTAGCCGTATATAAGACACAAAGAAAAAAGGTGCGCCTAAGCGCACCAACCATCTAGCCATATTCGGCAGTGCCGGGATTTAACCCTTGCCTTTTACACTACCAATAAAGGTTTTTCGGGCTGAAGTTGAGCCCAAATGTTCCGCTTCGTTCAACAATTTCAGCGCCTTATCGACATCACCGGCTTTCACCGCATCTTTAATCGCTTGGTTGAAGTAGTTTTCAGTCTCACTCAGCATTGGCTCCGCAGGTTTTGCCGCCGGGGCTGCCACCGCAGCAGGTTGAGCGCTGTTGCCTACGACAACCGGAGCTGTCGTCGGTGCCGACTGTATTAAGCCAATCATAACGTTACCCATCCCCTGTTCAGCCGTGGCCTTGATTTTCAGGTTGCCTGTTGGGGTGTGTTTCGCGATAGGATCTGGGATATCCGGTACCGCATTGCCTACGCCCATGGCATAAGCTTTGGCCGGATCAAGTAACTTGGTGGTTTTTGCTAAATCGTCACGGGTGGTATAAACCAGCAGATAAATTTGTTTCTGGCCCAGTGCCGGAGTCAGTTTCATTATCCCTTGCAGACGATCATTGGTCATGATGCCTGCTTTTTCATAAGTGAAATAACTGGACGGATAGTAAGCGGCTGGGCGCATTTGCTCGTCTAACACTAATACACTAGGGGAAAATAGCTGATTATCAGTCACTAAACTGCTCAGCGTGATCTCCATCGATCCACGATCGGCGGGTAAAGCAAAAGCGGCAACAGCCCCTTCAACATTCCCTTGAGAGATTTGCGGGCTGGCGGCAGTCAGTTTGATGTCCTGCGTAGCCGGTGGCACTAATGGCTGCCATGGCAACTGCTGTAAAGTGGCGGAACTGATCGTCGGCGCGATAGAAACATTCGCCGGAGAAATAGTTGACTCTGCTTGCACCGCCAGAGGTGCAGTGACCCCTAGAGCCAATGCCAGACAAAGTGACAGTAGATTCTTTTTCATTGTTATACCTCATACATTGAGCGTCAGCGCTAACTGTGCACAGGCAAGGTCGGCAGAGTTAACCAATTATTCCCGTCATACTTCAAGCTGCATGGGCGTTGGCTGCAACTCGGATTATTTAGGGTATATCGCTATATCTTGTTGGAAACGGGCCGTAACCCACCACATCAAAATAGAACAGCCGCCCCAAAGGGCGGCTGCATCACGACTGTTACCACCAAGCTTCGAATTGTGCACCAAAGGTGACTTCGTTACTTTTACCGCGGCTGTTAGTACCGATAGTTCCGTTTTCTGCTAACCCATTGTCAACACTGCCTTTGACATCGTTATAGCCCCACTTCTCATCCCAGTTAGCATAAGTTGCGAAGACACGAATTGCCGGGCGTGACCAGATGCTATCGCCTGCCTGCCATTGTTGCGCCAGCGTCAGTTTGTACTGGCCGTTACGGTCACCGGTGCGTTGTGACTTAACATTGTCATAGCCCGCTTCCAGTAAGGTACTCATGATTGGGGTCCATTTGTACATCGGACGGACACCCACGCTGTACCACGTGGTGCCGTTTTTGTTGTCCCAGTCAGTGTCCTGATACAACGCGACGTACATCATGTCCCACTTCTCAGCCAGGTTGATGGCACCGTGGTCAATGACACGTAACATACTGCCGTTATTGTTGACTGAAGTACCTTGTGAGTGACCGCTATTGTAAGAAGTCATAGAGTCGGTGGCATATTGCAGTACAAATTTGTTGAAGCCACCCATCATGCTTTGCGTATGCTCAGCCGTCAGCATCACGCCATCTTTAGAAGCACCCGGTGCCAGAGAGTAGTCGTCCTGAGTATTAGCACGACCGTAATCTACACCGAACTCCAGTGTCCCGCCTGGGTTGGTTTCCAGCCCAGCCAAACGCACGTCAAAGACATCGTTGACCGTGTGGTCAGCATCTTTGCGTTGGTTATCGATCCAGGCACTTGAACCACCCGCTTCTGAGTTACGGGTTGCTGCCAGAGATAACTTACCGAAGCCCAGATCAATAGCTTCTACACCTGCACCTGGACCTGAGATATCCCAGTAGTAGAAGTCAATCATATGGACGTCATGACGTTGATAGAAGCGTTTACCTGCCCACATGGTGGAACCCGGTAACCATTCGATCAAATTTTTACCCTGCACGTTAGCTTCACGGAATGCGGGAGATGTTGACTCCCAGTCATCACGCTGTGAAACGGAATACGCCACGTTGGTATCGAAGTAGAAGCTCTTGTCGCCTTCTTTCCACAATTCCTGGCCTAATTTAATTTCCGCATAAGTTTCGCACTCGTTACCCAGACGGTATTTACTTTGGGCGCCGGTAGCTTTGAAACATTGCTGTTCGCCACCGCTTCCTGTCCAACCGATACCGGAACGTGCATATCCGTGGAAATCAACAGCCATAGCTTGAGTGGAAAGAACACCAGCGGCAACAGCCAGTGCTATCGGTAACTTGCGCAGAGTAGTCATCAGTAATCTCCTGTTATATTTGCCTGTCGGCATGCGTGCTTTACATTCGGCTTTGGCTAGACGCCCAGTTCCTGATACAACCGCTTACACGCAGTGCCGTCCTCACGGAACAGATGACAGCGTTGCGGCGGCAGGCCAATAGCGAATGTTGCACCTTCTTCTACCAGCACCACGTCGTTCTGGCGGTAGACCAGGTTCTGACGTATTGCCGGGATTTGGATGTGAATTTGAGTTTCATTACCCAGTTGCTCTACCACCTGAATCTCACCTTCCAGCGTGACTTCAGAGGCACTGCTTGGTAGCAGATGTTCCGGGCGAATACCCAAAGACATATTTGCACCGACCTGAACCTGAGTACCTTCCACCGGCAGCCACACTAACTGGCCATTTGGATTTGGCAGTTCAATCTGTACCTGACGAGGTTCAACGGCGGTCACTTTAACCGGTAAAAAATTCATTTTTGGCGAGCCGATAAAGCCCGCAACAAAGCGATTGGCTGGGTAGTGATACAGCTCCAGCGGCTTGCCTACCTGTGCAACATTGCCGGCATCCAGCACCACAATTTTGTCCGCCAGCGTCATCGCTTCCACTTGGTCATGGGTGACATAAATCATGGTGCGTTGCAGGCGCTTGTGGAGGCGCGAGATCTCAATGCGCATCTGCACCCGCAGTGCCGCATCCAGGTTGGACAGGGGTTCATCGAGCAGAAAAACATCCGGCTCAGCGACCAGTGTCCGGCCAATTGCCACACGCTGGCGTTGACCACCGGATAGCGCTTTTGGCCGCCGGTCCAGCAGGTGAGCCAATTGCAGCACTTCGGCTACCTGATTCACCCGTTGGTTAATCTCGGCTTTCTTCGCGCCTGCCAATTTCAGACCGAACGACATGTTCTCTGCGACAGACAGATGGGGATAAAGCGCATATGACTGAAACACCATGCCAATGCCGCGTTCAGATGGCGGCACTTCGTTCATCCGTTTACCACCAATCAGCAACTCACCCGAGGTAATGTCCTCAAGACCGGCAATCATCCGCAGCAGCGTTGACTTTCCACACCCTGATGGGCCAACAAACACCACAAACTCACCGTCATCGATCTCCAGATTGATATCTCTGGAGATCACAGCCTCACCAAAGGCCTTATAAACGCCGCTCAGCGTTACATTAGCCATCTGTTACTCCTTTGCTTACGCAAACAACTTTTCATATGAACCTGAATGAAGAAAAATGGCGGAAGCAAACCCCGGCATGACCCATCGATTACTCCCAGCCCCTGATGACTCTCTCGCTACGCGTCGTACCGCCATGCCAGAGGCAGGTTGCCTCGGACGACGTCGCGGCCTGAGTATAGGGCTGCACATTGCTTAACGCTTCAACGTCCTGATCTGTCTGGGTGATAATTAACCGAACAACATCATTTTGTTGGTGACGGTGTTTCAATGCTGCTGACGCTGTTTCAATGTCGATGCCGTTTTTCAATGCTGCCGATAGTGCGCGAGTGGCACTATTTGGTAATCATCCGTAACAAAGTTTTTCATGGGGGAGGAGATGGGAGGATGAGGGAACGACCACGGTAGGCAGAAGTTCCACTGGAAAGACAAATACGTGATCTGGCTTGCAAATTTCGACCTACATTATTGTGTCTGACACCACAGAATAGGCAGCAGTGTTAACTGGGTCACAATAACCCGCAGGGGGGCGTAGAGGGGGGGAGGATGATGGTGTATCCGGTTGTGACTCAATATGTCGGCGTAGTGTTTTGGTCAGTGTATTAAATAATTTGCAGCTCAACATTTTTTGCAACGCTGCCACACCCTCCTCACTTAGTGATTCACGGCTACACCAGCCTGAAAATGGGCTAAAGAATTCGCAGCTAATGATTCACAAGAAAGTCGATACCCATAAAATTGGATAAAAGGATTGGATTATGACTCGCAGCTTCACAAAATCCGGCATTGGTAAGACCGCACGTGTTTTGGCTCTTTCAGCGTTAGCCACGCTGGTGCTCTCTTCCTCTGCTTTTGCCAAGATTGAAGAAGGTAAACTGGTTATCTGGATCAATGGCGATAAAGGCTATAACGGGTTGGCGGAAGTCGGTAAGAAGTTCGAGAAAGATACCGGCATCAAAGTCACTATCGAGCACCCAGACAAACTGGAAGAGAAATTCCCGCAAGTGGCTGCCACCGGTGATGGCCCGGACATTATTTTCTGGGCTCATGACCGCTTTGGCGGTTACGCACAATCCGGTTTGTTGGCTGAACTGCACCCTTCTAAAGCCTTCCAAGACAAATTGTTCCCGTTCACTTGGGACGCCGTTCGCTTTAACGGCAAACTGATTGGTTACCCGGTCGCGGTTGAGGCACTGTCTCTGATTTACAATAAAGACTTAGTGAAAGAAGCACCGAAAACGTGGGAAGAAATCCCAGCGCTGGATAAAACACTGCGTGCTAATGGCAAGAGCGCCATCATGTGGAACCTGCAAGAACCCTACTTCACTTGGCCAGTTATCGCCGCTGACGGCGGTTATGCCTTTAAATTTGCAAACGGTGTATATGATGTGAAAAACGTTGGCGTGAACAACGCTGGCGCGAAAGCCGGTCTGCAATTTATTGTCGATCTGGTGAAGAACAAGCACATCAATGCCGATACAGATTACTCCATTGCAGAAGCGGCCTTCAACAAGGGTGAAACAGCAATGACCATCAATGGCCCATGGGCATGGTCCAACATTGATAAGAGCAAAATCAATTACGGTGTGACCTTGCTGCCAACCTTCCATGGTCAGCCATCCAAACCGTTCGTCGGCGTGTTGACTGCCGGTATTAACGCTGCCAGCCCGAATAAAGAACTGGCAACTGAATTCCTGGAAAACTACCTGCTGACCGATCAAGGTTTGGCTGAAGTGAATAAAGACAAGCCTCTGGGCGCAGTGGCATTGAAATCATTCCAAGAACAATTGGCAAAAGACCCACGCATTGCCGCAACTATGGATAACGCCACCAAGGGTGAAATTATGCCAAATATTCCACAAATGGCGGCCTTCTGGTATGCCACCCGCAGTGCGGTACTGAACGCCATCAGCGGGCGTCAAACGGTAGAGGCTGCACTGAACGACGCAGCAACGCGTATTACCAAATAACAGTTTCACCTGCAAAAGGGGCACGATTCGTCGTGCCCAACACCACTTGCTGTAACACTATAACAATACTCAAAGTACGAAGGGAATATTATGCAGTTATCCCACACCGAGTTCGAAAGTCGTAAAAAGAAAACCGCCTGGTGGCAGAGTGATGCGCTTAAATGGCTGATTATCGGTACATTAAGCCTATTCACCTGCTACTTGATCGTCTTGATGTATGCTCAGGGTGAATATCTTTTTGCCATCGTGACGCTAATTTTGGTGAGTTTGGGGCTGTATGTCTTTGCCAATCGTCGCGCCTATGCCTGGCGCTATGTTTATCCCGGCGTGGCAGGTATGGGGCTGTTTGTGCTATTCCCCCTGATTTGCACTATCGCCATCGCTTTTACCAACTACAGCAGTACCAACCAATTAACCTTTGAGCGCGCCCAATCGGTATTAATGGATCGGCAATTTCAGACCGGTAAAACCTTTACCTTTGGTCTTTATCCCAGTGATAACCAATGGCGCTTACAGCTTACCAACCCTGATGACAGCTCTGTTTTGATTTCCGCGCCTTTCAGCCTCGATGCAACGGGTGAGAAAAAAGTAACCGTCGCCCCCGCCAGCACTGAACAGACCGGCGAGCGCGCGTCACTGCGCATCATTACTCAGAATCGCCAGGCACTCGGTGAGTTGGTCGCACTGCTGCCCGGTGGTGGCGAACTGCGCATGAGTTCACTGCGCCAGTTCTCAGCTACCAGCCCACTCTATAAACTGGGCGCTGACGGTAAAGAGCTGCTCAATCAGCAAACCGGTGTTATCTATCGGCCAAACCCTGATGTCGGTTTTTACCAAGCCATTAACGCCGACGGCCAGTGGCAAAACGAAAAACTTAGTCCCGGCTTTACTGTCACTATCGGCTGGAAAAACTTCCTGCGGGTGCTGCATGATGAAGGGATACAGAAGCCTTTTATCTCCATCTTTATCTGGACCATTATTTTCTCGCTAATGACCGTGGTACTGACCGTTGCTGTCGGTATGGTTTTAGCTTGTGTGGTGCAATGGGATTCATTAAAAGGTAAAGCGGTTTATCGCGTGCTGTTAATACTGCCCTATGCGGTACCGTCGTTTATTTCAATCTTGATTTTCAAAGGGTTATTTAACCAAAGCTTTGGTGAAATCAACCTGATGCTAAGTAGCCTGTTTGGCATCAAGCCCGCCTGGTTCAGTGACCCCATTACCGCGAAAAGCATGATTTTGATCGTCAACACCTGGCTCGGCTATCCCTACATGATGATTCTGTGCATGGGGCTACTCAAAGCGATTCCCGACGACTTATATGAAGCCTCGGCAATGGATGGCGCAGGCCCGTTCCAGAACTTCTTCCGTATCACGTTGCCACTGCTGATTAAGCCGCTGACACCGCTGATGATTGCCAGTTTCGCCTTTAACTTTAACAACTTTGTGTTGATTCAGTTATTGACCAACGGCGGCCCGGATATGATTGGCACCACCACGCCAGCAGGCTATACCGACTTGCTGGTCAGCTACACCTACCGTATTGCCTTTGAAGGGGGCGGCGGCCAGGACTTTGGCTTGGCGGCGGCAATTGCCACTCTGATTTTCATTCTGGTCGGCGCGCTCGCGATACTGAATCTGAAAGCCAGCAAAATGAACTTTGACTAAGGAGGAGATGCAAATGGCAATGGTTCAACCTAAATCCCAGCGTTTGCGTCTATGGGGCACGCATTTTCTAATGTTGTGCTTTATCGCGCTGATTATGTTCCCGTTACTGATGGTAATTACTATCTCGCTGCGGCCCGGCAACTTTGCGACCGGTAGCCTGATCCCAGATCAGATTTCATGGGAACACTGGAAACTGGCGCTGGGTATGAGTGTGACTCACGCTGATGGTAGCGTAACCCCACCGCCGTTCCCGGTGATGTTGTGGTTATGGAACTCCATCAAGATTGCGGTCATTACCGCCATTGGGATTGTCACGCTCTCCACTACCTGTGCTTACGCCTTTGCCCGCATGCGTTTTCGCGGTAAAAGCACCCTGCTGAAAGGCATGTTGATCTTCCAGATGTTCCCAGCAGTGCTGTCACTGGTGGCGTTATATGCTTTATTCGATCGTATCGGGCAGTATCTGCCATTTATCGGGCTGAATACCCACGGCGGGGTGATTTTTGCTTATATGGGCGGCATCGCCCTGCACGTCTGGACCATCAAAGGCTATTTCGAAACCATTGATAACTCACTGGAAGAAGCCGCGGCACTGGATGGCGCAACCCCATGGCAAGCTTTCCGGCTGGTGCTGTTACCCCTGTCGGTGCCGATTTTAGCCGTAGTGTTTATTCTGTCGTTTATCGCTGCTATCACCGAAGTCCCGGTGGCATCACTGCTATTGCGTGATGTGAACAGCTACACGCTGGCGGTGGGTATGCAGCAATATTTGAATCCGCAAAACTATCTGTGGGGAGATTTCGCCGCTGCTGCGGTACTGTCTGCCATTCCCATCACCGCAGTCTTCCTGCTGGCACAACGCTGGCTGGTAGGTGGCTTAACGGCAGGTGGGGTGAAGGGTTAACGATATCATCATTCAAAATTTCATCACCCAATACCCAAAGTAATTGGAATTGTAGCAAGGCAACAAACGAGTGAAGCTCGATGAGCTGACTTAGGTCAGTGATTCGGGTGAGAGAGTGCAGTAAACAAAGCTACAATTTCAAGTAAGAAGGGTATTTTTTCCCTCTGGTACTGTGTCTTTAGGGCGGCCTTAATGGCCGCCATTTTTATAGGTCATTCGCGCTTGAGGCGCTCGGTATTCGCCAAATACAACGTCACCACCAGCAACAATATCGAACCGGAATAAATTAACGTATCGATCGGGTTTTCATGATCAACGATGATCAAGCGGATAATCGCGGTGATGCCGATATAGATAAAATAGCGTAACGGGAAGTGATAACCCGACTCAAAATACTTAACAATCAAAGCAATAAACTCAAAGTACAGGAAATAAATTACAATCCCTTCAATCAGCATGTAAGAAGACGCATCCTGATTATTGACGAATAAGACCTTACCAAGATGGAAGGTTTCTTTTATCAAAAAGACCACCAAAATAGCGGCCAATGCAATCAACCCCACATTCAGTAAACGCTGTAAATTTTTGGCTATCCACTGAGAACGCGAATTTTTGGCCATAAATACCTCATTGAAAGTAGGTGAAATAATCCGAGCCAAAAAAAGCCCCTTACTAGGTAAGGGGCTAATAAGCACGGATCAAAGAGCTTAAGCCCGCCAGCTTAACGCCAGTTCTTGAAACGGTTAATCAACGCATTGGTAGAACTGTCATGACTGGTTACGTTTTTATCATCTGCCAGTTCTGGCAAGATGCGATTAGCCAGTTGTTTACCCAGCTCAACACCCCATTGGTCGAAGGTATAGATATTCAGGATAATCCCTTGGGTGAAGATTTTGTGTTCATACAGCGCAATCAATGCCCCCAAGCTGAACGGCGTGATTTCACGCAGCAGGATGGAGTTAGTTGGGCGATTGCCTTCAAACACTTTAAACGGTGCGACATGAGCCACTTGTTCAGGGGTTTTGCCTGCCGCAGCAAATTCAGCTTCAACTTCAGCCAGTGATTTGCCAAACGCCAGTGCTTCGGTCTGTGCAAAGAAGTTAGACAGCAGCTTCGCGTGGTGATCACTCAGCGGGTTATGGCTGATAGCCGGTGCAATAAAGTCACAAGGAACCAATTTGGTGCCCTGATGGATCAACTGATAGAACGCATGTTGGCCGTTAGTACCCGGTTCACCCCAGATAATAGGGCCAGTCTGGTAATCCACTGGGGTACCGTTACGATCCACATACTTACCATTAGATTCCATATTGCCCTGCTGGAAGTAAGCGGGGAAACGGTGCATGTATTGATCGTAAGGCAGGATAGCTTCGGTTTCTGCACCGAAGAAATTATTATACCAGATGCCGATCAATGCCAGCAGGATAGGCAGGTTCTGCTCCGCTGGTGTTTCAGCGAAGTGTTTATCCATGGCATGCGCGCCACTCAGCAGTTGTTCGAAGTGTTCGAAACCAACCGACAGCGCGATAGACAAACCAATGGCGGACCACAGCGAGTAACGGCCACCAACCCAATCCCAGAATTCGAACATATTGTTGGTATCAATACCAAACTCACCGACTGCTTTGGCATTGGTCGACAATGCAGCAAAGTGTTTGGCGACATGTTCCACAGAAACCGCAGTAGACAAGAACCAGTCACGCGCACTGTGGGCGTTGGTCATGGTTTCTTGGGTGGTAAAGGTTTTTGATGCCACCAGGAACAGCGTGGTTTCTGGGTTCAACGGTTTCAACGTTTCAGCAATATGGGTGCCGTCAACGTTAGAAACGAAATGCATATTCAGATGATTTTTGTACGGGCGCAGTGCTTCAGTCACCATATAAGGGCCGAGATCTGAGCCGCCGATACCGATGTTCACCACATCAGTAATCGCCTTGCCGGTATAACCTTTCCAGTCACCGCCAATCACGCGGTCACAGAACTGTTTCATTTTAGCCAGTACCGCATTCACTTCTGGCATCACATCCTTGCCATCCACCACAATCGGGGTGTTACTGCGGTTACGCAACGCAATATGCAGTACCGCGCGATCTTCAGTGCGGTTGATCTTTTCACCGGAAAACATGGATTTAATTGCACCGGCCAGATCAGTTTCCTTCGCCAGAGCTTGCAGCTTTTCCATGGTTTCGCTGGTAATGCGGTTTTTGGAGAAATCCACCAGCATTTGATCATCAAAAGTGGCTGAAAACTTGCTAAAACGCTGGTCGTCCTCGGCAAACAGACTGCTGATGGTGACATCTTTCATCTGCTCAAAGTGTTGCTGTAACGCTTTCCAGGCAGCGGTTTGACTAGGATTAATATTTTTCATAGCGGCGCTCTTCTAGGCTTAAGGATTAATGAAACGAATACCTTGATTGTATCCTGTTACCCTGTGATTGAGATCTCTTTTCTTGCGATAGGTATTATCTCTCGAAACAACTATTGATCTGCTTCCTGTTTTTTCCCGGCAGCCATTATCAAAAGGTATCTATACCCAAAAAAGTAATTGTAGTTGCAGGTAGGCAGGTAGGCAGGTAGGCAGGTAGGCAGGTAAGTGAACGTAGCTAACAACCCTACGGCTTCAAGTACGAAGGGAATAGTCAATTTAGTGATATCACAGAGCATATTATTAAAGATGAAAATACCTCATAGCCATTTCATTGACAGAAAGTGGATAACCCGTTATTTCCTTGTACAGAGATAAATATTGATGACCACCCAAGATGGCATCCCTGACACGAGGTTTTTTAGATGATTCAAGCAGCACCCCAACAGAGCCGCAACGCCCCTTCTGCGACCGTGGTTGCTAAATTTGGTGGCACCAGCGTGGCAGATTTTGCTGCCATGAGTCGCAGTGCCGATGTGGTTTTATCGAACCCGGATGTTCGTTTGGTAATCTTGTCAGCTTCGGCTGGCATTACCAATCTGTTGGTCGCCCTTGCCGATGGCTGTGAGCCTGAAAAGCGCGAGCTTCATTTGGCAGAAATTAGCCGAATTCAATACGATATTCTGACCAAACTCGGCAATCCGGTGGTTATCCGCGATGAAATTGACCGCATGCTGGAAAACATCGCCATGCTGTCTGAAGCAGCCAGTCTGGCAACGTCTGCGGCGCTAACCGATGAACTAGTGAGTCACGGCGAATTGATGTCTACACTGCTGTTTGTCGAGCTAATACGCCAGCGTCAGGTTGCGGTGGAATGGTTTGATGTACGTAAAATCATGCGAACCAATGACCGCTTTGGCCGTGCTGAACCGGATACTCATGTGCTGTCTGAATTAGCCCAAACGCAATTGGCCCCGCGTATCGCACAAGCCATTGTCGTCACTCAAGGCTTTATCGGCAGTGAAAGCAAAGGGCGCACCACCACCCTTGGCCGTGGCGGCAGCGATTATACCGCCGCATTACTGGGTGAAGCATTGAATGTTGGCCGCATTGATATCTGGACAGACGTTCCGGGGATTTATACCACCGATCCACGGGTGGTTCCGGCAGCAAAACGTATCGATAAAATTGCTTTCGAAGAAGCGGCTGAAATGGCGACATTTGGTGCCAAAGTACTGCATCCGGCCACCTTGTTGCCAGCCGTGCGCAGTGATATTCCAGTGTTTGTCGGCTCAAGCAAAGATCCGGCGGCTGGCGGTACGTTAGTCTGTAATGAAACCGAGAATCCCCCCCTGTTCCGTGCCTTGGCATTGCGCCGCAAACAGACACTGCTGACCTTACATAGTCTGAATATGTTGCATGCACGCGGCTTTCTGGCGGAAGTGTTTAATATTCTGGCTCGCCACAATATTTCAGTTGATTTGATAACCACCTCAGAGGTGAGTGTCGCCCTGACTCTCGATACGACAGGTTCAACATCAACGGCGGGCAGTCTGCTGACCACCTCCCTGCTGACTGAACTTTCCTCGCTATGTCGAGTGGAAGTGGAAGAGAATCTGGCGTTGGTGGCAATTATCGGCAATAACCTGTCACAGGCTTGTGGTGTCGGTAAGGAAGTATTCGGTGTCCTTGACCCGTTCAATATCCGCATGATTTGCTACGGTGCCAGCAGCCATAACCTGTGCTTCTTGGTGCCAGGGAATGATGCTGAAAAAGTGGTGCAAACCCTGCATCACAATCTGTTTGGATAACACGCGGTTTGAATAACAATCTGTTTGAATAACAATCTGTTTGAATAACAATTTGTTTGAATAACACTGCTTAAGTCAGCGCAAAAACTAACGATAAGCTGATAACACCAACCGGGCGATCTCGTCCGGTTTTCTTATATCTGACACTGACGACTAAGGACTTTCGCCTCATGTTAGTAAAAATCACCCGGCTATTCCCGCTGTGGGCGTTACTGCTGTCAGTCGCGGCCTATTTCCGCCCAGCCACCTTTATCGGCATTGGGCCTTATGTCGCCCCGCTACTGATGTTGATCATGTTTGCTATGGGGGTCACTCTACGGCTGGGGGATTTCAAACGTGTACTATCGCGCCCGGCACCGGTAGCAGCAGCGACTTTCCTGCATTATCTAATTATGCCGCTCACTGCCTGGATTCTGGCGATGCTGTTCCGTATGCCACCGGACTTGTCTGCTGGTATGGTACTGGTAGGCAGTGTTGCCAGTGGGACAGCATCTAATGTGATGATTTATCTGGCTAAAGGGGATGTTGCGTTATCAGTCACCATCTCTGCGGTTTCTACCCTGGTGGGGGTTTTTGCCACACCGTTACTGACCCGTTTATATGTCGATGCCGCCATCAGTGTTGATGTAGTCGGAATGCTGAAAAGTATTCTGCAAATCGTGGTAATCCCTATTAGCGCAGGGCTGATTGTCCATCACACCTTTACTAAAACGGTGAAACGCATTGAGCCTTATTTACCGGCGATGTCGATGGTCTGTATTGTCGCTATCATTAGTGGCGTGGTCGCCGGTAGCCAGAGCCATATCGCTTCAGTGGGTTTCGTGGTGATTATTGCGGTTATCCTGCATAACGGTATTGGCCTGCTAAGCGGTTACTGGGGGGGGAAACTGTTCGGCTTTGATGAATCTACCTGCCGTACACTGGCCATTGAAGTCGGTATGCAAAACTCAGGGCTAGCGGCTACATTGGGTAAAATTTACTTCTCGCCACTGGCTGCCCTACCTGGCGCATTGTTCTCGGTCTGGCATAACCTCTCCGGTTCATTACTGGCGGGGTACTGGTCAGGTAAACCGGTAAATAAAGATAAAAAGTAATACCAAAGAGTATAAATGCCCGAACCTCTCGGGCATTTTCAATGTTTCTGTTTCATTCTATGCCCCGCTTTAGACAGACAAATAAGTTCAATAACATCCGGTATTACCCTGATAATATTTAAAATAATTTTGAAAACAGTTACTCAATAACCTTTTAATATTAAAAATTTATTATCTTTCCCTTCGCCCTGAATATTCCTTAATTATTATCATCCATCCGCCGTCTCTACTCTTTAGGGACGGTAATAGTGCTGCCCGTAAATTTGACTCAAGGACGGAAAGGACTGGGTCCACTCATCGCGTTATACCCAGAAAATTCCCCCACAAACATCATGATAAAAAAACGTACCGCATTATGTTTTTTATTGAGCACGGGCGCTCACGCTAACATGACTCCGGGAATAGATATTCCCTCCCCGATCAATGAATCACGCCAGAACTTACAGAACAGCAGCACTGAAATTAATCACTTAATAGAAGAGCGCCGTCAGCCTCATGCGAAACACCCTGAGGCAGAGATAGAAACACCCGAAAATAATGCACCTGAATTAGATGATAACGCGCAATGCCTCCCCATTAGCGGCGTCTATATTCAGGGTATTACCTTATTGACTCAAGCAGACTTAGAAAGTTTAAGCCCCATGCCGGAACAATGTATTGGCAGCGCGAATGTCAATCTGTTGGCTCGTGAACTCACTCAGCTTTATCTTAACAAAGGTTATATTACCACCCGCGTTCAGTTTATTCCGCCCGACGAAGAGGACGAATTGGGTTTCGATGTAACTGAAGGTTTTATTGAGAGCATCGAAAGTGTTGACCCAGAATTAAACGGCGAAACTGTTTTCCCCAATATGATCGGGGAACCATTAAATATTAAACAACTCGACCAAGGGCTCGATCAAGCTAACCGGTTACCCTCCAATAAAATAACTGTTGATATTTTACCAGGAAAAGAGCCGGGCGGTTCAATTCTCAGATTGAGTAATATCCGGTCAAAACCCTGGCATCTGACAACATCCCTGGATAATTATGGTAATAAAAGTACCGGTAAATGGTTAAGCCGCAATGCATTTTCTTTCGATAACCCCCTGGGATTATCAGATTCTCTCAGCTTAAATATCAGCACCACCACCGATAACCCACAGAAAAACCATAGCCGCGCCTATTCACTGTTTTATTCCGTGCCTTATGGCGCATTGACCTTCAGTGGTTTTGGCAGTTATTCCGAATACCTTTATCCGGTGAAATTACAATTTAATACCATCGAGTTACAGGGTAAAACCCAGCAGCATGGTTTGCGTACCGATTATGTTTTCTATCGCGACCAAGACCAAATTAATGGCTTAAGTGCACAACTAACTTATAAACAAGCCGAAAATTACTTTAACGAGCAGAAAATCGCAGTCAGCAGCCCAACGCTGACGGTATTTGAATTAGGTCTTAATCATCTGCACGTCCTGCCCACAGGCCTATTCAATGTGAATGTCAGCATTGAACAGGGATTATCCTTATTAGGTGCAGATCAGAACATATCAGCCAGCTATCAGGATAGCCAGTTCACTAAAGCCAAAGCCGCCGTAACCTCCAATCAATATTTCAAACTGTTTGATAATTTCTACCTGTTTAGCAATCAGTTCTATGGTCAATACACCCGTGATCGTCTGCCAGGCGTTGAATGGTTGAGCGTCACCGACAGCAATGCTGCTCGCGGCTTTAGTCGTAATACCTTATCGGCGGATAGAGGTTGGTATTTACAAAATACGCTCTCACGCAATTTCTCTATTGGCAATACCACGATAACGCCACGATTAGGGGCAGATATCGGCCGTATTCAGCAAAATCCGCAGGGCTGGCGTAGTGCCATGGGATTGAGTGCCGGTATCAACGTCAGCTATCGCGATATCAAACTGGATATTGAGGCCAGCCGCGGCCACTTATTGTCCGGTAAAACAGAGAATAAAGACCCTACTCAGATTCTGGCGCGCTTCTCTTATTCCTTTTAATTAACCGCCGCCAGTAAAAGCCAATTTTTATCAACACCAAACTAGATGACAAAAATGGAGAAGTAAAAATGAAACAAAATAAGTTCAAGCTCTCCCCGGCAGGAAAGCTGGCGGCAGCCGTCGCTATTATTTCAGTATCAGTAGCCACCTGTTATGCCGCTGGTATTGTCGGCGCTGGCGATCCTACCCACAATCCAGGAATTAACTCGGTAAATGGCGTCCCAGTAATTGATATCGTAAAGCCCTCAGCATCGGGGTTATCACATAACCAATATAATGAATTTAACGTTAACAAAGCAGGTGCGGTACTTAATAACTCCCTCAACGCCGGGCAATCACAACTTGCCGGGCAATTAGCTGCCAACCAAAACTTAAACGGTCAGGCCGCCAGCATTATTTTAAATGAGGTCATCAGCCGTAATCCTTCATTATTACTAGGGAAACAAGAAGTATTTGGTATGACAGCAGACTATATTCTGGCCAACCCGAATGGCATTACCTGTACAGGCTGTGGTTTTATTAATACCAATCGTAATTCATTAGTGGTTGGTAATCCATTAGTAGACCAAGGGAATCTACAAGGATTTGATACCAGAAATAACACTAATCTATTAGAAATGGGGAGTGGTTATACATCGACTATTGGAACAATAGACTTGATTGCGCCACGAATTAATATCAACGGAATGGTAGACTCCAGAGAGAGCATTAACATCATCCTCGGACAAAATAAAATAAGTACTGATGGTGAAATACTAGAATCACAAAAATATGTGGGGCCGGCATACGACAGTAAAATATTTGGTAGTATGCAAGCCAATAGAATTCGTATTATTAATACTGCGGAAGGTAACGGCGTTAATATATCTGGGCCACACTCTGCCCGTAAGAGCCTTACTGTGTCGACACCAGGAAAACTGAATCTTGATCTTGACTCAGCCCCTGATTTGAACTACAACCCAGCGCCTGCCAATTTAGATAGCCCTGAGATAAAATTAAATGCTGATGATATCTTTGCTTCCGGTGATATTATTGAAACCAAGGGCAAAAACTCAACTGAGCAGAAATTAGAACGTACCAAAATTAAAGGTTCTAATATCTCGATTATTGCCAAGAAAAAAAACCACCTTGATGCCGCCATCATTGATGGTAAAAATATTATTATGCAAGGTTCAGATATCAAATTTGGTACAGAAGAGATCACTAATACTCAATCGAGTAGTTCGAAGGATGGTGCTAATGGATTTTTAGGTCTTGGCAAGTGGAATAAATCTTCTAATAAAAAAGCAGAGCAGAAAAATAACGTTGGTACCAGTATTATTGCAGAGAACAACCTTTCTCTTCAATCAACTAGTGGAGATATAAAACTCTCTGGAACCTCTATCGAGGCAGGCAATAATCTCTCTATCAAAGCCAAGAAAGACTTAAAATTGGATGGTATAATTGATAATAATTCAATTCGTGATGAAGGGCATGATTATGCGCACACTATCAAAGATATCGCCTGGAATAATCAAACAGACACCCAAACACTGAATAAAACCACGCTACAAGCAGGTGGAGATATGGGGCTTACTGCGGAGGGTAAAATGAGTGCCAATGGGACTAAGGCCTCTGCTGGCGGCAATTTATTAATCAATGCTAATGAAGTCAATATTGATATCCAAAAAACAAAAAATCAAAAAAACGCAGTAGCTAGAAATGAACAAAATATGGGGCTTGGCGGAATTGATCATACTAATAATGCTGAGAACAAGGAAACCAGCCATCGCTCTGAAGTAACTGCTGATGGAAATGTACTTGTTATTGGTAATAAAGGTGTCTCTATTACCGGCAGTCAAGTCAAAGGAAGCAAAGATGGTTATGTTCAGGCCAGCGAAGGTGGCATCAAAATTGACAATGCTATCAGTACCACCACAACAAAAATTGATGAGCGAACGGGCGTTGCCTTTAATATTACTGGCAGCTCCCATAAAGCGAATAATAGAGATGAAAAAGTTATCGGTAGTGAATTAGCTTCCGATGCCAATCTCAAAATAATCAGTAAAGATAATATTGATGTCATTGGCAGTATGATAGCAAGTGCCGGTGAACTGGGTATTGAAACGCTAGGTGAAGTCAATGTTAAAGCCGCTCAAGCCCAACAGAAAATCGATGAACAAAAGACTAAGCTGACTATTTCAGGTTTCACCAGTGATGATGGTAAACATCAGTATCAGGCTGGCCTGAAGCTGAGTCACACTAGCGAAAGTGAGAAAACTGACAGCACTAAAAATCACAGTGCATCACTTGAAGGCAGCAGCATTAAAGTGGATGCCCAAAAAGACGTTACATTTATCGGCTCTAACATCACTGCCACCAAAGGCGATGCCGATATCAAAGGCGAAAATGTTTCATTTGTCGCTACGCAAGATACTCTCTCGAGCAATAAAACCAAAGAAACCGTTGGGGTTGATTTCCACTACACCGGTGGAATGGATAAGGCAGGTAGTGGGGTAAACGTCAATTATGAAGACACCCAAACCACCAGCAACAAATCAACTGCGGTGGTTTCTAATTCTAAAGTTGCAGGTAATCTTAATATCTCCGCCAGCAAAGATATAACCAATCAGGGAACTGACCATCGCGTTGGTGGTGATTATCAAGCTCAAGGGAATAGTATCCATAATCTGGCCGCTGAGAACAGTGAAATAACGAATACCAAGACCACCAAAGTGGATGTCGGCTATGAAGCTAATATTGCTTATGGCGAGGTCACTCGACCACTTGAAGATGTAATCAATAAAACACAAAAGCTTGATTTGGGCGGCATGATTGAAGCGTTAAGCGAAGTGGGTGGCCCTAATGCCGGGTTAGATCTCTATGCTAAAGGCGGAACTAAAGAAACCAACCTCAATAGCAGCCAAGCAGTGGTGACGTCAATTAAAGGCGGGAATATCGCGCTCAATGCCAACGGCGAAGTCAAAGATCAGGGTACAAAGTATCAGGCAGATAAAGGAACTATTGCGCTGGATGCATCGAGACATACCTTTGAGGCGGCAGTTAACCGGGTTGACCAACATATCACTGAGACCCAAGGTGGGGCTGATGTTCGGATTTACACTACCACCGGCAAAGACATTACTGTCGATGGCAAAGGTAAAGGAGGTTCCACAGACCAGCATGTGAAAGGTGATATCGCGCAAGTGGGCAGTATGAATGCTGCAAATGGCGTCAATATCAATGTAAAAGAAGATGCTATTTATCAGGGCACCAACATCAATGCTGGCAGTGGCAAAACTAAGGTTAATGCCGGCGGTGATATTCGTTTTGATCAAGTCACTAACCACACCAGCGAAAGCCACAATAATGTTGAGGCTAATGCCAAAGCGAACCTTGGTACTAACGTTGGCAGTAAAAACTTTGGTGCAGGTTTAGGTGGTAGCAACAGTAAGGGGCAAAGTAGCACTTCGGTTGCCCAAGTCAGCCAATTACAAGGTCAGCAAGGGGTTGAACTGAATGCCGGAAAAGATCTGACACTAACAGGCACCTCGTTCGGCAGTAAAGATAAAGCGACTGGTGATATTCTGCTGGCCGCTGGTGGCAAAGTCGATATGCTGGCCGCACAATCACACGGCTCAAAACAGGATATAACCTGGTCTGCAAACGCCAACGCGGGTATCAGTAAAAGTACCGGTACCGATAAAAACGGCAAAGGGTTCAGTGCTGGCGCAGAAGCCAAAGTTACTCACAAAGATGAGTCGGCGATTAAGCATCAGGGCAGTGTGATTAACAGCAATGGTGCAGTCAACATTAAAGCTGGCGGTCACGATAACCAAGCTATCCATATGCAAAATGCCAATATCACCAGCCAGCAAACTACACTAACGGCAGATAATGGCGGTATCTTGTTGGAATCAGCACAAGACCAACAGCACAAAAATAACTGGAACTTCACAGTTGGCGCCAATGGCAACCAAAATAGCTCTTTCAATAAAGATGATAAAGGGGTGGTCGATAAGCAAAGCAGCGAAAAACTTCATAATATCAGCGCTGAATTGGATGTCGGTGTTGAAAAACTGAATGCTGTAATGCAACAAAACACCCATATCAATAGCAACAATATCGCCCTGAACAGCGCCAAAGACACAGCACTGGCTGGCGCTATACTCAAAGCCAACAATATTAATGGCGCGATTGGCGGTAACTTGAAAGTGCAAAGCCGTGAAGATGTCCGACAGGAAGTTAGTGTCAATACCGGCTTGAGTTTCAATCACAGTAACGAGAAACAAGACAGTATGATTAATCAGGTAGCCGAGGCGACCCCGATCGGCTCGGATAAAGTGAAAAAAAACCTGACCACTAAATCCAATAAGTTATTCGACAAAGTCAAAAAACAGTATGACCAAATCTCCAGCCGATTTACCACTAAAGAAGAGGATAACGTCCAACCCCTTAGTTACACCAAAAAGGGAAGCAATGAAACGTTAACCGAATCCAAGGAAGAAGAAAAAACCCAAGATAAATGGTGGCAAAAAGGCGCGAAAGCGGTTGGCAAAAAAGTCAAAACCAACGTTCAGGATGAACAAGTCAAAGGTGGCAGCGGCAAAGCTAAAATTGAAGTAGAAGTCGTTGAAAATAAAGCGGTCGAAGAGCAATCAGCCATTAGCGGCACACAGTCAGTTAATTTGAAAGTAGCCGGTAAAACTGAACTCAATGGCGGCAAAATAGCCAATAGAGACAGCGATGTAAACTTACAGACCAATGGCCTGGAATTGCAGGATATCAACGGTAAACACACTCAAGGCGGAGCGAGAGTAAATGCATCGTCTAAAGTTACCGAGATAATTGGTGGTGGCCTAAGTGAAATGATGGAAGGCAAAACACCGCTGCTCGGCGCTCATGGTGGCTCCGAACAGAAAAATGCCGTAGCCGGTGTGACGCGAGGCTAAAGCGCGCAAAACACTTGGTTAAAGAGCATTAAAAAAGGAGATAGTCATCACGGCTATCTCCTTTCATTTTACTTAACAACTAACGTGACGATCAGTCGGCATCATAACCCAAGTTCGGGGCTAGCCAGCGCTCAACCTCAGCTACCGGCATCCCCTTACGGGCAGCATAATCTTCCACCTGATCACGCTGAATCTGTGCCACAGCAAAGTATTTACTGTCTGGATGGCTGAAATACCAGCCTGATACCGAGGCACCCGGCCACATGGCGTAGGATTCGGTCAACTTCATGCCAGTGTGAGTTTCTACATCCAGCAACTGCCAGATTTGGCCTTTTTCAGTATGTTCCGGGCAAGCCGGATACCCCGGTGCCGGGCGAATCCCTTGGTAGTTCTCGCGCACCAATTCCTCGTTGCTCAGGTTTTCATTCGGTGCAAAGCCCCAATACACCTTACGTACCCGCTCATGCAGATATTCTGCAAAAGCTTCAGCCAGACGGTCTGACAAGGCCTTAATCATGATTTTATTGTAGTCATCATGCTGAGCATCATAAGCATCGGCCAAGGCATCTTCTTCCAAACCACCGGTGACAGCAAAAGCGCCGTAGTAATCTGCTTTACCACTAGATTTAGGTGCAACATAATCTGCCAGGCAATAGTTCGGAAAGTCGGTCTTCTCGGTTTGTTGGCGCAGATGATGGCTGACCACCAGCACATCTTCACGCCGCTCATCGCGATAAATTTCGATATCATCGCCGACGCTGTTAGCCGGGAATATCCCCACCACGCCTTTCGGATGCAGCAAGTTTTCTGCCGACAACTTATCCAGCAGCTCATTGGCATCGGCAAATAGGCGTTTGGCCTCTTCGCCTACCACTTCATCTTCCAAAATACGGGGGTATTTACCCGCCAGCGACCAGGTCATAAAGAATGGCGTCCAGTCGATGTAATTACGCAGAGTTTCGATACTGGCCTCGACAGGCTGCACACCTAATTTATGGGCTACTGGCGGCGTATAATTTTCCCAATCGATTATGGTTTGGTTATCCCGTGCAACTTGTAAGCTGACCGGCGGGGTACGCGGTTTTTTACGCGCATGCTGAATACGGACAGTTTCATATTCTTTGCGCGTTTTTGCTACGAAATCATCGCGCTGCGTATCAGATAACAACGCTGAGACCACACCAACGCTACGTGAGGCATTGGAGACGTAAGTGGTGGAACCACTGTAGTTTTGTTCGATTTTAACCGCAGTATGGGCTTTCGAGGTGGTCGCGCCACCGATCAATAACGGCAAGGTGAAGCCTTGTCGCTCCATCTCTTTGGCAACGTTAACCATTTCATCCAACGACGGCGTTATCAGGCCGGACAAGCCGATAATATCGACCTTCTCCTCCCGCGCCGTGCGCAGGATTTTTTCGGTCGGCACCATCACACCCAGATCGATAATTTCGTAGTTATTACACTGTAAAACCACACCCACAATGTTTTTGCCGATATCGTGCACATCCCCTTTAACCGTTGCCAGCAGGATCTTGCCTGCGGTAGTACCTTTTTGCTTGCTGGCTTCAATATAAGGTTCGAGATAGGCCACAGCCTGTTTCATCACTCGAGCAGATTTGACCACTTGCGGCAGGAACATTTTCCCTTCACCGAACAGGTCGCCAACCACATTCATCCCGGCCATCAATGGCCCTTCGATAACCTCGATTGGCCGCTCAGCCTGTTGACGGGCTTCTTCGGTATCCAGCTCGATAAACTCAGTGATGCCTTTAACCAGTGAATATTCCAGCCGTTTTCCAACCGCCCAGCCGCGCCACTCTGCTTGCTGAATCGCCACTTCACCACTTTTACTGCTACGGTACTTTTCCGCTAGATCCAATAAGCGTTCAGTGCTGTCGCTGCGGCGATTGAGGATCACATCTTCCACCGCATCACGCAGTTCATCCGACAGATCATCATAGATCGCCAGTTGACCGGCATTGACGATCCCCATATCCATACCATTACGAATAGCGTAATAGAGGAAAACAGCATGGATCGCCTCACGCACCGGATCATTGCCGCGGAATGAGAAGGAGACGTTGGAGACACCACCTGAAATCATGGCATGAGGGAGTTCAGCTTTGATATCGGCGCATGCTTCAATAAAGTCGACCGCATAGTTGTTATGCTCTTCAATCCCCGTCGCCACGGCAAAAATATTCGGATCGAAGATGATGTCTTCCGGCGGGAAGCCGACTATTTCGGTCAATATCTTATAAGCGCGGCGGCAGATTTCTATTTTACGCGCACGGGTATCCGCCTGCCCGGTTTCATCAAACGCCATCACAACCATGGCCGCACCATAACGGCGCACCAGCTTAGCGTGATGGATAAAGGCTGCTTCGCCCTCTTTCATCGAAATAGAGTTAACAATCCCTTTGCCTTGAATACATTTCAGGCCTTTTTCGATCACATCCCACTTAGAGGAGTCGATCATGATTGGCACTCTGGCGATATCTGGCTCACCGGCAATCAGATTGAGGAAGCGCACCATCGCGGCTTCGGCGTCCAACATGCCCTCATCCATATTGATATCGATGATCTGCGCGCCACTTTCAACCTGTTGGCGGGCTACATCCAGCGCTTCATCATATTTATCTTCTTTTATCAGCCGCTTAAAACGAGCTGAACCAGTGACGTTGGTGCGCTCGCCAACGTTAACAAATAGCGAGTTAGCATCGATAGTCAGCGGTTCCAGACCCGCCAGGCGGCAAGCCACTGCAATATCCGGCAACGGGCGCGGAGGGACGCCTGCGACGGCTTTAACCATCGCCGCAATATGCCGTGGTGTGGTGCCACAACAACCACCGACAATATTCAAAAATCCAGCCCGCGCCCACTCGCCAATCTGTTCGGCCATCTCTTTGGCTTCCAGATCGTATTCACCAAAAGCATTAGGCAAACCGGCATTCGGGTGCGCACTGACATAATATTCAGAGATACGGGATAACTCCGCCACATATTGACGTAATTCATCCGGCCCCAACGCGCAGTTCAGGCCAAAAGAGAGCGGTTTAACGTGGCGCAGTGAGTTATAAAAAGCTTCCGTGGTTTGGCCTGATAATGTCCGGCCTGAGGCATCAGTAATGGTGCCAGAAATCATCACCGGTAACAGCACGCCCATGGCTTCAAATTCAGACTCAACAGCAAAGGTAGCCGCTTTCGCATTCAGGGTATCGAAGACTGTCTCGATCATAATCAGATCAACACCGCCTTCAATCAGGGCGCGGGTAGATTCCCGATAAGCCGCAACCAACTGATCAAAACTGACATTACGGAACGCCGGATCGTTAACTTTAGGCGAGATCGACGCGGTACGGTTGGTCGGGCCAAGAACCCCGGCGACATAGCGCGGCTTCTCAGGGGTACGGGCGGTCCATTCATCAGCGCAAATTCGAGCCAACCGGGCAGCTTCATAGTTAATTTCGGCGGACAACGACTCCATCTGATAATCCGCCATCGCAATGGTGGTGGAGTTAAAAGTATTGGTTTCGAGAATATCAGCGCCCGCTTCAAGGTAGGCATTGTGAATAGCGGTAATGACTTCCGGTTTAGATAGCACCAATAAGTCATTGTTACCTTTCAGGTCACTTGGCCAATCGGCAAAACGTGCCCCACGATAATCAGCCTCTTCCAGCCGATAGCTCTGGATCATCGTGCCCATACCACCGTCCAGCACCAGGATCCGTTGCGCCAGTTGCTGATGTAATTGCTTAACCTTGTTGTTTAATATTGTATCCACCACTGTCTGTCGCCTCTTTACCCTGTTGCTTTGCCATTACCCGACGCATCTTGGTTGTTTATTTGTATCAGACATGCTGAAAAATTCATCCCTATATACCCAATAGATTTCGAGTTGCAGGTAGACGGCAACGAAATGAACCCAAGGAGTTGAGATAACTCAATGAGTTGGGTGAGTGATGGCAGCCAACAACCCTGCATCTTGAAAGATGACGGGTATAAACTCGTCTGTCATCCTAGCACAAGTTATCAATGTAATGAGCCCGCTAGCAATTGAGACTTTTTCAGGTAGAAAAACCGACTCATCGGATGAGCGTTTTCTATCGTTTGCATGCATACTTGAAAAACGAAAATGAATTCCATAAAAATAAATGAGAGGCTGATTTATGGCGTTACCGGTTCCGATTAAACGAGGGAAAAAACCCAAGGCAGCCGCACAAACCACCCCTGCGGCAACGGGCCAGGTTCAGTCATTAACGCGTGGGCTTAAATTACTGGAATATATTTCCGAATCACAAGGCAGTGTCGCCCTGACGGATTTAGCACAACAGGCGGGTTTGCCGAATTCTACCACTCATCGTCTGCTGACAACCATGCAACAGCAAGGTTTTGTCCGTCAGGTGGGGGATTTAGGGCTTTGGACTATGGGTGCTCACGCCTTTATTGTTGGTAGCAGCTTCCTGCAAAGCCGCAATTTGTTGGCGATGGTGCACCCGATGCTACGCCGTTTGATGGACGAATCGGGCGAAACCGTCAATCTGGCGGTACTCGACCACAGTGACTATCAGGCCATTATTATTGATCAGGTGCAATGTACTGCACTGATGCGCATGTCAGCACCCATTGGTGGCAAACTACCGATGCATGCTTCCGGTGCGGGTAAAGCCTTTCTCTCCACCCTGACAGATGACCAATTAGTGCAGCTATTACATAAGAAAGGGCTGCATGCGTACACCCAACATACCCGTACCAACCCAGCCAGCCTGAAAGAAAATCTGGCGCTGACCCGCAAGCAAGGTTACTCATTTGATGATGAAGAACATGCCCTCGGCTTGCGTTGTATCGCCGCCTGTTTGTTCGATGAACACCATGAAGCCTTTGCAGCGATCTCTATCTCTGGCCCGATATCACGCATTACCGACGACCGCGTCACAGAACTTGGCGCGCTGGTCATTCATGCTGCGAAAGAAATCACTCAATCTTACGGCGGGGGTAATCGTAGCTAATGTGCAAACCGCCGTATGTTGACCGACAAACGGAAACGCCAGGATTTGGCCGGTATGTATTCATTATTGTCAGGTATAAACGTATTCACCAAAAAACTGTTTACCCATAAGTTATGCCCGCACACGTTGCGGAGCAAAATGATTTTTCTGGCAATCATTATCGTTTCTCTGCCTACGCTGATTATCGGCTATCTGGTTGAAACTGAAGGGCGTGATGCCCTATTGCAAGAGAAGAAAGCCAAGCTGTTTGCCGTCACTTCGCTACTGGATAACGCACTAGCAGATAGCTTTACTCTTTATCGTGATCTGCCCAGAGAACAGCGTATTAAGGCGCTGAACCAACATCTGGCACCCGTTACCGATGAAATTACCCGTGCCTTTTCTGGGGTCGGTGCGGGTTACTATAACAAGGCGCTGGACGCCATTATTACCTACGCCCCACAGGCGCAATATGGCAATGCGGTCGGTATTTCGATTAATCCCGATCACCCCGGCCATGACGTGATGGCAAACGGCAAACCACTGGTGAGTAGCGGTACTCAGGTCCGTGGCAACATTATGAATGCCATGATACCCATCAAGCGCGATAACCAGATCCTCGGTTATATCTGGGCCAACGAACTGTCGAATGATATCGATCGGCAGGCGCTGTCGATGGATATCAAAATTATCGTGGTGATCAGCATCGGCTTGTTATTGAGCTTATGGCTAATTATTGCTTTCTCACGCCGTTTTGCCTCTGACATCGATATTATCAAGTCCAGCCTGGCCAATTTATCGCTAAATCTCAACACTGAACTCCCCGCAATGAAGGGAGAAATGGGTGAAATATCCGACAGTGTTAATGCCTTATCCCGCGCCTTGCGGGAAACCAAAACACTTAATGAATTAATCCTTGAAAGTGCCGCCGATGGTGTTATCTCGGTGGATACTAATGGCCGCGTTACCATGATCAACCCGGCAGGGGAGCTTATCACCGGTTACAGCCGCAAAGAACTGATGGGTAAGCCCTATGCGGAAGTATTTGAAAAAATTGACTTTAACAGCCCAGTACTGGATACCTTATTCCGTGGCATAAAACATGTGGCGTTGGAAATTGATTATCCCGGCAAAAAACGCACCATACAGCTCAGTATCAGCACCAGCCAGTTGCATAATGCGCAAGGAGATACCTTGGGTGCGCTGGCAATATTCACCGATTTAACCGCCAGAAAAGAAGTGCAACGCCGCATCGAGCAAGCCGAACGGCTGGCAACGCTAGGGGAATTAATGGCAGGGGTCGCGCATGAAGTTCGCAACCCGTTAACCGCCATCAGCGGCTTTGTTCAAATTCTCAAAGACAGTGAAAAAGACCCACAACGGCTGGAATATACCCATATTATTCTAAAAGAGGTGCAGTCGATTAACCGGGTAATTCAACAACTACTCGACTTCTCCCGCCCGCGCATTGGCCGCTATCATCAGGTTAATCTAAATCAAATTCTAAGAGAAAGCCTGATTCTGGTAAAAACCAAAGGTGTCGAAGCAAGAGTTGATTTTCATGTTCAATTGGATGAAAGTTTATGTGATATTGAAGCCGATGGTGAATTATTAAAACAAGTGCTACTTAATATTCTGATTAATGCTGTCCAGTCCATTGCTGCCAGAGGTGAAATTACTATTTCAACCAAAAAACGGGATGAACATCATCAACAAATAACCATTAAAGATAATGGTTGTGGTATTACCGATGACATTAAATCGAAAGTTTTTGATCCGTTTTATACCACCAAACCTTCAGGAACCGGATTAGGATTATCCATCAGTCAACGAATTATCACTTCCCACGACGGCGAGATTAGGTTAGAAAGTCAGCCAAATAAAGGAACAACATTTATTATTATACTGCCAGTGAAGCATGGCGCAGGAAACTTATTATGAAAAAATCCTATCGTATTCTGATTGTTGATGATGAAGAAAACGTTCGCCGCATGTTAACCACCGTCTTTAGCCTTGATGGGCATCAACCTATCGGTGCTGCTGACGGGCAGCAAGCACTGGAACTATTCAAACAACAAGCCCCGGATATTGTGCTAATGGATATCCGTATGCCAAAAGTCAGTGGGCTTGAAGCTCTGCAAGTTATGCGGCAAACCCGGCAGGAGACACCGGTAATACTGATGACCGCCTATGCCGCAGTAGAAACAGCCGTAGAGGCGCTGCGTTTGGGCGCATTTGATTATGTAATTAAGCCATTTGATTTGGATGAGCTGAAAATTATTATCAGCCGCGCGATGCAGTTACAAGAGATGAAGCAGGAAATCAATCGCCTGCATCGCGCACTGTCTGATAGCTACCAATGGGGTCGATTACTCACTAACAGCGCCAAAATGATGGAACTTTGCCGCGATACCGCAAAAATTGCGATGAGCCATGCTAGCGTATTGATAACCGGTGAAAGTGGCACCGGTAAGGAACTGATTGCTAAAGCGATTCACTACAATAGTCCACGCGCCAAAGGGCCATTCATCAAGATAAACTGTGGTGCTCTGCCCGAATCTTTATTAGAAAGTGAGCTGTTCGGTCATGAAAAAGGGGCGTTTACCGGCGCACATATGCAACGCCAGGGTCTGTTTGAACGAGCTAATCTTGGCACACTACTGCTCGATGAAGTGGGCGAAATGCCACTCAACCTTCAAGTTAAACTGTTGAGAGTACTGCAAGAAAAAGAGTTTGAACGCTTAGGCGGCAGCCAAACCATTAAAACAGATATCCGTCTTATTGCCGCCACCAACCGGAATCTGGCTGCGATGGTAGAACAAGGCGAGTTCCGGCAAGACCTCTTTTCCGCCTGAATGTCATTCATCTTTCCCCGCTACCGCTGCGGGAAAGGCCTGAAGATATCCCATTATTAGCCAGACACTTCCTGCAAAAATTCAATGCCGAAAATGGTAAAGAAATCATTGAAATAGATGCCAGTGCTCAGGAGATCCTAGATACTTACTCTTGGCCGGGTAATATCCGGGAGTTATCCAATGCGATTGAGCGTGCGGTCATTATGAGTACCGGATTTATCATCTTCCCTGATGACTTGCCTGAACATTTACAGCACAAAACGCATGTTCAGCCCAATGTTAACCGGGGCATATTGACGGAACAGGGATTAAGTTTAAAAGAAAATATCAAAGCTTATGAACGTGAACTTATCTGTGCTGCGCTGGCGAATAATCAGGATAACCGGGTTCAAACCGCACGTGCGTTAGGTATCAGCCGGCGAGCACTGATGTATAAATTACAAGAATATCGCATCGATTCTCAGACACAAACAACCCAATACAATGTATAAAAAAATATTAACTGTATTATTTATACTTGTTAAAAATAAAACGCTTGGAATCAAATTTATTTGATAATCAAGCGCTATTTTATTTTGGATTTATTTTTAATCAATAAGAGAAACAAAATGTGCACCCCTGTGCAAGAAATTGCACACTTCCTTGTTAATTAACATCACATCTTATTAACTATATTATTCATATTTAAATTAACCCAACCAATATCAGCGAGTTAATTCCATTCCAGCCAAATTAAAAAATAACATTTTAATTGGCACAGTCGTTGCAATTCCTTAATTGAAACTGTTGTTGGGTATCAAATATAAGGAATAACTATGAAAAGAAAACTCATTGATATTGAGCAGGCTACTGAGTATTTCCGTGATGGCATGACCATTATGATCGGTGGCTTTATGGGGGTCGGTGCACCACCCCGTCTTATTTCCGCATTACTTAACTCTAACGTAAAAGATCTGACCTTAATTAGTACCGATACGGCTTTCGTTGATACCGGCGTCGGGCCGCTGGTCGCCAGCGGTAGAGTGAAGAAAGTCATTGCTTCACATATTGGAACTAACCCAGAAACAGGTCGGCGGATGATCTCGGGCGAAATGGAGGTTGAATTAGTTCCACAGGGCACGCTGGCAGAACGTATTCGCTGTGGCGGTGCTGGTCTTGGTGGTTTCCTGACCCCAACAGGAGTAGGCACCGTGGTCGAAGATGGAAAACAAAAAATCACGCTGAATGATATCGAGTACCTGCTGGAACTGCCTCTGCGCGCTGATCTGGCACTGGTTCGCGCCCACCTTAGCGACTATCAGGGCAACCTGACCTACCAATTAAGTGCCCGTAACTTCAACCCACTGATGGCACTGGCTGCCGACATTGTTATCGCAGAGCCAGAATCTGTAGTGGATATCGGCAGTATTACTCCTGACTGCGTTATTACCCCCGCCGCATTGATTGACCACATTGTCTGCCCGCAGGAGAACCAATAATGAACGCTAAAGAACTTATCGCTCGCCGCGTCGCCCTTGAACTACACGATGGTGACATTGTGAATCTGGGCATTGGGTTACCGACTCAAGTGGTCAATTATTTACCAACCGATATTCATATCACCCTGCAATCTGAAAATGGCTTTCTTGGTTTAGCGCCAGTGACCGAAGCGCACCCTAATCTGGTCAACGCGGGCGGCTTGCCCTGCGGCATTTTGCCGGGTGGGGCCGCCTTTGACAGCGCATTCTCTTTTGCGCTAATTCGTGGCGGGCATGTCGATGTCAGTGTACTCGGCGGTCTACAAGTCGATCAGAAGGCAAATCTCGCCAACTGGATGGTTCCAGGGAAAATGGTCCCTGGGATGGGGGGGGCGATGGATCTGGTTACGGGGGCACGGCGGGTGATCATTGCGATGGAGCATTGCGCAAAAGATGGCTCTTCCAAGATCCTCAAGCACTGTTCATTACCGCTGACAGCTAAGAATAAAGTCAGCATGGTGGTGACCGAGCTGGCTGTCTTCAGCTTCGAACAAGGCAAATTGGTACTTAAAGAACATGCACCGGGAGTGCTCCTTGAAACGATCACGGCCAAAACTGATGCTGAGTTCTCAGTGTCACCTGACTTAAAAGTCATGCCAGTTGCACTAGAGGAAGGTGTCATATGATTGGCCGCATCTCCCGTTTTTTAACTGGTTTCGTTAGCCGTTATCTGCCTGACCCCCTGATTTTCGCCATGCTACTGACGATGCTGACCTTTGGTATCGCACTGGCACTCACCCCACATACACCGGTTGAAATGGTACATATGTGGGGGGATGGTTTCTGGAATCTGCTGGGATTCGGCATGCAGATGGCGCTGATTATCGTCACTGGCCATGCTCTGGCAACGTCGGCCCCCGTTAAACGCATCCTGACACTCACCGCTTCCGTTGCCAAAACACCGGTTCAGGGCGTGATGTTGGTAACCTTCCTCGGTTCGGTGGCCTGCGTCATCAACTGGGGATTCGGTTTGGTGGTCGGCGCGATGTTTGCCCGCGAGGTAGCCCGCCGTGTGCCCGGTTCTGATTATCCACTGCTAATTGCCTGTGCTTACATCGGCTTTCTGACCTGGGGCGGTGGTTTCTCCGGTTCTATGCCGTTGCTAGCCGCCACACCGGGTAATCCGGTGGAGCATATTGCCGGTTTGATTCCGGTTTCAGAGACACTGTTCACCGGTTACAACCTGTTTATCACTTTGGGCCTAATCCTCATCATGCCCTTCGTTACCCGCATGATGATGCCGAAACCCCATGAAGTGGTGAGTGTTGACCCGGCGTTGCTGGCAGAAGAACCTAGCTTCCAAAAAACCTTGTCTGCTGATGCGCCAATCGCAGAGAAGATGGAAGAAAGCCGTATTATCGCCTTTATCATTGGTGCTCTCGGCATTGCCTATCTGGGCATGAACTTCTGGGAAAAAGGCTTCAATATCACCATTAACACCGTAAACATGATGTTTATGATTGCGGGTATTTTGCTGCACAAAACCCCAATGGCCTATATGCGCGCTATCTCTGCCGCAGCCAAGAGCACTGCCGGTATTTTGGTTCAATTCCCGTTCTATGCCGGTATCCAGCTAATGATGGAGCACTCCGGTCTCGGTGGTTTGATTACCGAATTCTTTATCAATGTCGCCACTAAAGACACCTTCCCGATCATGACCTTCTTCAGCTCTGCACTGATTAACTTTGCCGTGCCATCGGGTGGCGGTCACTGGGTTATCCAAGGACCATTCGTTATTCCTGCGGCTCAAGCGCTGGGGGCCGATTTAGGTAAATCCGTGATGGCTATCGCCTATGGCGAGCAGTGGATGAACATGGCGCAACCGTTCTGGGCGCTACCCGCATTGGCCATTGCCGGTTTGGGGGTCCGGGACATTATGGGCTACTGCGTCACCGCCCTGCTGTTCTCTGGCGTCATATTTATTATCGGCCTCACCCTCATCTAGCATCGTCATATAAGGAATTGATATGGATAACATCGTTATTGTCAGTGCCGTACGCACGGCGATTGGGAGTTTTAATGGCGCATTGGCACCGGTTAGCGCGGTCGATTTAGGTTCAATCGTACTCCGTGAAGCCATGGCCAGAGCCGGTATCAGCGGTGATAATGTTGATGAGGTCATTTTGGGTAATGTACTTCAAGCTGGATTGGGCCAAAACCCTGCGCGGCAGGCTCTATTGAAAAGCGGAATACCTGATACCGTCAGTGCCTACACCGTCAATAAAGTGTGTGGCTCTGGTTTGAAAAGCGTGGCATTAGCGGCTCAGGCAATTTTAGCCGGCGATGCTCAGACCATTATCGCCGGTGGTATGGAGAACATGAGCCAGGCACCTTACCTGATGGATAGCAAAGCACGCTGGGGCTATCGACTGGGTGATGGCCAGCTATTTGACGTGATCTTAAAAGACGGTTTGATGTGTGCCACCCATGATTACCATATGGGTATTACGGCAGAAAATGTCGCAAAAGAATATGGCATTAGTCGTGAAGCACAAGATGCGCTGGCGTTAGCATCACAGCAGAAAGCTGTAGCCGCTATCTCAAGCGGTGCTTTCGCACAAGAGATTGTGCCAGTGACAGTGAAAAACAGGAAAGGCGACATCACTGTAGATACCGATGAGTTCCCTAAGGCCGGTACCACGGCGGAAGGTTTGGCAAAATTGCGCCCGGCGTTTAGTAAAGATGGCACCGTTACCGCAGGCAACGCGTCGGGTATTAATGATGGTGCGGCTGCATTGGTGGTGATGTCAGAAAGCCGCGCCAGGCAGTTAGGCTTGACTCCACTAGCCCGTATCCGAGGTTATGCCAGTGGCGGCGTAGCCCCAGCCTTGATGGGCATGGGGCCAGTACCGGCAACCCTTAATGTGCTGAAAAAAACCGGGTTGGCGCTATCCGATATTGATTTGATTGAAGCCAACGAAGCTTTCGCCGCGCAGTTCTTGGCGGTAGGTAAAACATTGGGGTTCGATGCAGAAAAGGTTAACGTCTACGGCGGTGCCATCGCACTAGGGCACCCAATCGGTGCCAGCGGTGCACGAATTCTGGTTACGCTGCTGCACGCCTTGCAAGCCCGCAATAAAACCTTGGGGCTGGCAACACTGTGTATCGGCGGAGGGCAAGGTACAGCAATGATTATTGAGCGGCTGAATTAATTATTTCACACCCAATCAAGGCATAGCGAGCTAAGTCAATCTGAGTACGCCCTGCGCAGAGGGCCTCCTCGTGCACACGCAGTACACGAGGAGGCCGAGCACAGCGCAAACCCAAAATCCGCACGCACAGTAGCCGCTAATCTACCCCAATCAAGGCGTAGCGAGCGAAAGGAGTTTGGGTGCGCACTGCGCGCAGAACCCGGAGCGTATATGTAATACGTGAGGAGTTCGAGCACAGCGCAAACCCAAAATCCGCACGCGTAGTAGCCGTCAAGAGATCACCCGCTGGGAGAAGCGCTGCTTCCGACGATAGGCAAAAACATCCTCCACATGCCCGTCCTTAATGCGTTGCTGCAACCCACGCCAATAGCTGGCGTGAAACAGGTCGCTGTGCATCTCTTCAAAAAAATGCCGTACTTTCAAATCTGTGCATAAGAAATGACGAAACTCTTCGGGGAATACATCATTGGGCGATACGCTATACCACGGCTCGCTGGCCATCTCATCCTCTGGGTAGCGCGGTGGCGGAATATCGCGGAAATTCACCTCTGTCATGTAGCAAATTTCATCATAATCGTAGAACACCACGCGACCATGGCGGGTCACACCAAAGTTCTTAAATAACATATCACCGGGGAAGATATTTGCCGCAGCCAACTGCTTAATGGCATTACCGTACTCCTCAATAGCATCCTTTAGTTGTTGATCATTAGCCTGCTCCATATAAAGGTTCAATGGCGTCATCCGCCGCTCCATATAGAGATGCTTAATAATGATTTGATCGCCTAAATCTTCCAGTTTTTCCGGTACTTCCTGTTGCAGCTCGGCCAGTAATTCCGGGCTGATACGGTGTTTATCAATGACAAAATTCTCATACTCTTGAGTATCCGCCATGCGCCCGACGCGGTCGTGCTCTTTAACCAGTTGATAGCACTCTAAAACTCGCGCCTGGCTGACCTCTTTTTGCGGCGCAAATTGATCTTTAATCACCTTAAATACCCGATCAAATGACGGCAGAGTAAACACCAGCATCACCATGCCCTTCACCCCTGGGGCGATAATAAACTGTTCACTGGATTGATGAACGAAGGTGAGATATTCACGATAACTTTCAGTTTTGCCGTGCTTCTGGCAACCAATTGCCATATACAGTTCAGCCGTCGATTTACCCGGTAATATTTCCCGCAGCCATTCCACCATTGCCGCAGGCAACGGGGCATAGACCATAAAGTAAGAGCGAGCAAAGCCGAATACAATGCTGGCCTCCGCTTTACTGGTAAGGCAAGTATCAATAAATAGGGCACCAGATTCATTGTGATGGATGGGGAGTAGGAAGGGATAAACTCCCTCAGCCAACCGCAGTTTACCCACTAACCAAGCCGCTTTATTGCGGTAAAACAGCTCATTGGCGATTTGAAAGCGAGCACCTCTCAGTTGCTCATCAGGGAATGCTTGCTGAAGTGCAGCAGTGATATAGCCGATATCACGCGGCAGATCTTCCCACGGCAAACGCAGCGGCAAATCACTGAGAACGGTCTGTAACATGCCACTCAGATCCCCTTTTGGGGAAAAATCGCGCGCTAACGGGCGTGGGATCTCACGAAAACGCTGTTCGGGTTGTGAGCTAAAAACAAACAACTTATCCGGCGTTAAATCACGGTGCTTAAACAAGCGGCAGTAAACAGAATTAAAAAAGCTCTCCGCAATTTCAAAACGTGGGTAATCCGGCAACAACTCGGTGTAGATCTCTTTTACCCGCGCCAGAAATTCTGCATCAAAACAGCGCTGATCGGTGATGTGCTTCAGTTGCTCAACCACCAGACCGACATGGTGGTCATAGAGGTGAATACGCTTCTTCATCGCTTGCTGAACGGCATGCCAGTCCGCCTGCTCAAAACGGTGCTGAGCGCTGGCAGTGACCTCTAGAAAGCGGCCATATTGTGCATCGAACCCCTGCAAGATCGTCTGAGCGATTAATCGTTCCAGTTTTACCGCCATACTCACCCCCGCCATACGGAACAGAGCCTGCATATGCAGGCTCCTGATAAGACACGCGTTCAGTCAAACCGCATTTAGAATTGCTGTTCTTCCGTCGAACCAGTCAGTGCAGTGACTGATGACTCACCACCCTGAATGATATTGGTGACTTTATCGAAGTAGCCAGTACCCACTTCTTGCTGATGGGATGCAAAAGTATAGCCGCGCTCAACGGATGCAAATTCTGGCTGCTGCACTTTCTCAACATAGTGCTTCATACCCTCGCCCTGTGCATAAGCATGGGCCAGATCAAACATGTTGAACCACATGCTGTGGATGCCTGCCAGGGTAATAAACTGGTATTTGTAACCCATCGCCGACAGATCATCCTGGAAGCTGGCAATCTGCTGGTCGGTCAGATTCTTTTTCCAGTTAAATGATGGCGAGCAGTTATAAGCCAATAACTTGCCAGGGAATTTCGCATGAATCGCCTGCGCGAAGCGTTTAGCCAGTTCCAGATCCGGCGTAGACGTTTCACACCAGACTAAATCGGCGTAAGGGGCATAGGCCAGACCACGGCTGATCGCTTGCTCGATACCAGCATGTGTGCGGAAGAACCCCTCGGCTGTGCGCTCGCCGGTCACGAATTCATTGTCATAAGGGTCGCAATCAGAAGTCAGTAAATCAGCAGCATCAGCATCAGTACGGGCAATCAACAAGGTTGGTACACCCAGTACATCGGCGGCTAAACGGGCAGCAACCAATTTTTGAATCGCTTCTTGGGTCGGCACCAACACCTTACCGCCCATATGACCACATTTCTTCACCGCAGCCAGTTGGTCTTCGAAATGCACCCCCGCCGCGCCTGCTTCAATCATGGCTTTCATCAATTCAAAAGCATTCAGCACACCACCAAAACCAGCTTCAGCATCAGCGACAATCGGCAGGAAATAGTCGGTATACCCTTTGCTACCCGGTTCAATATTATTCGACCACTGAATCTGATCCGCGCGGCGGAAGCTATTATTAATTCTTTTAACCACCGCAGGGACGGAGTCGACTGGATATAACGACTGATCGGGATACATGCTAGAGGCAGTATTCGCATCAGCGGCAACCTGCCAGCCCGACAGATAAATCGCCTCAACACCGGCTTTAGCTTGTTGCAAAGCCTGACCACCGGTTAACGCGCCGAGACAGTTGATATACCCTTTGCGCGCACCACCATGCAGTAATTCCCACAGTTTTTGCGCGCCGTGCTGCGCCAGCGTGCATTCAGGATTCACAGAACCGCGCAGTTTAATCACCTCCTCTGCGCTATATGGTCGGGTGATACCTTTCCAGCGCGGCGATTTCCATTCCTGCTCTAACTGCTGAATTTGTTGAGTACGAGAGGTAGTCATGGCGATATTCCTTATTATTCAATTTTGTAGGGTTAAATAGGGTGTGATACCCAAAGCCATTGGAGTTGCAGGTAGGCAGCAAGCGAACGAATCCCGATGAGCTGACACAAGTCAGTGATTCGGGTGAGCGAACGTAGCTAACACCGCTGCGGCTTCAAGGACGAAGGGTGTTTTAGGCCAGTAATGCATAGCCTGGTAGCGTCAGGAAGTCGATAAGCTCGTCTTGTGTTGTAATTCGCTCCATCAGACGCGCGGCTTCTTCAAACCGCCCGCCATCAAAGCGCTCTGCGCCAAGCTCAAGCTTCACTACCTGCATTTCTTCACTCAACATGCTGCGGAACAGCTCTTTGGTCACCGTCTGCCCGTTACTTAGACTTTTCTGATGATGGATCCATTGCCAAATAGAAGTACGCGAAATCTCTGCTGTTGCAGCATCTTCCATCAGCCCATAAATCGGCACGCAGCCATTGCCAGAGATCCATGCCTCAATGTATTGCACTGCCACTCGGATATTGGCTCGCATCCCTTCGTCAGTACGATCACCAGTACAAGGCTCCAATAACTCAGCAGCCGTGATCGGTTTATCCTGCTCACGCGTGACCTCTAACTGATTTGGCCGTGAACCTAATACCCGATTGAAAACGTCCATCACGGTATCGGCCAACCCTGGGTGCGCAACCCAAGTACCGTCATGACCATTGCTGGCTTCCAACTCTTTATCAGCGCGAACTTTATCCAGTACCAGAGCATTCTTTTCTGCATCTTTATTCGGGATAAAGGCCGCCATACCGCCCATCGCCAACGCGCCACGCTTATGACATGTTTTGATTAACAGGCGAGAGTAGGCGCTGAGGAAAGGCTTCGTCATCGTGACTGACTGACGATCCGGCAATACACGATCACTGTGATTCTTCAGCGTTTTGATATAACTAAAGATATAGTCCCAACGGCCACAATTGAGAGCAACAATATGGTGGCGCAGGTGGTAGAGGATCTCGTCCATCTGGAATACTGCGGGCAATGTTTCAATTAATACCGTGGCTTTGATGGTGCCTTGTGGTAAATCGAAACGTTGCTCAGTAAAGTTGAAAACATCACTCCACCAGGCAGCTTCCTGATATGACTGCATTTTTGGTAAATAGAAATAAGGGCCACTACCTTTGGCCAGTAATTGCTTATAGTTATGGTAGAAATACAATGCGAAATCGAATAAGCCTCCGGGGATTGCTTCCCCTTGCCATTTAACATGTTTCTCTGGCAAGTGCAGGCCACGAACCCGGGCAATCAATACGGCGGGATTGGATTCTAGCTGATAAATTTTGCCAGATTCATTCGCATAAGAAATCGTGCCTTTTACCGCATCGTGCAGGTTAATTTGGCCATCGATAACCTTGTCCCAGCTCGGTGCTAATGAATCTTCAAAATCAGCCATAAAGACTTTCACATTGGCATTGAGGGCATTAATCACCATTTTGCGCTCAACCGGCCCAGTGATTTCCACTCTGCGATCACGTAAGTCTGTAGGGATACCCTGAATTTTCCAATCACCATTACGAATGGAATTAGTTTCCGAAATAAAATCAGGCAAAGCTCCCTGGTCTATGGCATGTTGCCAGGAAACCCGTGCAGCAAGGAGTTTGTTCCTCGGCTCAGCAAATTTCACCACCAATTCGGTCAAAAATTCGATGGCCTCATCTGGCAAAACCTGTCGCTCAACAGCATTAAAATGCTGTGTGAAAACTAACTCAGTGCCAACTAACTGTTGTGTCATTACCCTTCCCCTTACCAATCTCACGTCGTTCACATCAACGCTAACGCAGCGTCACTATTGGATTCTTATCGGGTAATGCCTTCCGGCTGGAAATTTAAGGCTGAATTTCATGGTTATTTTTCACCCCGACAGGACTAAGAATAATCAATTAATTACTAAAATCAAAAACGATTTCCATTTTTATTTAAAATAATTTTTTAATCTTTATTTATCATATTGTTAACATAAATGCATGTTATCGATAGATAGGAATAAGATTCCATTATTGATAGACAAGAGAGATAACTCCTTATTTAACAAAGAGATCAAACCAGTTAGAGGGGTGATAATCAGCACTTAGGAGGGTAGGAACAGACCGGCGGCTTCGATTCAGCCGCCTTTATTAACATTTGAGGTGATAAAAATTCAGTCGAGCGTCGGATTCATATGACGTAAATCAAATGGTGTAATTTGGTACACATAGTAGTTCAGCCAGTTAGCAAACAGCAGATGACCATGACTGCGCCACGATGCTTTGGGTGGTAAAGAGGCATTGTCATCCGGGAAGTAATTAATTGGAACTTGTGGGTTAAGGCCAGCAGCCACATCACGCTGGTATTCACCTGCTAGCGTATCGACATCGTATTCAGGATGGCCGGTAACAAAAGCCACTCGCTTGTCTTTACTGGCAAACAAATAGGCTCCAGCCTCTTCTGATGAGACCAATATATCCAAATCTGTATATTGCTTAAGCACCTCAAGCGGGAAATCAGCATAGCGAGAATGAGGTGCCAGGAATGTCTCATCAAATCCTCGAGTGAGCAGAGCCAGTGGCTCTCGAGTTTGATGCTGGTAAATACCAGAAAGTTTGACCTCACGAGTCATCTTAGGAATGCCATACAGGATATTTAATGCCGCCTGTACCGCCCAGCATACGAACAAGGTTGAGGTTACGTGGTTCTTTGCCCAAGCAATAATACGCTCGATCTGTGGCCAATATGCAACATCACAAAAATCAACTAAACCGAGGGGAGCGCCAGTCACGATCAACCCATCAAAATTCTGGTCTTGAATATCTTCAAAATCACAATAGAAGTTGTTCAGATGCTCTGCTGGCGTATTTTTTGACTCACGGCTATCAATTCGCAGCAATTGGATATCAATCTGTAAGGGTGAGTTAGAGAGTAAACGTAGGAATTGATTCTCCGTCTCAATTTTCTTAGGCATTAGATTCAGAACCAACACCTTCAGGGGACGAATTTCCTGAGTTTTCGCCCGCGATGAGGTCATCACAAAGACATTCTCATTGCGTAAGAAATTCACTGCGGGTAATTCATCAGGAACCCTAATTGGCATGCCTATATCCTCAATATATCCATTTATACGTTTAGACTTCTAGATGCCTGAAGATAGCGGGTTTTCAGTAAAAAGTCGAGTGATCTGCCACAACCTGAAAATGTTTCATTACCACCATCTCAATAGCACTTGGTGCAGTGAACAGTCGGCATATATTTTCGATACTGCCAAAATGCAAAAACCCTCTACAAATGTAGAGGGTTATCATTTTCTATGACGTTATTCTTGAGGGCTATATGCGATTTAGCCACATTTTCAGTATGCAACCATACTCGTCACTAAAATCTGTTCTCGGGTAGCACAAAAGCAAAAACCCCACGCTTTTGGCATGGGGTCTTTACTTGATTTGATACCTGGCAGTGTCCTACTCTCGCATGGGGAGACCCCACACTACCATCGGCGCTACGGCGTTTCACTTCTGAGTTCGGCATGGGGTCAGGTGGGACCACCGCGCTATTGCCGCCAGGTAAATTCTTTTCTACTACTACCGAACTTTAACCCATGTTACTGGTGCTGATACCCAGAGTCGAACTGGGGACCTCACCCTTACCAAGGGTGCGCTCTACCAACTGAGCCATATCAGCACAACTAAATTTGATGCCTGGCAGTGTCCTACTCTCGCATGGGGAGACCCCACACTACCATCGGCGCTACGGCGTTTCACTTCTGAGTTCGGCATGGGATCAGGTGGGACCACCGCGCTAAGGCCGCCAGGCAAATTCTGTCTAAACTAACCCGCTATGCAATTCTTCACACAGCCAGCCAGCCCAATCTCGGAACATTCGCTGAAAATATCATTCTCTCTCAAACACAAAACACCTTTGGTGTTGTAAGGTTAAGCCTCACGGATCATTAGTACTGGTTAGCTCAATACATCGCTGCACTTACACACCCAGCCTATCAACGTCATAGTCTTTAACGTTCCTTCAGGGGGCTTAAAGCCCCAGGGAAGACTCATCTCGAGGCAAGTTTCCCGCTTAGATGCTTTCAGCGGTTATCTCTTCCGAATTTAGCTACCGGGCAATGCCATTGGCATGACAACCCGAACACCAGTGATTCGTCCACTCCGGTCCTCTCGTACTAGGAGCAGCCCCTCTCAATCTTCCAACGCCCACGGCAGATAGGGACCGAACTGTCTCACGACGTTCTAAACCCAGCTCGCGTACCACTTTAAATGGCGAACAGCCATACCCTTGGGACCTACTTCAGCCCCAGGATGTGATGAGCCGACATCGAGGTGCCAAACACCGCCGTCGATATGAACTCTTGGGCGGTATCAGCCTGTTATCCCCGGAGTACCTTTTATCCGTTGAGCGATGGCCCTTCCATTCAGAACCACCGGATCACTAAGACCTACTTTCGTACCTGCTCGAGCCGTCACTCTCGCAGTCAAGCTAGCTTATGCCTTTGCACTAACCTCACGATGTCCGACCGTGATTAGCTAACCTTCGTGCTCCTCCGTTACTCTTTGGGAGGAGACCGCCCCAGTCAAACTACCCACCAGACACTGTCCTCACCCCGGATCACGGGGCCGAGTTAGAACATCAAACATTAAAGGGTGGTATTTCAAGGTTGGCTCCATGCAGACTGGCGTCCACACTTCGATGCCTCCCACCTATCCTACACATCAAGGCTCAATGTTCAGTGTCAAGCTATAGTAAAGGTTCACGGGGTCTTTCCGTCTTGCCGCGGGTACACTGCATCTTCACAGCGAGTTCAATTTCACTGAGTCTCGGGTGGAGACAGCCTGGCCATCATTACGCCATTCGTGCAGGTCGGAACTTACCCGACAAGGAATTTCGCTACCTTAGGACCGTTATAGTTACGGCCGCCGTTTACTGGGGCTTCGATCAAGAGCTTCGCCTTGCGGCTGACCCCATCAATTAACCTTCCAGCACCGGGCAGGCGTCACACCGTATACGTCCACTTTCGTGTTTGCACAGTGCTGTGTTTTTATTAAACAGTTGCAGCCAGCTGGTATCTGCGACTGGCTTCGGCGCCGAGAGCAAGTCTCTTTACCTAATGCCAGCGTGCCTTCTCCCGAAGTTACGGCACCATTTTGCCTAGTTCCTTCACCCGAGTTCTCTCAAGCGCCTGAGTATTCTCTACCTGACCACCTGTGTCGGTTTGGGGTACGATTTAATGTTACCTGATGCTTAGAGGCTTTTCCTGGAAGCTTGGCATCAACTACTTCACCACCGTAGTGGCTCGTCATCACACCTCAGCGTTAATAAGCAACCGGATTTACCAAGTCACTCCGCCTACATGCTTAAACCGGGACAACCGTCGCCCGGCTAGCCTAGCCTTCTCCGTCCCCCCTTCGCAGTAACACCAAGTACAGGAATATTAACCTGTTTCCCATCGACTACGCTTTTCAGCCTCGCCTTAGGGGTCGACTCACCCTGCCCCGATTAACGTTGGACAGGAACCCTTGGTCTTCCGGCGTGCGGGCTTTTCACCCGCATTATCGTTACTTATGTCAGCATTCGCACTTCTGATACCTCCAGCAACCCTCACAGGTCACCTTCAACGGCTTACAGAACGCTCCCCTACCCAACAACGCCTAAGCGTCGCTGCCGCAGCTTCGGTGCATGGTTTAGCCCCGTTACATCTTCCGCGCAGGCCGACTCGACCAGTGAGCTATTACGCTTTCTTTAAATGATGGCTGCTTCTAAGCCAACATCCTGGCTGTCTATGCCTTCCCACATCGTTTCCCACTTAACCATGACTTTGGGACCTTAGCTGGCGGTCTGGGTTGTTTCCCTCTTCACGACGGACGTTAGCACCCGCCGTGTGTCTCCCGTGATAACATTCTTCGGTATTCGGAGTTTGCATCGGTTTGGTAAGCCGGGGTGGCCCCCTAGCCGAAACAGTGCTCTACCCCCGAAGATGAGTTCACGAGGCGCTACCTAAATAGCTTTCGGGGAGAACCAGCTATCTCCCGGTTTGATTGGCCTTTCACCCCCAGCCACAAGTCATCCGCTAATTTTTCAACATTAGTCGGTTCGGTCCTCCAGTTAGTGTTACCCAACCTTCAACCTGCCCATGGCTAGATCACCGGGTTTCGGGTCTATACCTTGCAACTAGACGCCCAGTTAAGACTCGGTTTCCCTACGGCTCCCCTATTCGGTTAACCTTGCTACAAAATATAAGTCGCTGACCCATTATACAAAAGGTACGCAGTCACACCACGAAGGTGCTCCCACTGCTTGTACGTACACGGTTTCAGGTTCTATTTCACTCCCCTCGCCGGGGTTCTTTTCGCCTTTCCCTCACGGTACTGGTTCACTATCGGTCAGTCAGGAGTATTTAGCCTTGGAGGATGGTCCCCCCATATTCAGACAGGATGTCACGTGTCCCGCCCTACTCATCGAGTTCACAGCAAGTGTGCTTTTGTGTACGGGACTATCACCCTGTACCGTGCGACTTTCCAGACGCTTCCACTAGCACACAAACTGATTCAGACTCTGGGCTCTTCCCCGTTCGCTCGCCGCTACTGGGGGAATCTCGGTTGATTTCTTTTCCTCGGGGTACTTAGATGTTTCAGTTCCCCCGGTTCGCCTTGCATGGCTATGTATTCACCATGCAATAGTGCAACGAATTGCACTGGGTTTCCCCATTCGGGTATCGTCGGTTGTAACGCTTCATATCAGCTTACCGACGCTTTTCGCAGATTAGCACGCCCTTCATCGCCTCTGACTGCCTAGGCATCCACCGTGTACGCTTAGTCGCTTAACCTCACAACCCAAAGATGTTTTTTCGTTATTGGTGTGGCTGTGAACACACTCTGCTGTGTTGTGCAGTGCGCGCAATCTTCATGAACGTTGAGTTCACTCCGGTTGCTGTGCGCTGTACGCCTGGCTGAGTGTCTTCTCGCTCACACTGCAACAATGATAAACACATTGGCATTGCGATTATTTGAGAGACTCTAATACAGGTTAATCCTTATCTCAGTCATTCTACGGAGAGATAAGTTTCAGCTGTATTGTTTCAATTTTCAGCTTGTTCCAGATTGTTAAAGAGCAATATCTTAAACACGACTCGTTAAAGTCATCTTTAAGATATTCAGTTGATAATGTCTTTCACACATTATCGGAGTGGCGTCCCCAAGGGGATTCGAACCCCTGTTACAGCCGTGAAAGGGCAGTGTCCTAGGCCTCTAGACGATGGGGACACAAAAATTTCTACTGAATCATGGATTCAGTATTTTTGTGTAAAGGTGAGAATGTGGTGACACATTCGAACGACTGATGCAGTAAAAACTCGATGCCGAGGTCTTATTACACAATCATCACCCTCATCAACAGGTGCTCTTGCTCATTTACATTCATCAGACAATCTGTTGTGGACACTACGCAATGCGTATCGTTAGGTAAGGAGGTGATCCAACCGCAGGTTCCCCTACGGTTACCTTGTTACGACTTCACCCCAGTCATGAATCACAAAGTGGTAAGCGCCCTCCCGAAGGTTAAGCTACCTACTTCTTTTGCAACCCACTCCCATGGTGTGACGGGCGGTGTGTACAAGGCCCGGGAACGTATTCACCGTAGCATTCTGATCTACGATTACTAGCGATTCCGACTTCATGGAGTCGAGTTGCAGACTCCAATCCGGACTACGACAGACTTTATGTGGTCCGCTTGCTCTCGCGAGTTCGCTTCACTTTGTATCTGCCATTGTAGCACGTGTGTAGCCCTACTCGTAAGGGCCATGATGACTTGACGTCATCCCCACCTTCCTCCGGTTTGTCACCGGCAGTCTCCCTTGAGTTCCCACCATTACGTGCTGGCAACAAAGGATAAGGGTTGCGCTCGTTGCGGGACTTAACCCAACATTTCACAACACGAGCTGACGACAGCCATGCAGCACCTGTCTCACGGTTCCCGAAGGCACTAAAGCATCTCTGCTAAATTCCGTGGATGTCAAGAGTAGGTAAGGTTCTTCGCGTTGCATCGAATTAAACCACATGCTCCACCGCTTGTGCGGGCCCCCGTCAATTCATTTGAGTTTTAACCTTGCGGCCGTACTCCCCAGGCGGTCGACTTAACGCGTTAGCTCCGGAAGCCACGCCTCAAGGGCACAACCTCCAAGTCGACATCGTTTACAGCGTGGACTACCAGGGTATCTAATCCTGTTTGCTCCCCACGCTTTCGCACCTGAGCGTCAGTCTTTGTCCAGGGGGCCGCCTTCGCCACCGGTATTCCTCCAGATCTCTACGCATTTCACCGCTACACCTGGAATTCTACCCCCCTCTACAAGACTCTAGCTTGCCAGTTTCAAATGCAGTTCCCACGTTAAGCGCGGGGATTTCACATCTGACTTAACAAACCGCCTGCGTGCGCTTTACGCCCAGTAATTCCGATTAACGCTTGCACCCTCCGTATTACCGCGGCTGCTGGCACGGAGTTAGCCGGTGCTTCTTCTGCGAGTAACGTCAATCAATCGTGCTATTAACACGACTGCCTTCCTCCTCGCTGAAAGTGCTTTACAACCCGAAGGCCTTCTTCACACACGCGGCATGGCTGCATCAGGCTTGCGCCCATTGTGCAATATTCCCCACTGCTGCCTCCCGTAGGAGTCTGGACCGTGTCTCAGTTCCAGTGTGGCTGGTCATCCTCTCAGACCAGCTAGGGATCGTCGCCTAGGTGAGCCATTACCCCACCTACTAGCTAATCCCATCTGGGCACATCCGATGGCGTGAGGCCCGAAGGTCCCCCACTTTGCTCTTACGAGGTCATGCGGTATTAGCTACCGTTTCCAGTAGTTATCCCCCTCCATCAGGCAGTTTCCCAGACATTACTCACCCGTCCGCCGCTCGCCGGCAAAGTAGTAAACTACTTCCCGCTGCCGCTCGACTTGCATGTGTTAGGCCTGCCGCCAGCGTTCAATCTGAGCCATGATCAAACTCTTCAATTTAAGATTTGTTTGATTTGCTATGAGTTAACATAGCGATGCTCAAAGATTACTTTCTGCAAATATGCATTCGAACCGAAGTTCAAATGTGTACTGCTTTGGTCACTCTTCAAGACTTTGATATTTCTTCTGCCTGCCGAAACAGGCTTCGATATCGTCTTGCGAGTGCCCACACAGATTGTCTGATAAATTGTTAAAGAGCAGTGCGTTAGCAACCGGTGGTTGGTAACGCGAGGTGCGCATATTACGCTTTCCTCATTCAGAGTCAACTACTAATTTCGTTGAATTTCTCTGTTCTCTCTGCCGGTCACTTAACTACTTGATTCGTTGTGTGCCGTCTCGATGGATGCGCATTATAGGGAGTTCCGCGCCGCCCGCAACCGCTAATTTCAATAAAAATGACTGTTTGCTGCATTCCACAGCAAAACCCCACTTTATACCCAGTTGTGCACAAACTTATCCACAGATTGAATCTGTACTCAAAATTGACGAGCATCACGCAATCGTTTTCGCTACAATTCCCCGCGTCGAAAAAGAGTGACCTTGTCGGCAAAATATCGATGACATGATGTGATTTTTTATAAAACTGGGGAATACGGCTCAGGATTAAGCGTATTTTATTGCGGTAGAGGATGAATCTCCCCGGTGACAGCAGTAAAAACTGGCATTGGTCCCTATTTGGGACGTTATCTGAGTCTGTTCCTCTCTATATAGTTGTCTATATAAGAAGGTAAGATTCAGATAACGCTCTATTGAATGATTGCGAAGAATAACTGCGACTCCAAAGCCAAGGGATAAAACCATGCAACAACGCCGCCCAATCCGCCGTGCCCTACTCAGTGTGTCTGACAAAGCCGGTATCATCGAATTCGCCGCTGCACTTTCTCAGCGTGGCATCGAATTACTTTCCACCGGCGGAACTGCCCGCCTACTGGCCGATGCGGGTCTGCCCGTCACTGAAGTTTCTGACTATACCGGTTTCCCCGAAATGATGGACGGGCGCGTTAAAACGTTGCATCCAAAAGTGCATGGCGGCATCTTGGGCCGCCGTGGTCAGGATGATGGCATCATGGCTCAACATGGCATTCAGCCGATTGATATTGTTGTCGTGAATCTATATCCGTTCGCTCAGACAGTTGCTCGCCCGGATTGCTCACTGGAAGATGCAGTTGAGAATATTGATATCGGTGGCCCTACCATGGTGCGCTCCGCTGCCAAGAACCATAAAGATGTCGCTATCGTGGTCAAGAGTAGTGACTACCCCGCCATTATTACTGAGCTAGATAATAATGAGGGTTCGTTGACGTATCCAACCCGCTTTGATCTGGCTATCAAGGCGTTTGAACATACCGCCGCCTACGACAGTATGATTGCCAACTACTTCGGCGCGCTGGTGCCAGCTTATCATGGTGACACTGAGCAGCCATCGGGCCGCTTCCCGCGGACACTGAATCTTAACTATATAAAGAAACAAGATATGCGCTACGGTGAAAACAGCCACCAGCAAGCGGCTTTCTATATAGAAGAAGAGGTTAAAGAGGCATCTGTAGCTACCGCACAGCAATTACAGGGTAAAGCGCTCTCCTATAACAACATCGCAGATACCGATGCGGCGTTAGAATGTGTGAAAGAGTTCAGTGAGCCTGCCTGTGTGATCGTCAAGCACGCCAACCCATGCGGCGTGGCGATTGCGGATTCTCTGCTCGCTGCTTATGAAAAAGCCTATAAAACTGACCCGACCTCTGCTTTCGGCGGCATTATTGCCTTTAACCGTGAATTGGATGCCGAAACCGCCAGCGCCATTATCAGCCGCCAGTTTGTTGAAGTCATTATTGCACCCGCTGTCAGCGCTGAAGCACTGGCATTGCTCGCCGCCAAACAAAATGTCCGTGTTCTGACCTGTGGCCAGTGGCGGGAGCGTGCTACCGGTCTGGACTTCAAACGCGTCAATGGTGGTTTGCTGGTCCAAGACCGCGATTTAGGTATGGTGACTGCAGCCGATCTGCGCGTGGTGTCCAAGCGCCAGCCGACGGAGCAAGAACTGCGTGATGCACTGTTCTGCTGGAAAGTAGCCAAGTTCGTAAAATCCAATGCCATTGTCTATGCGCGCGACAATATGACTATCGGTATAGGCGCAGGCCAAATGAGCCGCGTCTATTCTGCCAAAATCGCTGGTATCAAAGCAGCGGATGAAGGATTAGAAGTGGCCGGTTCTGCCATGGCCTCCGATGCTTTCTTCCCGTTCCGTGACGGTATCGATGCTGCTGCATCTGTCGGGATCAGTTGTGTTATCCAACCGGGCGGTTCAATCCGTGACGATGAAGTCATTGCTGCGGCTGATGAGCATGGCATCGCTATGATCTTTACCGACATGCGCCATTTCCGCCATTAATTAACCCGCTTAACGGAGTCATCTGATGAATATTTTGATTATTGGTAATGGCGGGCGTGAACACGCGCTGGGCTGGAAAGCAGCACAGTCACCTTTAGCGGGCAAAATTTATGTCGCACCGGGCAATGCTGGCACTGCGCTAGAATCTGGTTTAGAAAATGTCGATATCGCGGCAACGGATATTGCGGGGTTGTTGGCCTTTGCTCTGAGCCATGATATTGGCCTGACCATTGTAGGCCCGGAAGCCCCATTAGTTATTGGTGTGGTTGATGCTTTCCGCACGGCCGGCTTGACCATTTTTGGGCCAACGCAAGCCGCTGCTCAGTTAGAGGGCTCTAAAGCTTTCACTAAAGATTTCCTGGCGCGCCACAATATCCCAACAGCGTTTTACCAGAACTTCACCGAAGTGGAGCCTGCTTTAGCCTATGTCCGTAAAATCGGTGCACCGATCGTGATTAAGGCTGATGGGCTGGCCGCCGGTAAAGGCGTGATTGTTGCAATGACGCTGGAAGAGGCGGAAACCGCCGTTCATGACATGTTGGCAGGCAATGCCTTTGGCGATGCAGGCCACCGTATCGTGGTGGAAGAGTTTCTCGATGGCGAAGAAGCCAGCTTTATCGTGATGGTTGATGGTGAGAATGTATTGCCGATGGCCACCAGCCAGGACCATAAGCGGGTTGGCGATGGTGATACCGGTCCAAATACCGGTGGTATGGGGGCATATTCCCCGGCACCGGTAGTCACTGATGAAGTTCATCAGCGAGTGATGGAAAGTGTTATCTGGCCGACAGTGCGCGGTATGGCGGCAGAAGGTAATGTCTATACCGGCTTCCTCTATGCCGGTCTGATGATTTCCGCTGACGGGCAACCAAAAGTGATTGAGTTCAACTGTCGCTTTGGTGACCCGGAAACTCAACCCATCATGCTACGCATGCGTTCAGACTTGGTTGAATTGTGCTTAGCCGGTGCACAAGGTAAATTGAATGAGAAGACCTCTGACTGGGATGAGCGCCCATCGCTGGGTGTGGTGTTGGCCGCTGGCGGTTATCCGGCAGATTATCGCCAGGGTGATGTCATTCATGGGTTACCACAGCAGGAAGTGGCTGACGGCAAGGTGTTCCACGCCGGAACTAAACTGAATGGCAATAATGAAGTCGTCACTAACGGCGGTCGCGTATTGTGTGTAACTGCGCTGGGAGCCACCGTCGCCCAAGCGCAGCAAAACGCGTATCGGTTAGCTGAAAATATTCAGTGGGAAGGGGCTTTCTGCCGTAAAGATATTGGTTATCGGGCCATTGCTCGCGGTAAATAAATCTACCATTGTATTCTGCGGGCGCAGCTTGCTGTGCCCTGCTTCTTATTAGGCCTTACAAACTGCCTGCTGTCGGCTCCCAGCGGCAAAAGTCCTGATTGGCAACCAACAGCAATTGTTGACCTTCCGACGAATCCAACCACGCGACGCCCAGAGGTTGCGCACTGCCCTCCCCCCGTTTGCTCAGCCATGCCTGTGAGTTATCGTCAAGTTTCAATCGCAACGTCTTCTTATCACAGGTGGTAACGACGCCATTCAGCCACTGCCCCTGAATTAACCTGATATTCCCGGCTCGCAGTGCACTGCTCTGTTCGAGAATTCGTTTCGCTTCCAACTGATAGACCGCGATATTATCCGCAGAGAGCTGCTCACGCCGTTCGGCCAGTTGGCGCTGCATAAAACTCACCTGTCCTTGTTCATCAAACCGCAGCTCGACGCTCTGCGGATTATGACCTAAATCGTTGCGCCGGATTTCCCGCAAAATGCCATTTTGATATTCGTAGAAGGTGACACGAGTATTGTCCCCGGAATAGGGGCTGTAGACGCTCATCAGCACTTGTGGCTGCTGCTGCGCATTATCCTGACGCCATAAACGAACGACACCGCTATCGGCGATATACCCGCTGGCACTAAATAGAGGGGAACCTGACTGACTGCTACAGGCGCTGAGACCAAAGGCTAAACCGAGGGTCATCAGCACCCGCTGCATAAACAAAAGGGGCTTTGCCACCCCCCTGCTTATTATTTTCACTGACACACTATTAAGATTTAACAGAATCTTTCAGTGCTTTACCAGAAACAAACGCTGGCACATTAGCTGCAGCAATTTTGATTTCTTTACCAGTCTGTGGGTTGCGGCCAGTGCGCTCATTACGATGGTTTACCTTGAAAGTACCAAAACCAACCAATTGTACTGGATCACCGTCTTTCAGAGATTCGGTAATTGCAGCCAGTGTGGATTCCAAAGCAGCTTTAGCTTGTGCTTTAGAAAGGTCCGCTTTGTCCGCGATTACGTCAATCAGTTGAGTCTTATTCATAAGTTATCCTTACAGTGTGTTTATCGTTTGCAAAGCATCGAGTGCGACGGATATGCCGATGGACAGCACTCTCCTGCATACACGCACCGATAGCCACTTTTTTTCGCCCCCCAAATGTAGAACAGACAGGGGGCAGATGTGAAGCCTTAAGACGTGACAAATCAGGCGTTAAATCACGTTTTCTTGCCTTATTGCGTTAAATTTATGCCAATGTTGCTAACAGCCGCTTCCCGCAGGTCAGATCGTAGCCCTTTGATCAGATCCAGGTCGCGCTCTTCACAGTCAGCTAACAGACGGAAAATCTCCCATTGGATATCCCATTCTTCTTCAATCGCAGGCAAAATTTTCAGTTCTTCATCGGTCATTTCTTTACCGGCCAACGTCATTTCCAACATTGCAACGGTACGGATTGATGCTTCGCTGATGGCGACAGCATGTTCCAGTGTTTCACCACTCAAACGCGAATGGATGGCCTCGCCCAATGCAATACAAGCATCGATGGCAGGATAAACACCGTAGATAGCATAGTCATCGGCTGAAGGAATTGCCTCTTCCAATTTCTCCAACTGGCTATCAAAGTTCACTTTTGCGTCTTTTACGACCAAAGTTTCCCAGATCAGATCCAGAATGCGCCGGTAAACAGCCGGGTCGCCAAATTCAGTTTCCAGACAAAATTGCTGATAGTTGGGATACATCCGCTCGCACAAACAAGCCATGAAAGTCAGATGTTGCCAACTTTCCAGCTTTTCGAGACGTAGATGAATCGGATTACGTATCATTATGAGTTCTCATTATTCATTATCTGCGCGGCAGTGTACCCGAAATTAAATCATATCCCTATGCTTGCCAAGTAAATCAGGATTTTTCCGCACCCAGCGCTGAAATTGCGGGCGATTTGAGGCGATAGCATCAGCCCAGCGGGTTGGTTCAGGCAAACGGTAGCCCGCCATGCAAGCCTGCACCCACGCCAAAGCACTGCTGACACTCACCCGATGACCGGGCGAAATAAACAGTGGATTGCAACGGATTTTGCTGCGCCACACCCAGCCAAGTTGTTCATCACCATCAATGAGGGGTTGTAATGCGCCGTTATCGCTCTCTAAAGGCAGAGAGTGCCCACACAGGCGGCTTTTGGCAACACCAATGGTCGGGACATCAACCAACAGCCCAAAATGGCTGGCAACGCCTAAACGACGCGGGTGTGCGATACCTTGCCCATCAACAAACACCAGTTGAGGCTGCTGCTGCAACTGCCCCCAGGCGGCTAATAATGCAGGATATTCACGAAAAGAGAGTAAACCGGGGATATACGGCAGTGAAGTTGCCACTCTGGCAACTTGATATTCCACCAGCTCTAGCGAGGGATAACGCAAAATCGCGATAGCAGCACGGGTAATCTCCCCCTGCTGCTCAAAACCAACATCCGCACCGGCAATAAAGTGCACTGATCCGCTGTCAAAATCATCGTGAAGAATAACCGCAGATGCCCGTTGTAACTGTTCTGCCCGTAACGCTTTGGTATCTATCATCGGCTAACCCCCCTTCAAGCTTGACGCTACAACACGGTTACCTGCGCCCCAAGGCTTTGAGTATAAACTGATTAGTTTTGATGATAAGGCTTTGATAACGTATGTACTGCGTCAACAAAAGCCCCTGCATGTTCTGGCGGAACATCCTGATGAATGCCGTGCCCCAGATTAAACACATGCCCTTGCCCCTGGCCAAAGCTTGCAAGAATAGTACTCACTTCCTGCTCAATACGGGCAGGTGGTGCGTATAGCACTGAGGGGTCCATATTGCCTTGCAGGGCGACCTTATCACCCACCCGGCGGCGCGCATCGCCGATATCGGTGGTCCAATCCAGCCCCAATGCATCACAACCGGTAGCAGCCATTGCTTCCAGCCATTGCCCCCCCCCCTTGGTGAACAAGGTCACCGGCACCCGACGCCCATCGTTTTCACGGATCAGGCCATCGACGATTTTATGCATGTAGTTCAAGGAGAACTCAAGATAATCACGCCCGGTCAGCACCCCACCCCAGGTATCAAACACCATCACAGATTGGGCACCAGCTTTAATTTGCGCATTAAGATACAAGATGACGCTATCGGCCAGTTTATCCAGTAGCAAATGCAGCGTTTGCGGCTCGGCATACATCATTTTCTTCAGTTTGGTGAACGCTTTACTACTCCCCCCTTCAACCATATAGGTCGCCAGCGTCCATGGGCTACCGGAGAAACCAATTAATGGCACCGCACCGGCCAACTCGCGGCGAATGGTTCTTACCGCGTTCATCACATAGCCCAATTCCTGTTCTGGATCAGGGATGGGTAACTTTTCGACGTCGGCGCGACAAGTAATCGGGGATTGGAAGCGTGGGCCTTCACCGGTTTCAAAATAGAGCCCCAGTCCCATAGCATCGGGGATGGTCAGAATGTCTGAAAACAGAATCGCGGCGTCCAGTGGATAGCGACGCAATGGTTGCATCGTCACTTCACAAGCCAGTTCCGCATTTTTGCACAGTGACATAAAATCCCCGGCAACCCCACGGGTAGCTTTATATTCTGGCAAATAACGGCCCGCCTGACGCATCATCCATACCGGCGTTACATCGACCGGTTGGCGCAATAAGGCTCGCAGATAGCGATCGTTTTTCAACTCATTCATGGTGGGGCTCCCTTAATTATCTGGCGGCCATCTTTTAGCGGACCGTATTGTAACATGTCAGATAATACTTTCCTGCTAACTGCCGCTGCTATTAAGGCGCGGTAATGATTCGCTCTCGTGGGGTTTAAATTACGTCAGGCTATAGAGTTAGCGCTTCAGCACTCTCTTCTGATTAGATTAACTCACGGTGTTCGCGACATAACACCACCGTATCTTCAATTAATCGGCGCGCTACGGTGCCTGGCGGCGGTAGTAATGGCAATTGGTCATAACGATACCAACCGGCATTTAACAGCTCTTTCGGATCATGTTGCAGCTCGCCACTGTCATACTCGGCCATAAATGCCATCATGAGCGAATGGGGGAACGGCCAAGGTTGTGACGTTACGTAGCGCAGATTTTTAATATGGATATTACTTTCTTCTAAAACTTCACGGGAAACCGCCTGCTCCAGAGTCTCACCCACTTCGACAAAGCCTGCCAGCACGGTATTAATACCGCCACGATGCCGTATATGCTGCGCCAATAAAATCTCATCATCACGGCGAATGGCAACAATCACGCAAGGGGCGATTTGTGGGTAATAGCGTTCACGACAGTGGTTACACAGACAAGCCCACTCGGAACGGCTGGCCTGCATTTGGTGACCGCAATAACCACAAAAACGGTGAGAGCGATAAAATTCTGCCAGTTGCACACCACGCCCAGCCAGTTGGAACAAACCGCGATCCACATCCAGTAATTGCCGCACTGAACCCATATCAGTAGACATCATCTGACGGATCAGCCATACCGCCTGCCCTTGCCATTCACCGATTTGCCTTGCCGTTGCTCCCTGCAATGACCAATTAGCCGCATTACCTTGTGGTAACTCCCCTTTTGGCAACCATAATTTGTTTTCATGACTGACAATCCACCAGCCACTTTCTTTACCTGTAAGTTGTAGTTCCATATCGTTGTTGCACAACCTCGACTTCACTGGCAATCTAGAATCCGGCTTGTTACATTTTTGTAACGTATTATTACTTCACGGAGTCGTTCATGCTAAACCGACTGGAAAGCTTGACTCAACGCGTTGGCGGCAGTAATGAATTAATTGATCAATGGCTTCATGCGCGTAAAGAACTGTTAGTTGCATATTGCGCAGTGATCGGTATTAAGCCGCAAAAAGAAAAGCATACCCCGCTTAACGAAAAAGCGCTGGAGAACTTTTGCCATAATTTGGTGGATTATCTCTCATCCGGGCATTTTCACATCTATGACAGAATTATCAAACAAGTAGACGGCGCGTCCAGCCCAAAAATGGCGCTGACGACCAAAGTGTATCCTGCGTTAAAAAATAATACTCAAACGATCATGGCATTCCATGATCGTTATACCAACATTGAGATCGATCAGGACAGTTGTATCGAGTTTCAGCAAGCATTATCTGATATCGGCGAAGCTCTTGATGCCCGTTTTCGCTTGGAAGATCAATTAATTCAATGGGCAGCCGAGTCGTGGCAAGCCGCCCAGCCAGAAAATAAAAAGAGTCAGGCCAATTAACCTAATAAATTAATAGTAAGCGTAATTGTCGCAGACAATTTGGATGCGGACAGCGCGCAAAAACCGGAGCGTACACGTAGTACGTGAGGATTTTGAGCACTGCCCAAGTTCAAAGTGGCAAGTAAAATAGCTTACATCACACTATTGTAGTTTTCATTCAACCTTTACTACCCAAAGTAATTGAGATTGCAGGTAGGCAGCAAGTGAATGACAACTCGGTGAAAACCGATTTGAACAGCATTTATGCTAGCCCGTAGGGTGACATTAATTCCGATGAGCTTACACAGGTAAGTGATTCGGGTGAATGAGCGTAGCTAACACCGCTGCAATTTCAAGTAAGAAGGGTATATACTGAAGATTCTTGTCGGAGTGCCTAGCGATTGCCTTTTTAGGAAAGCAAACGCAGGCTGAGACCGTTAATTCGGGATCCGCGGAACCTGATCGGGTTAATACCCGCGAAGGGAACAAGAGTAATTTATCGCTACAGGCCCGGTCTTTATCCTCACCGATAGCTGCCGGTTACTGGCCAACATCGTTACTCCCGCCAAGCTCCAGACAAGCAATTTTCCCTATAAACCACACTGGTAGGAATTGCTATGTCTAATAATACAACAGCTAAAAATTCATCACGCCCACGTAAAGCACAACGTGAGGAAGCTCAACAGTTTATTGATACCTTGCAAGGTGTCACTTTCCCCAACTCCCAACGTATTTACCTACAAGGTTCACGGCCAGATATTCTGGTACCGATGCGTGAAATCCAGCTCAGTCCGACATTGATCGGCGGTAGTAAGGACTCACCACGCTATGAAGATAACGAAGCCATCCCGGTGTATGACACATCCGGCCCATATGGTGACTCAAACGCCACGCTGGATGTTCACCGCGGGTTACCCAAATTACGTGATAGCTGGATAGCTGATCGCCAGGATACCGCCGCACTGACCTCTGTCAGCTCTGGTTTCACCCAACAACGTTTGGCTGACGAAGGCTTAGACCATTTGCGTTTTGAGCATCTGCCACGCCCGAAGAAAGCCATCGCCGGCAAATGCGTCACCCAACTGCATTACGCCCGTCAGGGCATCATCACGCCAGAGATGGAGTTCATCGCGCTGCGAGAAAATATGGGCCGTGAACGTATTCGCGGTGAGGTACTACGCCAGCAGCATCCAGGGCAGGCTTTTGGCGCTAACCTGCCAGAAAATATCACGGCTGAATTTGTACGTCAGGAAGTGGCGGCGGGCCGAGCTATCATCCCCGCCAATATTAACCACCCAGAATCTGAGCCGATGATTATTGGTCGTAACTTTTTAGTGAAAGTGAACGCCAATATCGGTAACTCTGCGGTGACCTCCTCCATCGAAGAAGAAGTAGAAAAACTGGTGTGGTCAACCCGCTGGGGTGCCGATACCGTGATGGACCTGTCCACTGGCCGCTATATCCATGAAACCCGTGAGTGGATCCTGCGTAACAGCCCGGTCCCTATTGGTACCGTTCCTATCTATCAGGCGCTGGAAAAAGTAAATGGTGTAGCCGAGAACCTAACCTGGGAAATGTTCCGTGACACGCTGTTAGAGCAGGCCGAGCAAGGGGTGGATTACTTTACTATCCATGCCGGTGTGTTGTTGCGCTATGTACCGATGACGGCCAAACGCTTGACCGGTATCGTCTCCCGTGGTGGTTCAATTATGGCGAAGTGGTGCCTTTCCCATCATCAGGAAAACTTCCTGTATCAGCATTTTCGCGAAATCTGTCAGATCTGTGCTGCCTATGATGTCTCACTATCACTGGGTGATGGCCTACGCCCTGGTTCCATTCAGGATGCCAATGATGAAGCCCAGTTCGCTGAGCTGCATACCTTGGGTGAATTGACCAAAATCGCCTGGGAATATGATGTGCAGGTGATGATTGAAGGCCCCGGTCATGTGCCGATGCAGATGATTCGCCGCAATATGACGGAAGAGTTGGAACACTGCCATGAAGCGCCATTCTATACCTTAGGCCCGCTAACCACGGATATTGCGCCAGGTTATGACCATTTCACTTCTGGTATTGGGGCCGCCATGATTGGTTGGTTCGGTTGCGCCATGTTGTGTTACGTCACACCGAAAGAACATCTTGGCCTGCCTAATAAAGAGGATGTAAAACAAGGTCTTATTACTTATAAAATAGCCGCCCATGCCGCAGACTTGGCCAAAGGCCACCCCGGTGCGCAGATCCGCGATAACGCCATGTCGAAAGCACGCTTTGAATTCCGCTGGGAAGATCAGTTCAATCTGGCGCTTGATCCAGAAACCGCACGAGCCTATCACGACGAAACCCTGCCGCAAGAGTCCGGCAAAGTAGCTCACTTCTGTTCAATGTGCGGGCCGAAATTCTGCTCGATGAAAATCTCTCAGGAAGTTCGCGACTATGCCGCTATGCAAGAACAGGCCGCTACGCAAGAACAGGCTGCGGCACAAGAGCTGGCAGCGGCACAAGGAACAGCAGCCCAACCGATCGAAATCTTACAATCGGGTATGGAACAGATGTCAGCGGAGTTCCGCTCTCGCGGCAGCGAGCTGTATCACAGCCCCATTAATCTCAAGACCGAGGCCGATAATGAACCTGCCTAATCATGCCTTATTTTCTGCAAAACAGGGTTTCCCTGCGACGGTACAACGCCTTGGTCTCTATCCCGTCGTCGATAGCCTACTTTGGATAGAGCGCCTGCTTGCCGCAGGTGTAACCACAATACAACTACGTATCAAAGAGTTAGATGATGCGCAGGTGGAGCAAGACATTGCCGCCGCCATAGCGTTAGGCAAACGTTATCAGGCACGCTTATTTATCAATGATTATTGGCGGCTGGCGATTAAGCATGGTGCCTATGGCGTTCATCTGGGTCAGGAAGATCTGGAAACAGCCGATTTGGCCGCGATTCAGCAAGCCGGATTACGGCTGGGCGTATCAACCCATGATGAGCAGGAACTGGCGATAGCTAAAGCTGTCCGGCCCTCTTATATCGCCATGGGCCACATCTTCCCTACACAAACCAAGCAGATGCCTTCGTCACCACAAGGGTTGACGGTGCTCAAGCAAATGGTCGACAACACGCCAGACTACCCGACCGTCGCCATCGGCGGCATCAGCATTGAGCGCGTGCCGGCGGTTCTGGCAACGGGTGTCGGTAGTGTAGCGGTCGTCAGTGCTATCACCCTGAGCGACGATTGGCAGCAAGCAACAGCACAATTATTGCACCTGATCGAGGGCAAGGAGCTGGCTGATGACAAACAAGCATGAGTTGAGTGACAGTGAATTTTTGCGCTACAGCCGCCAGTTATTACTGGAGGATATCGGCCCAGAGGGCCAGTTGAAGCTGAAAAGTGCCTGTGTGCTGATTATCGGTCTTGGCGGCCTTGGTTCACCTGCTGCGCTCTATCTGGCAGCAGCCGGCGTCGGTAAGTTATTACTGGCCGACGATGACCAACTGGAACTGAGCAATTTACAGCGCCAGATATTGTATCGCACCACAGATATCAGCCAAACATCCTCCGCTAGCCAAAGTAAAGCACGGTTAGCCCAGCGTCATTTGCAAAGCCTCAATCCATTGATTGAGGTTATCCCATTTGATACTCGGCTGTTAGGTACGCCATTGGCCGATGCCGTGGCTAACGCTGATTTAGTGCTGGATTGCAGCGACAACATGGAGACGCGCCATCAGGTAAATGCAGCCTGTATCACCGCACAAAAGCCATTAATCAGCGGCAGTGCCGTGGGATTCAGCGGGCAACTGCTGGTCATTGAGCCGCCTTATTCTCAAGGCTGCTACGCCTGCCTCTATCCCGATAAGGAATTGCCGCAGCGTAACTGTCGTACTGCTGGCGTATTGGGGCCGGTGGTCGGCGTCATTGGTACCTTGCAAGCACTGGAAGCCATCAAGATATTGGCAGGGCTGCCGTCGGCACTGAGTGGGAAATTGCGCTTATTCGATGGCAAGCAGCAGAGTTGGAGCACCCTGCAACTGACTCGGGCGAAGCATTGCCCTGCCTGCGGAGGTGCACAGTGACAACGGGTCATATACAGATTGTGCTCAATGATCAGCCATTAGAAGTGGTGAGCAATATCACCGCTGCAATGCTGCTCAATCAGCTCAAACGCCACCAGCCGGGTACGGCTCTGGCGGTTAATCAGGTCATCGTCCCTCGCACTGACTGGGAAAAATGTCAGTTACACGCGGGTGATAACATTTTGCTATTCCAAGCGATTGCTGGGGGCTGACATGCTGAAGATCGCCGATACCACTTTTACCTCACGTTTATTTACCGGTACGGGAAAATTTTCCACCCCTGAACTGATGCTGGAAGCATTGCGCGCCTCAGGGTCACAACTGATTACTATGGCGATGAAACGGGTTGATTTGCGGGCAGGGAACGATGCAATTCTTGCGCCCTTGCAACAATTAGGTGTGCGCTTGCTACCGAATACCTCAGGCGCTAAAACGGCGCAAGAAGCTGTGTTTGCTGCCCGTCTGGCGCGCGAAGCACTGGGTACCCATTGGGTAAAATTGGAAATTCATCCCGATGTGAAGTATTTATTGCCTGACCCAATAGAAACCCTAAAAGCCGCAGAAATACTGGTGAAAGAGGGATTTGTTGTTTTGCCTTACTGTGGTGCGGACCCGGTATTGTGCAAGCGGCTGGAAGAAGCAGGTTGCGCTGCCGTCATGCCATTGGGTGCACCGATTGGCTCAAATTTGGGCTTACGTACCCGTGACTTTCTGCAAATTATTATCGAGCAGGCCAAAGTGCCCGTGGTAGTCGATGCCGGAATTGGTGCGCCAAGCCATGCGCTTGAAGCAATAGAATTAGGCGCTGATGCCGTGCTGGTCAATACCGCAATTGCTGTGGCGCGCTCACCCGTGCAAATGGCGCATGCCTTCCGCTTAGCAGTTGAATCTGGTGAATTGGCGCGTCAGGCTGGGCTTGGCAACCAACAATTTGGCAAGGCCATTGCCACCAGCCCACTGACTGGCTTTCTCAGCCAGTTAGGGGAGGAGCATCATGTCTGAAGATTTCAGTCAACACTGGCAACAATTAGATTGGGATGATATTTCCCTGCGCATTAACAGTAAAACCGCCGCTGATGTTGAGCGGGCCATTAATGCTGTCAAACCGAATCGCGACGATTTAATGGCGTTGATTTCGCCCGCTGCACTGGCTTATCTCGAACCCATGGCGCAAAAAGCCCAGCAACTGACCCGCCAGCGTTTTGGTAACACGGTGAGTTTTTATGTGCCGCTCTACCTTTCTAATCTGTGCGCCAATGATTGTACTTATTGTGGTTTCTCGATGAGCAATCGCATCAAGCGCAAAACATTGGATGAAGCAGAAATCATCCGTGAGTGTGACGCGATCAAAACGCTGGGTTTTGAACATCTGCTGCTGGTCACTGGCGAACATCAGGCAAAAGTAGGAATGGATTACTTTCGTCGTCACTTCCCAGCTATTCGTAGTCGCTTCAGTTCACTGATGATGGAAGTTCAACCATTGGCACAAGAGGAGTATGCGGAGTTAAAAACGTTGGGATTAGACGGAGTGATGGTTTATCAGGAAACCTATCACCCAGCGACTTACCAGCAACATCACTTGCGCGGGCATAAGCAAGATTTTCACTGGCGGCTGGCAACCCCAGATCGTCTCGGTCGGGCCGGGATCGACAAGATCGGGCTAGGTGCGTTGATCGGGCTGTCTAATAGTTGGCGCACGGACTGTTATATGCTGGCGGAGCATCTGTTTTATCTGCAACAGACTTATTGGCAAAGTCGCTACTCTATTTCGTTTCCACGACTACGACCTTGTGCGGGCGGTATCGAGCCTGCATCTCTGATGAGTGAGCCGCAACTGCTGCAATTAATCTGTGCTTTTAGATTGTTTGCCCCCGATGTGGAACTGTCGCTATCTACCCGTGAATCACCTTTCTTCCGCGACAATGTCATTCCAGTCGCGATTAATAATGTCAGTGCTGGTTCCAAAACTCAGCCTGGTGGGTATGCGGATAATCATCCAGAGCTTGAACAATTTGCTCCTCACGATAATCGTACACCTGAGCAGGTAGCACAGGCATTGACGCGGGCGGGGTTACAGCCGGTGTGGAAGGATTGGGATCGCCATTTAGGGCGTTCCCTGCAATAAATCGACCGTTTAAATCCTAAAAAAAAGCAAAAAAAAACCGCCCCGTAAGGAGCGGTTTTTACGTTGGTGAGCAACAAAGAGATTAGTCTTTGCTGTTACCAAAACCGGCGTTCAGCAATTCAGCCAGGTTAGCCGTTGCTTCATCCGCGCTAACTTGCGGCACAACAGGAACTTCACCCAGAGCTTTACGACGTGCACGATCCTGATGATAAGCGTAACCGGTACCGGCTGGGATCAGACGGCCCACGATTACGTTTTCTTTCAGGCCACGCAGTTCATCACGTTTACCGGCAACTGCCGCTTCAGTAAGAACGCGCGTGGTTTCCTGGAACGAAGCCGCAGAGATGAAGGACTCAGTCGCCAAGGATGCCTTGGTAATACCCAGCAGGTCACGCGTGAACGTAGCCTCGATTTTGCCTTCGGCTGCCAGCTTACGGTTAGCGATTTTAACGCGAGACATTTCTGCCTGCTCGCCTTCCAGGAAGTCAGTGCTACCTGAATCAACGATAGTGCCTTTACGCAACATCTGACGAACGATAACTTCGATGTGTTTATCGTTAATCTTAACGCCTTGCAGACGGTAAACTTCCTGCACTTCGTTGGTGATGTAGCGGGTAACCGCGTGAACGCCACGCAGACGCAGAATGTCATGTGGAGATTCTGGGCCGTCGGAAACCACGTCACCGCGTTCTACAATTTCACCTTCGAACACGTTGAGCTGACGCCATTTCGGAATCATCTCTTCGTATGCATCGCTACCATCTAACGGCGAGATAACCAGGCGACGTTTGCCTTTGGTCTCTTTACCGAACGAGATGATCCCGCTGATTTCAGCCAGGATTGCAGGCTCTTTCGGACGACGTGCTTCGAACAAGTCAGCAACACGTGGCAGACCACCGGTAATATCCTTGGTACCGCTTGATTCCTGAGGAATACGCGCCAGGGTATCACCCGCACCGATCTGAATGCCGTCTTCCAACTGTACAATCGTTTTACCTGGCAGGAAGTATTGAGCAGGCATATCAGTACCTGGGATCAATACATCGTCGCCTTTGGCATCAACGATTTTCAGTGCCGGACGCAGGTCTTTACCGCTACCGGTACGCTCTGCACTATCCAGTACTACCAGAGAAGACAAACCAGTCAGTTCGTCGGTCTGGCGGGTAATGGTCTGGCCGTCAACCATGTCCGCGAAGCGAATGAAACCGCTCACTTCGGTCACAACTGGCATGATGTGCGGATCCCAGTTAGCAACGGTTTCGCCGCCCTGGACTTCTGCGCCATCGCCTTTAGCCATTACAGCACCGTAAGGCACTTTGTAGCTTTCTTTAGTACGGCCGAATTCGTCGATCAGCTTCAGCTCGGTATTACGAGAAGTAATAACCAGCTTGCCCGCGGCATTGGTAACGAACTTGACGTTGCTCAGTTTCAAGCTGCCTTTGTTCTTAACCTGAATGCTGGACTCTGCTGCCGCACGAGATGCCGCACCACCGATGTGGAACGTACGCATCGTAAGCTGGGTACCCGGCTCACCGATTGACTGTGCTGCAATAACACCAACTGCTTCACCTTTGTTGATGATGTGACCACGTGCCAGGTCGCGACCATAGCAGTTTGCACACACACCAAAGTCAGTTTCACAGCTTACTACTGAACGAACTTTAACGCTGTCGACGGAGTTTTCTTCTAACAGATCACACCATTTTTCGTCCAACAGGGTGTTACGCGGAACCAGAATATCAGCCGTACCCGGCTTGATAACTTCCTCTGCGGTCACACGACCCAGAACGCGATCGCGCAGTGGCTCTTTAACATCACCACCTTCGATAACCGGGGTCATCACGATACCGTTATGGGTACCACAATCGTCTTCGGTTACTACCAGATCCTGTGCCACGTCAACCAAACGACGGGTCAGGTAACCGGAGTTCGCAGTTTTCAATGCGGTATCCGCCAAACCTTTACGCGCACCGTGGGTTGAGATGAAGTACTGAAGTACGTTCAAACCTTCACGGAAGTTCGCGGTGATTGGCGTTTCAATGATCGAGCCATCTGGCTTGGCCATCAGACCACGCATCCCTGCTAGCTGACGAATCTGTGCAGCAGAACCACGCGCACCGGAGTCGGCCATCATAAAGATGCTGTTGAATGACACTTGCTGTTCGACAACGCCGTCACGGTTGACAACATCTTCTACAGACAAGTTATCCATCATCGCCTTGGCAACACGTTCGTTAGCCGCAGCCCAGATATCGATCACTTTGTTATAACGTTCGCCTGCGGTTACCAGACCAGATTGGAACTGCTCCTGGATCTCGGCAACTTCAGTTTCAGCTTCTTCGATGATCCCTGCTTTCGCTTCTGGGATAACCATGTCATCGATACCTACAGAGGCGCCTGAGCGTGCTGCGTAAGCAAAACCGGTGTACATGATCTGGTCAGCAAAGATAACCGTTGGCTTCAAGCCCAGGATGCGGTAACAGGTGTTCAGCATCTTGGAGATAGCTTTTTTGCCCAGCGGCTGGTTCACGATAGAGTAAGGCAGGCCTTTCGGGACGATCATCCACAAAATAGCACGGCCAACTGTCGTATCGATGATGCTGGTGCGCGTAATGCTTTCGCCTTCGACATTACGAATTTCTTCAGTAATACGAACTTTTACGCGAGCATGCAGCGATGCCAGGCCACCACGATAAATACGTTCAGCTTCTTTCGGGCCAGTCAGAACCATGCCTTCGCCTTTGGCGTTAACACAGTCGCGGGTCATGTAATACAGACCCAATACAACGTCCTGAGAAGGAACGATGATTGGCTCGCCGTTCGCTGGTGACAGGATGTTGTTGGTAGACATCATCAACGCACGCGCTTCTAACTGAGCTTCCAGTGTCAGCGGTACGTGAACAGCCATTTGGTCACCATCGAAGTCGGCGTTATATGCCGCACAAACCAATGGGTGCAACTGGATTGCCTTACCTTCGATCAGAACCGGTTCAAACGCCTGGATACCCAAACGGTGAAGGGTTGGTGCACGGTTCAGCAGCACTGGGTGTTCGCGGATAACTTCATCCAGGATATCCCAAACCACGGCTTCTTCACGCTCAACCATCTTCTTGGCGGCTTTAATGGTGGTAGCAAGACCACGCAGTTCCAGCTTGCCGTAGATGAACGGTTTGAACAGCTCAAGAGCCATTTTCTTAGGCAGACCGCACTGATGCAGACGCAGGTATGGACCAACGGTGATAACCGAACGACCTGAGTAGTCAACACGTTTACCCAGCAAGTTCTGACGGAAACGACCTTGCTTACCTTTGATCATGTCAGCCAGTGACTTCAACGGACGCTTGTTAGAGCCGGTAATCGCACGACCGCGACGGCCGTTATCCAGCAATGCATCTACTGCTTCTTGCAGCATACGCTTTTCGTTACGTACGATGATGTCAGGAGCTGCCAAGTCCAGCAGACGCTTCAGACGGTTGTTACGGTTGATCACGCGACGATACAAATCGTTCAGATCAGAAGTCGCAAAACGACCACCATCCAACGGAACCAATGGACGCAAGTCTGGCGGCAACACAGGCAGCACGGTCAGGATCATCCACTCTGGCTTGTTGCCAGACTGTACGAACGCTTCCAGCAGCTTGATACGCTTAGTCAGCTTCTTACGCTTGGTTTCAGAATTTGTTTCGTTCAATTCTTCACGCAGGATCTCGCACTCAGCTTCCAGATCCATGTTTTTCAACAGGGCCTGAATAGCCTCGGCGCCCATTTTCGCGTCGAACTCATCACCAAACTCTTCCAACGCGTCCAGATACTGCTCTTCAGTCAGGATCTGACGACGTTCCAGGTTGGTCATACCGCCTTCAACAACCACATAGGATTCGAAGTACAGTACACGTTCGATGTCACGTAATGGCATATCCAGCAGTAAACCGATGCGGGATGGCAGCGATTTCAGGAACCAGATGTGCGCAGTTGGAGAAGCCAGTTCGATGTGACCCATACGCTCACGGCGTACTTTGGTTTGAGTCACTTCAACGCCGCATTTCTCACAAATAACACCGCGGTGTTTCAAACGCTTGTACTTACCGCACAGGCATTCGTAATCTTTTACTGGGCCAAAGATACGGGCGCAGAAAAGGCCGTCACGTTCTGGTTTGAACGTACGGTAGTTAATGGTTTCCGGCTTTTTAACTTCACCGAACGACCAGGAACGGATCATGTCTGGCGATGCCAGAGCAATTTTGATCGCATCAAACTCTTCGGTCTTAGTTTGCGCTTTCAGAAACTTTAATAAGTCTTTCACGGATTGGCTCCTGTCGGAGTTAGACCTGATAGGCGCTCAAAACGAAATTTGAGCGCCCCTGTGACCAGTACGAACCACCAGCAGACTCCCGGCTGTAAGAGTCTGCCGTCTGGCGAAGAGTTACTCTTCTTCCAGCTCGATATTGATGCCCAGCGAGCGGATTTCTTTCAACAATACGTTGAAGGACTCCGGCATGCCTGGTTCCATACGGTGATCGCCATCCACGATGTTTTTGTACATCTTGGTACGGCCGTTTACATCGTCGGACTTGACGGTAAGCATTTCCTGCAATGTGTACGCGGCGCCATAAGCTTCCAACGCCCACACTTCCATCTCACCGAAGCGCTGACCACCGAACTGAGCCTTACCACCCAGCGGCTGCTGAGTAACCAAGCTGTAAGAACCGGTAGAACGCGCATGCATCTTGTCATCAACCAAGTGGTTCAGTTTCAGCATGTACATGTAGCCGACAGTAACCTGACGTTCGAATTGCTCGCCGGTACGGCCGTCAAACAGCGTAATCTGACCAGAAGTTGGCAGACCACCTAGCTGTAACAGTTCCTTGATCTCTTTCTCTGTCGCACCATCGAAGACTGGTGTTGCAATTGGCATACCTTTTTTCAGGTTCTCAGCCAGACGCAATACTTCGTCATCGGTGAAGGTGCTCAGATCAACTTTCTGACAAACGTTGTCACCCAGATCGTAGGCTTTTTGGATGAACTCACGCAGTTTGGCAACTTCTTCCTGCTTCTTCAGCATGGCGTTGATTTTCTCGCCAATGCCTTTCGCTGCCATCCCTAAGTGGGTTTCCAAAATCTGACCGATGTTCATACGCGATGGTACGCCCAGCGGGTTCAGAACGATGTCTACCGGCGTACCGTTTTCATCGTAAGGCATATCTTCGATCGGGTTAATCTTGGAGATAACACCCTTGTTACCGTGACGACCGGCCATCTTGTCACCTGGTTGAATCTGACGTTTAACGGCCAGATACACCTTGACGATCTTCAGCACGCCTGGTGCCAAATCATCACCTTGGGTGATCTTACGACGCTTGGCATCCATCTTCTTCTCGAATTCGGATTTCATTTCGTCGTACTGCTCTGCCAACTGTTCCAGTTGGTTTTGCTTGTCTTCGTCGGTCAGGCCCAGTTCGAGCCAACGATCACGTGGTAACTTGCTCAGCTTGTCAGCTTCGATGCCACCAGAAACCAGTACTGCATGGATACGTGCAAACAGGCCCGCTTCCAGGATCTGCAATTCTTCAGTCAGGTCTTTCTTAGCCTGCTTCAGTTGCATCTCTTCGATTTCTAACGCACGTTTGTCTTTTTCTACGCCATCGCGAGTAAAGACTTGTACGTCAATAACCGTACCGGAAACACCGTTTGGTACACGCAGAGAAGAGTCTTTAACATCAGACGCTTTCTCACCAAAGATCGCACGTAACAGCTTCTCTTCTGGCGTCAGTTGGGTTTCACCTTTAGGTGTTACCTTACCAACCAGAATGTCGCCGCCGGTCACTTCAGCACCGATATATACGATACCGGATTCATCCAGTTTGGAGAGTGCAGCTTCACCCACGTTCGGGATATCAGCAGTGATCTCTTCCGGCCCCAGCTTGGTGTCACGGGACACACATGCCAGTTCTTGAATGTGGATAGTTGTGAAGCGATCTTCTTGCACCACGCGCTCGGAGACCAAGATGGAGTCTTCGAAGTTGTAACCGTTCCAAGGCATGAACGCTACACGCATGTTCTGACCCAATGCCAGTTCGCCCAGGTCTGTTGATGGGCCATCTGCCAGCACGTCGCCGCGCTCGATTGGCTCACCCAGATTCACACACGGCATCTGGTTGATACAGGTGTTCTGGTTAGAACGGGTGTATTTGGTCAGGTTATAAATATCAATGCCTGCTTCGCCCGGATACATTTCGTCTTCGTTAACTTTAATAACGATACGGGATGCATCTACGTATTGAACAGTACCGCCACGTTTAGCTACAGAGGTTACCCCTGAGTCAACCGCTACTGCACGTTCCATACCAGTACCCACCAGCGGCTTATCAGCACGCAGAGTAGGAACCGCCTGACGTTGCATGTTCGCACCCATCAATGCACGGTTGGCGTCATCGTGTTCCAAGAATGGAATCAGAGAAGCACCAACAGACACGACCTGTTGAGTGGAAACGTCCATATAGTCAACCTGATCGCGGCTAAACAGGCTTGATTCGCCTTTGCTACGACAAGTGACCAAGTCTTCAATGAAGCGGCCGTCTTCGTCCAGGTTGGAGTTCGCCTGAGCGATAACGAAATTGCCTTCTTCAATAGCAGACAAATAGTTAATTTCATCGGTCACCACACCATCGCGCACGCGACGATAAGGTGTTTCCAGGAAACCATACTCGTTGGTCTGTGCGTACACGGACAAGGAGTTGATCAGACCGATGTTTGGACCTTCTGGCGTTTCGATTGGGCATACGCGACCGTAGTGAGTCGGGTGTACGTCTCGAACTTCAAAGCCAGCACGTTCACGGGTCAAACCGCCCGGGCCCAATGCAGAGATACGACGTTTATGCGTAATCTCAGACAACGGGTTGTTCTGGTCCATAAATTGTGACAACTGGCTGGAACCGAAGAACTCTTTCACCGCCGCCGAAATCGGCTTGGCGTTGATCATGTCCTGAGGCATCAGAGTGTCGAGGTCGCCCAGAGACAAACGCTCTTTAACTGCACGCTCAACACGAACCAGACCTACACGGAACTGGTTTTCAGCCATTTCACCAACGGAACGAATACGACGGTTGCCCAAGTGGTCGATATCATCCACTTCGCCGCGACCATTACGGATATCGATGAGCTTTTTCATCACTTCGGTGATGTCTTCTTTGCTCAGAATACCGGAACCTTCGATTTCGTCACGCAGCAGAGAACGGTTGAACTTCATCCGGCCAACCGCTGACAAATCATAGCGGTCTTCGGAGAAGAACAGGTTCTCAAACAGATTTTCAGCAGCTTCGCGTGTTGGTGGCTCACCAGGACGCATCATGCGGTAGATCTCAACCAAGGCGCTCAAACGATCGCTGGTTGGGTCAACACGCAAGGTCTCGGAGATATAAGCACCGTGATCCAGATCGTTGGTGAACAATGTTTCGATTTGCTTGTGGCCAGACTGGCTCAGCTTAGCAAGCAAATCCAGTGACAACTCCATGTTGGCTGCACAGATAAGCTCACCGGTGTTCGTATCGATATAGTCTTTTGCAACTACTTTACCGGCAATGTATTCAACCGGAACTTCGATGCGATCAATGCCGTCTTTTTCAAGCTGGCGAATATGACGAGCAGTAATACGACGCGCTTTCTCGACGTAAACTTTGCCATTCGCTTCAATATCAAAGGATGCCGTTTCACCGCGCAGGCGCTCTGGAACCAATTCCATCTGCAGCTTGTTGTCACGAATCTCAAAGACCACTTTATCGAAGAACAGATCCAAGATCTGTGCAGTGGTGAAACTCAATGCGCGCAGAATGATGGTTGCAGGCAATTTACGACGACGGTCAATACGGACAAACAGGTTGTCTTTCGGGTCAAACTCGAAATCTAACCATGAACCGCGGTAAGGGATGATACGTGCGTTGTACAGCACTTTACCCGATGAATGGGTTTTACCCTTATCACTGTCAAAGAATACGCCAGGACTACGGTGCAACTGAGATACGATAACTCGCTCAGTACCGTTAATGACAAAGGTACCGTTTTCGGTCATGAGTGGAATTTCACCCATGTAGACTTCTTGTTCTTTGATGTCTTTGACCGTACCTTCAGGAGCTTCGCGCTCATAGATTACCAGACGCAGTTTAACGCGCAGCGGTGCGGAATAAGTCACACCACGGATCTGGCACTCTTTGACGTCAAATACAGGCTCACCAAGACGGTAGCTAACGTATTGCAGCTCCGAATTGCCACTGTAGCTCTGAATTGGAAAAACAGAACGGAACGCTGCTTCCAGGCCGTGCTGCCCTTCGGGATCTTGCTCGATGAATTTCTGGAACGAGTCAAGTTGGATAGAAAGGAGATAAGGTATGTCCAAAACTTGTGGACGTTTACCAAAATCCTTACGAATACGTTTTTTCTCGGTATAGGAGTAAACCATAGGGTTCCTCAGCTCGCTGAAAAGTCGACCCACTCTGTCTGCCCTAAACATAGGACAGTTCATGCAACACTATTATTTAGAATGAGAAGTTGAAACACTTCTCGAAATACTCTTTTCTATCACCCTTAAACCATTTCATCGCGTTACTTTGACTACCGAGCTACCCGAGTGGGTCGTAGCTGAGAACGCAGTATATTAAGTCGTCAATAGAAAGGAATATTGGGGGTTAGTCAGCCGCTAAACAGTGTGAAATGCGACTAACGCCCTACAGCGCAAAAAGGCTGATGACTAAAAAGTCACCAGCCATCAGCCTATAAGTTAGGCTGCGAACTCAAAGCTAAACTTACTTGATCTCAACAGAAGCACCAGCTTCTTCCAGAGATTTTTTCAGAGACTCAGCTTCGTCTTTGTTCACGCCTTCTTTCAGAACTGCAGGTGCAGACTCAACCAGGTCTTTAGCTTCTTTCAAGCCCAGGCCAGTTGCGCCGCGAACAGCTTTGATTACTGCAACTTTGTTGTCGCCGAATGAAGCCAGAACAACGTTGAACTCAGTTTGTTCTTCTACAGCTTCAGCAGCAGCAGCAGGACCTGCAGCAACAGCAGCAGCTGAAACGCCGAATTTCTCTTCCATAGCAGAGATCAGTTCAACGATTTCCATTACAGACAGAGCTGCAACGCCTTCCAGAATTTGGTCTTTAGTGATAGTTGACATAACAAGTGTTCCTAAAATACAGAAATAGTTTATACGTTAAAAAGCAGTGACTGATAAAAGTGAGGGCGATTAAGCCGCTTCAGCTTCTTTCTGATCACGCAGCGCAGCCAGAGTACGAACCAATTTGCCAGCAGCGGCTTCTTTCATGGTTCCCATCAGACGTGCGATTGCTTCTTCGTAGGTTGGCAGAGTTGCCAGGCGGTCGATCTGAGCCGCAGGGATTAACTCGCCTTCAAAGGCTGCTGCTTTAACCTCAAATTTTGCATTTTCTTTAGCAAAAGCTTTGAACAGACGAGCAGCTGCGCCCGGGTGTTCAGAAGAGAATGCAATCAAGGTTGGACCAACAAACGTGTCTTTCAGGCATTCGAATTGAGTGCCTTCAACAATGCGGCACAGCAAGGTGTTACGAACAACTTGCATGTGAACGCCAGCTTCACGACCTGCTTTACGCAGTTCAGTCATTTTGTCAACGGTAACGCCACGGGAATCCGCAACAACCGCAGACAGCGCACCTTTGGCTACTTCTTTAACTTCAGCAACAATCGCTTGTTTGCCTTGAAGATTTAGTGCCATTAGTTCTTGCTCCTGGATTAACCGGAGAATAATTCCCCGGAACTCACGTCACCCAATCCACTACAAAACGCAATGAACGGGCGTTGAAACACGGTGAGCAGAATTCAGCAAGGACAATTCTTTATAAGAAAGAAAAAATGCTTTAGGTTCTGTCACCGTCTACGCAGGAAATTAAGTGTCTTACAACACACCTGCGGTCTTGGACGGAGGCTTGGATAAGGCCAAGCTCCAACCGAAAATTCTGGTGTTCTGATGATAAGTTAGCCCCATCAACAGAAGCATGGGCGTAAGATTCTAGACAAACCTTACGCCCACGTAAAGCGATAATATCAATTCGTGATTAGACCACTACTGCTGACAGACCGCTTTGATCGATTGCAACGCCAGCACCCATGGTGGTGGAGAGGCTGATTTTCTTGATATAAACGCCCTTCGCTGTAGCAGGTTTAGCACGCTTCAGCGCAACAACCAGAGATTCTAAGTTTTCTTTCAACTTATCTGAGTCGAAGTCAACTTTACCAATGGTAGTGTGGATAATACCGTTTTTATCGTTGCGATAACGAACCTGACCTGCTTTAGCATTCTTAACTGCTTCAGCAACGTTAGGAGTAACAGTACCCACTTTAGGGTTAGGCATCAGGCCACGTGGACCCAAGATTTGGCCTAATTGACCTACAACGCGCATTGCATCTGGGGAAGCAATAACAACGTCGAAGTTCATTTCGCCTTTCTTGATCATATCAGCCAGATCTTCCATACCTACCAATTCAGCGCCTGCTTCTTTCGCAGCTTCAGCGTTTGCACCCTGAGCGAAAACAGCAACGCGTACTGAACGGCCAGTACCATGTGGCAACACAGTTGCACCACGAACGTTCTGGTCAGATTTACGTGCATCGATACCGAGGTTAACGGCAACGTCTACACTTTCTACGAATTTAGCAGTAGCCAGCTCTTTCAGCAGGGCAACAGCTTCGTTGATATCGTATTGCTTAGTAACATCAACTTTGTCACGGATCACGCGCATGCGCTTGGTCAGCTTAGCCATTTATTAACCCTCCACTACCAGGCCCATGGAACGAGCAGTACCTTCGATTGAACGCATCATCGCGTCAACGTCAGCACCAGTCATATCCGCAGCTTTGGTTTCTGCGATTTCACGGACCTGAGCACTGGTCACAGTCCCTACTTTGTCTTTGTTCGGCTTGCCAGAACCAGACTTAATACCTGCCGCTTTTTTCAGCAGAACTGCTGCTGGCGGGGTTTTAGTAACGAAAGTGAAAGAGCGATCAGAATAAACAGTAATAACAACAGGGATCGGCAGGCCTTTTTCAATGCTTTCAGTCTTAGCATTGAACGCTTTACAGAATTCCATGATGTTAACACCCTGCTGACCCAAAGCTGGACCAACTGGTGGACTTGGGTTCGCCATACCAGCTGCTACTTGCAGCTTGACATAGGCTTGTACTTTCTTAGCCATTTACGATTTCCTCGATTTGGGTAGTATCGCCTCGCGTTCGAGGCTCCCCGTGTTTTGTCTCGCTATTATTTACGATGAAATAAGCTGTCACGGATGACAAAAGCAAGACATCTAAAAACAAAAGGCGCGAAATTATATTTTAATTTCGCGCCTAAGACAAGAATCAAATTTCAATCAATGATGAAAAATGAATCAGCCTTTTTCTACCTGACTGAAATCTAGCTCGACCGGTGTTGCACGGCCAAAGATAGAAACAGAGACTTTCAGGCGGCTTTTCTCGTAGTCCACTTCTTCAACAACACCGTTAAAGTCGGCAAATGGACCATCACTGACACGCACCAGTTCACCTGGTTCAAACAGTGTTTTAGGACGTGGTTTATCACCCACTTGTTGAAGACGATTCATAATCGCATCAACTTCTTTATCACTGATTGGTGCAGGGCGATCGGATGTACCACCGATAAAGCCCATAACACGTGGCACGCTGCGCACTAAGTGCCAACTGGCATCGTTCATCACCATCTGGACCAGTACATAACCTGGGAAGAATTTGCGTTCACTTTTGCGACGTTGACCGCCACGAATTTCTACGACTTCTTCCGTTGGAACCATGACTTCGCCAAACAGCTCTTCCATGTCATGTAACTTGATGTGCTCGCGCAGCGATTGAGCTACGCGGCCTTCAAAACCGGAAAACGCCTGAACGACGTACCAACGCTTTTTTGGTGCTTCAGACATCTTAGAACCTCAGGCCAGTAATAAACGATACCAAGCGGACCAGAATACCATCCAGCCCCCATAGAATCAGTGACATTACAGCAGTTACCGCAGCAACGATTAACGTTGTGTGCAGAGTTTCCTGACGGGTAGGCCAAATCACTTTACGCACTTCCGTGCGTGCTTCACGAGCAAACGCGACAGTGGCTTTACCTTTTGCCGTCATCAATGCCACAGCACCGGCAACAGCGATAATTACTACAACTGCCAACGCGCGCAGCGGCAGGCTGTAATCACGGAAATAATAGTTACCAACAATAGCTGTAACTAATAATACAGCAACGATTAGCCATTTAGCCGTTTCCAGGCCGCGTCCGCTCCCTGGAGCCTCGGTATTCGCACTCATAAACCAACCTGTCACTATGATTCAGAACAACAACTTTGCTTCGCATCGCAAAGCAAACCAAGCCGAAGGATGCTCTAGAGACTCTCTAATCGGCACCACTCGACACTATTCGCCGCACTTCCAGAGCCCATCTCACCAGTAATTATGATGAAAAAACCACTGATGAGATAGGTTCTAGCATGACAACGTAGAAAAAGGGCATCAAATGATGCCCTTTTATCGCATGTCGCGTCAAATCTTATTCAATGACTTTAGCAACAACGCCAGCACCTACAGTACGCCCGCCTTCACGAATTGCGAAGCGCAGACCATCATCCATCGCAATAGGTGCAATCAGGTTAACAATCATTTGAATGTTATCACCTGGCATCACCATCTCAACGCCGTCTGGCAATTCAATAGTACCGGTTACATCCGTTGTACGGAAGTAGAACTGAGGACGGTAGCCTTTGAAGAACGGCGTGTGACGCCCGCCTTCATCTTTGCTCAGAATATAAACTTCGGATTCGAATTTAGTATGTGGCTTGATAGAACCTGGCTTAGCTAATACCTGACCACGCTGTACGTCATCACGTTTAGTCCCACGCAGTAGAACACCAACGTTCTCACCCGCGCGGCCTTCGTCCAGCAATTTGCGGAACATTTCAACGCCAGTACATGTTGTTCTAATGGAATCGATAATACCAACGATTTCAACTTCTTCGCCAACTTTAACGATCCCACGCTCTACACGACCAGTGACGACTGTACCACGACCTGAGATAGAGAATACGTCTTCGATTGGCAGCAAGAATGGTCTATCAATCGCGCGCTCTGGCTGTGGAATATAACTATCCAGCGCCTCAGCTAATTCGATAATTTTTGCTTCCCATTCAGGCTCGCCTTCCAACGCCTTCAGCGCTGAACCACGGATAACAGGAGTATCATCGCCAGGGAAATCATATTGAGACAGAAGTTCGCGGACTTCCATTTCTACCAATTCCAGCAACTCCTCATCGTCAACCATGTCACACTTGTTCAGGAAGACCAGGATGTAAGGAACACCCACCTGACGACCTAGCAGGATGTGCTCGCGAGTCTGTGGCATAGGACCATCAGTTGCAGCGACAACCAAGATCGCGCCGTCCATCTGAGCAGCACCGGTTATCATGTTTTTAACGTAGTCGGCATGCCCTGGGCAGTCAACGTGTGCATAGTGACGAGACGGGGTGTCATATTCAACGTGTGAAGTGTTGATGGTGATACCACGCGCTTTCTCTTCCGGAGCGTTGTCGATCTGGTCGAATGCACGAGCACTACCGCCGTAGGTTTTAGCCAGTACGGTGGTGATTGCAGCAGTTAGGGTAGTTTTACCATGGTCAACGTGGCCAATAGTACCCACATTAACGTGCGGTTTTGTACGTTCAAACTTTTCTTTAGACATCGATTGTCCCTCTAAGACACGGAATCGGTGGTTTCACCACATCAACCAAGCGCATGCTTGCTGAATCCATAACACAGAAAGAAAATCAGGGGACGAGAGAATGAGAAATGGTGCTGATAGGCAGATTCGAACTGCCGACCTCACCCTTACCAAGGGTGCGCTCTACCAACTGAGCTATATCAGCACATCTTGGAGCGGGCAGTGGGAATCGAACCCACATCATCAGCTTGGAAGGCTGAGGTAATAGCCATTATACGATGCCCGCATCTTAGAACTCGGCTACCTGACTTAATCTGCAGAAACTTGAAAGGAAGGGCTTGGCCACTTCACTCTTCATCGAGAGCTACGCTCTCGCCTTGAGTGTGTATTAGGAGTTCGATCTTCTGAATCACCCTGAGACTCAAGGTTAAATATGGTGGTGGGGGAAGGATTATTCGTCACTTCATTCCTCACCCTTCGGGCCGCCGCTGCGCGTCGTTGACTCGCTACGCTCGGCTCGAACCTTCGTCGAAGGTTTTCACCTTCCCCTCAAGTGGCTCATTTAGATTCCTAACGCTGAATCGGCTTGAGACTCAAGGGTAAATATGGTGGTGGGGGAAGGATTCGAACCTTCGAAGTCGATGACGGCAGATTTACAGTCTGCTCCCTTTGGCCGCTCGGGAACCCCACCTAATTTTAGTACTTGAATGGTGCCGGCACCAAGAGTCGAACTCGGGACCTACTGATTACAAGTCAGTTGCTCTACCAACTGAGCTATGCCGGCATCAAGTGCAGCGCATTCTAGGTAGAGCGAGCTTATGATGCAACAAAAAAATTGCATAAGTCGACCTTTCGCTCACAAAACAGCCTATTTTTAAATGCCAGATGTATTATTAACCATAGTTAGCTCACTTCACATCCAGTGCACCAGCTTTCGTAATCAGCTCCATGAATGAAAAATAGCCTCTTAAATGAGTTCACTTCTCATTGTGCCACCAATTTTAGCATCACTGGCTGATCATAGATTTAGTTTTGCGCATCAAAAAGGGGAGAGCGCCCCAATAGAGTGCATCTCGTCGCCAAAAATATGACTCCAATGAGGAGAATCACACTGTTCATATTTGGCTTGTTTATTGCTTAAACATAGACATAAGCACAGACCCGCAGCGGTTGAGGAGTTTTATCATGAAGATCGTTTTACTTAATGCGGCAACATTGCCTATATACCGCAGTGAGCTGGCAAGTTTACTGATTGATGCAGTAGCTCATGGGGCATCTGTAGGCTATGACTCCCGCGCTCTGTCGCAGAAAGAAGCTGAGAGCTATTACGATGACCTGCGCCCTGCCATCGCCAAAGGAGCGTTACTATAGTGGATAGCACGCGATGAGATGGGGATTACTGGGACTATTCAATTAGATCTTTGCCAAAAACCAAATGGTTTAAATCGAGCAGAAGTGCAAAAATTATTGGTGCATAGCCGTAGTCGTCGTAACGGTATTGGGCACAAATTGATTCTCGCGATGGAGAGTACCGCAGTTCAACTACGCCGTGGATTGCTATATCTCGATACTCAAGCAGGTTCTCCTGCTGAATCTTTTTACCGTGCACAAGGTTATCGTTGCATGGGAGAAATTCCTGATTATGCCTGCACTCCAGATGGTAGCTATCATCCGACAGCAATCTATTTCAAACGTTTATTTTCAGTAAATCAATCACATACTGCCATAGCCAGTTGATGATAGAGATTGTCATCCATAAAAAGGTCGGTGCCTGCCACAATTGTTCTTAATTGATTGGAATAGCAACGTACATCAAATAAATCACTCACTAAGCACAAAAATGTCTACGCCAAAAAGCAAGCTGCCTATAATATGCAGCTTGTTTCTTATCTGGAGTTGGCGTCCAGCGCCTTTCCCAACCTGCGTTAACAGGCAGAATTTGGCTTATGACAAAAAGAGATCAATCTTTAGCGACGCCTTATCTACAGTTCGATCGTACCCAGTGGGCAGCCCTGCGCGACTCCGTACCATTGACACTAACAGAAGAGGAAATCGTTAAACTTAAAGGGATTAACGAAGACCTTTCATTAGATGAAGTGGCACAGATTTATCTACCACTTTCGCGCCTGCTTAATTTTTATATTAGTTCTAATTTGCGGCGGCAGGCGGTTCTGGAACAATTCCTTGGAACCGATGGCCAGCGTATTCCTTATGTCATTGGTATTGCAGGCAGTGTCGCTGTCGGTAAAAGCACTACTGCACGCTTACTACAGGCGTTACTCAGCCGTTGGCCGGAACATCGCAGTGTAGAACTGATTACAACAGATGGTTTTCTTTATCCCAATAAAGTGCTTAATGAGCGCGGGTTGATGAAGAAAAAAGGATTTCCACAATCCTATGATATGCATAATCTGGTGAAATTTGTCTCAGAAGTAAAATCGGGGGCAGGTCATGTTACCGCACCGGTTTATTCACATTTAATATATGATGTTGTCCCTGACGGTAATAAGATAATCAAGCAGCCTGATATTCTTATATTAGAAGGTTTAAATGTTCTACAAAGCGGGATGGATTACCCTCATGATCCACATCATGTATTTGTCTCTGATTTTGTAGACTTCTCTATATATGTTGATGCCCCTGAAGATTTACTTCAAAGTTGGTATATAAACAGATTCCTTAAGTTTAGGCAGGGCGCATTTTCCAATCCTGACTCTTATTTCCATAATTATGCTAAATTGCCAGAAGCTGAGGCAGTCAAAATTGCCACTCAATTATGGAAAGAGATTAATGGATTGAATTTAAAGCAAAATATACTACCAACGCGTGAGCGCGCCAGTCTGATAATGACTAAAAGTGCTAACCATGCCGTTGAGAGTGTACGTTTGAGAAAATAGCTAAAGTGGGAGGTTTTGGCCTCCCATCTATTATTAAATTAAACGCCACGAAGAGATATCTCACCGCCAATATAAGGTTTCACATTACCATTCTGTTCCAACAATAATGCTCCTTGTTGGTCAATACCTCTAGCAATACCAAATATTTCTTGATTACCAATAATCAATTTCACAGGGCGATCAAGGTAATTATCCATTTCCCGCCAACGAGAAATAAAAGCAGATAAGCCTTCATTTTCAAATTTAACGACTGCAAGTCGTAATTCAGATAACAGTTCAGCCGTCAGTTTATTACGATCAATATTAACACCCGCTTCCTGTAAGTTGATCCAGTCCTGGTTGATGGCATTAGTAATTGATTCACGCATTGTTAGATTAATACCTGCGCCAATGACCAACTGAGCAGCATCCCCCGTTTTCCCTGTAAGTTCTACCAATATACCTGCCAGTTTTTTATCATTTAAATACAGATCATTTGGCCACTTTACACGAACCTGCTCAGCACCGAGTTTACGCAGAACCTCGGCCATGACAATCCCAACCACCAGACTCAGTCCCATTGCAGCAGCAGGGCCTTGCTCCAGCCGCCAGAACATAGATAAATAGAGATTCGTACCAAAGGGAGAGACCCACTGACGCCCCCTCCTTCCTCTCCCTGCATGTTGGTATTCAGCCACACAAGCATCGCCAGACTTCAATTCAGTAATACGATCTAATAAGTATTGATTCGTCGAGTCGACTACCGGTAAGACGGTCACTTGACCTGCTGGGAGATAACTTAATATTGTTTGTTCATTAAGCAACTGAATAGGTGCAGGCAAACTATAGCCCTTGCCAGGAACTGTAAAGACATCTAGTCCCCACTCTCTAATAGTTTGAATATGTTTATTAATTGCAGCACGGCTCATCCCAAAGGCTTCACCCAATTGCTCCCCTGAGTGGAAAGCACCATCAGCTAATATGTTAATCAGCCGTAAAGGGACTTTAATATCTTTCACGACAAACGCTCCACAGCATTAACCTCACCATTACTTGCAATAAATCGCACTTCTGGTTCCAACCAGATTGCAAATCTCTTGGCGACTTGCTGACGGATATAAGTAGCAAGGTCGATCACATCCTGACCTGTCGCTTCTGCCAGGTTAATCAACACTAACGCTTGCTGCTGATGCACCGCTGCACCGCCAATCTGATATCCCTTCAGTGCACATTGATCGATAAGCCAACCAGCAGCCAGCTTAACAGAGCCATCGGGTTGCAGATAATGGGGTGCATTGGGATAGCGTTTTACAATATCTTCAGCTATAGCGGCATCCACAACCGGGTTCTTAAAAAAACTGCCTGCATTGCCGGTCACTGCTGGATCGGGTAGCTTACTACGCCGCATTGTACAAACTGAGTTGAATATCTCTTCTGCTGTAACTGTCGATGGGTCCATTCGCGTTAAATCACCATAGCCCAATATTGGGGTCCATGATTTCACCAACTTAATGCCTACGGCTACGATGGCAAATCCATGACCATAGTGATGCTTAAAAATGCTGTCACGATAGCCGAATTGACAATCTTGAGCGGAAAGACGCAGAATTGTACCTTTATCCATATCAAGCAAATCAACGTATTCACATACCTTCTGCAGCTCAACACCATAGGCACCGATATTCTGAATGGGTGCGGAACCGACACAACCTGGGATTAACGCCAGATTCTCTAGACCTGGCATGTTATTGCGCAATGAGTAACAGACTAATTGATGCCAATTCTCTCCAGCCCCAACATGCAGATGCCAGGCAATATCATCCTCAGTAGGAGTGATACCCTTAATCCGATTGAGTAATACTATTCCTGAATAATTTTCAATAAAGAGTACGTTGCTGCCTTCACCAAGTAAGAGCACTGGCTGATGCTTAGAGACAGACTCATGCCATGCATTAATCAATTCTTCAGGAGAGTAAACGCTGATTACTTTGCTCGCATATGCTGATAATGCGAAAGTATTGAGATGCTTTAGCGGGGAATGTTGATTCGACATTACATTGGATACTCATTCTAACTAGCTCTGGCGCTAGTCTAACCGATCATAATACTCATATTGTATTTTGTTTTAACTGAAGGTAAAAAAAGGTCCCCATCAGGGTAGCCTTCTGTTTTATTCATCTCTCTGACTGCCGGGTTTCTCTCACCGGCCCCTGCAATATTTAACGCTGCTGAGTATACTTCCTGGCCGTGACCACTCACGCTCAATATTTACACATCTTGCCATATTCAACCCATAGCAAAAACCCCACGCTTTTGGCATGGGGTCTCGGCTTTATTTGATGCCTGGCAGTGTCCTACTCTCGCATGGGGAGACCCCACACTACCATCGGCGCTACGGCGTTTCACTTCTGAGTTCGGCATGGGATCAGGTGGGACCACCGCGCTAAGGCCGCCAGGCAAATTCTGTCTAAACTAACCCGCTATGCAATTCTTCACACAGCCAGCCAGCCCAATCTCGGAACATTCGCTGAAAATATCATTCTCTCTCAAACACAAAACACCTTTGGTGTTGTAAGGTTAAGCCTCACGGATCATTAGTACTGGTTAGCTCAATACATCGCTGCACTTACACACCCAGCCTATCAACGTCATAGTCTTTAACGTTCCTTCAGGGGGCTTAAAGCCCCAGGGAAGACTCATCTCGAGGCAAGTTTCCCGCTTAGATGCTTTCAGCGGTTATCTCTTCCGAATTTAGCTACCGGGCAATGCCATTGGCATGACAACCCGAACACCAGTGATTCGTCCACTCCGGTCCTCTCGTACTAGGAGCAGCCCCTCTCAATCTTCCAACGCCCACGGCAGATAGGGACCGAACTGTCTCACGACGTTCTAAACCCAGCTCGCGTACCACTTTAAATGGCGAACAGCCATACCCTTGGGACCTACTTCAGCCCCAGGATGTGATGAGCCGACATCGAGGTGCCAAACACCGCCGTCGATATGAACTCTTGGGCGGTATCAGCCTGTTATCCCCGGAGTACCTTTTATCCGTTGAGCGATGGCCCTTCCATTCAGAACCACCGGATCACTAAGACCTACTTTCGTACCTGCTCGAGCCGTCACTCTCGCAGTCAAGCTAGCTTATGCCTTTGCACTAACCTCACGATGTCCGACCGTGATTAGCTAACCTTCGTGCTCCTCCGTTACTCTTTGGGAGGAGACCGCCCCAGTCAAACTACCCACCAGACACTGTCCTCACCCCGGATCACGGGGCCGAGTTAGAACATCAAACATTAAAGGGTGGTATTTCAAGGTTGGCTCCATGCAGACTGGCGTCCACACTTCGATGCCTCCCACCTATCCTACACATCAAGGCTCAATGTTCAGTGTCAAGCTATAGTAAAGGTTCACGGGGTCTTTCCGTCTTGCCGCGGGTACACTGCATCTTCACAGCGAGTTCAATTTCACTGAGTCTCGGGTGGAGACAGCCTGGCCATCATTACGCCATTCGTGCAGGTCGGAACTTACCCGACAAGGAATTTCGCTACCTTAGGACCGTTATAGTTACGGCCGCCGTTTACTGGGGCTTCGATCAAGAGCTTCGCCTTGCGGCTGACCCCATCAATTAACCTTCCAGCACCGGGCAGGCGTCACACCGTATACGTCCACTTTCGTGTTTGCACAGTGCTGTGTTTTTATTAAACAGTTGCAGCCAGCTGGTATCTGCGACTGGCTTCGGCGCCGAGAGCAAGTCTCTTTACCTAATGCCAGCGTGCCTTCTCCCGAAGTTACGGCACCATTTTGCCTAGTTCCTTCACCCGAGTTCTCTCAAGCGCCTGAGTATTCTCTACCTGACCACCTGTGTCGGTTTGGGGTACGATTTAATGTTACCTGATGCTTAGAGGCTTTTCCTGGAAGCTTGGCATCAACTACTTCACCACCGTAGTGGCTCGTCATCACACCTCAGCGTTAATAAGCAACCGGATTTACCAAGTCACTCCGCCTACATGCTTAAACCGGGACAACCGTCGCCCGGCTAGCCTAGCCTTCTCCGTCCCCCCTTCGCAGTAACACCAAGTACAGGAATATTAACCTGTTTCCCATCGACTACGCTTTTCAGCCTCGCCTTAGGGGTCGACTCACCCTGCCCCGATTAACGTTGGACAGGAACCCTTGGTCTTCCGGCGTGCGGGCTTTTCACCCGCATTATCGTTACTTATGTCAGCATTCGCACTTCTGATACCTCCAGCAACCCTCACAGGTCACCTTCAACGGCTTACAGAACGCTCCCCTACCCAACAACGCCTAAGCGTCGCTGCCGCAGCTTCGGTGCATGGTTTAGCCCCGTTACATCTTCCGCGCAGGCCGACTCGACCAGTGAGCTATTACGCTTTCTTTAAATGATGGCTGCTTCTAAGCCAACATCCTGGCTGTCTATGCCTTCCCACATCGTTTCCCACTTAACCATGACTTTGGGACCTTAGCTGGCGGTCTGGGTTGTTTCCCTCTTCACGACGGACGTTAGCACCCGCCGTGTGTCTCCCGTGATAACATTCTTCGGTATTCGGAGTTTGCATCGGTTTGGTAAGCCGGGGTGGCCCCCTAGCCGAAACAGTGCTCTACCCCCGAAGATGAGTTCACGAGGCGCTACCTAAATAGCTTTCGGGGAGAACCAGCTATCTCCCGGTTTGATTGGCCTTTCACCCCCAGCCACAAGTCATCCGCTAATTTTTCAACATTAGTCGGTTCGGTCCTCCAGTTAGTGTTACCCAACCTTCAACCTGCCCATGGCTAGATCACCGGGTTTCGGGTCTATACCTTGCAACTAGACGCCCAGTTAAGACTCGGTTTCCCTACGGCTCCCCTATTCGGTTAACCTTGCTACAAAATATAAGTCGCTGACCCATTATACAAAAGGTACGCAGTCACACCACGAAGGTGCTCCCACTGCTTGTACGTACACGGTTTCAGGTTCTATTTCACTCCCCTCGCCGGGGTTCTTTTCGCCTTTCCCTCACGGTACTGGTTCACTATCGGTCAGTCAGGAGTATTTAGCCTTGGAGGATGGTCCCCCCATATTCAGACAGGATGTCACGTGTCCCGCCCTACTCATCGAGTTCACAGCAAGTGTGCTTTTGTGTACGGGACTATCACCCTGTACCGTGCGACTTTCCAGACGCTTCCACTAGCACACAAACTGATTCAGACTCTGGGCTCTTCCCCGTTCGCTCGCCGCTACTGGGGGAATCTCGGTTGATTTCTTTTCCTCGGGGTACTTAGATGTTTCAGTTCCCCCGGTTCGCCTTGCATGGCTATGTATTCACCATGCAATAGTGCAACGAATTGCACTGGGTTTCCCCATTCGGGTATCGTCGGTTGTAACGCTTCATATCAGCTTACCGACGCTTTTCGCAGATTAGCACGCCCTTCATCGCCTCTGACTGCCTAGGCATCCACCGTGTACGCTTAGTCGCTTAACCTCACAACCCAAAGATGTTTTTTCGTTATTGGTGTGGCTGTGAACACACTCTGCTGTGTTGTGCAGTGCGCGCAATCTTCATGAACGTTGAGTTCACTCCGGTTGCTGTGCGCTGTACGCCTGGCTGAGTGTCTTCTCGCTCACACTGCAACAATGATAAACACATTGGCATTGCGATTATTTGAGAGACTCTAATACAGGTTAATCCTTATCTCAGTCATTCTACGGAGAGATAAGTTTCAGCTGTATTGTTTCAATTTTCAGCTTGTTCCAGATTGTTAAAGAGCAATATCTTAAACACGACTCGTTAAAGTCATCTTTAAGATATTCAGTTGATAATGTCTTTCACACATTATCGGAGTGGCGTCCCCAAGGGGATTCGAACCCCTGTTACAGCCGTGAAAGGGCAGTGTCCTAGGCCTCTAGACGATGGGGACACAAAAATTTCTACTGAATCATGGATTCAGTATTTTTGTGTAAAGGTGAGAATGTGGTGACACATTCGAACGACTGATGCAGTAAAAACTCGATGCCGAGGTCTTATTACACAATCATCACCCTCATCAACAGGTGCTCTTGCTCATTTACATTCATCAGACAATCTGTTGTGGACACTACGCAATGCGTATCGTTAGGTAAGGAGGTGATCCAACCGCAGGTTCCCCTACGGTTACCTTGTTACGACTTCACCCCAGTCATGAATCACAAAGTGGTAAGCGCCCTCCCGAAGGTTAAGCTACCTACTTCTTTTGCAACCCACTCCCATGGTGTGACGGGCGGTGTGTACAAGGCCCGGGAACGTATTCACCGTAGCATTCTGATCTACGATTACTAGCGATTCCGACTTCATGGAGTCGAGTTGCAGACTCCAATCCGGACTACGACAGACTTTATGTGGTCCGCTTGCTCTCGCGAGTTCGCTTCACTTTGTATCTGCCATTGTAGCACGTGTGTAGCCCTACTCGTAAGGGCCATGATGACTTGACGTCATCCCCACCTTCCTCCGGTTTGTCACCGGCAGTCTCCCTTGAGTTCCCACCATTACGTGCTGGCAACAAAGGATAAGGGTTGCGCTCGTTGCGGGACTTAACCCAACATTTCACAACACGAGCTGACGACAGCCATGCAGCACCTGTCTCACGGTTCCCGAAGGCACTAAAGCATCTCTGCTAAATTCCGTGGATGTCAAGAGTAGGTAAGGTTCTTCGCGTTGCATCGAATTAAACCACATGCTCCACCGCTTGTGCGGGCCCCCGTCAATTCATTTGAGTTTTAACCTTGCGGCCGTACTCCCCAGGCGGTCGACTTAACGCGTTAGCTCCGGAAGCCACGCCTCAAGGGCACAACCTCCAAGTCGACATCGTTTACAGCGTGGACTACCAGGGTATCTAATCCTGTTTGCTCCCCACGCTTTCGCACCTGAGCGTCAGTCTTTGTCCAGGGGGCCGCCTTCGCCACCGGTATTCCTCCAGATCTCTACGCATTTCACCGCTACACCTGGAATTCTACCCCCCTCTACAAGACTCTAGCTTGCCAGTTTCAAATGCAGTTCCCACGTTAAGCGCGGGGATTTCACATCTGACTTAACAAACCGCCTGCGTGCGCTTTACGCCCAGTAATTCCGATTAACGCTTGCACCCTCCGTATTACCGCGGCTGCTGGCACGGAGTTAGCCGGTGCTTCTTCTGCGAGTAACGTCAATCAATCGTGCTATTAACACGACTGCCTTCCTCCTCGCTGAAAGTGCTTTACAACCCGAAGGCCTTCTTCACACACGCGGCATGGCTGCATCAGGCTTGCGCCCATTGTGCAATATTCCCCACTGCTGCCTCCCGTAGGAGTCTGGACCGTGTCTCAGTTCCAGTGTGGCTGGTCATCCTCTCAGACCAGCTAGGGATCGTCGCCTAGGTGAGCCATTACCCCACCTACTAGCTAATCCCATCTGGGCACATCCGATGGCGTGAGGCCCGAAGGTCCCCCACTTTGCTCTTGCGAGGTCATGCGGTATTAGCTACCGTTTCCAGTAGTTATCCCCCTCCATCAGGCAGTTTCCCAGACATTACTCACCCGTCCGCCGCTCGCCGGCAAAGTAGTAAACTACTTCCCGCTGCCGCTCGACTTGCATGTGTTAGGCCTGCCGCCAGCGTTCAATCTGAGCCATGATCAAACTCTTCAATTTAAGATTTGTTTGATTTGCTATGAGTTAACATAGCGATGCTCAAAGATTACTTTCTGCAAATATGCATTCGAACCGAAGTTCAAATGTGTACTGCTTTGGTCACTCTTCAAGACTTTGATATTTCATCTGCCTGCCGAAACAGGCTTCGATATCGTCTTGCGAGTGCCCACACAGATTGTCTGATAAATTGTTAAAGAGCGTTCGTTACCCGTTTGCCTTTCGGCGAATCTTACGGTAACGCGGGAGGCAGATAATACGCTTTCCCGCTGAAGAGTCAAGAGTTTCTTTCGTTTCTTTCGAAGTCAAAATCATTCTTTTCGCTTCCTGACCCGGCGAAGTGTGTTTCGTTGTTCCCGGTCAGTGGAGGCGCATTATAGGGAGTTCCTGACAGCCTGCAACCCCTAATTTGAAAAAACTTTTCAACCGCGTTTTATTTCAACGATTTGCCGTGATAAACGCCATTATTGTTATTTTTTGTACTGTAGCGCTAAGAAATCCTGAGAAAAACTGCTTACCTGTTGCCAATCCGTATATTCAACTTCTTTACTAGTATCCGTTTCGCCCCCCGTCATCCGCATAATAAGTTGAATCATCACCCTATCTATCCAGCGATAACGGGGATAACGCAAAGCACCCGCAAATACCGTACACAGTGTTGGCTGCCACGGGGTACTGAGTAGGAACTTACGTACATAGGCATTAGTTTGCGGGGAACGCTTTTCCGGTTTGCGTGCTGTCAGATTCACTGCAAAGAACGCACTCGGCATTTGATTAAGCTGTTCAACGTGTTTGTTGACGAATTTACTCAATACTGGGCTGAAGTGCCCATAACGCACCGACGCACCAATCATGACTTGTTGATATTGATTCAGATCGATTTGCCCTACCTGCGATAAGTCTTTTATTTCACAGCTATCCTCTGCCGATAACTGTTTAGCTATATAAGAAGCAATAGTCTGTGTTTGGCCATCTCGACTGGAGTAAAGAATCAGGACTTTCATTGCAATGTTCCTTATGCAGAATTACTCACGCCAGAATGTTGGCGTGAATAGAACCAGCAGGGTGAAGACTTCTAACCGACCAAATAGCATGGTGATCACCAATATCCACTTGGAGGCCGGATTCATTGACGTGAAGTTATCCGCTACTACACCCAGGCCAGGGCCAAGGTTATTCAACGTCGCAGTCACCGCCGCGAAAGCAGAGAACTCATCAACACCGGTCGCGATAATCGCCAGCATGCTAATAATGAATACCAGAGCATACGCGGAGAAGAATCCCCATACCGCCTCCAGAATTCGTTCCGGCAACGCCCGCCGCCCCAACTTAATGGTATAAACCGCATTCGGGTGAACCAGTCGCTTTAACTCACGCGAACCTTGCAGGTAGAGCAACAGAATACGGATAACTTTCAGGCCGCCACCAGTTGAGCCAGCACAACCACCAATAAACGCAGAACATAATAAGAGTATCGGCAGGAACAACGGCCATTTTGAAATACTGTCAGTGGTGAAACCCGCAGTAGTAGCCATTGATACGACTTGGAAAAATGCCTGATTTATCGTCTCCAGACCGGATTTATAGACATTATGATACCAAAGTATCAAGGTACACACGGCGACCAGTGTCAATTGAACAAAGATGAACATACGGAATTCAGGGTCACGCCAATAAACCTTTAAACTGCGCCCACTCAATACCGCGAAGTGCAAACCAAAGTTACAACCGGAAATCAGCAAGAAGATAGCGATAATGGTGTTAATCGTTGGGCTGTTGAAATAACCGATACTGGCGTCATGGGTCGAGAAGCCCCCAATCGCAATTGTCGAGAAGCTGTGGGAGATAGCATCAAATACCGACATCCCTGCCCCCCATAGAGACAGCGCACAAGCAATGGTCAGTAAGACATAGATAAGCCACAGCGTTTTGGCCGTTTCCGCAATGCGGGGCCGCATTTTATTATCTTTCAATGGGCCAGGCATTTCCGCCCGATAGAGCTGCATCCCCCCGACCCCCAAGATAGGCAGGATAGCCACCGCTAACACGATTATCCCCATACCGCCGAGCCATTGCAGCATTTGGCGATAAAATAGAATGGCTTTAGGCAGTGAATCTAACCCTACTAATGTAGTCGCGCCAGTAGTAGTCAGCCCGGAGAATGATTCAAAGAATGCATCTGTTAATGAAAGATTAGGTCGCTCTGAGAATAAGAAAGGTAATGCCCCTACACTGCCCAGCACCGTCCAGAACAGAACCACGATGAGAAAGCCCTCACGGGGCTTTAACTCATGCTTCTGTTTTCGGTTCGGCAACCAAAGAAAGAGGCCGATTGCCAGAGCAACAAAAAAGGTTTCGCTGAAGGCACGGCCGGCGCCATCGCGATAGATCAATGCCACCAGTCCGGGAATAAACATTGTTCCAGAGAATAAGATGACCAGCAGACCAACAATACGGGTTATGGCACGAAAATGCATTCCGGCACGTTCCTTAGCAATTCACTTGGATGGGGATTATTGCGAAATGGGCGTCAATTGCAACGTACCACGACTGAGATCACGCAATTTGTCCCCGACCTGACTGGCTTGAGTTGCTGGCAAAGAGAGATGAAGCGTTACGAATTGTGCGTACTCACTCCCTATAATCTGGCCTTCAACCTGCTGTAACAAGGTTTCTACTATGGCAAGCTGCCCATAGTCACACTGCAAAGTATATTCTACCTGTGGGACTTTATATTTTACTTCGATCTGTTTTAACGCTTGTTGAACACCGCTACCATAAGCCCTTACTAACCCACCGGTACCGAGTTTGATGCCACCATAATAGCGCACAACTACTGCGGTTATCTCACCAATACCACTCCCCATCAGTTGAGCCAAGATAGGTTTACCCGCAGTACCAGAAGGCTCACCATCATCAGAAAAACCTAATTGCTGAGAATCTGTCGGCCTGCCTGCAACAAAAGACCAGCAATGATGCCGGGCGGTGAGGTGCTGCAGCTTCACCTGCTGAATAAAATCTTTCGCTTCATTCACCCCGCTGGTGTGGGCCAGCAGGGTGATAAAACGACTTTTTTTGATCTCTTCGCTGATAGTCACCGGATTTGTAGGGATTAGATAAGGCTGCATCAGGCCAGCTTCAGGTCACGTGTCATGTTCTCAACCCGGTTATCGTGAATCACGATATTATCTTCTATACGAATACCGCCGTAAGGCTTCAGCGCATCAATACGTTCCCAATTGAAATACTTGCTGAACTCACCGTTACGCCAAGGTGCCAGCAGAGATTCGATGAAGTACAGACCCGGCTCAATAGTTAATACCATACGCGGTTGTAAAATACGCGTACAACGCAAGTAAGGGTATTTGGATGGGGCACTAAGATGGGTACCTTTATCATCTTGCATAAAACCAGCTGTATCATGCACTTGTAACCCGAGAGGATGGCCTAACCCATGCGGTAAGAATGGACAAGTAATGCCTTGTTCGACCATCGCCTCTTCACTGATACCGGTAACCAGATGATGAGTGCGCAATAACTTCGCAATACGCTGGTGCATCTGAACATGGTAATCGGTATAGCGCTCGCCACTTTTAATGGTTTTGATCAGTTCAAGTTGCTCAGTATTAAGGTCATTAACTAACGCGGCAAAATCGCTATCACGGTTTGCAGCGTAAGTACGTGTCAGATCTGCGGCATAACCATTATATTCAGCACCGGCATCCATCAAGAAGCTACGCATTTCTGCCGGAGGCTGATGCTGTAACGTGGTGTAATGAAGCACCGCCGAATGTTCATTCAGCGCAACAATATTATCATAAGGGACATCAGTATCACGATGGCCGGTAGCCATCAGATAGGCCAGATTGATATCGAACTCACTCATACCCGACTGGAACGCTTCATGTGCTGCACGATGGCCGACAACTGCCGTCTTTTGTGCTTCACGCATACAAGCCAGTTCATAATCCGTTTTATAAGAACGATAGAAATGAAGGTAATCCAACACCGGTTGCGGGTTAATGTTTTCAGCACTAAAACCCAGAGCCTGCGCACGTTGTTGGGCATAACCGATATACGCCACGCGCTCCCGCTGCACAGGTAACTGCTGGGCAATATCATCTGCATTGGCTAATGGCTGGATATCGATAGCCTTGGTCCAGAAACTATCCGGTAATGGCTCAACACTGTGCCAGTAATCGACTGGAGAATAGAACCATAACTTTGGTGTATTAACCCCATCGACCCATAACCAACAGTTTGGTACTTGAGTGACAGGTACCCAAGCTTTGAACTGTGCATTGGCTTTAAAAGGATAGTCACGGTCATCGAGAAAAATACGTTGTAACTCACCGGAATGAATCAGTAAAGCGTCTAACTGATGGCGCTCTAGCACATCACGGGTGCGCTGTTGTAGAGTGGATAAATGTTCGTTATATAAAGAAGCCAGCGTTTCCATCACAGTACCCTTTGCTATTAGAACTTAATTTTTTCATCTTATCATAGTCACCAGAATCATGTTTTAGCGACCGCTTATCTGCCTATCAAATACGTTACCCACCCCCAAAACTGAATATTTCTTCATCTAATCCGCTATGAATAAACATGATAAAAATCAATTAACCCATCTGAATGACTGTGATCTTCACTGCAAAAAATCAATCTCTTGTTTGCATTTTATTAACAAAATATCCACACTTCCTGAATATCTGGTCATACCAGATCACATGCGCTTATTCAGGAGATAGATATGCTCTACCAAAGCGAAACACTACAGCTTCACTGGTTGGACAACGGCATTGCCGAGTTGGTGTTTGATGCACCGGGTTCAGTAAATAAGCTGGATACTAAAACTGTAGCCAATCTGGGTGAAGCCCTGGCGGTGTTAGAGAAACAAAGCGAACTCAAAGGGTTGCTGTTGCGTTCTGCCAAAGCGGCCTTTATTGTCGGTGCCGATATCACCGAGTTTTTATCCCTGTTTAATGCCCCACCAGAAAAGCTGCACCAGTGGTTGGTTTTTGCTAATGATATTTTCAACCGTCTGGAAGACTTACCAGTCCCGACCATTTCTGCAATCAATGGATATGCATTAGGTGGTGGATGTGAATGTATTCTGGCCACAGATTTCCGTGTTGCCTCCCCAGAAACACGGATCGGCTTGCCGGAAACCAAGTTGGGCATCATGCCTGGCTTTGGCGGTTCAGTTCGTTTACCGCGTTTGTTAGGTGCAGACAGTGCATTAGAAATCATTGCCGCGGGCAAAGACGTGAGTGCTGCTGAAGCATTAAAAATTGGTTTGGTTGATGCTGTTGTCGCCCCTGAAAAGCTGGCAGATGCCGCCCTAATCATGCTGAAACAGGCGATTGACGGCAAGCTGGATTGGAAAGCCGCGCGTCAGCCGAAACTTGACCCATTGAAACTCAATTCAACCGAAGCTGCTATGTGCTTTACCATCGCCAAAGGCATGGTGATGCAAGTGGCCGGAAAGCACTACCCAGCACCACTGGTCGCAGTAAAAACGATCGAAGCCGCCGCTAAACTTGGTCGGGCTGAAGCATTGAAACTGGAAACCAACAGTTTTGTCCCGTTGGCAGGTTCCAATGAAGCGCGTGCGTTAGTTGGGATATTCCTCAACGACCAATTTGTTAAAGGACAGGCTAAAAAACTGTCCAAAGGTGTCAGTGCACCAACACAGGCCGCAGTACTGGGTGCCGGGATTATGGGGGGTGGGATTGCCTATCAGTCAGCGCTGAAAGGTGTGCCAGTCATTATGAAGGATATTAATGACAAATCTCTGGCTCTGGGGATGAATGAAGCGGCCAAGTTACTGAATAAACAGTTGGAACGCGGCAAAGTGGATGGCCTAAAAATGGCAAACATTTTAGCAACTATCCAACCCACGCTGAATTACAGCGGCATTGAGCGTGCTCAGGTCATTGTGGAAGCGGTAGTGGAAAATCCCAAAATCAAAGCGGCGGTGCTGGCAGAGGCAGAAGCACTGATCGGTGAAGATACGGTGCTTGCTTCTAATACCTCTACAATCCCTATCGACCAACTCGCAAAATCACTTAAACGCCCTGAGAATTTCTGCGGTATGCACTTCTTCAACCCCGTGCACCGCATGCCATTGGTTGAAATCATTCGTGGCAGCAAAACCTCAGATAAAACCATTGCTGCGGTGGTGGCATACGCCACACAAATGGGTAAAACACCAATCGTGGTTAATGATTGCCCAGGCTTCTTCGTTAACCGCGTGTTGTTCCCTTATCTGGCTGGGTTTGGCATGTTGGTTAGAGACGGTGCTGACTTCCGCCAAATTGATAAAGTGATGGAAAAACAGTTTGGCTGGCCGATGGGACCTGCGTATCTGCTAGATGTCGTGGGTATTGATACCGCACACCATGCACAAGCCGTGATGGCAGTTGGCTTCCCTGAGCGGATGAACAAAGATTATCGCGATGCGGTTGACGTGATGTTCGATAACCAACGATTTGGCCAAAAAAATGGCCAAGGCTTCTACCGTTATACCCAAGATGCAAAAGGTAAGCCGCGTAAAGAAAATGACGAAATCGTGGATAACTTGCTGGCAACAGTTAGCCAACCGATTCAGAAATACAGTGACGACGATATTATTGCCCGCACCATGATACCGATGATCAATGAAGTGGTGCGATGCCTGGAAGAAGGCATTATTGCCAGCCCAGCCGAAGGTGATATGGCGTTGGTATATGGTCTTGGCTTCCCTCCTTTCCACGGGGGCGTGTTCCGTTATCTTGATACTATCGGCAGTACAAACTATGTCGAAATGGCCCAGCGCTATGCTCACCTTGGCGCGCTGTATCAAGTCCCCGCAGGGCTGAGAGCCAAAGCTGAACACAACGAAAGCTATTATCCTGTGGCAGCAGCGCTGCTTGATGTTTCTACCAGTCAACCGGCATGAGGTCTGAAAATATGGAAAATGTAGTCATTATTGATGCCGTACGTACACCGATGGGCCGCTCCAAAGGGGGCGCATTCCGTCAAGTACGGGCTGAAGATCTCTCTGCTCACTTAATGCGTGAAGTTCTTAGCCGCAATCCTGGACTAAACGCGGCAGAAATTGACGATATCTATTGGGGTTGTGTGCAGCAGACGTTGGAGCAGGGTTTTAACATTGCCCGCAATGCTTCTTTACTGGCAGAAATCCCCCATAGCGTACCGGCCGTTACTGTTAACCGCCTGTGTGGTTCATCAATGCAAGCTTTACATGATGGTGCAAGAGCCATCATGGTGGGTGATGCACAAATCAGTTTGATTGGTGGCGTAGAGCATATGGGCCATGTGCCAATGAGTCACGGTGTGGACTTCCATCCGGGTATGGGCCGCACAGTGGCTAAAGCCGCAGGGATGATGGGATTAACCGCTGAAATGCTGGCAAAAATCCACAACATCAGCCGCCAAGCTCAAGATGAATTTGCTGTTCGCTCTCACCAACGTGCTTATGCCGCTACTCAGGCGGGCCACTTCGCCAAAGAGATTGTCGCCACCAATGGGCATGATGCTGATGGTATTCTGAAACGTTTTGATTTCGATGAAGTTATTCGCCCGGAAACTAACCTCGCAGGTTTGGCAGCACTGCGCCCAGCCTTTGATCCGGTCAATGGCACGGTAACTGCCGCAACATCATCTGCATTATCCGACGGTGCTTCTGCCATGCTTATCATGAGCGAATCCCGAGCTAAATCATTAGGGTTAAAACCGCGTGCCCGTATTCGCTCAATGGCTGTGGTGGGTTGCGATCCATCGATCATGGGTTATGGCCCCGTCCCCGCTAGCCAATTGGCATTAAAACGTGCTGGGCTAACCTTGAAAGATATTGGGTTATTTGAATTAAATGAAGCGTTTGCAGCTCAGTCGCTGGCTTGCTTGAAAGGGTTGGGCCTGCTGGAAAGCATGGATGACAAAGTGAACCTGAATGGCGGCGCTATTGCATTAGGCCATCCACTGGGTTGTTCAGGTGCCCGTATCTCTACCACCTTACTTAATCTGATGGAGCGCCGTGACGTGCAGTTCGGTCTGGCAACCATGTGTATCGGTTTAGGCCAAGGCATTGCGACCATTTTTGAACGCGTGTAACGTCCAAACGAATTAATCTGAAAGATATTAAGGGCCTGAATACAGGCCCTTATAACCGCTGTACCTGGTGTTTAGTTGCCGTTTTCCCGCCTGTCAGGGGCGGGTTTTTTTTATCTAGTGTTTTACTTAGATAAAAGCGAAAGCATCACCAAAGATATAAGCTTCCTGCGCGCCGCGTTCAGCACAAAAACGCTCACGAGCGATTTTAGCCATTTCAAAACGACCAGCGATATAGATATCTTGTTCAGCGAGTGAGCCATAATCTTGCAATACCGCACTCAATACCGTTCCGGTACGGCCACGCCACCCGTCTTCCGGTTGTTCTACCACCGGGATAACTTTCAACTGTGGATACTTAATTGACAGCGCTTCCAACTCGTTTAGGTCATACAGATGTACGGCTTCGCGCCCACCCCAATAGATAGACACTTCGCGATCAGGTTGCTCCGCTAATGCTGCCAATAAAATTGAGCGCGCATAGGAAAAACCGGTACCGCCAGCAATCAGGACCAGTGGGCGTTTACTGCCCTCACGGAACCATGCTTCCCCGTGAGGAATATCCACATCCAGCGTTTTCTCTTTCAGAATACGGTCCATCACTGCCATGGCGTACAGATTCAGTTCCGACGCCCCGATATGCAGTTCGATGAAATCTTGCTGCAACGGCGTGGATGCCATAGAGAATGGGCGTTTATCACGCTCGTCCATTACTACCATCAAATACTGCCCAGCACGGAAAGAAAACGCAGATGCAGGCACCAATTGCACCCGGTACACCGTATCGGTAATGGCCTCTACGGAGGTTACTTTACAGCTTAAAGTTGTCATGCCTTCCCTCTGTCGGGTCATCAAATGCAAAACCAAGGACAAAATCGACGCCGGTTAGCGTTTCGTCTCTTTGCCACTGAAAATGGCGAGTTCATCCCAAATAGCATCAACACGGGCGCGAACGTCTTCATCCATTTTAATCGGACGGCCCCATTCACGCGGAGTCTCAGCAGGCCACTTGTTGGTGGCATCCAGCCCCATTTTCGATCCTAAACCGGAAACCGGTGAAGCGAAATCCAAATAATCTATTGGTGTATTTTCAATCAACACCGTATCGCGGGATGGATCCATCCGGGTCGTAATTGCCCAAATGACATCATTCCAATCACGTGCATTAATATCATCATCACAAACAATAACAAATTTTGTATACATAAACTGACGTAAAAACGACCAAACACCCATCATCACGCGTTTGGCATGCCCCGCATATTGTTTCTTGATGGTTACTACTGCCAGCCGATATGAGCACCCCTCGGGTGGTAGATAGAAATCAACAATTTCCGGGAATTGCTTTTGTAAAATAGGAACAAACACTTCATTCAGCGCAACCCCCATCACCGCAGGTTCATCCGGTGGACGGCCAGTATAGGTGGAATGGTAAATGGCATCTTTGCGCTGGGTAATATGTGTAACAGTAAAAACAGGGAAGCTATCTATCTCATTATAATAACCTGTATGGTCACCATAAGGGCCTTCTGGTGCCATATCACCCTGCTCAATATATCCTTCCAATACAATTTCTGCACTCGCAGGAACTTCAAGCGAGTTGGAAAGACACTTTACAACCTCTGTTTTGTGCCCACGCAACAAACCGGCAAAAGCATATTCAGACAGTGTATCGGGTACCGGAGTTACTGCGGCCAGAATAGTTGCAGGATCTGCGCCCAAGGCGACGGCAACAGGGAAACGTTCACCAGGGTGTGCTTCACACCACTCTTGATAGTCCAAAGCCCCACCACGATGGGATAACCAGCGCATAATTAATCTGTTTTTACCCAACACTTGTTGGCGGTAGATACCCAGGTTTTGGCGCTCTTTGTGCGGGCCACGCGTAATAGTCAGCCCCCATGACACCAACGGAGCGGCATCCTCAGGCCAGCAATGCATAACCGGAATGCGGCTAAGATCGACATCATCACCCTGCCAAACTTGCTCCTGACAAGGGGCCGAACTTAGGCATTTCGTTGGCATATTCAATACTTGCTTAAATTTCGGCAGTTTATCGAATAAATCACGGAAACCTTTCGGTGGATCTGGTTCTTTCAGGAAAGCCAACAACTTGCCGACATCTCTCAGTGCGCTGACGTCTTCTTGCCCCATGCCCATGGCGACCCGTTTGGCCGTGCCAAACAAGTTACACAATACGGGCATCGTGTAGCCCTTAGGGTTTTCAAACAGTAACGCAGGCCCACCGGCTCGTAAGGTACGATCGGCAATTTCTGTCATTTCCAGATAGGGATCAATGGGCTGGCTAATACGTTTAAGTTCACCCCTCTGTTCCAGCAACGAGAGGAAGTCACGTAAGTCACGGTATTTCATGCTGATCATTTCGGCGGCTATGTAATGCGCCATTATAGGCTGTCTTTATAGCAGTTGCTGTCTTTTTGTTAAAAATGAATACAGGCTCACTCAAAAAAGTATCTCATTGCAATTTATAGCTAATTATCACCAGTACAACCCTGATTTTGTCGATATAAAGTAGACTAAATCTTTGTATCACAAACTATATACACCGAGTTGATGTATTCTTCCTCACTATATATATCCCCATACTTTTGCTATGCTGCCAAGTAGTACCCAAGGGCATGTGAATTTATGAAACACTGGCATTTATTATATTGTAAACGTGGTCAGCTTTTGCGCGCCAAGGAACATTTAGAACGGCAAACAGTGAATTGCTGGACACCGATAGTGACTATCGAAAAGATAGTGCGTGGGAAACGTATCGAGGCAAGTGAGGCACTATTCCCTAACTATCTGTTTGTGGAGTTCGATCCTGAATATATTCACACCACAACAATCAGTGCAACTCGTGGTGTAAGCCATTTCGTTCGTTTTGGCGCACAACCCGCAGTAATCCCAGCAATTGTTATTGCCGAGATGCAATCCCATACGATGGATAAAATCATTGCCCCAGAAGTGCCGGTTCCAGGTGATATCGTGACGATCATTGAGGGTGTTTTTGCCGGGTTACAGGCGATTTATACTGAACCAGACGGTGAAGCGCGTTCAATGTTGTTACTGAATATGCTTAATAGCCAGGTGATGCAAAGTTTGGATAATCGCCAATTCGAAAAGCAATAATATATCTGCCAAGGTAGGCACGCTCGGTACCTACCTTATCAACAACCATCCTTGTAGCTTAACGTTGCATATGATCGTCATGTAGCCATTGTGCGACTTGCTTGGCGAAATAAGTTAATACCCCATCAGCACCGGCTCGCTTAAAGCACAACAGAGACTCCATAACGGTTGGTTTCTCTTGCAACCAGCCATTCTGGAAGGCCGCCATATGCATAGCATATTCACCTGACACCTGATAGGCGAAGGTTGGCACGCCAAAGGTATCTTTCACCCTACGTACCACATCCAAATATGGCATTCCTGGTTTAACCATCACCATGTCAGCACCTTCCTGCAAGTCCTGAGCAATCTCTTGTAGAGCCTCATCACTGTTAGCGGGATCCATCTGATAGGTTTTCTTATTCCCACCTTTCAGATTACTGCTAGAGCCAATGGCATCTCGGAATGGGCCATAGTAGCAAGACGCATATTTCGCTGAATAGGCCATGATTTGCGTGTTCACAAACCCTTGTAGCTCTAACTGATCGCGCACAGCACCGATGCGGCCATCCATCATATCGCTTGGCGCGACAATCTCGGCACCGGCCTCGGCATGTGATAACGCCTGACGGACTAAAATCTCTTTAGTAATGTCATTGATGACATAGCCATCGGCATCAATCACCCCATCTTGCCCGTGGGTTGTATAAGGATCGAGAGCGACATCAGTAAGGATACCTAACTCTGGTACTGCGTCCTTTAACGCACGCACGGTTCTTTGTACCAAGCCATCCGGGTTATAGGCTTCTTCGGCATGTAATGATTTCAAGCCAGATTCAATAACTGGAAACAGCGATATGACCGGCACACCTAGCTTCGCTATGGCCTCAGCTTCTTTCACTAGCAGATCGATCGTCATACGCGAAACACCCGGCATTGAAGGGACGGTTTGCTGCTGGTTGGTCCCCTCCATCACAAATACCGGATAGATCAGATCATTGACTGTCAGTTGATTCTCTGCGACCAGACGACGACTGAAATCATGACGGCGCACACGGCGCATACGGCGACCAGGGAAGGTGCCCGGAAATGCATAGCTCATCTTGTTCTCCTAACTCAAACCAACCGGAAAATCCGGCGGGCGTTTTCATCAGTTTTCTGCCCCAGCCATTTAGGGTCTTCTTGTCGCCAGACAGCAACTTGCTGGACGATATGGGGTAGAAAGCAGGGTTCATTGCGGCGGGATGCTGGCTTAGGATGTAAATCCCTTGGCAATAAATAGGGGGCATCTGTTTCCAGCAATAATTGCTGAACAGGAATACGTGGCAGTAACGCCCGCAACTCAAGGCCACGGCGCTCATCACACACCCAACCGGTAATACCAATAGATAAGCCCAATGCCAGACAAGAGTCCAACTCATCAGCCGTGCCAGTAAAGCAATGCACAACCGCCGCGGGGAGTTTATCTAGCCAAGGCGCAAGTAGGGTAATGAAACGTTCATGAGCATCGCGGCAATGTAAAAACACCGGCAATTCGAGTTCGGCAGCCAACGCCAGTTGCGCGGTAAATGCTATTTCTTGTTCTGCCGGAGTTGAGAAATTGCGATTAAAATCTAGCCCACATTCACCAATAGCAACCACTGCCGCATGTGCTGCTAATGATCTGATTTGCTGCTCAACATCTATTTGCCAACGACTCGCCTGATGGGGATGAACACCCGCAGTTGACCAGCAGTAGCCAGGATAGGCAAGGGCAAGCTCAAGTGCCGCCTGACTTTCTTCAATATCAGTACCCGTAATAAGCATACCAGTAACTGCGGCCGTTTTAGCTCTGCTGACCACCTGTGAGTAATCTTTAGCAAATTGCGAGCTGGTTAAATTCACACCAATATCAAACATGAGCGTTCCAAAACAGAAGCCGCCTCAAAGGGCGGCTAAAATATCAAGGCATATACCCATAGATTTAAGGTACTTTCGGATGGTTATCAGCCCCTTCATCCTCTTCGTCAATATCAGCACGACGTTGTTTACCCGTATAAAAACGAGCAAAGAACAGCCCAATTTCAAATAACAGATACATCGGGATCGCTAATAATGTCTGAGACAGCACATCTGGCGGGGTGAGGAGCATGCCGACAACAAAAGCGCCAACAAACACATAAGGGCGCTTTTTCTTCAATGCTTCAGGTGTTGTTACCCCAGCCCAGCACAGTAGAATTATCGCAATCGGAACTTCAAAAGAAATACCAAAAGCCATAAAGAGCGCCATAACAAAATCGAGGTACTTAGTGATATCAGTGGCAATTAGCACGCTTTCTGGTGCAGTTTTGGCAAAAAATCCAAAAGCTAACGGGAAAACCACAAAGTAGGCGAATGCCATACCCAGATAAAACAACAGACTACTGGATATCAACAGTGGCACCATCAGGCGACGTTCATGCTTATACAACGCTGGAGCAATGAATGCCCACACCTGATAAAGAATCATCGGTGCTGAAACAAACACCGATACCATCATGGTCAATTTAATTGGGGTAAAGAAAGGCGATGCAACATCTGTTGCGATCATACTGGCACCAGCAGGCAACTGTTTGATTAACGGTGCTGATACCAAGTGATAAATATCATTGGCAAAAAATACCAATACCAAAAAAACTACCAAAATAGTGATTATGCAATTCAATAGCCGCTTACGCAGTTCTATCAAATGAGTGATTAGGGGTTGGGTATCATCAACAGCCATGTTTACCGATCGCCGCCAGGTTGGTGAGTTCGAGGTTGTTCAGCACTGAATGAATCAGTGCTATGGGAGTCAGTTGCGGTAGTTTTGACCTTAGTTACGGGTGGATTCGTAACAGTCACAGGATCCACGGCGACAATAGAAACAGGCTTAACAGATTCCTCAACCTGAACTACGGGTTTCTCAACGCTAGCAGGTGCAATTTCAACGTTAGCTTTAGCTTTAACCGACGTACCCATATTATCGACATCAGGAACTTGCGGTAATGCCGAAGCTTGAGTTGCTGACTCAGCAGGTGTGGCACCATCATGAATCGCTTCCGGTTCAGTCACCAGCGGATTATGGATAGTATGTGGTGCTGGTGAACTAACGTCAGAATGATAAGAACGTTTCAGCGCTTCTGCAGCTTCTTTAAGTTCATCCATCGAAGCTTTCAGCTCTGGTGTCAGATTCTGCAAGCCAACCTGCTCTGCTTTTTTTAGACTGTCTTGCAACTCTTGTATCTTAAGTTCTTGTGCCAACTCGTTTTGCACTGTTGCCGCCAGTGAACGCAGTGTACGAATCCAACCGGCCACCGTTCTTACAGCAACCGGTAATCTTTCCGGCCCAAGTACGACCAAGCCGATCACGAGTACCAGCAGCAGCTCACTAAACCCGATGTCGAACACAGCTTATCCCTGCTCTTTGTCGTGACTCTTAGACTCTTCAGCTTTAACTACCGGCTGCTGTTTTTCAGTAATTGATTTTGCAAAATCAGCATCGTTGCTGGTTTTATCAACGTTAGTTGGAGGAGTCTGTGGATCATCACCAATTGCCTTTTTAAAACCTTTGATGGATGCACCCAGATCTGACCCCAAAGTCCGCAGTTTATTAGTACCAAACAACAGAACAACAATCACGGCAATGATTAACAACTGCCAAATACTTATACCGCCCATCACATTCACCTCTATATTACAGGGGTTATTCCACAGAGGGCCGCATTATACGCCATACAACCCCTTTGGATACTAATCTAACTTACCGCATTTTGAACTCACGCATAACGTTTTTTAACTAATGAATGACTTCTTGAACAACTTTTACATAACACTCAGACATAACGCCTAAGCTAGGCCCTAGTTTATTAATTGGTACTCTTAGCCATAAATAAATTAGCTGGTTCGTCGCCAACCGACAAACCAGGCCAACACACCTGCGATCATGAACCCCGCAGAGATTTCTACCGCATCAGCCAAAAATAAAATGGTACCACTGACTAACAGTGTAGCGCCAACGCCGAACAAATACCGTGACTGCCCCTGACGTTGTTGCTGACCTTGCATCTGAGTAGTCAGTTTATCAACACTTTGCTGTAAAAATTTATGTTGCTGCAAGCTGTCGTAAACCAGTTCAGGCAACTCAGGGAATTTTTCTGCCCAAAAAGGCGCTTTTTCTTTCAATGCTCGGATCACAGCAGGCAGACCGACTTGATCCCGCAGCCAGCTTTCCAGGAACGGTTTCGCTGTTGTCCAGAGATCAAGCTGAGGATATAACTGACGCCCTAAGCCTTCGACATACAATAAGGTTTTTTGTAACAGAACCAACTGTGGCTGCACTTCCATGTTAAAGCGGCGCGCAGTGTTAAAGAGATTCAACAACACATGCCCGAATGATATTTCAGCCAGTGGTTTTTCAAAAATAGGTTCACAAACAGTACGGATAGCGAACTCAAAATCCTCAACATTGGTATCACGGGGAACCCAACCTGAATCAACGTGCAATTCAGCAACCCGCCGATAGTCCCTATTAAAGAAAGCAATAAAGTTTTCGGCCAAATAACGTTTATCCGCTTTATTCAGTGAGCCAACAATACCGCAGTCAATACCGATATAAAGTGGATCATGAGGATGCTCATAGCTGACAAAAATATTCCCTGGATGCATATCTGCATGGAAGAAACTGTCACGAAAAACTTGGGTGAAGAAGACCTGGACCCCACGTTCGGCCAGCAACTTCATATTGGTGCCTTGGTCTTCTAAAGCCGCAATATCAGATACCGGAATGCCGTAAATACGCTCCATCACCAATACACTTTCCCGGCAATAATCAGAATAGACTTCGGGAATATAGAGCATTGGGCTGTCTTCAAAATTACGACGTAATTGAATAGCATTAGCTGCCTCACGCAGCAGGTTCAGCTCATCCAACAGCGTTTTTTCGTATTCACGCACCACTTCGCGTGGACGCAATCTACGGCCATCAGGCAATAATTTGGGTACCCAGCCCGCCAACCGGTACATCAAGCGCACGTCTGCTTTGATAATCGGCAAGATATCAGGACGAATCACTTTAAGAACCACTTCCTGACCATTCTCTTTTAAACGCGCCGTATGTACCTGAGCAATTGAGGCAGAGGCGAGTGCTTGCTGATCAAAATCGTCAAACCAGGTTTCTAGTGGGCCACCCATCGCTATTTCAATATGCTTGCGCGCAAGCGCACCATCAAATGGAGCAACCCGGTCTTGTAACAGAGCGAGTTGATCAGCAATTGCCGGTGGGAAGAGATCACGGCGAGTGGACATCATCTGACCAAATTTGATCCAAACGGGCCCTAACTCCTGCAAGGCAAGGCGTAAGCGCTCACCCAATGGCTTATCTTTATTTCGATTCGGCAACCAGAAAAACAGATGACGGCCAAGACGTAGTGGCAGCGTCAGGCGGATATTCGGGATTAACTCATCTAACCCATAGCTCAAGAAAACCCGAATAATTAGATACAGGCGCCGAAGTTCTCCTGGCGTCATTGTTTTTTCTCCATGGTTGCCAATCTGGCATTTAATGCCTCAGTTGCACGAACAGTGGCATCAACCTCTTCGTTAAACCACACCACTTCCAGCGGTGCTGGAGCCATTTTCCATTCTTCGGTTATGGCTTCAGCCAGATAGTGCTGCTGTTGCCGCAATTGTCCACTGAGAAAATGGCTACTTTTATGCACCGCCTGCCCGATAGTTTCCGCTGCAATATCACCGATATAAGGTGCCAGCCACTCTGCCGGATCCCACTCAGCGAGATCCAAAAGCGCGACAAGTTGCTGAACCACCTGTATATCGCCTTCGACAATCAGTTCACCGCTACGCATCAAAGGTGAAAGTTGCTGGCGATCCCGCAGTTTTGCCAGCACAGCAACTTCGGTTTTAACTATGCAATCCGTATCACCATCCCATTGACTTAACACGTCAACCTGCCGCTCACTGAATACCAGCAGCAAAGGAAAATTGATCTCACGTAACTCGATACGCAGGACTTTCCCCACCAAGCGTAAACGTGCTGTCTTCATGCTTTTATCGCGAAATAGCACACTGTTTAATGACGTTTCTATCGCGGCAGTAATGAGTTGCGACAGCAACATCGGTTTCAGTGAGAAGGATTTAAATATCAGTGATTTTAGCGGCATAGCCATATTCCTGTTAAAACTTAAAGCCCCGATGTAACGCAACAATGCCACCGGTTAAATTGGAATAGGTTACGTTTTCAAACCCGGCATCTATCATCATGCCTTTCAGTGTTTCTTGATCCGGGTGCATCCGAATAGACTCCGCTAAATAACGGTAACTTTCAGAGTCCTGAGCCACAAGTTCGCCAATTTTGGGCAAAATATGGAAGGAATAAGCATCATAGGCTTTGCTCAAAGGCTCGAGCAGTGGTTTGGAGAATTCAAGAACTAACAAACGACCACCGGGCTTCAATACCCGAAACATAGAGCGCAGAGCCTTTTCTTTTTCGGTCACATTTCTCAAGCCGAATGAAATGGTAATGCAATCAAAGTAATTATCAGGGAAAGGTAAAGCCTCTGCGTTAGCTTGCACATAACTGACATTACCAACAATGCCTTTGTCACGTAGCTTTTCTCGACCCATACGCAACATAGATTCGTTGATATCAGCCAAAACTACTTCACCCTGCTCACCCACAAGGCGAGAGAATTTGGCCGTTAAATCTCCGGTACCACCTGCGAGATCCAATACCCGTTGACCGCGCCGAACGCCACTACAGTCAATGGTAAAACGCTTCCAAATACGGTGAACGCCGAATGACATCAGGTCATTCATCAGATCATATTTGGCCGCTACGGAATGAAATACTTCTGCCACCATGCCTTCTTTCTGTTCTTTGGCTACGGTGCGGAAACCAAAATGAGTGGTTTCCTTCTCCTGATCTACCATTTTCTGTGCCTGCTTTTCAGTCAATCTTTCGAGGAATTGTACCAGAACTCCGATGAAAGCCCCACCTCACCTGGTATTAAGGTAACTACTTATTCGCAGTCTTCTCAACATCATACATAAGAGGAACATGCAACTAACCCTGATACTTCAGCGGTGCCAAATCATTGAAACCCTTCTCTCACAAGGAGACAGCGGCATTGGCGGCTCTCACTCAACTCACTGATTTTAAGTCAACTCAGCGGTGCCACTCATGTTGCCTTACTGTAATCCTGATTGCTTTGGATATGTCTCTGACTCAACATCATCGGATAGCGCTAAATCGCCTTCTGGTTGATGCTCAGCACTGGCTCTTTCCGCCAGTAATGGGCTAATAGGCCGTTTTACCTCGACCCCCAGTGTGCGAAAACTTTCTACTTGCCCAATCAGGTTACCACGGCCTTGCGACAGTTTGTTCATTGCCTGACGATAACTTAGGTGCGCTTTATCGAGGCTTTGCCCCAATGATTCCATGTCATCAACAAATAAGCGCAACTTGTCATAGAGTTTGGCGGCTTTATCGGCAATACGCTGTGCATTCTGACTTTGATGTTCGTAGCGCCATAAATTGGTAATAGTCCGCAAAGCCACCAGCAATGTTGTCGGGCTAACCAACATAATATTGTGCTGTAGTGCTTCACTTATCAACTCTGGCTGGCGGTCAATGGCCACCAGAAAAGCAGGTTCAACCGGAATGAACATCAGTACATAATCAAGCGACCGCAATCCCGGAAGTTGCTGGTAATCCTTACGGCCCAACATTCTAATATGGGCGCGCAGCGACGATAAATGCTCATTCAGCGCGACTTCCCGCTCTGCGTCATCTTCGCTATTAAAATAGCGTTCATATGCAACCAACGACATTTTAGCGTCAATCACCACATCTTTACCCTGAGGTAGGCGCACAATGACATCTGGCTGCATACGGCTGTTGCTATCAAGCTTTACACTCACCTGCGTTTGATACTCATAACCTTCACGCAGCCCCGAAGCTTCAAGCACTTTAGCCAGAACGACTTCACCCCAGTTCCCCTGCGTTTTATTATCACCTTTCAGTGCCTTAGTCAGGTTTAGTGCTTCCCTCGCCATTTGAGCATTCAATTGTTGCAGACTGCGTATTTCATGGGTCAGCGTGTGGCGCTCCCTGGCTTCCTGTCCAAAGCTATCCTGAACCTGACGGCGGAAACCATCCAACTGTTCCCGTAAAGGCAGTAATAGGCTGTCCAGACTTTGTTTATTTTGTTCGTCCGCACGACGGCCAGTTTGTTCAAAGATGCGGTTCGCCAGATTTTCGAATTGTGTGGTCAGCCGCTGTTCACTGTTAATGAGGAGTCGCTGTTTTTCCTCGCTAGTCAGACGCGTTTCTTCCAGGCGGATAGTGACTTCGCGCAGTTCCGCCTCTTGGGCGCTATTCACTTCTCTTTGAGCGCGGAGTTCTTGATTGAGTTGATCACATTCATTACGCCAATGGGCCAACTGTTGCAGTTTTTCAGCATTTGCCGCCAATTGGCTGTGCAAATTACGTTGTTCCAATTCACCTTGCCGTAATTGCTGTTCGTTACGCTGTAAAACAGCCTGTAGCTCGACAGAACCCTGCTGTGTCTGCTGTAAGGCCTGCTCTAGTAATCGCCGTTCTATATCCTGCTGCGCTTTATTCCGCTGCTGGTACAAGCTAGCAATTAGCCAACCAATAAGACCACCGATAAGGCAACCCGCCAGCCCATAAAATAAACTGATATCCACGGTTATCTCCCCATTAACCTATTGTCAGTCAAGGTAAGGGGATACTGTATGGATGTCCAGAGTGTTTTTCCGTTACATGCTATCTTGCGAAGCTGTGCGCACAAATAACACACAGTCCAAAAAACGCTCACCTTGCGACCCAAAATAGGTTAAAACAGCTATCCATTGACGAGCGACGTGCCACTTACTGACTTAATCTATCCAGTGAGATAGCCATTGAATGCCGAACGCACCTGGAGCCAGAATACCGAAGGCCCAAATTATAGCGGAAGTGATATTGGCTAACTGAAAATAGAACTTTGGCATAGTACAGATACCGGCAACCAAAGGGACAACTGCACGGAGTGGGCCAAAGAAACGGCCAATAAACGCGCCAAAGAATCCCCAACGCTCAAAGAATGCATGGCCACGAACGAGTAACTGAGGATTGCGGGAAAGTGGCCACAGAGTGCCGACTCGGTCTTTGTAATGGACACCAACCCAATAGGAGAGCCAGTCGCCAAAGAAAGCACCTGCCGCAGCAGCGGCCCAAATTGGCCAGAAAGAGATACCACTTTCACCGATTAGCGCCCCCAATCCGAGCAAGATAACCGTTGCAGGTAGCAGTAAAGAAAGAAAGACGAGCGACTCACCAAAAGCCAGAATAAAGACGATAGGAATCGCCCATGCCTCGTGTTCACGAACAAAATCGATAACGATAGTAATGACATCATTCAGGGTCATATGCATTTTTCTGTTAGCAACATAGTTGCTATTAGCATACCCAATGTGTCGCGATCTTTGTTTAACAAAAAATAAACGGCCGGAAGATTCCGACCGTTTATAGACCCAAGGTCATTGCCGTTACAGCCCGGCTGCCAACGAACGAATCCTGATAATCTGGCTCAAGTCAGTGATTCGTGTAAGTGAGCGCCACTCACTGTGCTGCAACTTCAAGTAACAAGGAATGCAGGTTAATGCAATCAATCAGAGAGATCAGGCGTTAGCTGTCACCACTTTATTGCCAGCCATTTCGGCAGAGCGGCGGATCCACAGTTCACGCCATTTTTTCAGTGCTGATATCAGGATAATAACGCCCAGAGTCATCATAATAATCGAGATGATGCCATTGAACAGATTGTAGCCCTTCGCTGCTGAGTTGAAATACACGTGAGTGATCATCCAGTAACCGGCATAGTTTACGGTCACAAACAGATAGGCCAGTGGAATAACACAGGTCAGCATGTAAATACGCTTGGTTGCCAACCGCAGAATAATCGTGGCACCGATGATTAAACCAACAGAAGCCATTAACTGGTTTGATACGCCGAACAACGCCCAGACGGAGTTGATATCACCTGAATTAAGAAGGTAACCCCACAAAGCACAGGCAATAACACTACATGCCAATGTACCCGGTAACCAATCAGTACGTTTCAGTGGTGCCCAAATATCACCCAAGAAGTCTTGCAGCAGGTAACGAGCAACACGCGTGCCGGAGTCAACAGCGGTCAGAATAAATACCGCTTCAAACATAACAACAAATTGGAAGAAGTAAGCCGCCAGACTGCTGAACCATGGCACACGAATGAAGATATCCGTCATACCAACAGCTAAGGTTACCGCACCACCGGTACGACCATACAGATCCAGACCAATTTCCTGGCTCAGTTTTGGCAGGTTAACCACGTCCATGCCGAGCATGCTCCAGGCTTCAGCGGAAGAGTTAATCGCAAAGTAGTCAGCAGGATGCAAGGAGGTTGCTGCGATCAGGGCCATAACCCCAACCATACATTCCGCCAGCATCGCACCAAAGCCGACTGGCAAGATATCACTCCATTTGTCGATCTGTTTTGGTGTTGTCCCTGAGCCGATAAAGGCATGGAAACCAGAAATAGCACCACAGGCAATGGTAATGGAGATAAACGGCCAGACTGGGCCTGCCAGAACCGGGCCACCACCATGAATAAACTGGGTCAATGCCGGGAATTGAATCTCAGGGTTAATAAATACAACCCCAACAATCAACGCACCGAATACACCGATTTTCATAAAGCTGGAAAGGTAACCACGAGGGGTTAATAGCATCCACACAGGGAGTGCGGTCGCAAAGAAAGCGTACATTGGCAGGATGATACTGACGGTATCAGCTTTCAGCATTAACCAATCGCCCAACCAGGTTCCTTCAATATAAGGGCCGACAAATACACACACCATGATAGCGGCGATACCGACATAAGAAGCGCCTTTCATGCTGCCGGTCATGCGCTCCCACAAGCCAACGCAGATAGCGATAGGGATCGTCATGAACACAGCGAAAGTACCCCAAGGGTTACGTTCCAGTGCATGTACCACAACCATCGACAAGCCGGCCATGGTAATAGTGATGATGAACAACATTGCCAGACCGGTACACCAGCCAGCAACAGGGCCAAGCTCTGATTTTGCCACCTCAGACAGGGATTTCCCCTGATGCTTCATGGAGGCAAACAGAACAACCGTATCGTGAACCGCGCCGCCGATCACACAACCGATCAACAGCCACAGAAACCCAGGTAAATAACCATATTGGGCTGCCAGCACAGGGCCGACCAATGGACCAGCCGCAGCGATTGCCGCAAAGTGGCTACCAAAGTTCACCCATTTTTTAGTTGGAACGTAATCTTTACCATCTTCGAAGGTGTGGGAAGGTGTTACTTCACTGTCATCGACGCGCAGTACCTTACGAACAAAAAAGATACCGTATAAACGGTAGCAGATCATAAGGATACACGCTGAAGCGATAACAAAGGTAATCGCATGTTGCATGAGCATTCTCTCCAGGGAATTTGTCAGGCGTTAACATACGCCTGGCCCCTAAGAGAAATATCAGCGATCTGGTTAAGCGGTAGTTTGTATCATTAAGCGGTTAAAAAGAGCCACCCAGTGGTGACTCAATATTATAAAGATCAGCAAGAGTGCGGGTAGATAAACGACTACTCTAAAAAATAGGACTGTAACTTTCCGCGCTCAGCGCTACCCAGGCCGAACTCCTGTTGCAACCACTGTTCACGACTACCATAACGCTGTTGAATACTACGCAGAGCAGTTTGAATAAACTCTTCTTTGGCCGATAAGACAAAAGCGAATTGCCCTAACGCTTGGTCATTCAGTTTGAGTGCCAACTCTGCCAGCATATGCTCACGGAAAGGGGCCAGAGTAGTTTCGGTCAATAGGTAGTCTTCCAATACCGTCGCTTCATCGGCCCCCAAGGCAAATAACACCAGCGCAGAACCAATACCAGTACGGTCTTTCCCGACCGCGCAATGTTGTACCACCCCCGCAGCAGCATGCTCTGGGGATGCACAATTTTGCAACAACCCAACCAGTTGTTTATAGGCTTGATTATTAAAAGGCAGTCGGCGATAAAGCTCTAACATAAAACCACGGGCATCAAATGTCGCTAATGTCTCGTTAGTCAGCTTTTCCAAATTGGCATTGACTTCACTGCTCAGCGGGTTGGCCGGAATATTGTGATAACTGGCGCCAGTCCACACCACATCTGGTTTAGCCTGAACTTCATCGGCATCGCGATAATCAAGAATTTGAGCGACCGAGCCGCTACTGAGGAAATCACAATCTCTCACACTTAAGCGGTCGAGTGCGCCTGAGCGAAACAGCAATCCGCGCTTGATACGCCGCCCGTCAGCAGCCTGATTACCGCCAAGATCACGAAAATTAATACCGCCATCAAGTGGGATTAGGGAGGGATGAGATAGAGCAGTTGTCGTCATACTTTCCTCTTATTATTGTTCTTTATAAGAGTGATGACCTTAGCAGATAAACCGGAAAAATAAAAAACGGGCCAGAAGACTGACCCGATAACAGACAGTTTGTTGACTCGCCAATCGTCGCTGTTAGCTCAGATGGCGGTCTTAGATCAAATGACGCGCCGCTTCTACCACAATTTTCACTGCGTCACTTTCAGTCGCTTTCATGGTTTCTTCGTTTGGGATCTCTTGCTGGGTACGGTTTACAATTACCCCTGCGACCATGCCGGCACGCAAACCTTGGCTGGCACACATGGTGAGCAAGGTTGCAGATTCCATTTCATAATTCATCACGCCCATAGATTGCCATTCTTCCATGGAGCCTTTAAAACGGCTGACCACACGGCCAGAGAAGGTGTCATAACGCTCCTGCCCCGGATAGAAGGTATCGGAAGAGGCCGTCACGCCAATATGGGTAGTCGCACCCACTGATTTGGCTGCATTAACTAATGCGGTGGTACAGGTAAAATCAGCCACTGCCGGGAACTCCATCGGCGCAAAGTGCAGGCTGGCACCGTCTAAACGCACGGCGGCGGTGGTAACCAACACATCACCAACATTAATATGTGGCTGAATAGCACCAGTGGTACCAATACGTAGGAAAGTCCGTACACCAAGCTGTGCCAGTTCTTCAACCGCAATAGACGTCGATGGACCACCGATACCCGTTGAGCAGACGATCACCGCTTTGCCATCCAATTCGGCGCGCCACGAAGTAAATTCACGATGAGAGGCCAGATGTACTGGGTTATCCATCAATTTAGCGATTTTCTCAACACGCTGCGGATCACCCGGAACGATAGCCAGAGTCGCCCCTTGCAGATCATTTTTAGTCAGGCCCAAGTGAAAAACGTCGGATTTAGCCATGTGTGAGACTCCTCTTTCATGAGAGATGTTGTAGGGAGGTGCAAAGAAATACTTTACTCAAAATCGCCACTTCATTTCGTGATGATGGTCACTTAGCCAAAAGAAATGAGTTATACAAATACATTTTAAGTGTGATGCGAATCACATATAAAGGCAATTAAGGCTATTTTTCAGACAAACATAGCGAAAAATGGCAATTATATCCAAGCTGATTGCAGTTGCAGCTCACACCACTGCGATACCAAGTATGAAGAATATATTTTATCTATTAGCAGGAATGATAGACCAATATCCTGCTGTTAATTGCTAGCTTCTATAAATCGTTAACGTCTATCGATTATTAAGCGTTATCCAACCATTAGCCTGAGCTATAAAATTCAAGATGTGAATCACCAGAAATTATAATTACAAAAAACCTGATCTCATTAATCTCAAAGATTACCTATAGTTAAACTCGGCAACAGCAAAAAGCAGGGCGCAATAGGTAATTAAACCAGAAGTTTTTTCCTCATATCGCAAGGAGACTACAGTGAAAACTGATCAACTTATGACTCTCCGGCAGGCAGCAGGCGGTTTCACCCCTGCGGTAGACCCACTGGCCTCGACGATCCGCCATACCGATCAACAAGGCATTCACTGCGGGGAAACCACCATTCCGTCTCAAGGCGATGAGTTACCGGCCTATATTGCTAAACCGGCCCAACAAAATGGGCCATATCCGGTGGTTATTGTCGTGCAAGAAATCTTTGGCGTGCATGAACATATTCAGGATATCTGCCGCAGACTAGCGAAACAGGGGTATCTGGCAATTGCCCCTGAGCTGTTCTTTCGGCAAGGCGATGCCAAAGAATATGATGATATCAATGCATTAGTGAAAAACCTGGTGGGTAAAGTACCAGACCGTCAGGTTATGGTAGATCTTGATCATGCGGCACATTGGGCATCACGCCATGGCGGGGATACCAGTAAACTGGCCATTACCGGATTTTGCTGGGGTGGGCGGATTGCGTGGTTGTATGCAGCCCATAACCCACAGTTAAAAGCGGCAGTGGCTTGGTATGGCAAACTGGTCGGTGAAAAAACCTTACTGTTACCCAAATCTCCGGTGGATATCGCAGTCGATCTCAGTGCTCCGGTGCTGGGGTTGTATGGCGGTAAAGATGGCAGTATTACGCAAGAACATATCGATACTATGCGTCAGGCGTTACGTGCAGCAAATGCCGATGCAGAAATCATTGTTTATCCAGATGCCGGGCATGCTTTTAATGCTGACTACCGCCCAAGTTATCACGCCGAATCCGCACTGGATGGCTGGCAGCGGATGCTCGACTGGTTTAATCAACATGGTGTTGCCGCCAATCCCATATCTGAAGAAGTGAAATAACGGCAATAAAAAGGGCGCGAGATGCGCCCAGAATTTAACGATTAGACCGAGATAGCATCAGACTTGTTCTTCACGCAAACGTTGCGCAGCCAGTACCATGTTTGCCAATGCCTGGCGGGTTTCTGGCCAGCCACGCGTTTTCAAACCACAATCCGGGTTAACCCACAAACGTTCTGCCGGGATACGTTGAGCGGCTTTACGTAGTAATGCTTCAATCCACTCCACACTTGGCACATTCGGCGAGTGAATATCATAAACGCCGGGCCCAATTTCATTCGGGTAAGCAAAATCTTCGAATGATTCGAGCAATTCCATATCTGAACGAGAGGTTTCGATGGTAATCACATCAGCATCCAGCGCAGCAATGGAGTCCATGATGTCATTAAACTCGCAATAACACATATGAGTATGAATCTGGGTGTCATTCTGCGCGACAGCCGCATTCAGTTTAAAGGCATCAACGGCCCATTGTAGATACGCTTGCCAATCGGCACGGCGCAGGGGTAAGCCTTCACGCAGCGCAGGCTCATCGATCTGGATGATACCAATACCGGCTTTCTCCAGATCTTCCACTTCATCACGTAGCGCCAGTGCAATTTGTTTGGCGATGGTTTCACGGCTAACATCTTCGCGCGGGAATGACCAACACAGGATAGTGACCGGGCCGGTCAACATACCTTTTACTGGTTTGTCCGTCAGAGATTGAGCATATTTGGCCCATTCAACCGTGATCGCTTCCGGGCGACTGATGTCACCAATAATCACTGGCGGTTTAACACAGCGGGAACCGTAACTCTGCACCCAACCATTTTGGGTAAATACGAATCCATCCAGATGCTCGCCAAAATATTCAACCATATCATTACGTTCTGCTTCACCATGAACCAATACGTCCAGACCTAAACGCTCCTGTTCAGCAATGGCTTGCTTGATATGTTCGCTGATACCTGTGCGGTAGTTTTTCCCATCCAAACGGCCTTGCTTGAAGTCCAGACGCAGACCACGGATCTCAGTAGTTTGCGGGAATGAGCCGATAGTGGTGGTTGGCCAGGCCGGTAAGTTAAAGCGCTTACGCTGCGCTTCAGCGCGGCCTTCATAAGGCAGTTGGCGTTCAATATCCTGCGCAGTAATGGCCGCCAGACGTTGCTCCACCTGCGTATTATGAACACGGCTGGAGGATTGACGGGCACGGATCGGCGCACTATACGCAGCTAACTCGGCCAGTTTGGCTTCGCTCGGCGCGTTTAATGCTTGTGTTAATAATGCCAGTTCAGCGCATTTTTGCAGAGCAAAGGCAAACCAGCTTTTCACTTCTGCATCAAGACGTGTTTCTTCACTTAAATCAATCGGGCTGTGTAATAAGGAGCAAGAGCTACCCAACCATAATGGGCGACCATTAACCTGTGGTTGCAGGCGCTCGAACCAGTTGCTAAGGTCAGCACGCCACACGTTACGGCCATTAATTATCCCCAGTGATAGCAGCCACTCTTTTGGCAATGTTGCATCCAGAACAGCAATATCATCTTTACCCGCAACCACATCAACATGCAGACCTTGCACTGGCAACTCACGAATAACGTCAAGGTTATGGCCGATGCTGTCGAAATAGGTGGTCAGCAACAATTTAACTTTGCCTTCCAGCGCCTGATAAGCCTGTTGATAAGCGCCCAGCCACTCTGGTGGTAACTCCAGAACCAGTGCAGGCTCGTCAATCTGTACCCACTCAATGCCACGTTTCGCTAATTCGGCCAGCACTTGTTGGTACACCGGTAGGATATCTTGCAGCAGAGAGAGGCGGTCAAACTGCTCGCCTTTAACTTTACCCAGCCACAGATACGTTACTGGACCCAGCAATACTGGTTTAATTTTGTGGCCTAATGCCAGCGCTTCGTCCACCTCATCCAGCAGTTGAGTCCAGCCCAGTTTGAACTGCTGACCTTGTTGGAATTCTGGCACCATGTAGTGATAATTGGTGTTAAACCATTTAGTCATTTCCGCCGCTGCCGCAGGCTTACCGGTTGGTGCACGGCCACGGCCAATACGGAAGAGCGTATCCAAATCAATAGAACCGTCCGCATTTTGATGGCGCTCAGGGACGTTGCCCAACAGCAGGCTGGTGGTCAATACATGGTCATACCACGCGAAATCACCGACCGGCACCAAATCAATACCTGCTTGCTGTTGTTGTTGCCAATGGCGGGCGCGCAATTCACGACCCACATTGAGCAGTTCTTCTTGCGTGGAGTTGCCTGCCCAGTAACTTTCTTGCGCTTTTTTCAGTTCACGTTTCAGACCTACACGCGGAAAACCCAGTGTGTGATTTAAAATTGTCATCGTCATATTTCCCATTTAGCCATCCAGATGTTTACACATCCATAATCAGCAGGTACTGTATAATCCACAAGCGCATTTTGTTCACTGTCACTGTGAAGGACTCTCATGATCGAACTGAAACACTTACGCACCCTGCAAGCTTTGCGTAATACCGGCTCGCTGGCGGCGGCAGCAACACAACTTCATCAGACCCAATCGGCTTTGTCTCACCAGTTCAGTGATCTGGAACAACGCCTTGGCTTTCGTCTGTTTGTGCGTAAAAGCCAGCCGCTACGTTTCACTACGCAGGGAGAGATCTTGTTACAACTCGCAGAACAAGTGCTGCCACAAATTAAACAGGCACTGCAAACCTGCAATGAGCCGCACCAAACTGCGCTGCGCATCGCCATCGAGTGCCATAGCTGTATTCAATGGCTGGCACCTGCATTAGACAATTTTCACAAGAGCTGGCCGCAAGTGGCGATGGACTTCCAATCAGGCGTGACTTTCGATCCTCAACCCGCCTTGCAGCAAGGGGAGCTGGATCTGGTGCTGACATCAGATATCTTGCCGCGTAGTGGTTTGCACTATTCGCCAATGTTTGATTTTGAGGTGCGTCTGGTACTGGCTCCAGACCACCCATTAGCCAATAAGGCTCGCATCGAGCCGGAAGATTTAGCACAAGAAGTGTTAATGATTTATCCGGTGCAGCGGCAACGGTTAGATGTCTGGCGGCATTTCCTGCAACCCGCAGGAGTTAATCCACCTCTAAAGAATGTGGATAATACTTTGCTACTGATTCAAATGGTGTCAGCGCGCATGGGGATCGCCGCCCTGCCACATTGGGTGGTAGAGAGTTTCGAACGCCAGGGATTGGTCACCACTAAAACGCTGGGAAATGGTTTATGGAGCCGGTTGTACGCCGCCGTCCGTGATGGAGAGCAGCGCCAACCGGTTACTGAAGCTTTTATTCGTTCGGCCCGGCAACACGCTTGCGAGAGTCTGCCGTTTGTAAAGAATGCGGAGCGACCCAACGCCGATGTACCCATAGCGAAGCCATTATCACAATGGCCCCAATGATAAAACTGGGCCAATGGGGCTTTTCTTGCCAAATAGCCAGGTTCACCAGCAGCCCAGCCGGAACATGCACGTTATTCATGATACCCAGGGTGCCAGCATCGACTTGTGTCGCACCATAGTTCCACATGAAATAACCTAACGCAGAAGCCCCCACCCCCAACCACACCAATACGCCCCACTGCAATTGCGTCGTGGGCAGTTTTTGTGGGTTACCAAAGGCAAACCAGGCAACAACCGCGACGGCGAAAGCACCAATATAGAACCATGAGAATGCTACATGCTGTGGGATCGGGTGGACTTCCATCAAGCGTTTGTAGCCCACTTGCCCGATAGCAAAACAGAGGTTTGCCGCCTGAACCAGCAACAATCCCCACCAAAAATGCTCACTCAAATGGTCGTAGCGAATGATAGCCGCCCCAACTACAGCCAGTAACGCACTCAGGGCATAACCCCAGCGCAGGCGCTGGCGGCGCAGTAGATCATAGATCAAGGTGACATACAGCGGGGTCATCACCGTGAAAAGCAAAAATTCCGGGACCGTCAGGTAGAGATACGCACGGAAGCTGAACAAGTACATGATACCTAACTGAATTGAACCCACGGCCATGTACAACAAAATCACCCGCCAGTGGATGTTTTTCCAGCGCAAAAACGGCAAAAAGACCAGTGCAGCTAGCCCAACCCGCATCAGCACAGAGAACCAGCTATCCACCTGCCCTGCCAGATATTCGCCAATCAGGCTAAATGAAAATGCCCATAAAATGGTGGTAACGACCAGTAACAACACGATAGATTGGCTCATTGAGATGATAAAGTGCAATTGTAGCGGAAGCAGCCATGCAACTTTACATAAACTAGGTTTACATCTGCTCGAATTTAACCCAATTGAGCTTTCTTCATCTCTGGTACTATTCCAATAATCATCCGAGAGTTACATCCCCACGCCGATAATAGTCAGGATCAATGGTGTGGTGACTGCGGCCAAGACCGTCGACATCACCAAACTGGCGGCTGCGGGGCCAGTCAATACATTAAACTGGCGTGACATCAAGTACACATTCACACCGGTAGCCATTGATCCCAGTAATACCACCACCTGCGTTTCAAGCTCTGGCAAGCCCATCGCCCATGCCAATGCCCAAATCACCATCGGCTGAACAATCAATTTGAGAAAACAGATAGCACTGCTGATTTGCCAGCCTTCCGTGACGCGATATTCTGCCAACCCCATACCCAATACAATCAGTGACAACGGCGGCGCTACTTGCCCTAACATCGTTACGGGTTGATCAATAAACTGCGGTAATTGCAGACCCGTCAGGCTGAATAAAGTACCAGAAATAATGCCGATAATCAGAGGGTTAGTCAGCACACTACGGGCAGTTTTCGCAAAGCCCGCCAGTGTTGGCGAGCCATTGCGCGCCCACTCCACGGAGATGGTGACTAATGTCCAGAGGATCAGGCCGTTAAACACCAAAACCAACGCCACTGCTGGGATTGATTTCTCCCCCAACATAATGGTGGCAATAGGCAGGCCCAGCATCACGTTATTAGAGAAAATGCCGCCGAGGGCAAAAACGGAACCGGACACGCCATCCAGATGAAATATCCGGCTGGCAACAACCCGCCCGATAATAAACACCACCAAACAACTACCAAAAAAGGCAATCAGCAGGCGCGCATCCACCGCTGGGCGCTCAGAGAAATCGCACATCATACGAAACAGCATAGCGGGCAATGCGAGGGAGAAAACAAAGCGGGTCAAGCCATCAGTTATGGCAGAGGGCCATTTACCAAATCGTACCAAACAGTAACCCAAAGCAAGCAATACAAATAGCGGTGAAGACAACACAATCTGGTGCCAGAGCGAAATAACAAAGGCGGGCATGGTTCACTTCCTGTCAAGCCGGGCCAGGTCAGCCCGTAAATGTAAGAATGGCTGACCTACTCTGTTTCCTGTTTTATTTATATCAAAGTCATTGGAGTTACAGGTAGGTAGGCAGCAAGCTAACCCCCCTGTAGCTTCAAGGACGAGGGCATATCAAATCTATACGGTCAGTACAGATACAGTCAACGCCCCACTTTAACAATTCCTGCGCACGCGCCGGTTGGTTGACGGTATAGACCAAAATATGCAACCCGGCGGCTTTGAGTAACGCCACTCGCTCCGCAGTCAATTGTTTGTGGTTAATGTGCAAAGAGACACAATCCAACTGACGGGTCATCGCCTGCCAGTTGTCATCCCATTTATCCAACAATAAACCACGTGGTAGCTCAGGTGCAGCCTGCTGCGCCGCCGCTAATGCATCAAACGAAAAAGAGGACAATAACGGCGGTATCGCCTGACCTTGCCACAACAGGCGGGCAGCCAGCGCAATGGCTCGACCAGTGGGTATTTCAGCGCCGGTGGTGGGTTTAATCTCAATATTAGCGGCCATACCATGCTGTGCACAACGAGCAGCCACTTCAGATAAAAGAGGCAGGCGCTCACCACGAAATGCCGTGCTATACCAGTCTCCGGCATCTAACTGAAAAAGTTTTTCCCACGGCAAATCGCCGGCAACTCCCCAGCCGTTACTGGTGCGTTCCAACGTGTCGTCATGCAATAGAAAGATCTGGCCGTCTTGCGATAATTTGACGTCAAACTCAATCATCTTGTGACCATGACGAGCGCCAACATCAATGGCTGCCAAGGTATTTTCCGGTGCCAGTGAACCGCCACCACGGTGAGCGACGATCGAAGGGTAAGGCCAGTTTTTACTCATGATTCCATCCGTAGTCCGCTATCTGAATCAAAAAAGTGCAGCGCCGTTGGCGGTAAATATAAATGTAATGTACTACCCACCGCAGGCATTTCCTCATGGGATAGGCGGGCAATAACACTCTGCCCCCCCCACTGACCATGGGCCAGATTGTCTGCACCCAACAACTCCAGCGTTAATAGTGGCATCGCAATGCCCTGCGCCGAAGTTGCCTGCTGAATATGCTCCGGGCGGATACCCAGGGTCAAGCGCCGATCCGCCCATTGTGGCCGTGGCAATTCCAACGGCAGAGTTAGGCCATCAGATAAAATAAACGCACCGCCATCCGGGCTGACGGTTCCGGCTAACAAATTCATCGCAGGCGAGCCGATAAAACTGGCCACAAACAGTGTCGCAGGCCGTTGGTAAACCTCGCTTGGCGTACCGATTTGCTCCGCCACACCTTTGTTCATCACAATCACCCGCTGAGCCAATGTCATCGCCTCAACCTGATCATGAGTCACATACAGACTGGTGGTTTTTAGCCGGCGGTGCAACTGTTGCAGCTCAAGGCGCATCTGCACCCGCAGCTTGGCATCCAGATTAGAAAGAGGCTCATCAAACAAGAAAACCGCCGGTTCACGCACAATGGCCCGCCCCATTGCCACCCGCTGCCGCTGGCCGCCAGATAGTTCACGCGGTTTGCGTTTTAGTAGCGGTTGCAGCTCCAGAATACGTGCGGCTTCATCCACTCGCTGGCGGATCTGCTCTTTGCCAAAACCACGAATTTTTAGGCCATAAGCCATGTTGTCAAACACACTCATGTGGGGATACAGCGCGTAGTTCTGAAACACCATCGCGATGCCACGATCTTTGGGTTCAAGATGGGTAACCCGCTGATTATCAATATAGATATCACCACTGGTGGTGCGCTCCAATCCAGCAACCATACGCAGCAGCGTTGATTTACCACAACCGGAGGGGCCAACCATCACGATAAATTCACCGTCGGCAACATCTAAATCAATTTGTTTAATCACCGGCGTGATGCCGTCATAAGATTTGGTTACTGCCTGAAGTTTTAAACATGCCATATCAGATCACTTCTCACTGTCTACCAGGCCGCGTACAAACCAACGCTGCATCAGAAGGACCACCGCGACCGGTGGAATTAAAGTCAGGATCATCGCTGCCATCACCTGATTCCATTGGGTTGGCGCACCTGAGCTAGAGATCATGCTCCTTATCCCAGCCACCGCAGTGCCCATAGAGGCATCGCTGGTAATCAGAATTGGCCAAAGATATTGGTTCCAACCATAGATAAAAGTGATAACAAACAGTGCGGCCAAATTGGTTTTAGATAGTGGCAATACGATATCCCAAAAAAAGCGCATCGCCCCGGCACCATCAATACGCGCCGCTTCCAATAGCTCATCGGGCAAGGTCATAAAGAACTGGCGGAATAAGAACGTTGCGGTAGCTGACGCCATCAGCGGCAGGGTCAAACCGGTATAACTGTCGAGCATATTCAGGTTCGCAATCACCTGAATTGTTGGGAAAATACGCACTTCCACCGGCAGCATCAGTGTCAGGAAAATCAACCAAAAAAACAGGTTACGTAGCGGGAAGCGAAAGTAAACGATGGCATAAGCCGACAACATCGACACGGTGATTTTGCCAACAGTAATCGCAAACGCCATCACAAAACTGTTAAACAACATCAACCCGAACGGTGCACTGTTATTCCCCACCCCGGCATGCCAGATGTGACTAATGTTCTGCCACAAATAAGGCCCAGGTATCAGAGTCATCGGTACCTGAAACACTTGGGTGTCATCTAGCGACGCGGCAACAAAAGCCACATACAGTGGGAATAAGATCAGTAACACGCCGATAATCAGCATGACGTGACAAAAGATATCCAGCCCGCGACGATTCTCTATCATTGGTAACGCACCTTACGTTCAACAAAGCGGAACTGGATAACCGTCAGGCCAATCACCAGCAACATCAGCACCACCGACTGAGCGGCAGAGCTCGATAAATCCAGGCCAGCAAAGCCTTCGCGATAAATCTTATAAATCAAGGTCGTCGTGGCCTGCATCGGCCCACCGCCTGTCGCCGCATCAATAACGGGGAAAGTATCGAAGAAGGCATAGACCAGATTCACCACCAGCAGGAAGAAACTGACCGGTGAAATCAGCGGCAGCACCAGATTGAAGAAGCGGCGCACTGGCCCGGCGCCGTCGATAACAGCGGCTTCAACCAATGAACGCGGAATAGATTGCAGCGCGGCGAGGAAAAACAGGAAGTTATAGCTGATTTGCTTCCATACTGAAGCCAACACTACCAAGAACATGGCCTGCCCGCTGTTTTGCGCGTGGTTCCAGTTGTAACCCAATGTGGCAAGGAAATGTGTTATCAACCCCAGCCCCGGATTGAATAGGAAAATCCACAATACGGCAGCGACAGCAGGGGCCACCGCATACGGCAGAATCATTAAGGTTTGATAGATACGGCTGCCACGCAGAACGTAATCCACCATGGCAGCCAGAAACAGCGAAACAATCAAACCAATACCGGCCACCAGCGAGCTAAAAATCAGCGTGGTATAAAACGAAGCCAAATAATATTCATCCTGAAAAAGCTGAATAAAGTTACTCAGCCCAACAAACTCACTGGAGAGACCGAAGGGATCTAACATTTGTACTGAGTACCACAGCGCCTCACCCGCAGGCCAGAGGAAGAAAACAGCGGTAATGACCAATTGGGGCAATACCAGCAGGTAAGGCAACCAACTACAGGAAAAACCGGGACGGGAAGATGACATAAAATTAACCGTTTATCCGACGACGTATTGATAACACCAGAGTGCTAATCAAAAATGTGGCGTCCTAACTCAATACTGTACAACGCTATTTGCCGTTACTGGCGCAGGCCGTTTGGGTGCAGACAGCGCTCCCAAACGGGCAAGCCAGGTAGCCAAGTAACCTTATTTATTCGCTTGTTCAAAGCGGCGCAGTAGCACATCACCGCGCTTAACGGCACCATCCAACGCAGCTTGAGGCGTTTTCTTACCGGTCCACACCCCTTCCAGCTCTTCATCTACCACGGTGCGAATCTGTGGCATGTTGCCCAAACGCAAACCTTTGGTGTATGGCAATGGCGGTTTGTTCAACATCTGGCGAGTCGCTACATCAGCACCTGGGTTCTTATCATAGAAACCTTGCTGTTTAGTCAGCTCATAGGCTGCCGTCGTAATTGGTAGGTAACCCGTCTTCTGATGCCATTCAGCAGCAATTTCCGGTTGAGCCAAGTATTGCAGGAATTCAGCTACACCTTTGTAAGTATCTTTATCTTTGCCATCCATCACCCAGAGACTAGCACCGCCGATAATGGCATTTTGTGGTGCATTTTTTTCGTCCGCATCGTAAGGCATCATGCCAACGCCATAGTTAAATTTGGCGTAATGGCGAATATCCGCAAGGGAACCTGAAGAAGCAGTGGTAATGGCACAATCACCGTTATAGAACTTGGCAGTGGACTCATCTTTGCGGCCAAAATAGGTGAAATCGCCTTTTTTATTCATATCTGCCAGCAACTGGATGTGCTTAACCTGTACTGGCTTATTGAATTCCAGTACCGCATCAGTGCCATCAAAGCCATTGTTACGGCTGGCAATAGGTTGACCGTGCCAGGCACTGAAGTTTTCAATTTGAATCCAACCCTGCCAGCCGCTGGCGTACCCACAGCTTGAACCCGCAGCACGCAGTTTTGCAGTATCCGCAGCCAGTTCCTGCCAGGTTTTTGGCGGCTGATCCGGGTTCAGCCCCGCTTTCTTAAAGGCATCTTTGTTGTAGTACAACACAGGAGTGGAACTGTTAAATGGTTGAGATAATAAGTGGCCGGTTTTGGCATCGGTGTAATAACCGGCTACTGTTGGTACAAACACGGACTCATCAAATTTGATATTGGCATCTTTAAATACTTGGAATACTGGCTTAATCGCCTTGCTGGCCATCATGGTGGCAGTACCCACTTCATATACCTGCAAAATCGCGGGGGCTTTACCGGAGCGGAATGCTGCAATCCCAGCCGCCAAGCTCTGCTCGTAGTTCCCTTTATAAACAGGCACGATTTTATAGTCGCTATGGGACTGGTTAAATCGGTCAGCTAATGAATTAACTTCTACACCTAACTCCCCTTCCATCGAATGCCAGAAAGGGATTTCAGTCACTGCCATCGCATTGGCGCTAAACGCCAATGTCAGCGCAATGCAAAGCGATGTTTTACGAATGGTTTTATTAAACATATCTGGCCCCTGAATAAATCTGTATGGCTCACATCAATGAATTACTGTGGACAAGTGAGCGAAATAAATCAGTTTTTGTTCGCAAGCAAACATGACACCGTTTCATGACAGAAATATAACTTTAACGTGACAGAAAAATGACATAAAAATTAACGCAAAACATCAGATAAATTAACAACCGAAATAACACCATCAACTAATAAAATAAAACTAATCATTAAATAAAAATTAATAAAACTATAATGCAACCTATAAATTAAAACAAAAAAACCATTAAATATAAATGCTGGAAATATAAACAAAGACATTCATAACATTATGAAATACAACAAGGCCACAATTATAAAATAGGACTAACTCTTACTTGAAAAAATACCATTTTAAATGTTAGTGTTCTTTTCGGCTTATGTGGAAGTGTATTAACATGATTTTAACGCCCTCATTATCATCACCATAAAAGCCACAAGCATCATTAATTCCTTTCCATTTGGATAAGGATTTTATATATAACGGACTATCAGGTATTTAATAATGAAAAAGACGCTACTTTCTATTGTTACCATGGCGATATTAACCACCAGTGTTAGCGCCAATGCGAATGTAATGACAAGTTTACAATCTGGTATAAATAATGCTCAAACTCAAGGTATTCAGAGCATGAATCAGTCTGATCAGAATGTATATTTCAAACCTGCATTAACGAAAGAAATCATGGTTGAATTAGAAGTACCTCAAATAGTTAAATTTTCCAAATCAAATGGTGACGAACTGAATTTAATTAAACTTAGCCTAGACTCCGCCATGAACTCATACAAGGCGACAGAGAACATCCGAGTAGAATCTAATGGCGACAGTAAAGTTCGTATTGGCCTTGGAAAACCATTTGATTTAGTGTCTAACAATGGTTCAAAAATACCATCTACCCCTGTCGTAACTATAGGTAATATGATGCTGAATGGCGCTGCTAATGTTGGGCTTGGTGGTGTCGCAGTGTTCCCCTTAACTAACTCAGTACTCGATACCACTCTAAATATTATCGTAAAAGGCAACGGACTTAAGTCTACCGAAGTATACACAGGCACACTTAATCTAGTTATTGAAACAGCAGCATAACTCAGTAAAAATATTATAATTTCCTTATTATTAACACATACAGTCAGGGGATAAACTCCTGGCTGCATGCTCCTTTGAACCAAAAATATAACGTAATGGTGTAACCAGAACCATTAACATAGAAATATATTATTCAAATGGAGACGGCATATCGCAATAGTAGTTAACAGTGGAATGGAATCCTATGACGAATAATCTAATAACTAATAAGGCCACTTTACTTGTTTTATTACTCACTACAATTATTTCAGCACAGGCAGAAGAGATAACGATCGAATACTTAGTACCTGCTGGTTTTTCTACGGTGAAAGAAGGTGAAGCGCTGCAATTACTGGGCATATTAGACGGTAAAACATTACCTCGCCCATTTTTTTTCTCGGAAAAAAAACAGCAGTTAAGTTTTGATCAACAACAATATCGCAATAACCACATTGATGAAAAATCAATTATTCTATTAGAAAATATTTTATCCCAAATCCCTTACTTGCAATGCAAGAATGGCTGCGATTATCTCTTATCTAACCATCGAGTCACCGTAGATAAGGTCAATAATGTTGTAACGATAACCGATAACAGCAACCGTTATTTGATGCCCGTCACCACGTGGGGCTTGGTCCATAATCAGGCCATTGACCTACGGATGACCGCAGAAAATTACCGCGCTATTTCAGGCCGTGGGCAAGGATATATCGGTCTACCTTTTCAATCTTTTGGCTTTGCCAATTGGTTTTATAACACCACCCGTTCAAAGAACAGCTATCACTCCACACACCAGTCTCAATATCAGCAACAAACTCAAATGGGTATCGATAGTTGGTACTTGCAAAAGAACTTCCAAGCGCTCTACCTACGGGCCGGTAGACAAAATAATCTGGATAACAGCGCTGGCAGCATTCATACCCTGATTAATCCTGCTTTAAACCAATTCGTGACGCTGGGTAGCCAAAGTTATTTGGTTATTAGTAAGCCCTCCGCAGGCAGCTTAGTACTATATGCTACCAGCGATGGCGATTTTGAAATCTATCGCGATAGCCAACTTATCCGCCGAATCCCTGCTCAACTAGGCCGTAATGAAATTGATTACAACCAACTTCCCGGCGGCTACTACAACGTGGAGATCCGGTTAGTCAATCGTACTGGGAAAGTCGTCAGCCAGGAAAACCAAACCATCAGTAATATTAGCACTCAAACCAATAATGGCTGGTTCCTAACCATGGGTAAAGGAATGGTGCGTAGCCATAGCTCTCCCCACCTGATGCAGTTTGGTCGCAGTATGAACCTGCAAAGCGTGCAAGCGAATATCACGCTGCTCAAAGATAACGCCAGCCACTGGGCAGCAGAAGGGAATATTTCGCGCCCATTTATTTTTTCCGATCTCGACCTTACCCCTACTCTGGGCGTGATGTCTGGCGAAAAACGCGATGGAGGATATCTGCGCATAGCCGGCGGAAGCACCGTACTAGGATATGCATCTGTATCCCATTATCAAACACCAGATGTGTCTATATACGCACCAAATGCAGGTAACACATCAGCTTCTTATAACCGCCAATTGGGGCCGGTCCAACTGAGCTATCAATTCAATCAATTTAACACCAGCCAACAACATCGTATCCAAAGCCGCTGGGACTGGCGACGGCCGCAATATAGCCTTGCGCTGTCCCTTGGTGTACAAAAAGGCGGGCAATGGAATAGCCAGAATAATTACGGTGTATTTCTTAATACCACACTCTCCTTTCTCAAAAGCAGCGCCAGCATCAACAGTGCCTATGATCAGCAGCAGTTGGTTACCAGTGCCAGTTATCAAAAAGAATTTAACGATAACTATGGCACCAGTACCTTGGGTATTGATGGCAGTGTCAGTGGGAAAATATCCAGCATCGGCAGCTTTGCTCATCGCAGTGGCAGCCGTGGTGATGTATCGGCACGAATGGGGATTGATAACAAGATAGCCGGCAGCATCAGTTATAGCGGCATGCTCGCCGTCAGCCCACAAGGCATGGCATTAGGCCGCAGCAGCTACAGCGGAACCGCATTACTGATAGAAACACCCGACTTGGCTGGCACTCCATATAGTTTCAATGCGGAAGGTCATCCAATAACCGGCAGTGGTATTTATGCTATACCGATCCCACGCTATCAGGACCGTTTCTTTGTACAAACACATACCGAACGCAATGACCTGGATATGAATATTCAGTTACCCGTCAATATTGCTCGCGCCCATCCTGGGCAAGTATTTTCCAGCAAGGCCGATATCACATTGAATCTGCTTTATAGCGGTTTTCTCAAAGATGAGCACGGGCAACCTGTTAGCGGGGTTATTCAGGAAACCGGCGATACTGTCCACCCCAATGGTCTGTTTTCTATTCACTCTCGTACCATGCTGAAAAATATTCAGGTTCAAAACAATTTAGCCCATTACCGCTGCAATATGAGTCAGCAACGCGATCACGTTTATCTTTGTCACTTGGATTAATACCCGACAGGAATTGTTATGAAATATACCTATTTATTCTTTACTCTCGCCTTCTTGTTGGCACCGATTAGCACCACTTATGCGCAGTTAGTGGCAGTCCCTACCCGCACCACAGTGGAGGCTCTGGATCAACACAAGGCAATTCAGGTCTATAACAACGGTGATAAGCCGTTGTATCTGGAGATCACATTGCAACGGGTGGATAACCCTGGAGTAAATCCTGAACAGAAAACATTGATAAGTGATATCTCGCGGCCTGAAATGATTTTTAACCCCAACCGGATCACTTTAGGGCCGAAGCAGAAGCGTAATATTAAGCTGTTGCCCTTAAAATCTCCGACTCAGGAAACGCTGTATCGGCTGTATATCAACCCTGTAGTCGATATCAAAGCTATCGGGAGCCATGAGGACAAAAATAAAATCCATGCTCCTATGACCATCAGTATTGGTTATGGTGTATTGATTCATCATGTGCCCCCTTTAACTGCACAGGTTCGTCGCTGGCAACATAAATGTCTGTCGAGCGGTCATCTCATGCTTACCTCTACCGGTACGGTTCATAGCAAATTTGAGCAACTGAACTCCAGCGACAAGACGGATAGTCTTAATCTATATCCCGGAACACCCATCACCCTGTCAACCAAACAACTTAGCGGTAAGGTAGATAATGAAACGTTTACTGTTCATTGCGACTAGCCTCCTGCCGCTCTCTGTTTTCAGTGCCATAGATATTCAGCCACATGTGCTGGAAATAGAGCAGGAAAATACGGTGGTGACCGTGACTAATTACGGTTTAGACCCTGAGTACGTGGCCGTGCAACTGTACCAACTTAATAACCCAGGTGAGTCACCAGAACAAGAATCACTAACCTCGGTAGGTGAACAGCCACAACCTGCGCTGTTTGCCTCACCGGCAAAACTAACCCTGGGACCAAAACAGAGTGGGAGAATATTTCTTAAAGCTCTTAGCACGCCAGATAAAGAGCAGGTATATCGACTCGCGGTAGTACCGGTTAATAATCTGCAAGTTACAGGTGGTCATACTGCCGTGTTGGGGGTGCAATTAAGTTATATGGGCTTGGTCAGGCATTTGGCTGCATCACCGCAACCCCAGTGGGCCCACCGCTGTATTGACGGGAGGGTGGAGTTGCAAAATACCGGTAACACCCGCCTACAGTGGCGCCAGTTGAAAACCCAGGAACAGGATATAGAGGGCTTTAATCTCTATCCCGACCAACGCCGACAACTGTCGGTCAGTGATGTACGAGGAATGATCGAGGATAAGCCCTTCAACTTGCGATGTATCGCAGGGTAAAGATAAGGAACATTATGAATATCACCAAAATAATCGCCCTATTCCTATTACTCCCCTTACAGGTCAGGGCCGATTCGATTCCACTGGGGAATATCGATGTAAGATTAGAAGTAACAGCACACCCCAGGATCGAGGTTGAAAAACCACAAGGAGGTTGGTATAGCAGTATAAAGCTGGAAAGTAGCCCGGAAAATCACTTGCTGTATCAAAAGGAACTCCCAGTAACCGTCAAGCTACGCAGGCAAGAAGGGTTTCGAATTTCGGTGAAAAACCCACTGATACTTACTCGACATTCTACTGCGCGGGCGGGAGCAGATCAGGCGTTCTCTCCCGCGCAAGTGCGCTGGGGTACGGATCACGCCAACCTGCGGGTGTTATCAACCATCCCTGAGGCATTCAACGTGGCCCAAGGTAAAACCCGCCAAACCAACACCGACTATATATTACATATTTCTGCATTAGCGCCCAGTGGGCCAAATTCCGCTGGGAAATATCACGGGCAGCTAACATTAATATTTGAAACGAATAGCTGAAATAACTAACTGATAGTCATGGAGAGATAATCAAGTGAATGTTAAATACAGACTATTCCTTATGGGAATAATGTTGCTAATAATACAACCTGTAGCTATGGCAAATCTCTATTTTTATCCCTACACACAACAATATTCGAACTGTGAAATAAAACTAAATGATGATAACAGCGTGGAGGTTTCTTTTCAGGCGATTATAGTGAAAGATCTCTATTCTCCATCAGGAACAACGATAAATGGGAAATATATGTTGGCGTGGGGAAGACTACTCGGTATTCCACCTGATGAGATGAAAAATATAGGGTTACCTAACCGGCGTGCGCTCCTGTCACTTTATTTCTATAAAGCTGATGGTTCACGAGATTTTAATATTCAATTTAAAGATATCGCTAATCTCTCGCTCAATGGTGTAACTCCCTCAGGCTCGAATGATAATACTCAGGAAATAGAGTTCAATCGTGATCACAAGTCATCACCCTTTGACAAAAGATATTACTATGTTTCATTCAAGGTTCCCGCACATGCTCTCAAGGATATCAGAATTGGTGCAACGGTAGGCGGCGTGCTCCATTACAAAGGGCAATATCACTCATTGATGTCATCTAATGGCGTTTCCTTTGGTCAAAATGGCAAACAATGCACACTCTTTAATCCTCAGGCAGACGTGGCACCAGAAGCCCTAAAAATTGATCCTAAATTTCGTATGGACGCAAAAACATGGCAATTAAAGTCTTTCGATTTAGATGAATTACTTGAGAAAATTGAGCGCAGCACTAAAGGGAAAAGCGTACACGCACCATTGATTAATCCAGCAGGTAATCGCTTTTGTATCCGCTATCGCACCACTGGGATTCAACAGACGCGTTATATGATTAGTGCCACGAACCGAAATGGATTAGCTGCAAACGCCGCGCATTTTCAGTTAAAGGAAGCGGTGAGTGATAAAACTATCGGTTATACCGTAGAGTTTCAAAACCTGGAAGGTAATACGGCAAACTTTGTACTACCAAAGGAGAAAAAGTTTATTCAATTGAGAAATGATAATGACGGTGAGATGTGCTGGGCTCCTCGCATACGGCTTTATAATACCAGGACAACCGATAAAGGAAGTTATAGCGATACACTTAATTTCACTATTACACCACAGGCATGATGCCGAACAGCTAGAAACCAGAAAATAGCTTTATGATTAGCTAATAACTAAGGCCCTGCAACGGGCCTTCATAAATAAAAATGGCGGTTTAACCGCCCAGATAGGCTGAACGCACCGCTTCATTAGCCAACAACGCAGCACCCGTATCTTCCAGAACGATGCGACCATTCTCCAGTACATACCCACGATCTGCTAATTTCAAAGCCTGATTCGCGTTCTGCTCAACGAGGAAAATGGTCATCCCTTCTTCCCGTAATTGTTGAATAGTATCAAATATTTGCAGAATAATTATCGGTGCTAATCCTAATGAAGGCTCATCCAACAACAGCAACTTCGGTTGGCTCATCAGCGCGCGGCCAATTGCCAACATCTGTTGTTCGCCACCAGACATCGTGCCCGCTCGCTGCACTCGCCGTTCAAACAACCGTGGAAATAAATCATAAACCCGTTCGATACGTTGCTGATATTGCTGACGATCAGCGAAAAATCCCCCCATCGCCAAATTTTCTTCAACCGTCATACGGGAAAACACCCGACGGCCTTCAGGTACAATCGCAATTGCCTCACGCATAATGCGTGCGGTCTGCCAGTCAGTAATATTCTGCTCGCCAAAAACAATACTGCCCTCGGTCGCACGAGGCTCACCACACAATGTGCCCAACAGTGTGGTTTTACCCGCACCGTTGGCACCAATCAGTGTGACGATCTCGCCTTGTTGAATATGTAGGCTAACCTGATGCAATGCCTGAATTTTGCCGTAATGGGCTGAAACGTTATTAAATGACAACATGTTATGTTTATGCCTCGCCCGCTTTTTATTTACCCAAAAATACTTTTACTTAAAAATAAGTTATTCACCTAAATAGGCCCGGATAACGTCCGGGTTATTACGAATTTCGGCAGGTGTGCCTTGAGCTAACGGCGTTCCCTGATTGACCACATAAATGCGATCCGAAATTCCCATCACCAGTTTCATATCATGCTCGATTAACAATACCGAGACTTGGTGTTGGTCACGTAACTCCATAATCAACTGATTCAGTTCATCGGTCTCTTTGGGATTCAATCCTGCAGCGGGTTCATCTAGCATCAATAGCTCAGGGCGAGTCACCATGCAGCGGGCAATTTCCAGACGGCGCTGCTGACCATAGGCTAGATTCCCCGCCTGTCGGTTTGCCAGCTCTAATAGGCCGACACGCTCCAACCAAGTGGCTGCACGTTCCAACGCATCGGCCTCAGCACGCCGAAAACCGGGAGTTTTTAGCAAACCGGCAAAAACTCCACTTTTAAGGTGCTGATGCTGAGCCACTAACAGGTTCTCTACCACCGTCATTTCACGGAACAGACGCACATGCTGGAAAGTACGAATCACCCCCATTCGGGCAATCATCTGGCCAGGTAGCCCTTCAAGATGACGATCACGTAACTTAATCGTGCCACCAGTCGGGCGGTAAAAACCGGTTAGGCAGTTAAAAATTGTGGTCTTACCTGCCCCATTAGGGCCAATCAGCGAGACAATTTCACCCTGATTGAGAGTCAGACCCACGTTGTTCACCGCCAGTAACCCGCCAAAACGCATTGACAGTCCTTCAACCGCTAACAAAGGTTGCGTATTCATACCTGCTCCCCTTTTTTAGCTTTTATCTCTGCTACTTTCAGCTTTAGCTGTGGCCGTTTCATTGGCAGCAACCCTTGTGGACGCCAAATCATCATCAACACCATCAATGCACCTAACAGCAACATACTGTAAGCATTGAGGTCACGCATTAATTCCCGCGAAACCACTAGCAATACCGCCGCCAGGATGACAGCGAACTGTGACCCCATCCCACCTAACACCACAATCGCTAGCACGAAAGCCGATTCAACAAAGGTGAAAGATTCGGGGCTAACAAAACCCTGTCGAGCGGCAAACAGCGTACCGGCAAAACCAGCAAAAGCGGCGCTGATAGTAAATGCAGTCAGCTTGATTTTGGTTGGGCTGAGGCCCAATGAGCGGCAGGCTATTTCATCTTCACGCAATGCTTCCCATGCCCGGCCCAGCGGCATACGCAGCAGTCTGTTGATCACAAATAGGGTCAGGATCACCAATAACAGCGCCACCATATACAAGAAAATGATACGGTCACTTGGATCATAAGTCAGGCCAAAGAAGTTGTGGAAGGTATCCCAACCGCCATCCTTCGCAGTGCGACTGAACTCCAAACCAAACAATGTTGGTTTCGGAATTTGGCTAATCCCATTCGGACCACCGGTGATTTCCGTATTATTGAGTAGCAAAATACGCACAATTTCACCGAAACCCAAAGTGACAATCGCCAGATAATCCCCACGCAAGCGCAACACCGGGAAGCCCAATAAGAAACCAGACAGAGCCGCGACTATGCCAGCCAACGGTAAACTTTCCCAAAAGCCTAAACCGTAATAGTGATTCAGCAGCGCATAGGTATAAGCACCAATGGCGTAGAATCCGCCGTAGCCCAGCACCAACAGACCAGATAGCCCCACGACAACGTTCAATCCCAACCCCAACATGACATAAATCAACGTCAGGGTCGCAATATCTACTGAACCTCGGGATACCAGAAACGGCCAGGCGATTGCAGCGATAATAATTGCGGCGGCTAATAGCTTTTGGCGGGGGGTGGTGCCATCAAAACTAGGCAATACCCATGCTGGACCAGAGACTTTTTTAATCCCTTGCTGGATATACGGTCGCACCAGTTGGAAGAAAAACACCACGATGCAACCCGCACCGATCCACAACCAGCGGACTTCGGCCGCCCCTTGTACGATGAGTTTGGTACCGTCTAACTGCAACTGCAATCCCATCACAAACGAGGCGAGGACGAATAGCACAAAACTGGAAATAATGGCGTTAACGAAGTTGAGCTGTTTCATACTTTTTCAACCTCTGGACGGCCTAAGATCCCAGTAGGCATAACAAGCAGCACCACAATCAGCAATGCGAATGAAACTGCATCTTTGTATTCAGTGCTTAGATAAGCAGAAGTTAATGCTTCAGCCACCCCCAGAATCAAACCACCGATCATCGCACCAGGAATACTACCAATACCACCCAATACGGCTGCGGTGAAGGCTTTCATACCGGCCATAAAACCAATATATGGGTTGATAACCCCATAGAATTGACCGAGCAAAACACCCGCCACGGCGGCCATCAATGCCCCGATAACAAAGGTCAGCGAGATAACACGGTCAGTATTAATCCCCAGCAGGCTCGCCATTTTTAAGTCTTCAGCACAGGCACGGCAGGCGCGGCCCATACGGGAATAGCGGATAAACAAGGTTAATGCCAGCATCGCCAAGAAAGTGACTATCCAGATGGTCAGCTGCATGGTGCTGATGGTCGCGGCAAAACCATTGGTTTCCGCCAATGTCCATTGCCCGGTTACCAAACTCGGCAGTGCCAAATCCCGTGAACCTTGCGTCAGGCTGACGTAGTTTTGCAGGAAGATTGACATCCCAATCGCTGAGATCAGTGCGATCAACCGCTTGGAGCTACGAACCGGCTTATAGGCCACCCGTTCAATACTCCAGCCATAAGCACTAGCGATCACGATAGAGACGAGAAAAGCAGCGCCGATCAATAACCAGCTAGCGTCGATCCCCATCATCATCAACGCGGCGATCACGATAAACGAAACATAGCTGCCGATCATATACACTTCGCCGTGAGCAAAGTTGATCATGCCGATAATGCCGTACACCATGGTATAACCAATGGCGATCAGCGCATACGTGCTGCCCAACGTAACGCCGTTGAACATCTGTTGCAGAAAATAAAGAAACTGCTCTGACATACCCTAACCCTTTGATTCACTTGCCTGGCTGCCCTAGCCAACTGCGCCAAATCTACTGTGTGCAGAGAGGAAAATCCCCCCGAAACATGGGGGGATGCAGTTGGTAAAAGGGGCCGGGTTGCTGCGGGAGCAACCCTACAACTTGATGATTCTAATATTATTGTTATTTGACCGCAGTTGAAGAGCCATCTGCGTGCCATTCAAAAATACCGAATTCAAACCCTTTCAAATCGCCTTTCTCATCCCAACTCAATGGCCCCATCACTGTTTCAACCGGTTTACCGGTTTTCAGATCTTTGACTAAATCAGCCGGCTCTTGGCTACCGCTACGTTCCATCGCGGTGGTTAGCGATTGCAACGCAGCATAGGTTGTCCAAACAAACGGACCGGTTGGGTCAAGTTTCTTGGCTTTCAGCGCGTCAACAATAGGTTGGTTAGTTGGCACTTGATCATAACGTTTCGGTAATGTCACCAGCATGCCTTCAGAAGCGTCACCAGCGATATTAGATAGTGAGGAGTTACCAACGCCCTCTGGCCCCATAAAACGAGCTGTCAGGCCTGCTTGCTTCGCCTGACGTAGGATCTGACCCATCTCTGGGTAGTAACCACCAAAGTAGACGAAATCGACATTCTCTTTCTTCAACCGAGCAACCAGCGTGGAGAAATCTTTATCACCCGCAGTCACACCTTCAAACAGCACAGCTTCGGTACCTTGCTTTTTCAAGCTGTCACGTACAGAACGCGCCAAACCTTCACCGTACTGCTGCTTATCGTGTACCACGGCAATACGTTTAGGCTTGATAGTTTCAAGGATATATTTAGCCGCAGTTGGACCTTGATCAGAATCCAAACCGGTGGTGCGCATGATCATTTTGTAACCACGCGTGGTTAGATCGGCATTGGTTGCAGCAGGCGTGATCATAATCACGCCTTCATCTTCATAAATATCTGAAGCAGGCTGAGTTGAAGAAGAGCACAGATGGCCAATAACATAACGAATACCGTCGTTAATGACTTTGTTGGCGACGGCGACAGCTTGTTTCGGGTCGCAAGCGTCATCGTATTCCACGCCAACCAGTTTATCGCCTTTGATTCCACCTTTAGCATTGATATCAGCAATAGCCTGACGTGCGCCGGTAAATTCCATGTCACCGTATTGGGCAACCGGGCCTGACATCGCGCCAACGATGGCGACTTTAATGTCTTTAGCCAGTACAGAGTGGCTCATCGCCATTGCTATACACCCAGCCAGCAACACTTTACCTTTTGTTAATTTCATCCGCGAATTCCCCATCTGTCATTGTGAACGTGCTTGTTGTGTCGGCCTTAACGTTTTATCGAATTTAACGTTTTATTCATAAGTAATAATGATTTAGTCTCAAAAGTAATGGATTTTTCTAATAAGACTTTATTTTTCATGTCATTAAACAGGAGTTTTATGCTGTAAATCAACTCAGACAAGCAGAAACAAGCGGTGTAAACAGCATAAAATTAGGATTAAATTGAATGGGTTTTACTCAAATGATAGTGGGTTGTGCTGGTTATGTGATCTTTTACTCCGGTAAAACTCGGAAAATGCAGTAGTGAAAAAACATTTTCCGCCGTGAACGTACAGAAAAACTTACACAACGCTCTGCTCTGTGATCTAGTACAATAAACCACAGCCCCATTACCTTACTTTTTTATGGTCTCTCGACGATGAAACTGACTATTGAACGATTAACAACCCTTACTCATCAGGATCTTATCGATTTAGCGAAAATCTGGCCTGAACAGCAGCCAACACTCTGGCAGCAGTGGATTAACGATAGTAAGCCGCTGTTTGGTGCGCGTTTTAATGAACGTTTATTAGGCGCAGTCAAAATCACTGTAAATGGCCAACAAGCTGAGTTTCAGGATTTGTATGTCAGAGAGGTGACTCGTCGCCGTGGCGTGGGATTATATTTGATCGAAGAAACGCAGCGTCAATTACCGACAGTACAGCACTGGCAACTTAAGGATGAGCAGGTTATAGCGGAACAATATGAGGCGATGGATAGTTTTATGCACGCCTGCGGTTTTAGCCGTGGCACACAAGGCTGGCACAAATAGCCAGTATCAATAAAATAGCGATCTCAGCTCATTTGGTTTTGCTAGATAAAGCGGCTTTTGCTAAATAAATTTTGTTGATGGTGGGTACCGAACAAGCAAAAGGGCGACATTAATAAATAATATCGCCCTTCATGTTACGCCATATCCCGTTTATAGCTAACATCGCAGTAGTGTTTAACTGTAATGCTAATGGTTTTGGGTCTATGTATTAGGCTTCAATCGCCATGCGTAATTTTTTCATCGCGTTCTTTTCAAGCTGACGCACACGTTCAGCAGACACACCATACTGATCGGCCAACTCCTGCAACGTTGACTTGTTGTCATCGTCCAACCAACGGGCGCGAATAATATGCTGGCTCCGCTCGTCCAATCCTTCCAACGCATAAGACAGTTTATCTGCCGCATGGTTATCCCAGTTATCCTCTTCGATGCCATCAGCAAAATCAGAGGTTTTATCCTGTAAATACAGGACCGGTGCCATGGATTGGCCATCACGTGCTTCGTCATCGGGAGATGGATCGAATGTCATATCCTGTGCGGACATGCGTGATTCCATCTCGCGAACATCTTTACTGGTTACACCCAGTTCTTTGGCAACCAGCTCGACTTCATCCTGATTAAACCAGCCCAGACGCTGCTTGGTTTTACGCAGGTTGAAGAACAATTTACGTTGAGCTTTGGTGGTTGCGACTTTGACAATTCGCCAGTTACGCAGAACATATTCGTGAATTTCTGCTTTGATCCAGTGTACCGCGAAGGACACCAGACGCACCCCGACCTCAGGGTTAAAACGGCGAACCGCTTTCATCAAGCCAATATTACCTTCCTGAATAAGGTCAGCCTGTGGCAAACCATACCCAGAATAGTTGCGGGCAACATGAGCGACAAAGCGCAGGTGAGACAGGATAAGCTGTTTAGCCGCCCCCAGATCGCCCTGGTAATGCAGCCGTTCAGCCAGCTCCCGTTCTTCCTCTGCGGTCAGCATTGGATAGGCGTTGGCGGCCCGAATATAGGCTTCCAGACTACCTTGGGGTACTAAGGCTAAAGTTTGCATTTCTTTGGTCATTCAAAACCCTCTCATTGCATGTTTAGTGCAGTTTTGTCTCAGCGCAGATATTTTAGCATCTGCTTAAACAGATTCAAGCGCTGGGCGCATTATCATTTCACTGTGTTATTCGACTGGTTATTGCCGTAAAAGTTCATACTGGATCACACTTTTTGACTATGGATCTTCGCAGATAACCGGTCAAGCGTATCAGGGAGAGTAGATGGAACACACTGCGGCAAATACCTCTTTCCCTGCTTTAGCTCAACACCACAGGGAAAGAGTATAACAAACATTCTTTACTGCGGTGTAAATCGACGTAAATGTTGAACCGTTGCCAGCCACGCTGCAATCCAGCCGATCATGGCGGAGATCAATACCAACAACAGGCACTCATCCCAGCTCAAACCATGTAAGGTAAATTGGGTACCGAACACCGCCGCTACCTGCGTAACCACCGAGCCAAGCTTCCATACCAGCCCTTCAGATAGGGCAAGCGATAACACTGCACCACCAAATCCAAGCATTGCCCCACCGTTCAGGAAGGGCCGGAGAATGAACCCATCAGTCGCACCAATCAGCTTCATAACATTGATGGTATCGCGGCGACTAAAGATACTTAGACGCACACTGTTACCAATTACCAAGAACACGGCAACCACCATCAAAATGCCAATCATAGCCGCGACCTGCCCGACCAGACCGGTCAACGCTGCCAAACGGGCAAACCAGCTATCATCCATACGGACTTCAGCCACCCCTTCAACTTTACTGACCCGATCACGCAGAGTATCCAGCGTTCCTGAGCTTTGGAAATCTAACTTCGGTGTGATGATGGCAACAGCAGGCAGCGGATTTTCTTCCAGCATATCCAGTGCCCCACCAAAACCGGACCAGTTGCGGAACTCACCCATCGCTTCTTCCCGCGACAGATAATTAACCTTCTCCACACCCGCTTCCGCTTTCAGCGCAGTCACCACGTTCTCAGCCGCGTTATCATCCAGTGCTTTATCTAAATAGACCGTCAGTTGTGGGGTTGGGTACCATTGGTCTGCTGCCTGACTGACGTTCTTCCATACGATATAGCATACGCTTGGTAGCGTTAACGAAATGGCAATCACCATCACCGTTAGCAGCGTCGCCAATGGCTGGCGCATCATATCGGCAATGGCATTAACCCATGAATAGCGCCACTGTTCACGCCAACCGCCTTTTAGCGCCTTGGTTTTTGCTTTCTGTGCGTTACTTGCCATGATGCGCTCCTGACATCCGCCCCTGACTCAACGTCAGAATCGGGTAATGCCGCCGGGCAATCAACGACGTATCGTGGGTTGCCATCAACACGGTAACGCCCACACGGTTAAATTCTTCAAACAAACGCAAAATACCTTCGGATAACGCATCATCCAGGTTACCCGTCGGTTCATCAGCCAGTAATACTGCCGGTTTATTCACTACCGCCCGTGCAATGCCCACACGCTGTTGTTCACCGCCGGAAAGCTGAATTGGGAGATTTTTCGCCTTATCCAGCAACCCCACTTTATCCAGTGCTGCGGACACCCTGCGGCGAATATCTTCAGTGCTGGCACCAGCGATAATCAATGGCATAGCAACATTGTCATATACCGTTCTGTCCAACAGCAGGTGGTGATCCTGGAAGATCATCCCGATCTGGCGGCGCAGGAAAGGCACTTCACGGTTTTTCAACCGACTGATATCGTGACCGCCAAACCAGATATGACCGGCACTGGGGCGCTCGATACCACAAATCAGTTTCAGCAGGGTACTTTTCCCTGCACCGGAATGGCCGGTCAGAAACGCCATTTCCGCTGGGCGCAGATGAAAATCGACCCCTTGGAGCGCCTGTCGTCCGCCCAGATAAGCTTTACTGACCTGTTCAAAGCGAATCATCCGTATTAGTCCTCTCGGGCAAAAAGAGCCTCAATAAAATCGTCAGCCTTAAATGGCCGCAAATCTTCTATACCTTCCCCAACACCGATATAACGGATTGGGATTCCGAACTGATCTGCGATGGCAAAAATCACCCCGCCCTTGGCGGTGCCATCCAGTTTAGTCAGAGTAATTCCGGTCAGACCGACGGCTTCATTAAACAGTTTCGCCTGACTCACCGCATTTTGTCCGGTACTGGCATCTAACGTCAGCATAACCTCATGAGGGGCGTCGCCGTCCAGCTTTTTCATCACTCGGACAATCTTCTTCAACTCTTCCATCAGGTGAGCTTTATTTTGCAAGCGCCCGGCAGTGTCCGCTAGCAGCACATCAATGCCTCGGGCTTTAGCTGCCTGAATAGCATCGAAAATCACCGAAGCAGAGTCTGCACCGGTATGCTGTGCCACTACAGCAATCTTGTTACGATCCCCCCAAACTTGCAGTTGTTCTACCGCAGCCGCACGGAAAGTATCACCCGCAGCCAGCATGACAGATTTACCTTCAGCCTGGAATTGACGTGCCAGTTTTCCGATGGTGGTAGTTTTACCCACACCATTGACGCCAACCATTAAGATAACAAAGGGATTTTTACCGCTGACATCCAATGGCTTGTCTACTTTAGACAGAATTTCAGACATTTCCTCTTTAAGCTTGCCATACAACGCTTCGGCATCTTTTAGCTGCTTACGGCTGGCATGTTCAGTCAGGGAAGTAATGATTTTACGGGTAGTTTCGACACCAACGTCGGCGATCAGGAGCTGTTCTTCCAGCTCTTCAAACAGATCGTCGTCGATTTTCTTACCACTGAACAGCCCCAGAAAACCTGAACCAAGATTCTGCTTGGTTTTAAGTAAGCTGCGTTTTAAACGTGCAAAGAAACCTTCTTTGGTCGGGCGTTCTTGTTCCTGAACCGCTACCGGCGCGATTTCGTTTACCGCTTCAAGCTCTTCTTGTGACTCAAATTCGTCTTCGATTTCTTCTTCAATTGCTACTGTTTCGTCGCTAACCTCGCCCCTGCGCTCTTCCACCATAGCTGGTGGTGCAGGGATATCGAGAACAAGGTTATCGTCTGTCAACGGCAGTTCTGGCGCACTGACGGTGCCTTCATCCCATTGAGCAACATTATCGTCTTCATTCTCATGTTGTGAGAAATGATGTTGTAAATACTGAGGATCTGAAGATAAATCTATCGGTTCGTCAGCAACCCGCGCCGTGGGTTCTGCATCCAGCTCAGGGAGAATTTCAGACGCGGCTTCACTGACAACCGCACTATCCCATTCACCCGGTGCAACAGTGACATGCTCTTCTACCTCAACAGGCAGATGCTCAGATGCTATCTCAATCTGTTTCTCACTGATGGCTTGCTCTTCAGCATGCTCAGCAACACTTTCTTTTTCAGTAGCCAATGGCTCTGTTGGTTGTTCTTCATTCTGACGGCCAAGGCCCAGCCAGGAAAAAAACCCACGTTTTTTTTCTTTTGCCATTTGCGACTACACTCCTCGCGGTTTAATCATGGCTTTACCCTTATGACTTCGGGTTTGCATAAATAAGATAATAGTTTGCAAGTCTATCACTTTCCCCTGAACAGCAACACGCGCACGATGCTGGTTTCTATTGTGAATTCAGTCAACAAAGGTTTAACGTTTCCCCCACACAGCAGTCGTAGGTAGAATAGCAATTAACTCTTTTATTTCGTGCTGCAATATTGGCCAATTTTCAAGCAAAGTAATCTATGGCAAAGCGACCTACGACTATACGATCGGCAACGACACGATCGACAACAGCAACACGCTCTACAACTGCGACAAGATCGACGACACAACGATCTAGCGCAAAACCAGCGGCACATCAGTCAGCGGGGCAAATCCGCATCATTGGTGGTAAATGGCGAGGCCGTAAACTGCCTGTGCCTGATAGCCCAGGGCTGCGCCCAACCACTGACCGGGTCAGAGAGACACTCTTTAACTGGCTGGCACCGATGATTCAGGGTGCCCGGTGTCTGGATTGCTTTGCGGGCAGCGGCGCATTAGGGCTGGAAGCGCTATCCCGTTATGCCGCTGAAGCCATATTGTTAGAAGCTGATCGCCATGTCGCCAAGCAACTTGGCAGCAATCTGGCATTATTGAGTGCCGAGAATGGCCAAGTAGTAAATACCAATTCTTTGCAGTGGCTGGCTCAACCGGGGCAGCCTTTTGATCTGGTATTCCTTGATCCCCCTTTCCGTAAAGGCTTGTTAGCTGAAACTATCACACTGCTGGAGCAATATAACTGGCTGGCAGATCAGGCCTGGATTTACGTTGAGGCAGAGGCTGAAAGTGCCGCTGCGGATGTTCCCGCCAGTTGGCAGTTACATCGCGAGAAAATTGCCGGTCAAGTGGCCTATCGTCTCTATATTCGTCATGAACAGACTCACCAACACGCTGTATCAGCGGAAGAACTGGAGCAACACCATGTGGATTAATCTCGGTCGGTTATTGATGTTAGGGGTATGGTTTTTCTTACTGCTGAACCTGTTCCAGCCCTTCCCTAAACCATTGAGATACTTTATTAATGTCGCCATGATATTTATGGTTTTGATGCATGGTTTACAACTGGTACTACTCAAGTCCACACAACCCAAAGATCAACCGATCAGTGGTTTACAGCAACTTAAAATCTTTGTGTTTGGTGTCTTTGAATTACTTGCCTGGCAAAAGAAACAACCATCACTGCCTAAAAAGTAAGCTTATCTGCCGCCCGCCTACGACATCAGGCCTCTCGGCTATAATATCATTGCTATAGCGGCAGGTTACTGGTGGGGGCTGGCTTATCCGGCGACAGATTTAGTTGGCAATGGGGGGCGAGGTAAAAGCAATATAGTGGGTGCCTTGTAAACGTAACGTTCCCTGTGCGCCTTGTGTAATACGATTATACTCCTGCTGTGGCAGTATCATTTTGATTTCACGATTGTTTTTCATCTCAAGACCACTGAGCAGTGGCTGAAAAGTAACTTCATAGCGTTTTTCTTCTGCAACAATTTCTTCGCGCTGACGTGAACGACGATTCGGCGCTAATACTTCTCGTTTATTAATGACTTCAACTTGTAAACTGCGCACCGGTGCCTGATCGTTCTCGGCATCTTGCCGTTTTTTTTGCCAATACTGGCGGACAGCTAATACGGCGATTAACACCACCACAGCAATAAATAATAACGGAGGTTTATTCATACGTTATCCATCAGGACTTATTGCCCGGCAGATAGGGGAAACTCATCACATTACTGCCCAACTCAGAGATCCGAGCGCTGCCCTTTTCCGTCACGGCATCGATACGAATCACCGAATGAAGAGGAATATAGCTACGGTTAACACCTGAAAATTCTGTTTTCAGTTTTTCAGTTGAAGGGTCCACCAGCAATGTTGATTGACTATCAAAGACAAAATCAGCAATTTCAATAAACCCAAACAAGTTACTTGGGCCGACCTCACGGACGTAGAGCTGATAATTCTTACCGTTATTTATAAACTGAATACGATAAAGCAATTGTTCATTGGTCATGGCGCTACAGCCTCTATCCCTTGATTTAGCGAAAGGAAATCGGCCTTAACATAGCATGTGGGCCAGACAAGACCAAGATCTCAGCAGGCTGATTGCCCTGCTAAATCAGATTATGCGGACCGTTACGCATTAAGTGGCACAAATCATGCAAATAACGATAGCGTCGCTATCGTTCTTGCCTTCCATCCCTTACACTTAATAGATGTATACTCGGAGTCATTGGCGTTGCGGATTATCATTACAACACAGGTACTTTCACTGAAACCTGCATAGAAAAAAGGATAAATAATGAGCTGGCCATTCCTTGCCGTATTCTTTTCTGGTTGGTTGTTCGTTGATGCAACTTACCGGGGCCCGCGCTGGCAGCGTTGGGTATTCAAACCTGTTACTCTGTTACTGTTGTTACTACTTGCCTGGCAAGCGCCGATTCTTGGCCCTGCCGGTTATCTGATTGTTTTGGGCTTACTTGCAACGCTGGTTGCTGATGCACTATTGCTGCTACCCAGTGAGCGCTTACTTTATGCTTTGGGCGCATTCTTCCTCTCCCATTTACTGTATACCATCAGTTTTGCCAGTCAGATGACATTCACGTTGTTCTGGCCACTGCCGTTGGTTTTGATCGTGATTGGCGCATTACTGATAGCCACTATCTGGACACGGCTGGAAGATATGCGCTGGCCGGTAGTTGCTTTCATCGGCATGACGTTATTAATGGTCTGGATGGCAGGTGAACAATACTTTGCCCGCAGCACCGATTTAAGCTTCTCTCTGCTGGCGGGGACCCTGTTATTGCTGGTTTCGCATAGCATTTGGCTGCTGAATCGCTATCGTTTTTCTTTCCGAGCTTCAGATGCAATTGTTGCTGGCTGCTACTTTGTTGGGCATTTCCTGATTGTCCGATCACTGTATTTGTAATTAAGTCAGTACAACAATACGTTAGTCAGTCCGTGCTCCAGGGAAGGAGCACGCATCACAAGCGTGGGATACGCTCACTTTAGTCATACCCTGCCATATAGCAAAAATCCCATTTAGCAATGACTCTCATTTACCTCTTGACTCTGGAGTTGACTCTAAGGTGTAGAGTGCTGCAATACCTATTACATCCTTTCCAGGAGGCACCATGCATTCACATTCTGAACATCAGCATCCAACGGATACACACAACAACTGTGGCTGTGGCCATACTCATGCCAAACAGCAAACCGGTTGCAGCAGCCAGAAAACAACCTGTGCCAGCAATGACAGCGCGGATTCAGTGAGTGAACACTCACATAACGATGGAGGTTGCTGTAGTCAGAGCCATAGCGATGAGGGCGATGACGAAAGCGACAGACTCGCGGCAGCGATGCCTTCAGGTAGCCAGCGCTTCAGTTGGCAGGTCAAAGGGATGGATTGCCCAAGCTGTGCTCGAAAAATTGAAAATGCCGTCAGTAGTCTGGTTGGGATTGAAAATGTAAAAGTCCTCTTCGCCACAGAAAAGTTAGTGGTTGATGCTCGCACAGATATTCGCCCTCAAGTCGTGAATGCGGTCACGCAGGCTGGATTCACGCTAGTCGATACTCAATCAAACGCAGGAAGTAAAGCCGCCGCGCCAGAATCACGCCTGCGCGAATACTTACCTATCGCATTATTAACCACACTGATGCTTATCAGTTGGGGCATCTCGTTATTCAGCCTTGAGCTGAGTGAATTTGCCTTTGCCGCGACCACCATTGTCGGGCTGATCCCGATCACCGCCAAAGCCTGGAAGCTTATCCGCTCCGGTACGCCCTTCGCTATTGAAACCTTGATGAGCGTGGCAGCTATCGGGGCGATGTTTATTGGCGCAACCGCGGAAGCGGCCATGGTATTGCTGCTGTTTATGATAGGCGAACTGCTCGAATCCTACGCCGCAAATCGTGCACGCCGTGGGGTAACAGCCCTTATGGCACTGGTACCAGAAGAGGCTTTGTTGTTAAAAGACGGTGAGCGTCGGCAGGTTCCTGTCGCCAGTTTGCGCCCCGGCGATATTATTGAAATCTCGCCCGGTGGTCGCTTACCCGCAGATGCCGAATTAATGACCCCTTTTGCCAGTTTCGATGAAAGCGCCCTCACCGGAGAATCGATCCCTGTTGAGCGCCAGCAAGGCGAAAAAGTCGCGGCTGGGAGCTTATCGGTCGATCGCGCCACCGAAATGCGAGTTATCTCAGAACCGGGCAATAATGCTATTGACCGCATTCTGCAACTGATTGAATTAGCAGAAGAACGCCGTGCACCTATTGAGCGTTTCATTGACCGCTTCAGTCGTATTTATACACCTGCAATCATGCTGCTTTCCGCGCTGGTCATGTTAGTTCCGCCGTTGGCCTTCGCCGAGCCTTGGGAAACCTGGCTTTACCGTGGCCTAACGTTATTACTGATCGGTTGTCCATGTGCGTTGGTTATCTCCACACCTGCGGCAATTACCTCAGCATTAGCGGCTGCAACACGTCGTGGTGCACTGATCAAAGGGGGGGCAGCACTGGAGCAGTTGGGCCGAATTCAAACGGTTGCTTTCGATAAAACCGGTACTCTGACAGAAGGCAAACCTAAAGTTACCGATATTCTGCCTATAGCCGATATGAGTGAAACCCGCCTGTTAGCGTTGGCCGCCGCTGTTGAAGCTGGATCCCACCATCCGTTAGCGATCGCTATTATCCAACGCGCACAGCAAAACACCCCCATATTGCCACTGGCGAGTGAGCGCCGAGCCCTGGCAGGGGTGGGTGTTGAAGGTGTGGTTAATGGTCTGACGGTGCGTGTCAGTGCCCCCGGTAAGCTGCCTCCACAGTTATTGACTGCTGAGTGGCAAACCCAGCTCGACCGGTTAGAGAGCAGCGGTAAAACGGCCGTCGCCGTACTGGAAGATGACAAGCTAATTGGTTTATTGGCATTACGTGACACGTTACGAACTGATGCCAGACAAGCCATTGATGCGCTGAAGAAGTTAGGTATTCAGGGTGTGATGCTCACCGGGGATAACCCACGAGCCGCAGCGGCAATTGCTGGTGAATTGGGAATTGATTACCGTGCCGGATTACTGCCCGCCGATAAAGTGCAGGCGGTTATGGCATTGAATGCGACACAACCTACGGTGATGGTTGGTGATGGCATCAATGATGCTCCGGCGATGAAAGCGGCCAGTATTGGTATTGCCATGGGCAGTGGCACCGATGTCGCGCTGGAAACAGCCGATGCCGCGTTGACCCACAACCGGTTGACCGGATTAGCAGAAATTATTCTGTTATCACGGGCGGCCAATGCCAATATCCGCCAGAACATTACTATCGCATTGGGCCTAAAGGGAATATTCCTGATTACCACACTACTGGGGTTAACTGGCCTCTGGCTGGCAGTATTAGCAGATTCCGGCGCTACCGCCTTAGTCACAGCCAATGCGTTGCGGCTACTGCGCAAACGGGATATTTGAATCAAGCATCCGTTCTGAGGATCGTGGCAGAGGCGGGGGTTACTCCGCTTTTGCCCCTTTTTTGACCAAATACCGATATGGCGTTTGCCCGGTATCTTGTGCCAATAACTGATGGTCCATAAAACGGCAGAAACCCGGAATATCGCGGGTGGTGGCAGGGTCATCAGCAATTATCAGTAGAGTTTGACCGTCTTCCATGTGCCGGACCGTTTTTCTCACCATCATCACCGGCTCAGGGCAGCGCAGGCCCAGTGCATCAAGTGTTTTGTCTGGATTGGCAAAAATATCGGTCATGGTGAGTCTCTTGTCTCTTGTTGGTCGTTATACAGTTTGCTAGCAGTATAAAGATAAAATATAAGCCCGCGTGGGAAGGCGGATAGTTTACCCCGTCGATTTTCAGGCGCAAGCGACGCTAACGTTTGCGTTAAAATTAGCCATTGCATTCGTTGCGCAAACGCGTATTATGCCGCCGCGTCGCAGAAATTGCGGCACATTCTGTTTGGGTTCCCTCACCCCAATAACCAAAAAGGTCACATTGTATGTTTTCGTTTACTGCCCAACAGCGGATGACCGCTTTGGTATGGCTGTCGCTATTCCATATTGTCATCATTACCTCCAGCAACTATCTGGTGCAACTACCGATCGCTATCTTCGGTTTTCATACCACCTGGGGCGCTTTTACTTTTCCGTTTATCTTCCTTGCCACTGACCTGACGGTGCGGATTTTTGGTGCTCCTTTGGCGCGCCGGATCATCTTGTCCGTTATGGTGCCAGCGCTACTGATTTCATATCTAATTTCAGCCCTGTTTTATCAGGGAAGTTGGCAGGGGTTACCCGCATTAACCAGCTTTAATCTGGTGGTGGCCCGTATCGCGGTTGCCAGCTTTATGGCCTATGTACTCGGCCAGATCCTGGATGTTCAAGTCTTTAACCGCCTGCGTCAGCGCAGTGCCTGGTGGGTTGCCCCTACGGCTGCCATGTTCTTTGGTAATATCAGTGACACCATGGCGTTCTTCTTTATTGCTTTCTACCGCAGTAGCGACCCTTTTATGGCGGCAAACTGGGTGGAAATTGCCTTGGTGGATTACAGCTTTAAACTACTGATTTGCATGTTTTTCTTCCTGCCAGCTTATGGTGTTATGCTCAATGTATTGCTGAAATACTTTAGCCAGAAAACCGGGCAGCAAACACTTGCTAAAGTAAGCCCCATGGAACAATAGATTGCTTTTAGCGTCTGAATAAGGTGCGATAAGGCTATACCCCGATTAGTTGGCTTTGCAGGGTAACTAACCCCCTGTAAGTTCAAGTAACAAGGGGATATTAATCATCAATAAGGGATTCCCATGCATAAAATAACCAAATTTCTTGCTGTCGGTCTGCTGGTTGCAGGATTAAGTGCTTGTGATGGCAACAGCAATAGCAACGTGGGTCAGCCGGTCAGCCTGCTGGAAGGCAAAGTGGCTTTCAGCTTGCCTGCGGATCTGTCTGATCAAAGCGGGAAGATGGGCAATCAAGCGAATAACATGCACGTTTATGCCAATAAAACCGGCGATAAAGCAGTTATCGTGATTTTAGGTGATAGCTCCAATGAAGCGCTGGAAGTGCTGACTACCCGTTTAGCCGACCAGCAGCGCTCTCGCGATGCTAATCTGCAAGTCGTCACCAACAAAGCGGTCAAAATTGACGGACAACCGTTCCAGCAGTTGGATAGCATTATTACCAGTGGCGGCCAGAAAGCCTATTCATCCGTATTGATGGGGAAAGTCGATAACCATTTGATGACAATACAAATTACGCTGCCAGCCGACAATCAACAGCAAGCTCAAACTGAAGCCGAATCGATTATTAGCACGCTCAAGCTAAAATAGTATTCCTCAACAGAGCGCGGATCATCAGCGCTCTGCCTGTATTACCCTATTCCCAAATTACGCTAAAGCCTGAGCCAATAAAGTGATGGGATGTTCGCATTTTTTGCTGGTCGACATTTCAATCTGCCACTTGCAGGTTTCACAATCGGTAATCACCAAATCAACCCCACTCTCCTCGATTTGCTGGAACAGTGAGGCGCCAATCCCTTGCGATGTTGCGTAGTTTTCTGATTTAAAGCCGTAAGTTCCGGCAATCCCGCAACACTGAGAGTCGAGCACCACCAGTTCAATACCGGGGATACGCTGTAGCAAAGCCAGGGTATAGGCCGTCCAGCCCATTTTCTCCATATGGCAAGGTGTGTGATAGGCAATACGCAACGGCGTATTATTTGCCGAGAACAGCGGTTTCAACGGTAAGTCGCGCCCCTGATCCAATAAGCGGTAGAGATAGCGTGTCGCCAACTCCACTTTGTCGCGCACGGGTGCAGTATCAACATCTAACAAATGTGGATATTCATCGCGCAAGGTAAAGGTACAACTTGATGAAGTGGCCACTACCGGGATATCCCGCCCAATAACCGCATCCGTCAGTGATTCCAGATTTACCCGCGCCTGTTTTTTCGCCTGCTCAATAAATCCATTAGCAATCAGGGGGACGCCACAGCATTTTTCCCGTTTAAGTAATTGAACGCCAATGTTCATCGCATTGAATACACTGACTAAATCTTTACCTAACTGGGGATGATTATAATTTACGAAGCAGCCATGGAAAAATGCCACCTGTTCGCTATATTGCTGCTGCTTTTCAGCCTGCTTACGATACCAGCGGCGAAACGTACCAAATGAGTATTTCGGTAATTCGCGCCGATGATCAATTTTCAGCGCTTTGTCCAACAAGGCACGCACCGGTTTCAAACCAGTGACCGCATTCACTACCGGAGCAAACGGTGTTGAGAGAGTGCCCATGATATCGGTATGGCTGAGGATCGCATCGCGCAGTTTGGGTTTATTGCTGCTGTAACTGGCTTTAGCACGTTGGATGATGTCGCCGATTTTAACATCGGACGGGCATGCCACTTCGCAACGTTTGCAGTTCGTGCAATATTTCAATGCATCGTCATACAGTGCCGGGTCTTTCAAACGTAAGCGCTCACCATCGGGACCAGCCTGCTTCGGCCCCGGATAAAGCGGGTTAACCTTGGCGACCGGGCAATAAGTGGTGCACACCGTGCACTTAATACAACTTTCAAAACTGTTATCCCGTGCCAAGTGTTTATCCTGCGGCAAATGTTGATTCTGAGAAAAAGTGTTACTGTCTCCGTTCTGCGGTAACCACGTCATAATGTCACCTCCATTGCGCTGACAATCTGCTCTGCAACGAACAGTGCGCTGGTCAGTGAAACCCCTGCGCCACAGCCTTGTTGCAACGGATCGTATCCCCCCAGTACCGCACCGATAACATGTAGATTATCCAGTGCAATACCCCCACGTAGTGCCCGTAACTGATTATCGGTATTAACACCGAATTGCAGATAAGGCTGGGGCGCAAACATATTGCTGCGGCTCCAGTCGGCGCGGTTCGGTAGCGACAAAATATCCAGATCCAGTATGGGTTCATAAACGTGCTCAAAAGTGGCCACTAACCCATTGCTGAAGAAGCTGCCGCTAGCCAGTACCATCTGGGCTGCACGCAGCGGAATATCGCCATGATTACGGCTATACAGCCCAGTAATCCGGTTCCCCACCAGCTCAGCCCGCAATACCGCATCACCGGGCATGACAATGCCCCCGAGTTGCTGGAAGCGATGGCGCAGAGCCTGATGTAATCGCATGCCGAGTAACGACGGTGGCAGCGTTGGCAGCAGTTGAATGGGTTTTCCGACTGCGGCTCGTAATGCTTCTAGTGGCGCAGAGACATCCAGCCCGATACAGGCTGGCAGCAAAATCATTTCTGCTGCTGATGACAGACGAGATAACTCATCCGCCAGCGGTTGCAGGTTTTCTGGTAAATCCAGTACACGAGCAATATTGACCGCACGAAATTCGCTAGGGTTATCCCGCAGACGATCAAGTGCCGGTAAATGCAGATAATCTGGTGTGGCATCAACCCCTTGCTCTTGTAAGGCGCTGGCAACCATCTGTGGTTGAAAATCGAGGAACCCCTCAATACCAATCACCGCGACTTTTTGCCACGGCAGCGGGCCTTCCAATGGCGCAACTGGGATATCGGCGGGGCTGAGCCAGGTTGGCCGGCAACTGCCCAATGGCGTGAGTCGTAGGTGATTTTTAGCCGCGCTGCCCACTAATGTCAGACCGCAGCGTTGTAAAAGGGATTCAGCTTCTTGCGCTAACTCACCCACTTGTGCCACTTGCCCCATCTTGCTATAGGGATGTTCAGGCGCTAATTCAGCCAACGTCGCGAGTGCGGATAATGGCTGGCTGACAGCCCGCCCATCCGGTAATTTTGCCAACAGATCCAAAGAACCTGAGGAAAAGTGCAGCGCATTTTGCCCGGCGCTGACAATCGCACAATATTTACCTTGCTCAGCCAGGCGGATACCGCACGCCAGACCAGCCAAGCCGCCACCGATGATAATGACATCAAATTTCATCGCGTTTCTCCTGAACGTTGGCCGCAGACGGGGTATCATCCAGACCACACAGCCCTTGATACACCCAATGCGTAAATTCGCTCTCTCGTAAAGCATCACCCCACGCTATCGGGCGCACACCTTTCCAGCGCTCATTAAGAAATTGCACTAGCTGTTCACGGGATTGCTGCGGCGTGGTCACTTTAAAGCGGCTGAGTAAACCAGCGGCCCGGCAGGCACAGAGTTCACCCTGGCAGGTTCCCATGCCAACACGGGTACGGCGGCGTAAATCCAGTAGGTTATTGACCGATAGCGATTCAATCGCATAGCGTACTTCACCGGCAGTCACCGCCTCACATTCACATACCAGGCTGTTATCCAGACGGTTTCCGGCCAATAGTTGTGTCGCGCGGTCCCCATGCCGATAAACCGCGGAGCCGCGAATACTGGCAGGCAGAGAAATAACTTTGCTGAGGGTTTGCTCCGCCGATTGCTGCGAACCCGGTAGTGGCGCTTGGGCGGTAGTACAGGCGGCGGTAATACCTAATTTTTCACACACTTTATCTGTTGCCCACTCCGCCATCAGACGGTAGGTCATCAGCTTGCCACCAGTAATGGTGATAAAACCTTCCAAACCATCGCGTTTAGCATGATCCAATAACACGATGCCACGGCTGACATTGCGCCCCGACGGGTCGTCATCACTGGCAACCAGCGGCCTGACACCGGCGTAAGCACGTAAGATGCGCGTTTGCGCCAACTGGGGTGAAAGTTTTGATCCTTCGCGGATTAAGGTATCCACCTCTTGTGCCGTTACTACCATATTATCGATTTGATCGTATTCAATATGGGTTGAGGTCGTCCCGATCAATGAGATGGTGTCGCCCGGAACCAAAATGTCAGCATCAGCCGGTTTACGGCAGCGGTTGATCACCATGTTGTTGATCCTATGGCCCAAGATCAACAGTGCGCCTTTTGCCGGGAACATGCGGATACGTAGATCAGCATACTCGGCAATGTGTTGCCCCCAGATCCCCGCAGCATTGACCACTATCTGCGCATGAATCTCATACTGACGCTGATTTTTATGGTCGAAAACGCGCACGCCACTCACCCGATCACCGTGGCGTAGCAAACCAATAACTTCTTGATAAGTCAGTACATTTGCGCCGTGCTCACGGGCATCCAGCATATTCGCGGCGGTTAAGCGGAAGGGATCAACCGTACCATCTGGCACGCGGACGGCAGCAATCAACGCTGGATTAGCGGCAGGTTCTAGCCGCAAGGCCAGTTTTGGATCAATGGCTTCGGCCTCGATACCCGCATCCTGGCAGCGCGCGATAAATTGCTGCTGATATTCCAGCGAGTCTTCCGGTAGCGTGATAAACAGGCCATCTGTTTGCTCAATACAATGGCGCGCAATACGTTTCAGAATCCGGTTTTCTTCAATACATTCGCGGGCAGATTCACCGTCAGTCACCGCATAGCGCGCCCCGCTGTGTAACAAGCCATGGTTACGGCCAGTCGCGCCGGTAGCAATGTCATGCCTCTCCAAGAGCGTGCAAGCTAAACCACGGCGGGCGCAGTCACGGGCGATCCCGGCTCCGGTCGCACCACCACCAATGATGATGACATCCGTTTCTGTGTAAGGAGAACTGTTCGTCATGAAAGACCCCACATTATCAGACAGCCGTCTGGCGGCTAATTATGCGTCTATTGAGCCACACTCTTTAAGGTTATTGTTTGATAAGGAACAAAAACGAACGAAAAACGAAAGTGATATGGCGTTTAAAAACCATGATTGTGATCAAAGTCACAGGTGTTTTGCCATTGTCGGTTTCAAAGTGTTAACCAATCGCTCAGAATTGCCGCCACGTTCATATAACTGTAACAAATGAGCCATCACTCACAGATAAGTCATACGAATTTATCTAGCATGGCGCTCGTTATGGAACATAAACGACAGCAAGTTAGTCGTTTAACTACCGGCAGCCCTTAACAAACGGGTAGATACCAGGCTACACCGGAGTCAAAAACTACAAAAAAGCCATCGGAGGCACTCATGTTGAGTATTTTTAAGCCCGCGCCGCATCAGGCACGGCTTCCAGCAGAACAGATTGATCCCACCTACCGCCGCTTACGCTGGCAAATCTTTATGGGCATCTTCTTCGGTTACGCCGCCTATTATCTGGTGCGTAAAAACTTTACTCTCGCCATGCCTTATCTGATCGAACAAGGGTTCTCTCGCGGAGATCTGGGATTTGCGTTATCGGGTATCTCTATTGCTTACGGTTTCTCAAAATTCATCATGGGTTCGGTTTCTGACCGGTCTAACCCACGGGTATTCCTCTCTGCCGGTTTGATTCTCGCCGCTGCCGTGATGCTGTTTATGGGCTTTGTGCCTTGGGCAACATCCAGTATCGCCGTGATGTTCGTGCTGCTGTTCTTGTGCGGCTGGTTCCAGGGAATGGGTTGGCCGCCATGTGGCCGTACCATGGTGCACTGGTGGTCGAAGAAGGAACGCGGCAGTATCGTGTCAGTCTGGAACTGTGCCCATAACGTCGGCGGTGGCTTACCACCATTGCTGTTCCTGCTGGGGATGGCGTGGTTTAACGACTGGAAAGCTGCACTCTACATGCCTGCTTTTGGTGCCATTCTGGTGGCATTGATTGTCTTTGGTCTGATGCGCGATACTCCTCAATCCGTAGGCTTGCCACCGATTGAAGAGTACAAAAACGACTATCCAGATGACTACAGCGAAGAAGCAGAAGAAGAACTGACCGCTAAACAAATCTTCATGCAATACATATTGCCCAACAAACTGTTGTGGTATATCGCGATTGCTAACGTTTTTGTTTATTTACTGCGTTACGGCATCCTCGACTGGTCACCAACCTACCTGAAAGAAGTGAAACACTTCGCTCTGGATAAATCCTCATGGGCTTATTTCCTGTATGAATACGCTGGTATTCCAGGGACGCTGTTGTGCGGTTGGATGTCCGACAAAGTGTTTAGAGGTAACCGTGGGGCCACCGGTGTGTTCTTTATGACCCTGGTGACTATCGCTACCATCATTTACTGGCTGAACCCAGTCGGTAACCCTGGTATTGATATGGCCTGTATGATCACCATCGGCTTCCTGATCTATGGCCCGGTAATGCTAATTGGCTTACATGCGCTTGAATTAGCACCGAAAAAAGCAGCAGGGACCGCCGCGGGCTTCACCGGCTTGTTCGGTTATCTGGGCGGCTCGGTAGCAGCAAGTGCCATTGTGGGTTATACCGTGGACTACTTCGGTTGGGACGGCGGCTTTATGGTTATGATCGGCGGCAGCATCTTGGCTGTTCTGTTACTGATCGTTGTGATGTTTAGTGAGAAAAAGCATCACGCAGAGCTGGCTAGAAAACAGGGCTTATAACGTTCATCTAGTTACGCTTTTCAGGCTGTGTCGTTATTGATGGATTTATAGCGACATAGCCTTTTTCATACCCTGAGATTGATAAATGGAGCACTATCAATGCAAACCCACATCAAAACCCTGTTGGCGAGTATTATTCTGGCATCCTCAGTAGTTGGTCAGGTTCAAGCAGCAGAACCGTCATCCACCCCACTTTCAGCAAACAAAGTTGTTATCGCCCACCGCGGTGCCAGTGGTTATCTGCCTGAGCATTCACTGCCCGCTAAAGCCATGGCTTACGCGCAAGGCGCAGATTATCTTGAACAAGATTTGGTGATGACCAAAGATAATGAGTTGGTGGTTCTCCACGACCATTATCTGGATCGCGTCACCGATGTTGCTGATCGCTTCCCCGATCGCGCACGCAAAGATGGCCGTTATTACGCCATTGACTTTACGCTACCAGAAATTAAATCACTGAAATTTACCGAAGGCTTTGATATTGATAAAGACGGTAAAAAAGTGCAGAGCTATCCGGGCCGTTTCCCGATGGGCAAATCTGACTTCCGTGTGCATACCTTCCAGGAAGAGATTGAATTTGTTCAAGGTCTGAATCATTCGACCGGTAAAAACGTAGGGATTTACCCGGAAATCAAAGCGCCGTGGTTCCATAAACAAGAAGGTAAAGACATCTCAACCAAGGTGTTGGAAGTACTGAAACAGTACGGTTACACCACCAAGGGCGATAAAGTTTATCTACAATGTTTTGATGCCAATGAATTGAAACGTATCAAAAATGAGCTAGAACCGAAGATGGGTATGGACCTGAAACTGGTCCAACTGGTGGCTTATACCGACTGGAATGAAACCTACGAACAGAAACCTGATGGCAAATGGGTCAATTACAGTTACGACTGGATGTTCAAACCAGGTGCAATGAAGCAAGTGGCACAGTATGCCGATGGCATCGGCCCTGACTACCATATGCTGGTGGTTGAAACCTCTACACCGGATAACATCAAGCTGACCAATATGGTTAAAGATGCACATGCCAGCAATATGATGGTTCATCCGTACACCATTCGCGCGGATAAACTGCCGAAATACGCCACTAACGTCAATCAGCTATTTGATATTATCTACAATCAAGCACAGGTTGACGGGGTGTTTACTGACTTCCCGGATAAAGGTGTGCAATTCCTGCAAAAACAGGGACAACACCAGTAAGTTGATGGTCTGAGATAACGGAATAAACCCGTGGCGCAACGATGTTTAATGCGCCACTTTTTCATGTGCTGTACGTTGTATTGACTAAAGGCAATCGTTACTTATCTGTGCCTAAAAACATCTTGCGTAAATAGTGTGGTACCGCATCATCTGCGTTCGAACCTATCACTTCCAGATTCGGTAACATGTCTTTCAGCCGTTGATGCGCATCACGCATGATGCAGCCTTTGCCGGACATCGACAACATTTCCAAATCATTCATACCATCACCGAAAGCGATACATTCTTTCAGTGAATAGCCGATAATTCTGGCAACTTGATCAAGCGCATGGCCCTTAGAGACACCGCCCCCCATCACTTCCAGACAGGTTGGGAAAGAAAAACTGACATTAACTCGATCGCCCCAACGTGCATTGATGGCTTCTTCTAAAATCAACAACTTGTCATGATCTTCACAAGTGAAGTAAACCTTACACACACCATCAGTTGGCAACAATGCAGGTTCAAATATCTGATAATTAAATACCGACTCACGGAAAAATTCTCTCTGTGCCGGGCTTTCACGGTTCATAAACCATTCATCGTTCAGATAGACGTTGGTCAGGATATCTGGGTTGTGGTGCTCAATATTGTACAAATCACGCGCAATATCAGCATCAAGGTTATGACTAAAAATCAGTTCTCCCGCCGTGTTATGCACCCGTGCGCCGTTGGAGGTGATCATAAAGGCACTGATTTCTAAACTATCGCGGATTTGTGCCACATCGATATGATGGCGGCCAGTAGCAAATACAAAGTGCACGTCACGCTGCGTCAGCAACTTGAGTGTTTCTTTGGTGTAAGGCGTTAAAAGGTGATCGGGTGATAGCAGCGTGCCATCTAAATCGGAAGCAACAACATGATACATAGTGGTATGTTCTAACCTCTGGTGGCGTCGGAGCCATAATGGCCGACTGATGATTGATGTTGCGCGAAAAAGCGCAATATGGCGCTCAGCGCCTCGGCACGAAGTTGGTCCCGCTCAAACAGGATCTCATGGCGTGCGCCTTGAACTCTCTTAGGTTGCCCCCCTTCACAAGGGTGCCCCGCCAGAGCCATTGCCTGAGAAAAAGCATCATGAGCCGGGTTATGTACTACCCGATCCTCACTGGCTTGTAATAATAAAACCGGCGTGGTGATTTTTTCTGCTTGCGCGATAATTTGCTCCCCCACCAGCAGACTCTCTCGGATCCAATGGTAGGTTGGCCCACCAAGGCGGATTTCCGGTGTATCCGCATATTGGCGTAGGTAGCGGCGATACCGCTCGCGGCTATGGGTTAACACATTGACCAGATACGGCAGTGGCCGCCACTGGCCGGTACCGATAGCATAGTAATTGCGCAGTTTTTGATGCCCTTCGGCCCAGTCGACAATGCGGTGAACCAGCCAGGCCGGCATCGGTAAGTGGATACCAAACATGGGGGCACACAGTGCTACGGCATTAAACACATCCGGTTCTTTGGCCAAAAAACGCGTTAAAATTGCGCCCCCCATGGAATGGGCCAGAGCAAAACGCTGCTGATAATGACTATTGGTTATTTCGCGTTGCACTAACTGCGCGAAATCCTCAATATAATCATCAAACTTAATCACATGACCACGGTTAGCATCCTCAAGCAAGCGACCGGATCGCCCCTGCCCACGGTGATCCAGCACGATCACATCATAGCCTTGCTGGAACAGGTCATAAGCCACTTCAGGGTATTTGACGTAACTTTCAATGCGGCCAGGCACTACCACCACCACTCGCGTGTGTTGTGGTGCACGAAAGCGGACATAGCGAATCGGAATATCATCGACACCGATAAACTCATCCTCCTCTCGCTGTTGCCAGAAATCCAACAGCGGCCCGTTAACGAAGGCAGCAAACTGCTCTTCACGCGTTAACCAGCGATTATCTAACGGCATAGCATGGCCTTGTAAATCATGACTGATTACATCCTTTGAACGGGATTGCTCAATGTTCGATACACCTGATACGTTGGTAAACCGAGTCGTTCTGTGAGCCATAGCACAACTATTAGCAATAGAGTATTGTGGCATAAATTTACGCGTTCAGGGAGTTTTGCCGATGACCTTAGATTGGTGGTTAACCTATCTGCTGACCACACTTATCCTCAGCCTGTCCCCTGGTTCTGGCGCGATTAACACCATGAGCACAGCTATTAGCCATGGTACGCGCGGGGTTGTCGCCTCAATTTGCGGGCTACAATTAGGATTAGCAGTGCACATTGTATTAGTTGGCGTGGGGCTTGGTGCACTGATTTCACAATCCTTGCTGGCATTTGAAATACTAAAATGGCTCGGCGCGGCTTACTTAATCTGGCTTGGGATTCAGCAATGGCGCGCTGCCGGTGCGCTGGATCTGCATGCGCTGGCCAACAGTATGCCACGGCGAAAACTGTTTAAACGCGCGGTGTTTGTTAATCTCACCAACCCGAAAAGCATCGTTTTTCTGGCGGCATTATTCCCACAATTTGTGCTGCCACATCAACCGCAAGTGGCGCAATATCTGATTCTCGGCACCACCAGCGTGGTGGTTGATATTATTGTGATGATTGGTTATGCCACCCTCGCAACACGAATAGCTGGCTGGATTAAATCACCACAACAGATGAAATTACTGAACCGGATATTTGGTGGCTTATTTATGCTGGTAGGCGCGTTATTGGCAACCGCCAGAAAAGTGTAATGCTGATTTAAACAAATGGTTACCCAACCGGCATCATCTCCCGGTTGGGGCATTAATTAGCGCGATAAGATTAAATGGATACCAAAACCGGCAAACAGTACCCCCGCCAACCCATCAATCCATTTTGATAAACGCTGATAGCCACGGCGCATCACCGGCAAGGCAAATACGCAGGCAACAATACTGAACCAGACGAAGGTTTCACCAACAATCAGCACGAACAAGCCCCAGCGCGCACCAGCACTGACGTCATCGCCAACAAACAGTGAGAATACGCTGCCGAAATAGATAACGGCTTTCGGGTTCGACAAATTAGTCAGGAACCCACGCAGAAAAGTTCGGCCACGGGCGGGCAATGCAACTTGCACCTCACCCTCGTTATCATGACATTTGGCGCGGGCAGATTTCAGCAGTTGCCAGCCCATCCAGCACAGATATAGCCCACCACCGACCATAATAATCTGATGTAACCAAGCCATTTTCTGCAAAATTAGGTTCAACCCCATCAGCGCCACACCGGCCCAGATAACAATTCCCAGCGAAATCCCGACCACGCCCATCATTGCCTCACGGCGCGAACGGCTGGCTGCAGTTTGCGAGACAAAAAAGAAATCCGGCCCTGGGCTCATTAACGCCACCAGATGAACCAGCGCAACGGTAAGGAATAGCATCAGCATGATAGATCCTCATAAACTCTGCGAATGGAAAGCCACAGAGGCGTTAGCAGGAAAGGCGACCGGTTAGTCGTCGTTATTGTCTACATGGTCGCGGATCATCGCCATAAACGGCGCGCCAAAGCGCTCCAGTTTGCGTTGCCCAACACCATTGACGCTCAACAGTTCGCTGGCGGTAATTGGCATCTGTTCCGCCATCTCCAGCAAGGTCGCATCGTTAAACACCACATAAGGCGGAATATTGCCTTCATCGGCGATAGATTTACGCAGTTTGCGCAATTTGGCGAACAACTTACGATCATAATTGCCGCCATAGGATTTCTGATTAGCGCTACTGCGCACCTTCAGGCTTTGAATACGCGGCACCGCCAGTTGCAACGGTAATTCAGCGCGCAAGATCGGGCGGGCAGCCTCGGTCAGTTGTAACGCGGAAAACATCGCGATATTTTGGCTCAGCAACCCAAGATGGATAAGCTGGCGCAATACACTGACCCAGTGTTCGTGGCTTTGTTCGCGGCCAATCCCATACACTGATAACTTGTCATGACCCATTTCACGGATACGCTGGTTATTTGCCCCGCGCATCACCTCAACAATATACCCCAGGCCAAACCGCTGCCCGACACGATAAACACACGAGAGCGCTTTTTGCGCATCAGCCAGCCCATCGTAACGCTTCGGTGGATCGAGGCAGATATCGCAGTTGCCGCACGACTGCTGCTTACCTTCACCAAAATAGTTGAGCAGCACCAGACGACGACAAGTTTGCGCCTCGGCAAAAGCGCCCATCGCATTTAATTTATGTCGTTCAATATCTTGCTGTGCCCCCGCCGGTTTCTCTTCCAGACAGCGGCGTAACCATGCCATATCTGCCGGATCGTACAGCAGCATAGCTTCAGCAGGCAGACCATCACGCCCGGCGCGGCCGGTTTCCTGATAGTAAGACTCAATAGTGCGCGGGATATCAAAATGCACCACAAAGCGGACGTTGGGTTTGTTAATCCCCATACCAAAGGCCACGGTCGCGACCACCACTTGCAGATCATCGCGCTGAAATGCTTCCTGTACCTGCCCCCGGCGCTCGTTATCCAGCCCGGCATGATAGGCCGCCACACTTAAGCCACGGCTCTGCAAGCGGGCGGTGGTGTCTTCCACTTTTGCCCGGCTGTTACAGTAAATAATGCCACTTTTACCACGTTGGTCTTGCACAAAACGCCACAATTGATCGAGCGGTTTGAACTTCTCGACCAAGGTGTAACGGATATTAGGGCGGTCAAAACTACTGATTTGAATCAGTGGCTGATCCAGATTAAGCAGACGAACAATATCCCCTCGCGTTGCCTCATCCGCCGTGGCGGTAAGCGCAATAACCGGTAAATCAGGGAAACGTTGCTTTAACTGACCTAGCGCACGATATTCCGGGCGGAAATCATGACCCCATTGAGAAATGCAATGCGCCTCATCCACCGCCAGTAAAGCCGGCCGCCACTGATACAGTTGATCGAGGAAGCTCTCCATCACCAGCCGTTCCGGTGCAATATACAGCAGCTTAATCTGACCGCTACGGCAACCGTCCATCACGGCTAACTGTTGCTCACGCGTTTGTGATGAGTTTAAGCACCCAGCACCAACACCGTAGGCCAGCAGTTGGTCGACCTGATCCTTCATCAGCGAGATCAACGGAGAGACAACTAGCGTCAACCCATCCGTTACCAGTGCCGGGATCTGATAACACAAGGACTTACCACCGCCCGTTGGCATCACAACCAGACAGTCTTGCCCTGATAGGGTGGCGTTGATAATTTCCTGTTGTCCGGGCCGGAATTGCTGATAGCCGAAGGTATCTCGCAATACCTGCACTGCCAGTAATTCCCTATTTATCACTGCTGCGGTCGACACACTCTTCCCCAACTATAAGATCTGCACAGGCCGGTTAACCGGCCTGTGTCTGAAACTTTTCTAACGCCGGATGACGTTAAAGGACATCGTTTAACATGATACCCATACCCACCCGTGTTTGCCTAAAGTTATAGTCAATCATTGACTCACCATAGCCACTGAACACTTGGGTATAGAAGCGCAGATGTTTACTGATTGGGTAGCTCCAGCCCATTTCAGCACCGCCGTAACCGGTATTCCAGTTATAATGGCCATCCACACTGAACACACTGTCACCCAAGGCATAACCGACTTTCAGGCGATAATAACCCATGTATTTATTGATATCCGGGTTGTCATCTTTTGCGTCGCTTTCCGGCAGGCGATACCAAGGTTTCAGGTCAATCTCCAAATTGCCGCGCTGTGCCATGACTCGGGTATAAGCCCGGTTCCAGCTACGTGACGTTGGGTCAGCTTTACCGTTGGATTGATGGTTAAGACCGACTTCCACTTCACGGAAATTCCAGCCCGCCAACTCGTAATCGGTAGCCCACGCCAGAAACACCTGTGGTTCGTAGTTAGTTTCACGGAATGGCGAAGACTCGCCACTGTTGGAGGCCTGCCACCATGAACGTTGGGTATAAGATGCCCCCAACAGGGAGTTATCACCGGCAATACCACGCCAGATAGGGAAACCTAAACTCAGTTGGAATTTAACTTCATCCTTTCTGGCATTGTTCGCCCAATCATAAGAGCTGATAGCATCTTTATTAATATTGCTGGTATAGGTATATAACAGATAGTTCGTTTCATACGGATAAAGCAAAAACGGGTTATCGTGATCCTGCAACATTGCCGCAATAATGCTGCCTCGCACCTCAGGTGCGTCATGAATTTTTTCAACCTTCGCAACGTCTGCCTGCGCCAAGGTTGGTGCCAGTAGCAGCGCTATCAATATCCGCCAAAATCTTCCCATTATTCCCCCATCGCCTTACGGATTATTTCTATTTGTAATGAAAACAGCTCATTCTACACACAAATGTTACCTGAGATTAGTGTTGTTTATATTTATGATTTAACGGCTGGAAAACAACAAAACAGAAGCATAAAATAAACAATTCGTTAACTTACACTACGATTGCTTATCTGCAACCAAGAAGAGAATAGGGCAAAATGCCAGTAACAACTTTAACGTTAGAGGATGCTCGCCGCATGATTGGCGAAGTATTTGTGTATCACATGCCATTTAACCGTGAGCTTGGCCTGCGATTAACCCGTTTCGAGCAAGATTACGCCGAAATTGCTTTCGATAATAATGAGAAGTTAGTCGGCAATATTGCACAGCGAATTCTGCATGGTGGCGTTATTGCCGCAGTGCTGGATGTAGCCGCCGGGCTGGTATGTGTCGGGAATAGTTTAGTGCGCCATGAACCGCTCATTAAAGAACAATTGCAAATGAAGCTGGCTAAGATGGGCACTATCGACCTGCGTGTTGACTATCTGCGCCCCGGACGAGGCGAGCATTTTATCGCCAGCAGCAGTATTTTGCGCAGTGGAAATAAAGTGTCTGTCGCCCGCGTCGAACTGCATAATGAAAGCCAAATGCATATCGCTAGCGCAACGGCGACTTACCTGGTTGGCTGATTTGCCCGTCAGCGGTGATGATTCGTAGCGTAAAGTTAAGTACACTCACCGCATCTCCTTTCTTGTTCCGAGCCACACCATGGATAAACAACGAACCCGTCAGGGCATTTTATTTGCTCTGGCAGCTTATTTTATTTGGGGTATTGCCCCTGCTTATTTCAAGCTCATCCAACAGGTGCCGGCTGATGAAATTTTGACGCATCGGATTATCTGGTCATTTTTCTTTATGTTGATCCTGCTAACGGTTAGCCGCAATTGGCCGCAAGTACGCAGTGCTTGTAGAAACGGCAAACGCCTGTTATTGCTGGCCGTTACCGCCGTATTGATTGCCAGTAACTGGCTGTTGTTTATCTGGGCGGTGAACCACAATCATATGCTCGAAGCCAGTTTGGGCTATTTTATCAACCCGCTGGTGAATGTGTTATTCGGTATGTTGTTTCTGGGTGAGCGCTTTCGCCGCATGCAGTGGGTGGCGGTAGCATTAGCATTCGGTGGGGTATTGATCCAGTTGTGGCAGTTTGGCTCGTTACCAATAATCGCCCTGGGGTTAGCAATCAGCTTTGCTTTATACGGTCTGATCCGTAAAAAACTGGGGATTGATGCCCAAACCGGTATGTTGGTGGAAACCATGTGGTTATTGCCGATAGCCGCGGTGTATCTGTTCTTTATTGCCGATAGCCCGACCAGCCATATGAGTGCCAATGCCTGGTCACTTAATCTGTTATTGGCCGCCGCTGGGGTGATTACCACGATCCCGCTACTGTTCTTCACCGCCGCCGCCACCCGTTTAAAACTATCGACATTGGGCTTTTTCCAATACCTCGGGCCAACGCTGATGTTTATTCTGGCGGTAACCTTCTACGGCGAGACCATTGGTAACGATAAAATGGTGACTTTCGCCTTTATCTGGGCCGCTCTATTGCTGTTCACGCTGGATGCGCTCTACACCCAACGTAAGTTGCGCGCCTAGATACCAAAGCTACAAAAACGCCAGTTACTCAATGAGTTATGAATTGATAACCAAAGAACTTGAAGTTGCAGGTAGGCAATCGGATGCGTGAACGCAGCTAACACCCCTGCAGCTTCAAGGACGAAGGTTAGATTAGAGCCAGTTCTTGCGCTTGAAATACAAGTATGGCGCCAAACCCGCGATAATCATCAAACTGATTGCACCTGGATAGCCAAATGACCAGCGCAATTCCGGCATAAACTCAAAGTTCATCCCGTAGCTGGATGCCACCAGTGTTGGCGGCAAGAACACCACCGACACCACCGAGAAGATCTTAATAATCCGGTTCTGCTCGATATTGATGAAGCCCATCGCTGCCTGCATCAGGAAGTTAACCTTCTGGAACAGGGATTCATTGTGTGGCAACAGGGATTCGATATCGCGCAATACCTCACGGGCTTGCTCCAGTTGACCACTCGGCAAGCGGGCTTTACGTACCAGGAAATTCAGTGCTCGCTGGGTATCCATCAGACACAAGCGCACTTTCCAACCGATATCTTCCTGTTCCGCCAAGGTAGACAACGCGGCGTCATATTCATCACCTTGCTGCCCTTCCATAATCACGCGACTTAAGGCTTCCAAATCGCTGTAAATGTTTTCGATTTCATCGGCTAACTGCTCAATTTTGGTTTCGAACAGATCCAGCAACAGCTCATAAGCATTGCCATCAACCAATGTTTGGTTACGCGCCCGCATCCGATATAAACGAAAAGCCGGTAACTCGCGCTCACGCAGGGTATACAGGCGACCATCACGGATGGTAAATGCCACGGTTGAGTTACCCGCGTGGTCTTCAGCATCTTCATAATAGAAGAAGGAGTGGATATGCAGGCCATCTTCATCTTCAAAGAAGCGGGCGGATGCCTCGATGTCGTCCAACTCTGGCCGAGTCGCCAGGCTTTGCCCTAATTCAGACTGGACGCGTTCGCGCTCCCCTTCTTCGGGTTCGACTAAATCGACCCAAATTGATGAGGTCAGATCATCTGACTCATCTGATTCATCCAGCTCCAAACGGGATAAGCGATTGTTACTTAATTTAAATGCGCTCAGCATAGGCCAAAACTCCCTTGCGGTGATGGATAGGGATAACGCATTGAAGCACAGAAACAGCGAGGTATTGATAAATACTCTATGTTTCAGACCATAAGGAGATCTGACTCACAGCGACGGCTTAGCGGGGCCGCTGACAACCACGAAGGCTATCAGCAAATAAGAGGATAGCCTTAGAAGTTGCACCATATGAACAGGTTATTGAGCCAGTATCTACTGGGTGTGTCCAAGGCGAATGTCCTCATAAAGAATAGTGCGCGCATGTTACGCCGAGAAGAAAAAGGCTGTCAACCGGTTAAAAGATGTTAATTCATCACTGTCGTTTTCTATTCTTCTGCGCTGGATTTTTTATCTGACCGCGCACAGTGATAAAGCGTACAGAATCCACCGCCGCCCCCCTTATAACCTGGTTCTATTTACGTTAGATTACAGGCAGTCACTCTTAAGGATATTCAGCCAGAATGAAGCAAATTACCGCGCAATCCCTTGCACAACTGAGCCAACAGGCCCAGCAATCACCACGTCTGAGAGCTAATCTCAATTTTCATCCACAACTCGATGACACCATCCAGCGCCTGGCGATTGCGATGGAACCGCAGACCTATGTCCGCCCTCACCGCCATCCTCATACCTGGGAACTGCTTACCGCCCTACATGGCAGCTTTATTGTGTTGCTGTTTGATGATCAGGGTAAGGTCACTCACCGTAGCTTGCTGGGCAAAGAAACCGCTATTTTGGAGATCCCGGCTAATGTTTGGCATGCGGTGTTATCCCTGGAAGTCGGTGCGGTCATCTTTGAGGTAAAACACGGCCCATACCAGCCGGTTAACGCTGAGGATTTAGCGAGTTGGTCACCCGCCGAGGGTGAGGCTGATGTCAGTAATATTCTGGCGTGGTACGGCGTTGCCAGTATTGGTGAGAACTATTTGCGCTGATGCGGTAATAAAAAGCAAAAAAAACCGAAGCCAACATCGACTTCGGTTTTGCGTATCCTGCATCTTCATTTAGCCAAAACCTGGCAAAATTCACAAAACAGGCTTTCCCTTTGGTATTGGCAAAATATCAACGCTTTATATTTTTAAACTGTTTGGTGGTGTTCGTCAGTGCTATTTCAGTCGGCAAACGTTCCATCGAACTGGCACCGTAGAAACCGTCACATTGCGGGCAGTTATCCATAATGTATTGGGCATCTTCTGGTGAGGAGATTGGCCCACCGTGGCACAGCACAATAATATCGTCACGTACCGCTTTTGCGGCCGCAGCCCAGTCATTAATCAGAGGCACACAGTCCGCCAGCTTCAGTGCCGTGTCCGCACCAATGTTACCGCCAGTCGTCAGCCCCATATGTGGCACAATAATGTCGGCCCCCGCTTGTGTCATGGCAACCGCATCGGCGGCACTGAAAACATAAGGGGTAGTCAGTAAATCTTTTTCGTGAGCCAGGCGGATCATATCCACTTCCAGGCCATAACCCATGCCGGTTTCTTCCAGATTGGCGCGGAAGTTACCGTCAATTAACCCAACGGTTGGGAAGTTCTGCACGCCAGAAAAACCCAATGCTTTTAATTGATCCAAAAAGTGATCGAACTGACAGAATGGGTCAGTACCATTCACCCCCGCCAGCACTGGCGTATTCTTGACCACCGGCAGCACTTCTTTGGCCATATCGACCACGATTTCATTGGCATTCCCGTAGGCCAGCAAACCTGCCAGCGACCCACGACCCGCCATACGATAGCGGCCTGAGTTATAGATAACGATAAGATCAATTCCGCCAGCTTCTTCACATTTAGCTGACAGCCCTGTGCCCGCACCGCCACCGATAATCGGCTCACGGCGGGCAATCATTTCCCGAAATTTGGCTAAAATGGCCTGGCGTTGAAATTTTGGCATGTGACTTCTCCAGATATTAAATGACCCTATACCCGTCATACTTCAAGCGGCAGATGCGTTGGCTGCCTTCCTGCAGCTCGAATTATTTAGGGTGGAATGGGCTCTTTGCTATTTCTTTAAAGTTTTCTACCGCAGCTTGCGCAAACTGTGGGTCGTTAATATTGAATGGATAGTGCACCAAGCGGCGTTTATCGGTTTGAATGACGGTCTCTTCCAACGTATCGATAAAGGCTTTTAACGCTTTTTCATCCCAGAATGGCTGGCCCGGAGCATCCAGTGCCGAGAATCCGCCGGCTGGAATTAAGAAGCGCACTTCACCCTGACAGCGATTGAGCTTCTCGCCAATCCAGCGTGCCATTTGAATATTTTCTTGCTCGGTGGTACGCATCAGCGTCACTTGGGCGTTATGTTTATAGAACAAGCGATCGGCATATTTAGCCGGAATAGTTGCCGGGCTACCGAAGTTAACCATATCCAATGCGCCACAAGAGCCAACATACGGAATGTTGCTATGGGCAATAGCATCGAAGCGTTCCGGCCCACAGGCCAGTACCCCGTCAAATAACAGGTCGCAGACCTCGGTGGTGGTCAGATCAAGTGCCCCCGCCAGCAAACCGCTTTCGGCCAGCTTTTCCATGGCTTTGCCGCCGCTACCGGTGGCGTGGAACACCAAACAGTCATATTCGTCTGATAATGCGGCACTGACAGCCTGAATACAGGGGGTTGTCACACCAAACATGGTCAAACCCAGCGCCGGTTTATCATCAACCAGCAACTCTTCTTTGGCGAAATAGACTGCACCGGCAATTTGATGAGCCGCATTACTCAGCACACGGCGAGAAATACGGTTAAGCCCGGCAATATCAGTAACGGAGTACATCATGGCGATATCACTGGCACCGATGTAACCTGAAACATCACCAGAAGCCATGGTAGATACCATCAGTTTAGGAATACCAATCGGTAAGCCTTGCATGGCCGGTGTAATCAACGCGGTGCCGCCAGAGCCACCCAGACCTAATAACGCGGCCACATCATCGCGGCTGGCAATAAAACGCTCAAAAGCGACGGCCATTGCACTGATAGCCCGCCCTCTATCACCACAGAACACCGCCTGACGCCCGTCAGGGTGATGGCCCGCCACCGTTTCGGCTGAGATATCTGCGCCACTGGCGCGTTGGCCTTCTTTAGTCGATAAATCTACCGTGACCGTTGTTAGCCCGGTTGCTTTAATCAATTCACTGACATACGTCAGTTCTTCGCCTTTGGTATCTGTGGTAGTCGCGATAAAAATATGACGAGGCATCTGAACATCCTTCTATGAATGCGCGTGTAGCTCACTTCTTTTTAATGGAAGTTTACTTTCTGCTTACAGCCGAACAACGAAGCGAGTTGGTTAAGATAGAATCATATTGAGACTAGAGTATCATTTTCGCAAAGAGTACTGCTGAGTTTTGAGACTACAGTCTCAAAATTAGTTTGCATGTGAAATGCATTCATGGCGATTTGTGCGATCGGTTTGTTATAGTGAGCGCAGATACTCGTTATTGACCATGGAGTGACCGTGCATAATCAGGATAAACAGGAGCGCGCCTCTCCATCACTGACCACCATCAAAGCCAGAACCCGGCGGTTACTGATCGATACGGCGATGTCGATGTATGAACAAGGGACATTTCCATCGATAACAGACGTAGCAAATGCGGCGCAACTCTCGCGCGCTACGGCTTATCGCTATTTCCCGACGCAAAGTGCGTTAGTTTCTGCCATGGTCGATGAAAGCCTTGGGCCGATATTGGCATGGCAGCCTACCCAACCAGACGCTCGGCAACGCATTGCGGAACTGCTCTCTTTTGCTTATCCGCGTATGTTGCAACACGAAGGTGTACTTCGTGCCGCGCTGCATCTGTCATTGCAACAATGGGCGGCTGACCGCAGCAACCCTAACAGTGAAGAGAAGTTAGTGCGCGGTAACCGTAAGCGGTTATTGAAGCTGGCTGTCGAGCCGCTGGAAGGGAAGTTGTCACCGGAGGCCTTGCAACGGGTGATCTATTCTTTCTCATTAATTTATGGCTCAGAAGTGTTTATGGTGCTGAAAGATATTTGGCATTTGGATGATGCGGGTATTCAGGATGTGACGCAGTGGATGGGGAAAGCGATTCTGTTGCAGGCTGAAACCGATGCCAGGCAAGCGCCTCAGGATGAGCACCGCTAACACCGCTGCGGCGTCAAGACCGCAGGGTTTACCCAAAGTTATTGACGTTGCAGCAAGGCAGCAAATGAACGCATCCCGATGAGCTTACATGAGTAAGTGATTCGGGTAAGTGAATGCCGCTAACGCCGCTGCGGCGTCAAGACCGCAGGGTAAATTTATACGGCTTCTAATCGGGCATAAGCCGCGACCAACCACTTAATCCCCTCACCGGGAAAAGCAATTTGCAACCGGCTGTGTTCGCCGCTGCCTTCCAGATTAACCACGGTACCTTCACCAAACTTAGGATGACGCACCCGCTGACCCAGTGAAAAGCCGCTGTCATTCTCATTCATCGGCGTACCCATGTTGCGGTGATTCACCGGGCGGGAGACCGTGGCGCGTAGCCGCACTTCTTCGACACATTCCTGCGGCAGCTCGCCGATAAAACGGGATGGTCGATGATTCACTTCTTTGCCGTACAGACGGCGGCTCTCTGCATAACAAAGTGTCAGTTTCTGCATGGCGCGAGTGACCCCAACATAGGCCAGCCGGCGTTCCTCTTCCAGACGGCCACCTTCATCCAGTGACATCTGGCTCGGGAACATCCCCTCTTCCATACCCACAATGAATACCTGCGGGAACTCCAAGCCTTTCGCTGAATGCAGAGTCATTAATTGCACCGCATCCTGATAAGCATCGGCCTGCCCCTCTCCGGCTTCCAGCGCCGCATGAGACAAGAAAGCCTGTAGTGGCATCAGATCCTGATCTTCATCCTGATAACTGTATTGACGGGTCGCATTGACTAATTCTTCAAGGTTCTCAACGCGCGCCTGACCTTTTTCACCTTTTTCCTGTTCGTACATCGACCACAAACCGGAATCACGAATCACTCTATCGCTTTGGACATGCAACGGCATATCCGCTGTTTCATGGGCCAGGGAGTCCACCAGCTCAACAAAACGTTGCAGCGCAGAGGCTGCGCGGCCTGCCAGCACTTTTTCCTGCAACATGGCACGGGTTGATTGCCATAGCGTTAGCTGGCGGTCACGGGCGGTTTGGCGCACCACATCTAATGTGCGATCGCCAATACCGCGAGTAGGTGTATTGACCACTCGCTCAAAAGCAGCATCATCATTGCAGTTGGAAATTAGCCGCAAATAAGCCAGCGCGTCTTTAATCTCCTGACGTTCGAAGAAGCGCTGACCGCCATAAATACGGTACGGCATCGCGGTCTGTAATAGTGCTTCTTCCAAAACGCGCGATTGGGCGTTGCTACGATACAAGATGGCGCAATCATTCAGGGCACCACCATTGTCCTGCCAGGCTTTGATGCGGTTAACCACAAAGCGCGCTTCATCCAGTTCGTTAAAGGCGCAATAGAGTGAGATCGGTTCGCCTTCGGCGCCGTCCGTCCACAGGTTTTTCCCCATGCGCCCATCATTATTGGCAATTAGGGTGTTTGCTGCCGTCAAAATATTGCTGGTAGAACGATAGTTCTGCTCCAACCGGATGGTTTCAGCACCAGGGAAATCTTTCAAGAAGCGCTGGATATTTTCCACCTGCGCCCCGCGCCAACCATAGATTGATTGGTCATCGTCACCGACGATCATCACATTGGAACGGTCACCTGCCAGCAGGCGGATCCAGGCGTATTGGATATTGTTGGTATCCTGAAACTCATCCACCAAAATGTTGGTAAAGCGTTCACGATAATGATTAAGAATATGGGGTTTGTTTAGCCACAACTCGTGTGCACGCAACAACAGCTCAGCAAAATCCACCAGACCGGCGCGGTCACAGGCTTCCTGATACGCCTGATAGATACGCAGCCAGGTCGCTTCAACCGGATTGCCATAGCTCTCAATATGCTGTGGCCGTAATCCTTCGTCTTTTTTGCCGTTGATGTACCACATCGCCTGACGCGGTGGCCATTGTTTATCATCTAAATTCAGTGCTTTAACCAAACGTTTTAATAACCGTAGCTGATCGTCGCTATCAAGAATTTGAAAGTCCTGCGGCAAGTTAGCATCCATGTGATGAGCGCGCAGCAAGCGGTGCGCCAACCCATGGAAAGTCCCAATCCACATTCCGCCCTGACTGGTGCCAATCAAGTGTTCAATACGGTGGCGCATTTCGGCCGCCGCTTTATTGGTGAACGTCACTGCAATAATCGAGTAAGGAGAGGCGTTTTCTACTGATAGCAGCCAGGCGATACGGTGAACCAGCACCCGGGTTTTGCCACTGCCTGCGCCGGCCAGGACCAACAGGTTGCAGCGTGGCGCGGCCACGGCTTCGCGTTGTTTTTCATTCAGGCTGTCGAGCAGATCAGAAACGTCCATAGGCACCGTTTATCGGGTAAAAGGGAAAATAGACAGATCACTACCGCCCATATTCCACTGTAAATTTAAACAGGATTATAGCAATGCTGTCAGGGAAGCCAACTGAGAAATCTCAATATGTGGTAATAAGCGGCTATCACTGGCCGTCATCAGGTTCTGCTGGCGGTCATTAATCCAGCAAGCCTGCATGCCGCAACGCAGTGCACCAGCAACATCGGTGGTCAAATCATCACCCACATGCAGAATCTGTTTGAGCGGGATATCCAGATGGTTTGCCGCTTTATGGTACATATCGCGGAAAGGCTTGGCACGGCCATGAGGGCCAGAGCGCAGCACAAACTGGAAGTAACGATCCAGACCACAGGCTTTAGGATCGGCATTGCCATTGGTGATTGCCACCAGTGGATAATGCTCAGCCAGCGCGCTCAAGGTGTCATGGGTGGCTGCTGGCACATAAATACGGCTACGCCATAGGGCGAAGTTCTCCATGGCTGCATCAGCGCCACATTGCGCCTCAGCCTTACTTAAGCCATGACGTATCAAGCCCAGTTCAATGGCATGCCAGCGCCACTGGGTAACATCGTGGTAGATGTCCGGGTCCTGCGCCAGCAACTCAGTGCGAAAACGTTGAAAATCAGTGGCCTGTAACTGCGCCAGATTGGGATGATACTGCTGCAAAAATGCCACCGACTCTTGTTCAGTGCGGGTAATCACCGGCCGATTGTCGTACAGGGTGTCATCCAAATCGAAGCTAATGGCGGAAATACTCTCGAGTGGGCGATAAAAATGCATCAGGATTTGCCTCGTTTGGCGCGTGGATGAGCAGCATCATACACTGTCGCCAGATGTTGAAAGTCGAGATGAGTATAAATTTGTGTGGTCGTCAGATTGGCGTGGCCTAGTAACTCCTGCACTGCGCGCAAATCACCACTGGATTCCAACATGTGAGTGGCGAAAGAGTGGCGCAATTTGTGTGGGTGAATATGGCTGCTAACACCTTGCTTGACGCCCCATTCGGCAAAGCGTTTTTGCACATTGCGCGCTGAAATTCGCTTACCGGTGTTGGCTAAAAAGATAGCATCGTCAACAGGTTCAAATAACTCGCGCAGTTCCAACCAATGCGCTAACCAGGTCACTGCAGTCCTGCCAATCGGCACTTTACGCTCTTTACTGCCTTTCCCCATCACCCAGACTTCACCGCTGGCTAAATCTACGTGTTTGCAGTTCATACCAACCAGCTCGGATAGACGCAACCCCGCGCCATACATCACTTCCAGCATCGCCCGATCGCGGACAGCCAAGGGATCATTCAGATCGATATCCAGCAGTTTATCGACCTCATCGACATCAATGTTTTTCGGCAGATGACGGCCTGAACGCGGCGTACTCACGCCTTTTGCTGGGTTGGCCTGCAATACGCCCTGGCTCACCAGCCAATCAAGAAAGCTGCGCAACGCCGAGAGGCGCAACGCAAGGCTTGAGGAGTGTAACCCGGCACGTTTACTGCGAGAAACCAGTGACCTAACCTGAGCCGCATCAAGCGTTTGCCAGTGCATCAGGCCCATTTGCTCACCCATTTCCATGAGTGCCTGTAGCTGACGCCGGTAACTGGTGATAGTCAATGGACTGAGCTGACGCTCAACTTTGAGATAACGCAGGAAAGCCTCTACCTGCGGGGCAAGTGAGGCACTGAATTCGGTCATACCGGTTCTATCCAACGCTCCAGCAGGCTCGGTAATAACATCGATAACTGATTCAGCATCACGGTACCCATGCCCTGCTGGTAATGCTGCGTATCGCGACTGCTGAAGATAATGACACCTAAATCGCCATTTTTGCCCAGTAACGAAAGTGCGACAGACCCTACCTGCTTGGCCTGAGGCAATAACAGTAGCAGTTCCGATCCGTTCAAGCCGCCCAGATAATGGTTATCACTCCCCAAGCGCTGAATGCGTAACGGTTCGAAGGCGTGACGGGCAAGTGCCAAATGGGTGAAATCAGACGGTGCACCAATATGCCAACGGTCGCTGAATAAGCGGACATTCGCCCCTGACAGACCGAAGTCTCGTGCCCAGCGCTGCAAGCGGTTAAGCATATCTTGCAAGCTGCTGGCCGTAGCCAAATTGCTTTGTAGTTGCAGCAGGCGATTAAACAACACTTCATTCAAGCCCGCCTGCTCCATCAGCAAGGTGATCTCTTCTTCCAACTGACCAATCTGATTACGTTGTCGCCCCAGTTGCCACTCCACCAGCGAGACACTGCCACGGACTGGATGAGGGATATGCATCTGTTCGACCAGACGGGCATTGCGGATAAAAAAGTCAGGGTTTTGCAATAAATACTGCATGACAGCATCGTCGTCTAACTCAATGCCCGCTAACGCCTGCTCCTCATAACTTTTCATTTAACACCCGTCATAATGAATATTTATACCCTAAATAATTCGAGTTGCATGAAGGCGGCAACTGAGCGAGTCCCCAGGAGCTTACATAAGTAAGTGACTGGGGTGAACGAAGGCGGCCAACACACATGCAGCTTGAAGTATGACGGGTATACTATAGATGAATGAAGCCATCATACACATGTGTTGCCGGCCCGGTCATATACAATGGATGGCCCGGTCCTTTCCAACTGATGTGCAAGCTGCCGCCTGGCAGTTCAACATGGACCTCTTCAGCCAACAACTCTTGCTGGATACCCACCGCCACTGCCGCACAAGCACCGCTACCGCAGGCCTGCGTTTCGCCAGCACCGCGCTCATACACCCGTAAACGGATCTGCTCGCGGCTAACCACCTGCATAAAACCAATATTGGCCCGTTCTGGGAAGCGCTCATGACTTTCCAATACTGGACCCAGCAAGGCAACATTAGCAACCGAAACATCATCAACCTGCATCACACAGTGAGGATTGCCCATTGATACCACGCCGCACAACACTGTATGTTCCGCCGCACGTAAAATGTAGGTTTTCTCGGCTTTGGTCGCTCTAAAAGGCACCGTTTGCGGGTCAAAATTGGGTTCTCCCATATTGACACAAACCAGTTCATCTTCAGTAACGCTCAATATCATGCGGCCAGTCTGGGTACTCACGCTGATATCACGTTTATTGGTCAATCCTTTCAGCCGGACAAAGCGGGCAAAACAACGTGCGCCATTGCCACACTGAGAGACTTCGCTGCCATCGGCATTAAAAATACGGTAGTGAAAATCCAGCTCGGGATCATAAGGCGGTTCAACCACCAACATCTGATCAAAGCCCACGCCAGTGTGCCGGTCTGCTAATCGACGGATTAACTCCGGCGAAAAGTAAACATTTTGGGTAACTGCATCGACAACCATAAAGTCGTTGCCAAGACCGTGCATTTTGGAGAACTGCATTTCATACTCCGCTGACTTTCATTTACCGGCTAAACTCGGTACTGGCAAATTAAATACTGACTCAATCTGGCTGCGATAAAAATAATTACTGCGGCCCGGCAATGGATTTTGTCTGGTTGGAACCTGACAGGTCCTGCTGATTTCGCTCTACCTGACCACTATCCGGTTGCGCTGTTTCTACTTTTGGTTTGTCAGCGGGTGGGAAATATAACGGGCCTTTCAAGCCACAACCCGCCAGCGCGAGTACCATCATCGCAACCAGCGGCCAACATAATTCTTTTTTCATTTTTAACGCCTGTATTGTGTTTTCGCACCTATTATACCCAAAGGATCTGACGTTGCAGGTAGTCAGCACCCGAATCTCAATGCGCATACATTGCTAAGTGATTCGGGTGAGTGCGCGCTGCTAACGCCCCTACGGCTTCAAGTATGAAGGGTATAATCGCATTAATACTTGTGATTCATGCGTCCATGCTCTCTATAATCGCAGGTGGATCATGAAAAGCAATAGGAATTGAATATGAACGATAGCGAGTTTCACCAGTTAGCCGATCAATTGATGCTTTACATTGAAGAGACACTGGATGGTTTTAGCGGCGATAGTGATATCGATTATGAAACCAATGGCGGGGTGATGACCCTGACGTTCGAAAATGGCAGTAAGATTGTTATCAACCGCCAAGAACCACTGCATCAGGTATGGTTGGCAACCAAAGCCGGTGGTTACCATTTCAATTATCGTGAAGGCCAGTGGTTTTGCTCACGTAGCGGAGAGGAATTTTTCGCCAAATTATCACAAGCGGCCACCACGCAGGCAGGTGAAGAGGTGAGCTTCGGTTAACTGACCTTATTTGAGCGTTCAGTGATTGAAGGGGCAACGGTCCCTAGGGGCGCTTCGGTCGCTTACGCGATTACACCCCCAACGGAACATTTCCCCTTCAATCGACTTTGTCAGCAGCCTGATACATTTTAGCGTGTCTTTTTTACTTATCAGCTTGGGAAATTAATGTAACTGGAACTGCTGCGCAGGCTGGCTCGGCTCTCTATCGACGATATACAGATGAGATAAGGTGTTGCTGCGAAAAGGAATCACTTGAGTGCGGCCATCTAATTGCACAATTTGGTAGAACTGCGGCAGGTTGAAGTTAATAAAGCTGGAGCCGTAGGTAAAACGGTCATGAGACGATGAATAGAAACGGCTGACATCTCGCACCAACGCCTCTTTACTGCCCTCGCAGTGGTGATAAACCTCAACGCGATTTGACTCATCCAAAATATAAATGTTAAAGCCTTTTTCATCTGCAGTGCCTTCGAAGAAGAACTGAATGATCCCCTCGCTGGCAAAACCGTCTACCACTGGCGGCAGATGAATTTGATCAGTTTCCACCTGAATCGATAACCCATGCAGTTTGTTATTAGAAATCGCACCGTAAAATTCGACAGCATTTTCCAACTTTTGTACTGAAACACTCAGGCGTTCAAAGAACAAACCCCAGGTCTGACCGGAAACCCGTACCGCTTTAAAACGGCCCGGTTCCTGGCGGGTACTGGATAAACGCAACTCAATACACTCGGAAACCAACTGCTGAATGCGGGTACGAATCAAACCACGTAAATGTTGGCTGTAACAGAAGACATCCACTGACTCCGGTGGAGCCGCATCCTGATGCATTTTGCCTAAGATGGTTTTCAATGCTTCCAACACCGCTTGCTCACCGCTGAAATGCAAGGTTCGCACTTCATTCCAGGAGTTGCGGTACAGCAAATCGATACTGCCCACCAGGCACTGTTGCTGCTCGCCAAAACTGAATACATCCAGTTTACGGAAATCAAAATGCACCACCTGATTGCGGAAAGCCGCGGTCGGGTCATGCTCTAAATTGACAATAATCGCCAAATGGCGAATCTCACACGGGCTATACAGTGCCTTAGGTGTGGGCGCAGGCAGGCGTAACGGGAAGTGGTGAGAGATATCCGTCACCAATTCTTGCAATTTCACCGTATCGCACAGATTGGCGCTTTTAATATGTAGCCGGGTTTTGCTGGTCAATAGCCCGTTGAAATAGGCCCAGGACACCAGTTTGTTCAGGTAACGGTTATATTCCAGCGGTTGGTGACTTACAATCGCGTCCATAGAGGGCGCTTGATTATATAAGTACCAACCCGCGCGGTTAGCACGGCCTGCCGGAACATGAATGAAAGTCAGATGTTCTTCCGATAAATCCGGTGAAATTTGTGGGTTTACCAGTGTTACTTTGCCGGGTAAAGCTTCAAATGCCGCGTACAGTTTACGGGTCAGAACCCCGATATCCTGCGGGCTGGCACTGACACTCAGGTTGTTGCGCCGTGCAAAGCGGATCAAATTGCGATAACTCTGCATCATCGCATCCAGCAGCTCGTTATGCGCTTCACGTACCCGCTCAATCTTCCAGTTAGCACGGTTATCCAGCACCGCCAGACTCTCGTCGCTCCAGCCCCATTCACTGACCAGTTGGCTGAGGATCTCACGCCGCCAGCCGACACTTGCCGAGCTACGGGACAGTTTTTCACACACTTTCAGATAGAAACAACGCCGCACCAAATTCAGGCGGGTGGTGTCATTTATTTGGGTTAGATAGCGAGTGACGCGATCAAGCATCATGCAATAAGCATCAAGACCGAAGGCCACAATCTCACCGGCATGCAGGCGCTGTTTGATCTCCATTGCCAGCAATTGAGAATTGGGGTATTCCCACGAATACGCTTCCAGCAATAAGGTTTTCAGCACGGCCTTATAGGGTGAATCGATACTTTTATACAGTTGCCACAAACTGGCACCGAAATACTCTTCGGCTGACAGGGTGCTCAAACCGCCCAAATCCAGCCACTCATTCGGTGTTAATACGCCCTGTGCATAGAGCGACAGTACGTAATCGTCATAATTATTTTCTTCTTCCACCGGAACCATATTCCACAGAATACGTTTCCCTGCCAGACGAACCGCGCTGCGGTAAAACTCATCCAGCAATAATATGTGTTGGGTGGAACCGCAATCTTCGCCCCCCAAGCTGCCACTGGCATTATGGCGGAAACGGTTTTCATCTATCAGGAAGAAGCTGACTTCAACACCCATTGATGCAGCCCATTTTTCCAGCAGACTGCATTTTTGTTGCAAGCGGTTACGCTCTTCAGAATCAAGCCAGGCCTGATGGCATACCCAAACATCAAGATCTGAAGTATGGCATTGCCCAATAGAGGAAGTGCTACCCATAGAATAGACGCCGGTAATCGGCAGTTCGCCGCCGACACTCTGTTGCAAAGGTTCGCCCCACTTGGCTTCAACCTCAGACAGGTAATCCTGTTGCGTTTCATTGGGCGTAAAAAGGCAGACGCCATGGGGAACGTTACCATCAAGGTACCCCGGCATCAGTGGGTGATGACAATGTAGTAGGGTCGGTAGCAGACTGTAGACCTTTTGGAAGGTTGGCCCCATTGCCGCCAAGGCGCGATCGACTCGTAATTGGTTGATCGCATCCAGTCGCTGTTTCAGTGTCTCGATGTAGAGGTACAAGACGTCTCGCCTGATTGTTCCGGTGCTTAGAATTGTTCCGGTGCTTAGAAAAAAAACCCGCGTCCCAGATTCGTTTATTGCTTTTTTTGACTTTCAGCGAAAAATGTACTTTTTGTTGAACTGACCAAAAAACATTTTGTTTGAAGACATTTTGTTTGAATAACAGTTGACGAATTATTGCTGGAAACGTGATCAATCTAACACCTTGCCGATTGACCGTAAAGCTATCCCTACAATTGTAATGTCTATACATCCCTTTCTTAGGCGACATTTACAGTTAGGTTGACGGGTAGCGACACCATGACATCAAAGTAGGCGCTAAGGGAGAAGTTATCCCGCCATGTATTTGTTACAATAGCTGCTTTATTGTGCTCTTATCCGTCGTTTTCATGTGGCTACCGCACTGACAGCATTCACTGGTCAATGATAGGATGGGCCGCAAAATATAAAACGGTAACAAGCAATGTTAGACAAAATTATTCGAATTGCCACGCGACAAAGCCCGCTCGCCTTATGGCAAGCACATTATGTTCAACATTTACTGCAAGCCAATCACCCCGGCTTACAGGTCGAATTGGTCCCGATGGTTACCCGTGGGGACATTATTCTGGATACCCCACTGGCAAAAGTCGGTGGTAAAGGCTTGTTCGTCAAAGAGTTAGAGCTAGCACTGCTGGACGGACGGGCGGATATCGCCGTACACTCCATGAAAGATGTGCCAGTCGCCTTCCCTGAGGGCTTGGGCCTGGTGACTATTTGCGAACGCGATGATCCGCGTGATGCCTTTGTATCCCCACATTTTGCTCATATTGATGATTTGCCTGCGGGCAGCATTGTCGGCACCTCCAGCCTGCGCCGCCAGTGCCAATTACGCGAGCGTCGCCCGGACCTGATTATCCGCGACCTGCGGGGTAATGTGGGTACTCGCCTTGCCAAGCTTGATAACGGTGACTACCACGCGATCATACTGGCGGTTGCGGGCCTTAATCGCCTTGGGTTGGCATCGCGGATCCGCTATGCCATGCCCGCTGAGGAGTCGTTACCGGCAGTCGGCCAGGGCGCTGTCGGCATTGAATGCCGTCTGGATGACGATTTTACCCGCCAACTGCTGGCACCACTCAATCATCGTGTAACCGAACTGCGGGTGTGTGCGGAGCGGGCTATGAACACGCGTCTTGAGGGGGGGTGTCAGGTGCCGATCGGCAGCTATGCTGAGTTGGAAGGCAACACCTTGTGGTTGCGTGGGTTAGTGGGTGCGCCGGATGGCAGTGAGATCATTCGCGGTGAGCGCCGAGGGCCGGCGGAGAATGCAGAACAAATGGGGATTGAGCTGGCCGATGAGTTATTATCACGCGGTGCGCGTGCAATTCTGGCCGCCGTTTATCAGGATAACCCACCACGATGACCATTTTGGTTACCCGCCCATCTCCTGCTGGAGAACAGCTAGTCAGCCGCCTGCGTGCGCTGGGCAGGGTTGCCTATCATGCGCCATTAATTGATTTTTCTCCGGGATATGACCTGCCTAAACTGCCGGCATTGCTCCAGGATATGCAAGCTGGCGACCTGGTGTTTGCGTTATCGCAGAACGCCATCCGCTATGCTAACCCGCTGTTAAAAAGAAATAACCTGTTATGGCCTGCACAGTTATCTTATTATGCTATTGGCCGTACTACCGCATTGGCATTGCATACTGCCAGCCGTTTGCATGTCACTTTCCCTCCCATGGGGGAGACCAGCGAGATGCTGTTATCATTGCCAGACCTGCAAAAACTGTCCGGTAAAAAGGCACTGTTATTGCGCGGCAATGGCGGGCGGGAGCTGTTAGGCGAAAGCCTTGCACAGCGGGGAGCCATAGTTACCTACTGCGAATGTTATCAACGTAGCCCCATCTTTTACGATGGCAGTGAGCAAAGTGCGCATTGGCAACGTGCAGGGGTCGATATTTTGGTAGTGACCAGCGGCGAAATGTTACAACAGATCTATACTTTAGTTCCTGATTACTATCGTTCTTCCTGGCTGCTACGCTGCCGCCTGGTTGTAGTGAGTGAGCGTTTAGCTACCCTGGCCGCCCAAATGGGCTGGAGTAATATCCGGGTGGCAGAAAATGCGGATAATGACGCGCTGATCCGCGCGCTACAAGACTTTCAATAAACCTGAAACCTGACTATGGGATGCCCAATATGACGGAACAAAATACCCCATCCGCACCAGTGGAAGAGACAACCACTGCGGTTGAGAGGCACCAACAGCCAGAACCTGAAGGCCGCCGGGAGAAACGAACCGGCCCAATTCTGGGTGCCATTGCTATTGCATTGGCTATCGCGCTGGGTGCCGGGCTTTATTATCACGGACAGCAGCAGGCTCAGTTACAAGATGTGGCGAATATCGCGCTGCAAGAACAGTTAGCTGAATTAAAACAGAGCCAATTGCAGGAAAAACAGCAGCTCGAATCATTATTGCAACAGCAAGGCAAGGCGCTGGAAGCAGCAGACCGCCAGCAGACCTCGCTGATCCGCCAACTGAATGAGTTACAGGAAAAAGTCGCCACTATTTCGGGTAGCGATGCCAAAACATGGTTACTGGCACAGGCAGATTTTCTGGTGAAAATGGCCGGCCGCAAACTGTGGAGTGATCAGGATGTCGCCACCGCAGCAACTTTACTGAAAAGTGCCGATGCCAGTCTGGCTGACATGAATGACCCAAGTCTTATCGACGTACGCCGCGCACTCACCGAAGATATCAGTACTCTGTCGGCGGTAAGTCAGGTGGATTTTGACGGCATTATCCTCAAGTTGAATCAACTGTCGAATCAGGTAGATAATCTGCGTTTGGCTGATAACAATACCGATGACTCACCGATGGATGCCGATAGCGATGAGCTGTCTAGTTCATTAGCTGAATGGCGTCAGAATCTGACCAAAAGCTGGCACAGCTTTATGTCTGATTTTATTACTATCCGCCGCCGTGATAGTAGTGCGGAGCCTCTGCTGGCACCGAATCAGGATGTTTATTTACGCGAGAATATCCGTTCCCGCTTGCTGGTCGCCGCGCAGGCAGTCCCCCGCCATCAAGACGAAGTGTATAAACAGTCTCTGGAGACTATCTCCACTTGGGTTCGCGCTTATTTTGATGTGAATGATCCAAGCACCAAGGCTTTTCTGGATGAGTTAGAGAGCCTGAGTCAGCAGTCAATCTCAATGGACGTACCTGATCAATTGAAGAGCCAGCCAATGCTGGAAAAATTGATGCAAACCCGGGTTCGTAACTTACTGGCACAACCGCCAGTTGCCGCTCAGGAGGAATAAGTATGCTACGCGTTTTACTGTTATTCCTCATCCTAACCGTAGGGATCGTCCTTGGCCCTATGTTAGCAGGGCACCAAGGCTATGTTTTGATTCAAACCGACAATTATAATGTTGAGACCAGCGTGACCGGTCTGGTGATTATGTTGGTATTGGTATTGGTCGCATTCCTTATCATTGAATGGATACTGCGCCGTATTTTCCGCACCGGTGCCCGTACCCGTGGTTGGTTTATGGGCCGCAAACGTACCCGCGCTCGTAAGCAAACCAAGGCTGCGTTGATCAAACTGGCTGAAGGGGATTTCAAGCAGGTTGAAAAGTTGCTCACCCGCAATGCCGATCATGCTGAACAACCCATGGTGAACTACCTGCTGGCTGCGGAAGCTGCCCAACAGCGTGGCGATGAATTCCGTACCAATCAATATCTGGAACGAGCAGCAGAAGTTGCTGATACAGATCAGTTGCCGGTAGATATTACCCGAGTGCGCATTCAATTGGCGCAGGGTCACGCTCATGCGGCACGTCATGGCGTGGATCGTTTATTGGATCAAGCACCACGTCACCCAGAAGTGCTGCGTCTGGCTGAACAGGCTTTCCTGCGTACCGGTGCTTACAGTTCATTGCTGGAAATTTTACCTGCGATGGGCAAAGTGCAGGTCCATACGCCAGAAGAAATCGCCGCATTGGAGCAGCAAGCTTATATCGGCATGATGAATCAATGTATGGCGGAAGAAGGCAGTGACGGTCTGAAACGCTGGTGGAAAGATCAAAGCCGTAAAGTCCGCAATGAGATCCCACTGCAAGTTGCACTGGCAGAACATCTAATTGAGTGTGACGATCATGATGTCGCCCAGCAAATCATTCTGGACGGTCTGAAGCGTCAGTATGATGAACGTTTAGTCCTCCTGATCCCACGCTTAAAATCAGGTAACCCAGAACCGCTGGAGAAAGCATTGCGCCAGCACATCAAGCAACATGGTGCGACCCCGCTACTTAATAGCACCCTGGGGCAACTCATGCTGAAACACGGCGAATGGGAGAAAGCCTATGAAGCCTTTAAAGCAGCGCTTGAGCAGCGCCCAGACGGCTATGATTATGCATGGTTAGCTGATGCGCTAGATAAACTGCATCGCCCTGAAGATGCAGCGCAGGCGCGTCGTGAGGGGCTACTGTTGACCTTGCGGCAGAATGGCGAATCACTTTGATGGTATGCAAGTCAATCTGTGAGCCAAGGGGCGACCGTACCTAGGGGCACTCCGGCGACTTACGTCGCTACGATCCCAACGGCACGTTTCCCCTTGGTTCAGCTTCATTAGTCATCTAAAGGCTCCTACGGGGCCTTTTTTTTGCTTCTGATTCGGGGACAAATCTGTCGGGAGCAGAGTTGAACGCTGCTTGCAGCGGCCTCAACGAGGCGAGGCCCACGGATGGGCCGAGTAACTAGTGCAGCTAACAACCCTGCGGCTTCAAGTAGCAAAGAATACCCAAAGTAATTGGAGTTGCAGGTAGGCAGCCAGCAAACGCATCCCGATGAGCTTACTCAGGTAAGTGATTCGGGTAAGTGTGTGCAGCTAACAACCCTGCGGCTTCAAGTACGAAGGGTATGCAAAAAAAAACGCTTGCCGGAAAGGCAAGCGTCTAAAATTTTCAGGTCTACAGACAACAATGTCGGCGCCTCACTCAACGTTATGCCCGGTATGTGATGAAGATATTCGACATCGTTTACATGGACAATAGGCACCCTAAAATCGGCTCTGCATCATCTCTGGGTTTATGAAGCTAAGTTGGCTATAACACCACGCTATCATAATAAATGAGATGAGCATCTACAGGGTAGATATTGCACTTAGCGTGCCAACTCCTCTAACCGATAGCCATTTCATTTAATTACCCGCGAATAAATTTTTAATTAACTGATAAATAATAATTTTATTATCATCCAAATAGATGATGCGATACGACGTACCGGCCATAGCGATACCAATACCGCCTAAGTGATCTGTCGCTACAAAACGACGCTATAACTCATCATTGTTTTTCTTTATGTTTATCATGATGTTATATGTCTCTGTTTGGAGACAAAGCCGCTGCCTTTTGTCGCAAAAAGCCAACACCTCATCTTTACCTGACAAATCACCAGTCTGGTCACTCTATCGGGCTAATTTGATCAAAGGGTACCAACAAAGGTTCTGATGTCAGAAAGCCGGACTGCGAGGCTGGATTGGCGACTGTCAATACAACGGGGTGAGAAGAGAGGGGTATAGTGGGGAATCAATATTATACCGACGAAAAAAAACCCCGCATTGCGGGGTTTCTTCTGAAATTGGTCGGCGAGAGAGGATTCGAACCTCCGACCCACTGGTCCCAAACCAGTTGCGCTACCAAGCTGCGCTACTCGCCGATTTCTTACTGTTTACTCTACATGGTCTCTCGACCTATGTCCATGTAAATATTAATAAATATCTACATGTTTGTGTGGTGCGAAGGGAGGGACTTGAACCCTCACGTCCGTAAGGACACTAACACCTGAAGCTAGCGCGTCTACCAATTCCGCCACCATCGCATGTTCCACAAAATTTGGGGTGGCTAATGGGGCTCGAACCCACGACAACTGGAATCACAATCCAGGGCTCTACCAACTGAGCTATAGCCACCATAACTTCTTTACAGCTTACATCGTCGTACGCGGCAATCTTACCACCGCAGCTCTTGCACACAAAATTAATGGTGCGCCCGACAGGATTCGAACCTGAGACCTCTGCCTCCGGAGGGCAGCGCTCTATCCAGCTGAGCTACGGGCGCTTAGCGCCGTTGCGGGTGAGGATACTACGGTTTTAATACTTGGCTGTCTAGTGCTTTTTTAGAAGAAATGGTGTGTTTGCTTACGCTTTGCACACTCTGCCGCAAAAGTTAGCCATTGATAGCCCTTACCTCGCCTTGTTCGCTGGTTTTATAGGCGTTTCATCTCCTTCGCTCTTAAAACCGCAGCGGGTTAGCTACATGAGTGACTCGGCCCATCCATGGGTGTCGCCACTACAAGCAGCCGACCTGCAACGCCAATTACTTTGGAGATGTTTCAGCAACGTTGTGTTTATGCATTCTCAGCCCGAAATAACATGCCGACACCAATCCCAGGAAAATTACCCCCACTAACAACGATAAGCGGGTATCAGGGTTAATCCCCATCCCAACCAACACACATATCAAGAAAGCGATCGTGAGATAGTTTACATACGGGAACATGATGGATTTAAACGGATGCTGCTTTATCGCTTCTTTATGTACCTGGCGGAAACGCAATTGGCTAACGAGGACCACAAACCACGGCACCATACCCGGTAATACACTAGCGCTGTAAACATAGACAAATACCTGTTGTGGATTCGGAATAATATAATTAAGACTTGAACCCACCAGCAAACACAGAATCGTCACCGCAATACAGTAAACCGGTACGCCGCTGGCCGACAACTTCGTCAGGCAGGCGGGTAACTGGCGATTCTTCGCCAGCGCATACAACATACGCCCGCCGCTATACATACCGCTGTTACAACCAGACAGTGCCGCAGTCAGCACCACGAAGTTAATAATACCGGCCGCAGCCGTTATCCCTATCTTGGCGAATGTCAGGACAAACGGACTGCCCTCCGTGCCAATACCGTTCCACGGGAAGATAGTGACAATGACAAATATTGCGCCAACATAGAAAATCAGAATGCGCCATAAAATGTTATTAATCGCTCGCTTTAGCGTCACTTGTGGGTTTTTAGCTTCACCAGCGGTAATACCCACCAGTTCAACACCCTGATAGGATGCCACCACAATACACAAAGCAAACATGAACCCTTTCCAACCACCGGCAAAAAAGCCGCCATGGGCCGTCAGGTTATCAAAACCAATCGCCTGGCCGTGATTACCAAAACCGAAGAAGATAACCCCCAAGCCCACCAGAATCATCACAATGATGGTGGTAACCTTGATCATCGCGAACCAGAACTCCAGCTCACCATATAATCTGACCGCCGCCAGATTAGCCAGTGCCACTATGGCCACCCCGGCAATCGCAGGTAACCATTGTGGGATTTCAGGGAACCAAAACTGAACGTATACGCCAATCGCGGTAATTTCTGATATCCCCACCGCTATCCACATAAACCAATAGCCCCAAGCCGTTAGATAGCCGAAATAGGGGCTAAGATACTTATGGGCATAGACGGCAAAAGAGCCGGCAACCGGCTCCAGATAAAGCATTTCGCCCATTGCCCGCATAATAAAAAATACAAATAAGCCAGCAATGATATATGCCAGCAATACCGAAGGCCCGGCCCATTTCAGGGTACTGGCTGACCCCATAAACAACCCGACGCCAATCGTCCCGCCTAACGCTATCAGTTCGATATGCCGGGCTTCCAGCCCTCGGTGTAACCCTTTTTTCTCTTCGTTGTCTGCCATATATCCTCTGTGAGCTGATGATGTGTCTGCTCCGGCTTTCCCGGTTGTTTTTATTAATTAATCTATTGTTTTTATTAAAAATAGACGTTTTTCACAAAAAAAAATCTAATGGCTGCACCAATGTGTTCAGCCTAATGATGACTACTTTAATTTATGCAAGTTAACGAATAGGGAAACCGCCCATTATAAAAGCGATTATGAACACATAACCGTAACCGGCCCGTATCCTTCCGTATCTGGGCCAGATTAGCAAACCCGAAACTAAAACTTTATGGAATAAAAATTAAAAAATCGATTTCATAATGGAATTAAGGCGTAATGATATTGATGGGAGGAATAAATGGGAGGGGTTTTATAACAGCAGGGTTGGTTAAACCCTGCTCAAAAGACAATATTACAAACGGCCACTGTAATAATAGCCAACGAACTTCAGCAGCTTGAACTGACGCCGAATACGACTTGGCTGCGCCAGCAGGCGATAAAGCCACTCCAGCCCCATGTTCTGCCATATCTTAGGCGCACGTTTGACGTGGCCGGTAAAGACGTCATAGGTGCCACCAACGCCCATATACAGTGCGTCGGGATAGAACTTACGGCAGTCGCGCATAAACATTTCCTGTTTAGGCGATCCCATGGCGACAGTCACTATCGCCGCACCACTGGCTGCTATTCTCGCAAACAGGGCTTCGCGCTGCTCTGTGGTGAAATAACCATCCTGACTACCCACCAGATTCACATTCCACTGCGCACGTAATTTAGCTTCAGTTTCAGCCAACACGTCAGGTTTGCCTCCCACCAAAAAGACCGGCGTCCCTTGCTGCCCGGCGCGCTGCATTAGTGCTTCCCACAAATCCGCACCTGCTACCCGTGACAGCTTCGCTTGCGGGTATTTACGACGGATCGCGCGCACCATACTGATACCGTCGGCATACAGATATTCAGCCTCGGTGATCAACTCACGCAGCGCCACATCGTCTTCGGCTTTGAGCAGTTTCTCTGCGTTCATTGCCACCAACGTCCCGGTCTTCACCGGGCCACTGCTTAGCAAATGATCCAGCGTTTGGGCCATATCACGAAAGCCCCAAATCTCGAAACCACGGACATTATATTTTGGAATAACAGTATTCGGTTCCATTACAATCCTTACAGTTGGCTGCCCGTTTCAGGAGTGGATGAACGCTTCGGCTTGTTAACCCGACGCTGTAACTGTTGCGTTATCAAACCCGCAGTATCGAACAACCAATACAACAATTTTGCCAGTACCAGACAAACACCAAAAATTACGCAGAAAAACACCACCCGTGACACAAAGGAATCTAATCCTTCCCGAGCCAATACAATGATGTTAAATACCGCACCAAAACAGAAACTTTGCAGAATTGCGGCTTTGTAGCGGTTGCTTTCCGCTTTGCCTTGCTCGTAGAGCCAATCGAACCATTTAATGATTAGTCCCACCACGATGGCACCCAGTGGGATAAACAGCACCCCGCCCATCACCACCAGAGAACCGATCAAGGTTGGGGAAATAGCCAGCCCGGAGTGATTATCCAGCACATCCCAAGTAAAGTAATTGGCGGTATTAAGTACCAAGTCTGGGCGCTCCGGCCAAAGCGAACTGGGAATAAAGACATAAAAATCACGAATAATCGGTGCCAGTCCTTGGAAATCTATTTTGTCGTAGTTTTGTAGCAGCAGCCCTAGGTTTTCCCACGGCGAGAAGGTATCCCGAGTCAGGTAGAGGAAAGTATAAAACGCCTCTGCACCGTTCACATCCAAACCATACCGTTTCAGGGCCAGCCAGAACATACCAACAATCCCAAAGACACCTGCCGCAGCCAACATCCACAGGGTTATCCAACCGCGAACGATACCGATAAACAGGAATAATGAGAACGCGATAATGATATTAGCGCGGGTGCCGCCAACGATGACATAAGTCAGGATACCAAACGCCACGGTGCTTGCCAGGAAGAAAAACCAGGCGCGCATATCCTGCTTGAGGAAATAGACCACCAACATCGCCGGGATGAAGAAGTAGAAAAAGCGCTTCAGTGCCACACCCGAAACATCACTGGAGAATATTTTGCTGTAGGAATCGAGCTTAAACAGCAGGAAGCCATTTTGCATAAAGAAGATGCCAACAGTGCCAATAGCCACCAGTGCCAGCAGTATCCAGGTCAGATTGGTTTCTACCCGATTCATGGTGAATATCGGCGCCCGTGGCTGGCTGCGTGGCTTAGTCAGGCGTGTTTTGTAACTTACATAATAAATGCCATAAAAAGCCGTAGCCGACAGCATGGCATACAGTAAGTACTCAACCGGCACCACCTCTACCCCAAACTGAAACACCAGCATACACGTCAGTGGGAAGCCAAAATAGAAAGTCAGCAGGTAGAGCATTGAAAACAGTACATTGAAGTTAAAACGAACTCGCCGAAACTCCTGATAGGTTAATGTCAGGATAAAAATGACTGCCATCAGATAGACGCAGAAAAGACCGCCAAATTGCCCCAGCGTCATGGATGTTCTCCTGCGGCCAGCGCCAATGCTTGTTGCCAACCCTCGATATAATTCGGGTTAAAGAAAGCGATTGATTGCTTATCCAACCCGGCTAATTGGCGCTGCGCCTCACGGATCAACGCTTCATCCAATGAGTCGCCATAGAAAAGCACAGGAATATGCTGTTCAGCCAAGTCTTGCCAGAAAGGGTTTTTGCGGCTCAAGACAAAAGGCACACCAAATTGCGTTAATAAACATAAGGTGCCGATGCCTTGCTGACGATTAAAAATAAAATAGCCTAAATCGCATTCACGTAGAATATTCAGATAATCATCGAAGGGGATCTGTTCTGTCAGGATACGCAGATTTTCTGCGGCAAACAGTGCCAGCCCAGCCTGCCTGACCTGCTCGATATACAGCTCATTATTAGCCGGATACCCCATAGGCAAAATAACCCGAGCATCAGGGCCAAATTGCTGATGAATGGCCTGCAACGCCTCGATATGGCGGTTAGTGGAATCACCAGAGTTCCCCACCAAAATGGTCATCGGGCCAGCTAAGGGCTTTTCGATGTTAACCCCCGTCAATGCTGGGTCCATACGGGTTGGGAAATAAAGCAACGATGCAGGTACCCGAGGATGACGCTGCTGAAAATGGATTAAATCACCACGAGTGGCAAAAACATGACCAACCCGCCCTTGAGCAATACGCCGTAGCAGGTAAAACAAGCGAAACTTCCAGCTTTTGGCATCTTCATATAAATCAGCGCCCCAGATATGCCAGTAAACCTGCCGTGGTTTGATTTTACCACTCAATAGGGCCAGCCACAGGGTGGCATTAAATTGACCATGCCAGAAGAAGCGCGTGCTGCGATCAGCTTGTGCACGGGCGATAACCGCCTCTGCCAACGCTTTCTTATTGCTGTGCGTTTCGATATCCAACTGAGGGAATGACGAAAAAGGTGCTGTCTCTTTTGCCGCGACCATAAAATGCCGCACCTGTTCTGCCGGCACGCGCGTTGCCAACACGTCATTAAAGAAGCGCAGCACAGTCAGATTATGGTGCGGGATATCAGATCCCAGTACATGAATCAGGGTTGTCATTTTTTTCTACTGTAAAGAGTGTCTACGGTGATGAATGTCTACGATACATAATGAATACGCAGCTACAGAGCGCAAAATAGACGATATAAGTTGCCATATAGGCCTGTGCTGCGCCTAAAGAACCATTCATTGGAATTAACCAATGGGCAAACCCGGTCAACAGTAAGAACTGGCTCACTTCTGTGAGAATGTAAAAGCGCAAAGAGGCTTTGGCAATCACCAGATAGCCAAACACATACGACCCGACTTTCAACACATCGCCTACCAACTGCCAGGCAAACAGGTCACGCATCGCGGTAAATTGATGCGAGAACAGCAGCCAGATAGCAAAATCACGCAACAACCATACCATCAAACTGGCGGTTGCCACTGCCGGTAAGACAAACTTCAGTGAGCGCAGGATTTCACGAGAGATATCCGCTTTCGCTTTGAGCCTTGAGAGTGTAGGTAACAGGTAAACCGTAAATGAGGCCGTAATAAATTGTAGATAAGCATCTGAAATACTGCTTACCCCTTGCCAGATCCCAACGGCATCCCAACCATAATGGTCTGCCAGCAAGTTACGCATCATCACATAGGCTACTGGCAAGGTCACTGAGGTAATCAGTGCCATGATGGTAAACTTACCTAAATGGCTGGCTAACGCCTTATCCCAGCTAAGTTTAAGATAACTTAGGGGAATAGTCTTGCGGCGAATCAGCATAGCAGCCGCAGGTATCACCACCAGCGCAGGGACTAATGCCAACCCCACTAATGCGCCGGAGTAGCCGCCAATACGAAAGCAAATATAATACGCCACGACACCAATCAGGCTGCCACCTATCACCGCCAGCGCATTGCCCATGGCGTCGCGATAGCCTTTGAGGATCGCCAGAAACAGGTTGGCGTAGGCAATACCCATCTGGATAAGCGCCACTGCGCGCACCACATTCTGGTAATCCCCATGACCGAATAACGCAAAACTGACGGGTTTGGCTGCCAGCAGGAAAATTAATGCCAGCAGAGTGGAGAACCCCAAAACGATCGTCGAAGAGGTGCCCAGCACTGCACGTAAACGCTCAGGTTGCTGATGATATTCAGCAACATACTTGGTAATACCGTTAAAGATACCCGCGCCGGAGAGCACGCCTAATACCGTAATTAGCTGGCGAAAGTTACCCGCCTGCCCAACGCCGCTGGGACCAAAGGTCACCGCCAGCAGCTTAACCACTAACAACCCTACGCCGATTTTAATCAGCGTAGAGCCAGCAGTCCAAATCGATGCTTTTGCCAGAGACATATCAGGCGAAGAAACTCAGAATAGTATTAATGACCGTTTTCTGATTCACATCAGTCAAGTTAAAGAAGATGGGCAAGCGAACCAGACGCTCACTCTCTTTGGTGGTAAAGCGGTCTTCACCCGCCATACGGCCAAATGCCTCACCTGCCGGGCAACCATGCAACGGAATGTAATGGAATACGGCCATGATCTCAGCTTCTTTTAAGTAGCTGATAAAATTAGAACGATCGTCAATATCGCGCAGTTTGATATAAAACATATGCGCATTTTGCACCACATCACCAGGGATCACCGGCAAATCAATGCGCCCGGCATCAGCCAGCGGTTTGAAGGCATTATAATAGGTGTGCCACAGCGCCAAACGGCGTTCGTTAATCTGTTCTGCGGCTTCCAACTGGCCCCACAGATAAGCAGCCTGTAAGTCAGACATCAGATAGCTGGAGCCGATATCTCGCCAGGTATATTTATCGACCTGTCCACGGAAAAACTGGCTACGGTTGGTACCTTTTTCGCGAATGATTTCAGCGCGATCTATCAGTAACGGGTCATTAATGAGCGTTGCGCCACCTTCACCGCCAGCCGTGTAATTCTTGGTTTCATGGAAACTAAAGCAGCCAATATGACCAATAGTCCCCAATGCTTTACCTTTGTAAGTGGACATCACACCCTGAGCGGCATCTTCTACCACAAACAAATTATGCTTTTTCGCCAACGCCATAATGGTATCCATCTCGCAGGCAACACCCGCATAATGGACTGGCACAATAACTTTGGTTTTATCGGTAATCGCGGCTTCAATCTTGGTTTCATCGATGTTCATGGTATCCGGGCGGATATCAACAAACACCATTTTTGCCCCACGCAGCACGAAAGCATTCGCGGTAGAAACAAAGGTAAAGCTCGGCATGATCACTTCGTCGCCGGGTTTGATATCCAGCAACAACGCAGCCATTTCCAGTGAGGCGGTGCATGAAGGCGTCAGTAATACTTTCGGGCACCCGAAACGCTGCTCCATCCACTGCTGGCAGCGACGGGTAAACCCACCATCACCGCATAATTTACCGCTAGCCATCGCGGCCTGCATATAACCGAGTTCGGTGCCTACTACTGGTGGAGCGTTAAATGGAATCATCTCATCCCCTGCATAACCAATACGCGGTGCTCTCAATAACAGCACCACTACGAATATAAAGACGTAAAGCAGCAATATTGCTCATCTGTGTGGCCACCCGTAACCGCTGTAACCCATGACTCTGGCACCACTGCTTTGCCGCCGACATTAACGATGAACCAACGCCTTTACCCTGTGCCTCTGGGAATACCGCCAACAAACCAATACGTGCACTGCCATCTTGCAAGTCTCGTAGCGTCACGAACCCTGCGGGCTGGCCCAACGTATCTGTCACCAATAAACATTGATGGTCGAACGTACCCAAGACGGCTTTTTCTGCCCACAATGCATAAAATCGCCCGCTGTCCTGCGGGTCATACCACGGCGCACGGAAACGACTTAATGCAAAAGCATTGGCGGCAACACTGCGCAATTGCGGGATATCCGCCGCCGTTGCAACCTGGAACTTGGATGCAGTGACATCGGCCTCAGATGAAGCATTTTCCGTGCCAATCACCTTGTTCACATCAATGGCTAACGAGAGATCAACTTCTCCTTCAACCAGATGAAAATCGAGTTGACCAAGAGAATCGATGAGATCAAGGCGATGGGTAGGTACTTTAGCTTGGGTTAGTGTAAAAGCGCCCAACTCAGCCGGATTAAGCTGCGGGGCTGAGTCGGAGAAAATCAGTTTTGCACTGTGGCGCTGGAAAAATTCACTTTCCCAGGCCAAAGGCTCAATACTGGCGTGGACGGGCATGTAACAGATCCAATAAATATTTGCCGTAACCGGTTTTGGCCAGCGCAGCCGCTGCACGCCTGACGCCGTCGTCGTCTAGCCAACCATTGCGCCAGGCGATCTCTTCCAGACAGGCAATTTTGAAACCTTGGCGTTTTTCAACGGTTTGTACAAAGGTACTGGCTTCAATCAGGCTGTCATGCGTACCGGTGTCTAACCAGGCAAAACCACGGCCTAATAGCTCAACGGTTAACTCACCACGCTCCATATACATCTGGTTGATACTGGTGATTTCCAGCTCACCACGGGAGGAAGGCTTAACCTGCTTGGCAAATTCAACCACTTGATTATCGTAGAAATAAAGCCCAGTCACTGCCCAATTGGATTTAGGCTGACTTGGCTTCTCTTCGATAGACAGCGCGCGGAAATTGTCGTCAAACTCCACCACACCAAAACGCTCTGGATCCATCACCTGATAACCAAAGACTGTCGCACCGTGCTGACGTGCCGTAACCGCTTTCAGTTTCGGGCTAAAGCTTTGACCAAAGAAGATATTATCACCGAGAACCAGGCAGCAAGGTTCATCGCCAATAAATTCCTCACCGATAATAAATGCCTGTGCCAACCCGTCTGGACTCGGTTGTGCGGCATAACTCAGATGAATACCAAACTCATCGCCATTGCCCAGTAAGCGCTGAAATGACGGCAAATCTTCTGGAGTAGAAATAATCAGAATGTCACGGATCCCTGCCAGCATCAGCACTGACAGCGGATAGTAAATCATCGGTTTATCATAGACGGGAAGCAGTTGCTTAGAGACGCCACGGGTGATGGGGTGCAAACGGGTACCGGAACCACCAGCCAGAATTATGCCTTTCATACGATCTCCTGAAACATACCATCTCCTGAAACCATCAGGCAGACGTTAGACACAGGAAAGACATCATGCAAACTACTGGATGACGTCATCCCAGCGATTAATAGACTACGAACCTATCGTCAGTCGCTTAAACCCAAACGCTCACCGGCGTAAGAACCATCCTGAACTCGACGCCACCACGATTCATTATTCAAATACCACAACAGGGTTTTGCGGATGCCACTTTCGAAGGTTTCCTGTGGCCGCCAGCCTAATTCACGCTCAATCTTGCCAGCATCAATGGCATAGCGCATATCGTGCCCTGGACGGTCTTTGACATAGGTGATCAGGTCACGGTAATGCTCAATGCCGGCCGGTTTGGCTGGGACAAGTTCATCCAAAAGTGTACAAAGGGTTTCAACCACTTCAATATTTTTGCGCTCATTATGGCCGCCAATATTGTATGTCTCACCCACGGCACCTTCGGTAACCACCTGATACAAGGCCCGCGCGTGGTCTTCGACATACAACCAGTCGCGTACCTGTGCGCCATTGCCATACACCGGTAACGGTTTACCCGCCAGCGCATTCAGAATAACCAGCGGTATCAACTTCTCAGGGAAATGATATGGCCCATAGTTATTTGAGCAATTAGTTACCAGCGTTGGTAAACCATAAGTCCGCAACCAGGCACGAACTAAATGGTCACTGGACGCCTTAGACGCTGAATAGGGGCTGCTTGGCGCATAAGGTGTGGTTTCGGTAAACAGATCATCAGTACCGTGCAGATCGCCATATACCTCATCGGTCGAGATATGGTGGAAGCGAAACGCCTGCTTCGCCTCAGCACTCAGTTGCTGCCAGTAATGACGCGCCGCCTCTAACAGGGTGTATGTGCCCACCACGTTAGTTTCGATAAAAGCCGCTGGCCCATCAATAGAGCGATCCACATGACTTTCTGCCGCCAGATGCATCACCATATCCGGCTGATAGTGCGCAAAAACCCGATCCAGTTCAGCGCGATCACAGATATCCACCTGCTCAAACGCATAACGTTCGCTGTGGGCGACAACAGCCAGTGACTCCAGATTACCGGCATAGGTGAGCTTATCCACCACCACTACGCTGTCTGAAGTGCCATCGATAATATGTCTTACCACCGCAGAGCCGATAAAACCGGCCCCGCCTGTGACTAGAATACGTCTCAACGCCATACTCCTTTGGTGTCAACAATCCACGATTGCTTCACATCTTCAGGTTTAATCGCTTTGAACTGGCGGTGATCAACCAACATCACCAGCACATCCGCTTGCTGCAAGGCAGTGGCGGTATCTTTCAACGTCACGTGCCCTGCCAATGATTTTGGCAGTTGCTCAACATTAGGTTCAACTACCAATGTTTCACCGGCATGCCATTCCGCGATCAAATGAGCAATCTCGACCGCCGGGCTTTCACGCAGGTCATCAATATTGGGTTTAAATGCCAAGCCAAAGCAGGCAATTTTCACTTCAGAGGCGCGCTTATTGGTAGCAGCCAAACAATCAGCAACGGCGGCTTTAACTCGATCTACCACCCACAATGGTTTGCCGTCATTCACCAAACGTGCCGTGTGGATCAAGCGTGCCAATTGTGGATTCTGTGAAACGATAAACCACGGATCAACCGCGATACAATGACCGCCCACACCTGGACCTGGCTGCAAAATATTCACGCGTGGATGACGGTTCGCCAGGCGAATCAGTTCCCACACATTGATGCCCTGCTCATCACAAATCAGTGACAACTCATTGGCAAAAGCAATGTTAACGTCACGGAAGCTGTTTTCAGTCAGCTTACACATCTCAGCGGTGCGGGAGTTAGTCACCACACATTCGCCTTCCAGGAAAATTTTATATAACTCGCTGGCGCGGGCAGAGCATTTCGGCGTCATGCCACCGATAACGCGGTCATTCTGAATCAGTTCGACCATGACCTGACCAGGTAAGACACGTTCAGGGCAGTAAGCGATGTTGATATCAGCATCTTCACCGGCTTGCTGTGGGAAGCTCAGATCGGGGCGCTCTTCAGCCAGCCATTGGGCCATTTGTTCCGTCGCACCGACTGGAGAGGTGGATTCCAGAATGACCAGATCACCTTTTTTCAATACTGGGGCGATAGATTTGGCGGCTGATTCAACATAAACCATATCCGGCTCGTGATCGCCTTTAAACGGTGTCGGTACGGCAATAAGAAACGCATCGGCTGCCAGCGGTTTGGTCACCGCATGCAGGTAACCCCCTTCAACGGCAATCTTCACCACTTTGTCTAAATCCGGTTCCACAATATGGATAGCACCGCGATTAATGGTTTCAACAGCATGGGCGTTCACATCAACACCAATCACTTTCTTCTTGCGCGACGCGAAAGCAGCAGCAGTTGGCAAACCAATGTACCCAAGACCGATAACAGAAATAGTTTCAAAACTCATAGCGTCACCTGATGATTCTTTAAAGCTTCAAGGATGCGTTGACAGGCATGCCCGTCACCGTAAGGATTATGCGCCCGCGTCATTTGATGATAGGCAGCCTCATCAGTGAGCAAACGGGTCACAGCATCGACAATTTTATTAATATTAGTGCCAACCAGCAGAACCGTACCGGAATCGACTGCTTCCGGGCGTTCGGTGGTATCGCGCATCACCAGTACCGGCTTACCTAATGAAGGCGCTTCTTCCTGAATACCGCCTGAATCGGTCAGGATCAGATAAGCGTGGTTCATCAGATAAACGAAAGGTAAGTAATCTTGCGGGTCAATCAGAATGATATTATCAATACCCTTCAAGATACGATTGACCGGCTCACTGACATTAGGGTTGAGATGCACCGGATAAACCACCTGCACCTCGGGGTGCTTGAGGGCAATTTCAGCTAATGCGCTGCAAATCCGCTCAAAACCACCACCAAAGCTCTCACGACGGTGGCCCGTGACCAAAATCATCTTCTTACTGGTATCGAGGAACGGGTAGCGTTGCGCCAGGCTGGAGCGTAACTCTGGGTTATTCATCACCCGATCCCGCACCCAGAACAGTGCATCGATCACCGTATTACCGGTAACAAAAATTCGATTTTCCGGCACCATTTCACGGAGTAGGTTTTGGCGAGAATTCTCAGTCGGCGCGAAATGGTACATAGCAAGATGCCCCGTCAGTTGACGGTTGGCCTCTTCCGGCCACGGCGAATAGAGATTCCCTGTGCGCAACCCCGCCTCGACGTGGCCGACAGGAATGCGGTGATAGAACGCAGCAAGGCTGGTTGATAGCGTTGTGGTTGTATCGCCATGAACCAGAATAACGTCTGGCTTAAATTCCGCTAGAACAGGTTTTAACCCTTCCAAAATACGGCAAGTTATTTCCGTCAATCCCTGTCCCGGTTTCATGATATTCAAATCATAGTCCGGTTGAATCTCAAATAAGCGCAACACTTGATCCAACATCTCGCGATGTTGGGCCGTCACGCAAACTCTTGACTCAAAGGCCTCATCCTTAGCCAAAGCATGCACCAGAGGAGCCATTTTAATGGCTTCAGGCCGGGTGCCAAAAACAGTCAACACTTTCACAGTGAATCTCTTTAAGGTCAGTTAGCCGCAGACAACGCCTGCAAGTTGGGCGCACAATGCGCCCATTAACAATTTATACTCTTTTTACCTGGCGCCGCTGTATCGGCCGTGTTGCCTGACGGCTACGCCAATGAATTACGCTTGTATACTGGTGCGACGAACTAACACTACGCCAGCCCCAACCAGTGCGCCAATCGCACCCCACATAATCAGCAGGAAAACACGGCGCGGACTATCACGGGTAACTGGATCTTCTGGTGTACGTAAGTAGCGGTATGTCTGGAACGTTTTATCCAACGTTGGACCGACGTTCAATGTTGCCAGCATGGCGCGGTTCTGATCATAATCAATATCAAAACTTGGTCCAGTAGCCTGTAATGTTTCCAAACGGGCTTCAAGCATCGGTTTACCCAACATAAACATCTTAGAATCCGGTAACTGCTCAGCCGGCGTATCCGTTTGATTACGGTTAATCCCTTGCTGACCGGCAACTTTTAATGCTTGTTTAACCGCAGTCACCTCACGATCGAACACCGCTTGAGCGACCGCTTCCTGGCGTTTAACTTGTGCTTTCATCGATTGAGTACGAGCAGCCCATGCCCCTTGAATCTCATCGTTCAAATGGCTGGCAGCACGTTGACTGGCAAAATCAATATAGCCACGGAGCAATTTATTGGCATCACTGGCCGTTTCTGCGGTCAATTTGATGCTGTCATTCAGCATTTTTTTGTCATCACGTGGAGTGAAAACAATATTATTTACCAGCTCATCCAGTAATGCGGCATCAGCCTTGGCATCACCTTCCAGGCGCTGTTTGTAGTAATCACTTTGCAGCCAAAAATCACGACGGGTATCGTAAGCCGCGAGCTGGGTAATGAATTCACCATAAGCTTCGTCAGCGATCCCCGGTTGTTCACTGGCAACACCACTATTGATACGAGTATCCAGATTCCGTAAAAACTGCTGCTGAGAATAATAACCACCCAAATTATTGACGGTTGGCCGGTCAGTAATGGCTGCCGCACTCCATTGTTGTTTCACCAGATAGGAAACACCCAACGCGATTGCGGCCAAAAGAATTGCCATACCGATAATCCACAGCTTACCGCGCCAAAGAGTACGGAACAGGCTGCGGATATCTAATTCGTTATCCACAGTAGGCTCATTATTGGTAGATCCTGTTTTATCAGTCGACATAGATTCTGGTTTCATCACTGCCTAAAAGCCTCTGGTTAAGATTCATGCTTATTTTGCGATGCACGACGCATCCGACGCTTCATACGTTTGATAAAACGCGCCACGCGCCATGCTCGTTTAATGCAGTAGCCATACAACAGAAATGCAAGCAAGAATAATGCCAACATTACCCATTCTGGGACAAATGTTAGCCTTTCGCCGATAACACCAATCGCCGCTAACAATGCTGCTGCCAGGGTAATTAAGACAAAAGCCTGCCGAGAGGTAAAACCAGCACGCATAATCAAGTGATGGATATGTTGCCGGTCTGGTGAGAAAGGACTCATTCCTTTACGCAAACGGCGGTACATGATGGCAATCATATCCATCAATGGAATGGCAATAATCCATAATGCAGTAACCGGGTTTATCGGGTGGGCATTCCCTTGTGTGGTTTGCAGCAACATCCAAATAGCGGTGAAGCCAATCAGCGTACTGCCCGCATCGCCCATAAAGACTTTATAGCGACGCCCTAATAACCCAAGGTTTAGCAAAATATAAGGCAAGATAGCGGCTATCATGGCGAAGCACCATAAGGCCAATGCCATCTGCCCACTTTGATAAAGCAGGATCCCCAAGGCACCGAAAGAGACACAAGATAGCCCCCCCAGTAAACCATCAATACCATCCACCATATTGAAGGCATTTATTGCCGCCCACACCGCGAACAGTGTGACGACATAGCCAAATGGCCCTAATGACATTTCCCACGGACCAAAAGCATGCCCCAGGCTACGCAAATACAGCCCCGCGACAACCATCATGGCGATACCCACCAATGCCTGAACAAAGGCACGGATTTTTACGCTGATATCAAAGCGATCATCTAAAGCACCAATGAACACCAATAAACCGGCGCAACCGAGATAAAGTCGGAAATGAGGGATCTGCTGGTTGGTAATCAGAAAAGTAAAACAAATACCCGCAAACACGGATATTCCGCCCACCAGTGGAATCAACCCTTGATGGCGTTTACGATAATTAGGTTTATCAACGAGTCCAATTTTCTTGGCAACTTTGCGAGCAACAAATAAAAATGCCAAAGAAAACAGGAAGATAATAAAGATTTCAGTACTCATAGTGAGTAAGTTCACGTTTAACCGCTCTCTGCAAAATGATACGACAGCTTAGCATGTGGCTCGGCGCATGCCATGCCTTCCCCACGCTTTCAGCTATTTCTGAATATGATGACAGCCTTGCTTGTTATTCCCAACTCTATTTTTTGCTATTTTCTCGTTGGTAATGAGAATAGCTACCAAAATAGGCATAGGTTATGGAGTGCCTATCAACTTAATGGTTAACAAACTCAACTATCGTATATTCCAAAAGCAAAAAACGCCACGACTGTGCGTGGCGTTTTGACTGATTTTACTAGACTTACGAACGTCTCATGTTATCGAAGAACTGATCGTTAGTTTTCGCTGTTGCCAGTTTACTGATGAGGAACTCCATCGCATCGATTTCACCCATTGGATGAAGAATACGGCGCAATATCCACATTTTTTGCAGCTCTTCAGTGGTGGTCAGCAACTCTTCTTTACGTGTACCAGAGCGGTTGAAATCAATGGCTGGGAACACACGTTTTTCGGCAATTTTGCGCGATAAATGCAGTTCCATGTTGCCGGTACCTTTAAATTCTTCATAGATAACTTCATCCATTTTAGAACCGGTATCAACCAACGCCGTAGCAATGATAGTCAGGCTACCGCCCTCTTCAACATTACGTGCAGCACCAAAGAAACGCTTAGGACGATGTAAGGCGTTAGCATCCACACCCCCCGTCAATACTTTGCCTGAAGCAGGTACCACGGTGTTGTATGCGCGGGCCAAGCGAGTAATGGAATCCAGCAAGATGATAACGTCTTTTTTATGCTCAACCAGACGTTTCGCTTTCTCGATAACCATTTCAGCTACCTGAACGTGACGGGATGCGGGTTCATCAAAAGTAGAAGCGATAACTTCACCCTTAACCAGACGTTGCATCTCAGTCACTTCTTCAGGACGTTCGTCAATCAGTAATACCATCAACACGCAGTCAGGGTGATTGTAAGCAATGCTGGTAGCGATGTTCTGCAACAGCATGGTTTTACCCGCTTTAGGCGGTGCCACAATCAGACCACGTTGGCCGCGACCGATTGGCGAGGCCAAATCAAGTACGCGAGCAGTTAAATCTTCCGTCGAACCATTACCACGTTCCATGCGCAGACGAGAGTTGGCATGTAATGGGGTTAAGTTTTCGAACAGGATTTTGTTACGGGCGTTTTCCGGTTTGTCGTAGTTAACTTCGTTAACTTTTAACAATGCAAAATAACGCTCACCTTCTTTCGGCGGACGAATCTTACCGGCAACGGTATCACCAGTGCGAAGGTTGAAACGGCGAATTTGGCTTGGGGATACATAGATGTCGTCGGGGCCGGCGAGGTAGGAGCTGTCTGCAGAGCGGAGGAAACCAAATCCATCCTGCAATATCTCCAATACACCGTCACCGAAGATATCTTCTCCACTTTTCGCGTGCTGCTTAAGAATAGAGAAAATAATGTCTTGTTTACGCATCCGGGCCAGGTTTTCCAGCCCCATATTTTCGCCAAGTGTTATCAGATCAGAAACCGGCGTGTTCTTTAATTCGGTAAGATTCATAATGGTGGGTTCTTAAACTCGGGGTATGTCTCGAACTATGGTCGTGAATGGTATGGCAGCGTCATCCGTGCCTGTTTAATGGGACATTCAATCACCGGTCTTGAACAAACTACGCAAGTAATGACTTACGCGAGATTTGCGCGACACAACGGTCAAAAGATTGAAGGTGCCTTAGACTGATTTGTAAAACCGTTAGACTGTCAAAAAACTGATTGAGTTCATAATCATTCTCAACACACATTGTTTCGACATAGAGTAATGCTTTAGATTCAAACTATTTAGGTGCTACAGACTATTTATTAGATGCTAAAGAGTAAATTAGATACTAAAGAATAAGCTAGATGCTATAAACCCGGACACGATACACAGGAATGTTCTATATGCAGTGGAGTAAACTTAACACGCTTCTTTGCAGGCGTCTAGCGGTCAGTGTGAGAAATCACAACTGCCGCTAAACATACCCTACAGCCTTGGAGCCGCAGCTATGCTAGTGGCTCTTCTGACCCGAATAACTGACCTGCGCCAGCTCATTGGGTGAATGAGCCTCATCCTTGAGGTTCAGCCTGCGGGCAGGCATAAATGCTGTAACGCCAATGACTTTCATCATTGACGGCAAAGACCACTTACAGATTTGCATCCAAGAATGCTTTGAGCTGACCTTTAGACAAGGCACCCACTTTGGTGGCCACTACTTCACCATCACGGAATAACAACAATGTAGGGATACCACGGATACCGTATTTTGGTGCCGTGCCCTGATTGTCATCAATATTTAATTTAGTGATGGTCAGTCTGCCTTCGTACTCTTCAGCAATTTCATCCAAAATCGGAGCAATCATCTTGCACGGACCACACCATTCAGCCCAGAAATCGACCAGAACCAGGCCGCTGGCTTTTAGCACGTCAGTGTCGAAGCTGTCGTCACTCAGGTGAATAATTTTATCGCTCATGTTCTACTCCAAAGGATTGTGTCTACCTCGTTGGTGTAGCATTAACCAACAATAGGATGACTTTATTTCACCGGATACGCTTTCGTAAAGCAATAGTTAGCTGATATTCTACCACACTATGAGCAAAACACACTTGACCGAACTGAAGTTTTCCGACTTCGCCCTGCACCCGCTAGTTATTGAAGCCCTTGAAAACAAAGGGTTTCATAATTGTACGCCGATCCAGGCGTTAGCATTGCCACTCACCCTCTCTGGGCGTGATGTAGCGGGTCAGGCGCAAACAGGTACCGGCAAGACGCTGGCATTCTTAGCGTCTACTTTCCATTATTTGCTTTCTCACCCCGCAGAAGAGGGTCGCCAGACTAATCAACCACGCGCATTGATTATGGCACCAACGCGTGAATTAGCAGTACAAATTCACTCCGATGCAGAGTCACTTTCTCAGATGACTGGCCTGAAATTAGGCTTGGCTTATGGTGGTGACGGCTACGATAAACAGCTTAAAGTGCTGGAAAGTGGCGTCGACATTCTGATCGGTACTACTGGCCGTTTAATCGACTACGCGAAACAAAATTATATTAACCTCGGTGCGATTCAGGTTGTGGTTCTTGATGAAGCAGATCGGATGTACGATCTGGGCTTTATTAAAGATATCCGCTGGCTGTTCCGCCGTATGCCTTCCGTTGATAAGCGTTTAAATATGCTGTTCTCTGCCACGCTATCGTACCGGGTACGTGAATTGGCATTCGAGCAAATGAATAACGCCGAATATGTTGAAGTGGAACCGTTACAAAAAACCGGCCACCGCATTCAGGAAGAGCTGTTCTACCCTTCAAATGAAGAAAAAATGCGTCTGCTTCAGACGTTGATTGAAGAAGAGTGGCCAGATCGCTGCATTATTTTTGCCAATACCAAACATCGTTGTGAAGAGATCTGGGGCCATTTGGCTGCTGATGGTCATCGTGTTGGTTTACTGACCGGTGATGTGGCACAGAAAAAACGCCTGCGTATTCTGGAAGATTTCACTAAAGGTGATTTGGATATTCTGGTTGCTACCGATGTTGCCGCCCGTGGTCTGCACATTCCACTGGTAACCCATGTGTTCAACTATGACCTGCCTGACGACTGTGAAGACTATGTTCACCGCATTGGCCGTACCGGTCGTGCTGGCGAAAGCGGTCATTCCATCAGCCTGGCATGTGAAGAGTACGCGTTAAACTTACCGGCTATTGAGACCTACACCGGTCATAGCATTCCGGTAAGCAAATATAATAGCGATGCGTTATTAACTGATTTGCCGGCGCCAAAACGTCTGGCCCGTACCCGTACCGGTAATGGCCCACGCCGTAACTCTGCCCCACGTCGCAGTGGTGCACCACGGAATAACCGTAAGCGACCGAGCTGATAAATGATGCTAAGTTCCACCTCACTTTATGCTGCCATCGATCTTGGCTCCAACAGTTTCCATATGTTGGTAGTACGTGAGGTGGCAGGCAGTATCCAGACGTTGGCCCGCATCAAGCGGAAAGTCCGCCTGGCGGCTGGTCTGGATAACCAAAACCATTTATCACAAGAAGCGATGGAACGCGGCTGGCAATGTCTGAAACTTTTTTCAGAACGTTTGCAGGACATTCCTTTGGACCAGATCCGGGTGGTTGCAACTGCAACCCTGCGTTTGGCCTCGAATGCTGAAGAGTTCCTGCAAACTGCAACCGACATTCTTGGTTGTCCGATTCAGGTTATCAGTGGCGAAGAAGAAGCTCGTCTGATTTATCACGGTGTAGCACATACCACCGGCGGGCCTGAGCAACGCCTGGTGGTGGATATCGGCGGTGGTAGCACCGAACTGGTCACCGGCAATGGTGCTCAAGCGAACATTCTGGTTAGTTTATCAATGGGTTGTGTCACCTGGCTGGAACGTTATTTTAGCGATCGCAATCTGGCAAAAGACAATTTTGAACGGGCTGAACTGGCAGCACGTGAGATGATCAAACCGGTCGCGAAACGTTTTCGTGACCATGGTTGGCAAATCTGCGTCGGTGCCTCTGGCACGGTTCAGGCTCTACAAGAAATTATGGTTGCTCAGGGCATGGATGAACTGATCACGCTGACCAAATTGCAGCAACTCAAGCAAAGAGCGATTCAGTGCGGCAAGTTGGAAGAACTGGAGATCCCCGGTCTCACGCTCGAACGGGCACTGGTTTTCCCAAGTGGTTTGTCTATCTTGATTGCGATATTCCAGGAGCTGGCAATTGACAGTATGACACTGGCTGGCGGTGCGCTGCGCGAAGGGCTGGTCTATGGCATGCTCCATTTACCGGTCGAACTGGATATTCGTAGCCGGACAGTACGAAATTTGCAGCGCCGCTATTTACTCGATATCGAACAAGCTAAGCGCGTGAGCAAGTTGGCCGATAATTTTTTACTACAAGTAGAAAAAGAGTGGCATCTCGATAACCGATGTCGGGAGTTATTGCAAAATGCCTGTTTGATTCATGAAATTGGCCTAAGTGTCGATTTTAAACGCGCTCCCCAACATGCTGCTTATCTGATCCGCAATCTGGACTTACCCGGTTTTACCCCCGCGCAAAAGCTATTACTGTCCGCATTATTGCAAAATCAGAGTGATACTCTCGATTTATCCCTATTGAATCAGCAGAATGCGTTGCCGGTAGATATGGCACAGCATCTGTGCCGGATACTGCGTCTGGCGATTATCTTCTCCAGCCGCCGGCGGGATGATACTTTGCCAGCCGTCAGGCTACGGGCCAAGGGCGAGGCTCTTTATGTGCTGCTACCCCATGGCTGGCTACAACAGCACCCTTATCGAGCAGAAGCGCTGGAACAGGAAAGTCATTGGCAGAGTTATGTCCAATGGCCGCTGTCATTAGAAGAACTTAATTAAATTCTTTGTTATTGGGTGGCCCTGGTCGCCCTCTCCCACCGCCCTTCACACTGAAATCGCTACAAAACAATCAGATTGTGATCATCCTCAGCTTAAAAAAGAAACATTGTGTGTATTTTTATAAAACAACGTTTCTTTTTTGAAAGAGGTAACAATGCGAGCACAGATTCAACATCCACATAGCCTGGCGATGTTGGTAATAATGTCCAGTCTGATAGCCAGTGCCCCAACAGCAATTGCCGCTAAAACAAACCACCACGATGCCCCTCAACAGCTACAAGTTCCTACGCTGGCTTATGATGAGAGCAGTATTGTATTGGTATGGAAAGCACCTGAAAACACCGGTAAAATTGTTGATTATCAAGTTTATTCTGCTGGAAAGTTGCTGGGCAAAGCCAGTGATAACAATAATAAATTCTCGCCCGCCAAGCCCTATATCGATCACTTTTATGCTAATGATAAAGATAATTTCCAGCATAAGATTGTGCTACAAAACTTCACAGTAGAGGGTCTGAAACCCAATACTCGCTATCAATTCACGGTAAAAGCCCAATATGCTGATGGCTCGTTATCTGCTGCCAGCAATCTTGTTACGGCAAAAACCAGCGCCAAACCACAAATCGTTAATGTACGCGATTTTGGCGCAGTTAATGATGGCAATACACTGAATACCAAGGCTATTCAACAGGCGATTGATAGTTGCAAACCGGGCTGTCGGGTTGAAATCCCTGCGGGTATCTTCAAAAGTGGCGCGTTGTGGTTAAAAAGTGATATGACCCTCAACCTGCAGGCGGGTGCAACATTATTAGGCTCAGAAAACCCTGATGATTATCCTGCGGGCTACCTTTTATATCCTTATTCCACAATTGAACGCCCGGCCTCACTGATCAATGCCATTGACCCACATAAAAGTGCGCCGGGAACTTTTCGCAACATCCGTATTACCGGTTCAGGGGTGATTGACGGTAATGGCTGGCAGCGAGCAAAAACGGCTGAAATTACCGATGAGCTAGGCCATCCATTGCCGCAATATGTGGCGAGTAAAAACAGCAAAGTGCATGAAGATGGCATTCTGGCTAAGAATCAGGTTGAGAAGGCCGTTGCTGATGGTATGGATTTGAAAAATGCCTATGGTCAACGTCGCTCTAGCCTGATGACATTACGTGGCGTAGAAAACGTCTATCTGGCAGGCTTTACCGTACGTAACCCCGCATTCCACGGCATCATGAACCTGGAAAACCATAACGTGGTCGCCAACGGTTTAATTCATCAAACTTATGATGCGAACAACGGTGATGGTATCGAGTTTGGTAATAGTCAGAACGTAATGGTATTTAATAACTTCTTTGATACTGGCGACGACTGCATCAATTTTGCTGCCGGTACTGGGGAGAAAGCGCAACAGCAAGAACCGATGAAAGGTGCATGGCTGTTTAATAACTATTTCCGTATGGGGCATGGTGCCATTGTCACCGGTAGCCATACCGGTGCCTGGATTGAGGATATTCTGGCGGAAAATAACGTGATGTATCTTACTGATATTGGCCTGCGAGCCAAGAGCACCAGCACCATTGGTGGCGGTGCCCGCAACGTGACATTCCGTAATAATGCCATGCGCGATTTGGCCAAACAGGCAGTAGTGATGACGCTGGATTATGCCGACAGTAATGCCAATATCGACTATCCACCGGCCAAAATACCGGCTCAATTCTATGATTTCACAGTAAACAATGTGACATTAGATAATACGACCGGCAAAAACGCCGTGATTGAAATCAAAGGCGACACGGCAAACCAAGCCTGGCACCGTTTGGTACACGTCAACAATGTGCAATTAAAACGGGTAAACCCAACCGCTATCAGTGATTTACGTGACAGCGAATTTAATAACGTGGTCTTTACTGAGTTACGGGGTGATACCCCTTGGCACTTCAGCGACGTGAAAAACGTGACTGTCGATGGCAAACCAGTAACGCCTTAGCGGGTCAGAAACGGGCAGACCAATACACTGCCCGTTACTGTTTTCGCTTGCGCGACTCTTTTTTACTTACACTATTGTTTCTTCGCATTCGCTAATTGTGCACGAATATTGGCCAGATGACTCTGGCCTTTCTGCATCCGCTCTTCTGGGCTAACGGCTTTGCGCTCATCTTCCCATTTCAAGTCGTCTTGCGGTAACTCCATCAGAAAGCGACTGGGTTCCGGCCGAATCAGCTCACCATACTGCCGCCGCTCTTTGCATAAGGTAAAGAACAACTCACGCTGGGCGCGGGTGATACCCACATACGCCAAGCGCCGCTCTTCATCTACATTATCTTCGTCGATACTGCTTTGGTGCGGCAGCAAGCCCTCTTCCATGCCAACCAAAAACACATAAGGAAACTCCAGCCCTTTGGAAGCATGCAAGGTCATTAATTGCACTTGATCCACTTCTTCATCACTTTCCCCCCGATCCATCATGTCACGCAGAGTAAAACGTGTCACAACCTGAGTCAGCGTCACCGGCTCATTCAGCTCTGAGCCTTCCAGCATTTCAGTCATCCAACTGAATAAAAGATTAACGTTCTTCATCCGCATTTCTGCGGCTTTTGGGCTGGGAGAGGTTTCGAACAACCAACTTTCATAATCGATGCCGTGGATTAGATCCCGCACTGCCGCCACGGGCTCGCGTTCGACCAGCCGAATAATGCTATCCATCCAGTGCGTGAAACGCTGCAATGACTCCAGGCCACGGCCTTTCAGATGCTCACTTAACCCCAAATCAAAACTGGCACGAAACAGGCTTTTATTCCGTAAGTTGGCCCATTCCCCCAGTTTTTGAACGGTCGTTGAACCTATCTCGCGCTTTGGTGTATTCACAATACGTAAAAATGCGCTGTCATCATCCTGATTGGTCAATACCCGCAAATACGCCAGTAGGTCTTTGATCTCTGGCCGCGAGAAAAATGAATCCCCCCCAGAGATACGATAAGGGATACGGTTTTGCATCAGCAGCTTTTCGAACAATCGCGACTGATGGTTACCGCGATATAAAATGGCATAGTCGCTGTATTGGGTCTTTTTGACAAAGTGATGGGCGATAAGCTCACCGATCACTCTTTCCGCCTCATGATCTTCGTTATTGGCAGTGATCACTTTCAGCTCATCGCCATAGCCCAACTCAGAAAAGAGTCTCTTTTCAAAAACATGCGGGTTATTGGCAATCAGAATATTCGCAGCTTTCAGAATACGCCCTGAAGAGCGGTAATTTTGCTCCAGCTTGATCACCTGTAGCTGCGGGAAGTCTTCATTCAATAAGACTAAATTCTGTGGCCGCGCCCCGCGCCATGAATAGATAGATTGGTCATCATCACCGACCACGGTAAAACGCGCCCGGTTGCCCACCAATAATTTAACCATTTGATATTGGCTGGTATTAGTATCTTGGTATTCATCGACCAGCAGGTATCGCAGGCGATTTTGCCAGCGTTCGCGCACGTCCAGATTGTTTTGCAACAGTAGTGTCGGCAGGGTGATAAGGTCGTCGAAATCCAACACATTGCAGGCTTTCAAATGAGCGTCATATAAGCCGTAGCAATGCACAAACAATTTATCACGTTCAGATCGTGCCTGAGCTGCCGCGCCTGCTGGATCTAACAGATCATTCTTCCAGTTAGAGATCTGGGATATCAATTGTTGCAGTAACGTTTTATCGTCTTCCAACCACTTGTGGGTCAGATCTTTCAATAGCCCCAGTTGGTCCTGTGCATCAAACAGCGAGAAGTTGGATTTCATCCCCAGCGCGACATACTCTTTTTTGATGATTTCCAATCCCAGAGTATGAAAAGTAGCGATCATCAAACCACGTGCTTCTTTTCGCCCCAGCGTCTGAGCCACACGTTCTTTCATTTCACGTGCCGCTTTATTGGTAAAGGTCACCGCCGCAATATGTTTCGGTTGATAACCACACTGGCGGATCAAATGGGCAATCTTGTTAGTAATAACTCTGGTTTTGCCCGATCCCGCACCGGCTAACACCAGGCAGGGTCCAGTGACGAATTCGACGGCTTGTTGTTGGCTGGGATTTAATCGCATGGCACTCGGAAGCTCTGTGGGTTAACGGGGGGAACAGGATTGTAGCAGAAAGCGGCCAGCGAAAAAAAACCACCTGTGGTTTTTGATTGGTAAAACGCACGCAGCAGTCGCCCCATCATGGCCAAAATACGCTACACTGGCGCGCTTCAAGACCTATTGAAGATAACCTTCGTTCAAATAACTATGTAGTCTAAATAACTTAGTGGTGATTGTTACTATGGCAAACAAAGCTTCTGCGCTGCACATTTTGGTTGATGATGAAAAGCAGGCAAACGATATTCTGGCACAGTTGAATAACGGCGCAAATTTCCAAGAGTTAGCGAAAAAGTTCTCTAACTGCCCGTCAAAACGTAACGGCGGCGATCTGGGCGAGTTCAATAAAGGGGACATGGTTCCTGCATTCGATAAAGCAGTATTTAGCTGCGAGCTGCTACAGCCTTATGGACCCGTTAAGACTCAGTTTGGATATCACATCATTAAAGTGTTATATCGTAACTAATTTAGTCATGCGCCACCTGCACGGCGGCGCAATAATTTCTTTTCATTCCAGCGGTTATCATCAGACATAATCCCCATGTTATATAATATAAAAACATCATGGATATAATATGCCCTCATGATTTTATCTCTTCTTTCTATAAAAATACCCTACTAAACCTTACAAAAGACCACGTGTAATTATATTTAAAAATCATTTTCACACACCAAAAAACAACAAAAACCAGCCATTCCAATAAAAACAACAAGAAAGATCTCATTAACACATTTTAAATAAATGAAAAATCACTTAAAATACAATTAGTTAATAGAAAAAATATTGGTATCCTACTCTTGTAGGAACATTCCCACACAAATTGGTTCGTTTATCTTATGTGAAGTCAAGACAGCTTTCTATATTATCTCCCTCATCAAGTAACGACGTGGCGGAATAATTACCACCAACTTACTTAAATGAAAGAACGTGGAAGCTGACAAGTATACCCGAATAACATTCGTACATATAGTCGTTAACCCACTTCATATTTATTAAGTTAAGTATTCATTCAGATTTAAATATGAATGAATACTCACCCACATTTAATTATTGTATTGGAGTTTTAAATGAACAAGTTAACTTTGGCTATGGCGTTATTCTCTGCATCCACAACTGTTGCAATGGCAGCAAGTAATAATACGATTACTTTCCAAGGGGAAGTCACGGCACAAACCTGCTCTGTTACAGTCAATGGCGTTGATGCAAACCCAATGGTATTGCTGCCAACTGTATCCAGCAGCGATTTAGATGCTTCAGGGAAAACAGCAGGTAAAACGACCTTTACACTGGGTGTATCTGGTTGTGCACCTGGCCCTACTGATATTGATGTTAAAACTGTTTTCGTCGCTAACCAAGTTACAGCTTCCGGCAACTTAAAAAATACCGGCACAGCAGGAAACGTTGAGCTGCAATTACTGAAAGACGCAACAACAACTTCGGGTATCGATCTGAATAGTGGTGTGGCGCAAGATGGCATAGTGTTAAAGGCTGGTGATACAGCAGCAGAGCATGATTTTGCAGTTCAATACTATGCAACCGGACAAGCAGGCGCTGGTTCTGTAATCGCATCGGTACAATATGCAGTTTCTTACCTGTAATACCTGTTTTGCCGAATAGGATATACTTTAAGTAATTGGCGCTGTAATCAGGCAAAGTAAATGACAAATCGGTCGCAGACCTTTTTGAATAGCATTTATGCCAGCCCGCAGGGTGAGCCTCAATGAGGCTCATTAATCCCGATGATCTTCACTGTGAGTGATTCGGATAAAGTTACCCCATGCGTATTCAGCAGCGCCAAGAACCAAAAAGATAACTACTCGGCCAGTTTTATTCAGAGGATATTCCCATGATGGTTAACATGCATAGCTACAGTTATCGTTATCTGGTCATCGCTTTATTAATTTTTATGGGTATCTCTTCTGCCAAAGCCAGTGTAATCATGACAGGTAGTCGAATTATATATTCGGCGGGCGAAAAAGAGCACAGCATACAATTAACAAATAAAGATAACTTTCCCAATGCTGTCCAGGTCTGGTTAGACAGTGGTGATGCTCAATCAACACCGGAAACAGGCAGAGCACCCTTTATCGTCACGCCACCGTTCTTTCGCATGGAAGCCAATGCGGGACAAACATTGCGTCTGAAATATACCGGTAGCGGCCTGCCAACAAATAAAGAATCTGTGTTCTATCTTAATTTTTTACAGGTACCACCCGTCAATAAAGCAGAAAAAAGCAATAAAATGTTAGTGTTGATGCGTAACCGCATTAAAATATTTTATCGCCCTGAAAGTATTACGGGTAGCGTTGACCAGGTCTCCAGTGCACTGACTTTTAGTGTGCGTCAACGGGGTAAAGATGTTGTTGTAACTGGGAAAAATCCAACTGGGTTCTATGCCACCATTGCCAGCGGTGAAGTTGTTGGCGGGGGTAAAAAACTTAAAATGAAATCCGAGATGATCTCACCGATGTCTCAAGCAGAATGGGTTATCCCAAACTCATCTGTACCTTCTAATGCTATTGTTAATTTTCTGATAGTGAATGATTTCGGCGGGCAAGATACCGGTAGTTATCGTATTTAGTCGCAGCCTTTCCGGTAAAGGAAGATCTATGAGGCTTGCACGCGCTTCTGTGAAAAAAAAAATTCTCTGGACGTAAGAAAGCATTAACACTATGTATTGCTTTAATCTTACATGTTGATACGGCTTTGGCTCAGGAAGAACCAAAAAACCTCGAGTTCGATGAGTCTCTCTTCTTAGGGACAAATTTTGCCTCCGGTTTGAATCAACTCAATAAAGAGAATTCGGTCACCGCCGGGAATTACGATGCTGTCGATGTCTTGGTTAATAACAAACCGTTTAAACGCACTGCCATTGAATTTGTAAAGAACGCTGACTCATCAGAGGTTTACCCCTGCCTGAGTGATGAATTCTTAACTGCGGCTGGCGTTGTTCTTACTGGCAAAGACAGTACTGCAACCAAAGAACCTAATACGCTCAAAACAGAAGCCGCCCCCTCGGATACGGCTGCTTCGTCTACAGAACAATGCAAGCCACTGGCTGAGCGGGTAAAAGGTGCCTCTTTTAACTTTGACCAAGCCAAACTTCGTCTAGAATTGTCGATTCCACAAGCTTTGTTGCAAAACCGGCCCAGAGGTTATATCGAGCAAAGTGAATGGCAGGAAGGCGAAAAGCTCGCATTCATTAACTACAGTTCCAACTTTTATCGCAGCGAGACGCAGTCTCAGCAAAACAGCACCTCTGATTACGGGTTTGTTGGCCTAAAAAGTGGCCTCAATCTCGGGTTATGGCAATTACGCCAACAATCAAACGTGCGCTATGCCAATAATAATAATGGCAGCGATACCCAATGGAATAATATTCGTACTTATGTCCAGCGCCCTATCCCTCAATTGGATAGTCAATTAACGCTGGGCGAAACCTTCACCGACAGTACGTTATTTGGCACCATGTCGTTCCGTGGTATTAAAATGGCAACTGACCAGCGCATGTGGCCTGAGTCAATGCGTGGTTTTGCTCCTGAAGTCCGTGGTGTTGCCAACACTAATGCGCGGGTGGTTGTGAGCCAGAATGGGCGCGAAATTTATGAAACCACCGTTGCACCCGGCCCCTTTGTTATTAACGATTTATACAGCACCACCAGTCAGGGTGACCTCAATGTTGAGGTTATTGAGGCAAATGGTAGCCGTTCAACATTCACCGTGCCATTCAGTGCCGTACCAGACTCCATGCGTCCAGGTGTTAGCCGCTATAATGCAGTGGTCGGGGAATCTCGTGATTTCACCAATATTGATAACTATTTCACTGACTTCACCTATGAGCGCGGCCTTACCAATCAGTTGACAGCGAACAGTGGCCTTCGTTTAGCGCAAGACTATACGGCACTCCTTGTCGGTGGCGTATTGGGTACCCCCATTGGGGCTTTTGGCCTCAATACTACCTACTCTCATGCGAAAGTTGAAAATGATGACACGCAGAATGGCTGGCGGATGCAAGCAACCTATAGCCAGACATTTAATCAAACCGGGACCACATTTTCATTGGCCGGATATCGCTATTCAACCAAAGGATATCGCGATTTAAATGACGTTTTTGGTGTGCGCTCAACGCAAAAAAATGGCGGGACATGGGATTCAACAACCTATAAACAACGCAGCCAGTTTACGACCTCAATTAACCAGACGTTGGGCAATTATGGTCAACTCTCTGCATCAGCGTCGACCAGTGATTATTATAATGATACGCAACGAGATACGCAGTTACAGCTAAGCTACTCAAATAGCTACCAAGATATCAGTTACAACCTTGCCATTAGCCGTCAGCGCACTGTTTATACCTCAACCCAATATAATTGGGATGACGATACGACGAATCAGACGACAACGCGCTACGGGAATACTGAAAATATTGCGACGCTAACTGTGTCTATCCCACTCAATATTGGCAATAAAAATCAATATTTATCGATGTCTGCTAGCCGTAATCCAAAAAGTGGTAATAGCTATCAGACGTCATTATCAGGTACCGCTGGTGAACGAAACAGCTTTAACTATTCAGTGAATGCCGGCTATGACGACAGCAATATCAGTGGTAGTTCAAATAACTGGGGGGCGAATGTGCAAAAACAATTCCCTAATGCGACCGTCAATGGCAGCTATTCCCGTGGTAGTAATTACACCCAATATGGTGTTGGTGCTCGTGGGGCCGCAGTAATTCATAGTAAAGGTGTGACACTCGGGCCTTATTTGGGCGAGACCTTCGGTTTAATTGAAGCGGATGGTGCTCAAGGGGCAACAGTACGAAATGCACAAGGGGCGAGGATTGATAATAACGGATTTGCCTTGGTGCCTGCGTTAACACCCTATAATTACAATACCGTTGGTTTGGATACTAAAGGTATTAATCGCAATACTGAACTGAAAGAGAATCAAGGCCGCGTCGTTCCTTATGCCGGGGCCGCAGTAAAAGTCAAATTCGATACTCTGAAAGGCTATGCAGTGTTAATTCAAACCCAAACCAATGACGGCGGAGGGTTACCACTGGGTGCCGATGTTTATAACAGCAAAAATGAAATTGTCGGGATGGTAGGTCAAGGGAATCAGATCTACGTGCGTGTAAAAGACGACAAAGGCTTACTTTATGTGCGCTGGGGTGAGAGCAGCAGTGAGCAGTGTGAATTACCTTATACTTTTGATGGTCAGGATACTGAGCAGGATATTATTCATATAACAGGCAGTTGCCACCGTTAACAATTATGAGAAAAATAATGTTAAGAACAACAGAGCAGTTAATATCTTGCGAACTATCACGGTCAACAGCCACTGCCTGTCACCGCCGCCAGCGTATTGTGGCTGGAATGATATTATTTATAGGGTTATGCAGCACCTCAGCATGGTCAACCTGTACCCGGATTACGGTACAAAGTCAGCTTGGCGCTGGCGATGGTACGGCAAGCGACTGGGCGGGCTCTCTGGATTATAATAATGGCTCACTCGGTTTGCCGGGCATTATAGACCTTAGCACGGCGGCGAATTTTCAACCTGACGGTACGTTATTGGCCGCAGGTACCTCTGACTTCACCACCTTTGCCCTGAATACCGGTTATGACCCTAATCGGGTGCTATTTCGCTGTGATGCAGCCGACGTTGATCAACTCTTCGAGATGTATGCCACTAACGGGGATAATGACTTTGGTGGTAAAAATGAAGACGGCACCATTGCCGGTAATGTTCCCTCCGGCTTTGCTACGTATGTACGTAATGTTGTCATCAGGCTTACAAACCTATCAACAGGCGAGTATTACTCCCGCTTATGGAAAGGGCGGCGCTTAACCGGGCTGGATAAAGACAGCAGTGGCCGTATTTTAGTCAAAGCCAAAAATTTCAGTAATCTGTATACCGAACTGTTTCGCATTGATTATGCCCGTGCTGGCACTAACAGCGCAGCCTCTTACCTGTATGCCTATACCCAACCAAATGCTTATATCGCGTTTAAAGGGCCAGGGATTAGTGGCCCTATTGAAGGAACGGACTCAGTATCAAACTGGCCCGGCTGGTATGCAATGTGGCCTGCCTCTATTGGGTTGTACAATTATGTCACGTTCCGGCGCACCACGATTTGTGCGGTAACCAATTTTACCCCAACAGTAGTATTACCGAGAATTTCTGTGGCAGAACTGAACAGTGGTGGCACCACTTCGGCTGAATTTAGAGTAGATTTTCAATGCCAGACCGGCGTGACATCTGGTGTCACTTCTGGCACGGTAGCCATGGGTTTCCTGGTGCCAGCAGCAAATGCCGCCAAAGCGCAAGCCTTGGGTTTAATGAATGGCAGTGGAGGGATTAGCCATTTGGTATCAGATAGTTATGGCTCTCCAGGCACAGCGAGCGGCGTTGGAATTCGTATCTACCGGAACAATGCCCCAATTTATCTGTTATCAAAGAATGTAACGCTATCGGGTAACAATGGCGGTTGGTATGGCATCTTCCAGGGTGCACAAGAATTAACCGGCGCGGTGAGTGGTGGCAACAGTTACACTGAGAGTTTTCGGGCTGAGTTAACTAAAATCAGCGGGCAAACTGTGACAGCAGGAGCAGTAAATGCGCATGCGCAAGTGGTTATACGTGTCCAATAATGTGATGTTGAAACGTGTAAATAGTAAGATGAGCGGCTGGCTTCTATTACTCATAATGGCCTGTAGTCTGCCCGCCACAGCAAGCGTAGTTGCAGAAAGGACACGCGTTATCTTCAGCGAGGGTAATACGGAAGAATCGCTGCAACTGGTTAACAGCAATAGCTACCCGGTGGCGGTACAGGTTTGGGTGGATGACGGTGATTTAGCGGCAACTCCAGAGAAATCTATTTCACCGGTATTAGTGTTGCCCCCGCTATTTCGGTTACAACCACAGGCACAACGCAGCCTGCGATTAATCTTATCGGGCGCCAGTAAATTACCTGTAGATAGGGAATCTGCATTTTGGCTCAATGTTTACGAAATCCCGCCAAAGGCAACGCCTAAAACGGAGGACGAATCTCTCGTCACACTGGCCCTACGCATGCAATACAAAGTATTTTACCGCCCTAAAAGCTTACAAGCCCCAGGCGATACCTTAGGTAAAGCGTTAACCTTTACCCTTGAGACAAAAGGCGATACCGCCCTGATTCGAGTTGATAACCCGACGCCTTATTATGCATCATTAGCTTCATTAACATTAGGCTCAACTGAAAGCTTGCCAGATATGGTTGCTCCTTTTTCCAAGCTTGATTTTCCACTCAATCGTTTTCCCCCCGCTGGCAGCAAGACCGTCAATTTTGTCCTAATTGATGATTTAGGTAACCGAAAGGCATTTAGCAACAATTTAAAATAAAAACCTTAATGAATATAAACTGCCGCAAAGACAGTTTATATTCTGGTTTCGGGTTACCATGGACAGCCGCACACCTTATTCTTACTCTACTTCACTTCGTATTGAGTCCTACACACCAATGCTATAATCCATTATTTAATCCTCTATTCTATTAAACCTCATTATATTTAGAAACTATAGAAATCACTCCATATGCATTTCCAGTGCGGCATCTGATTGTACGATACCGCCTTCAATAAAACTTTCAGCCAGTTGTAATTGACGCCTAATTTCCCGCTCATTACATTTTTTCAATCGGGCAATAGAGGCTTTAGATTGCCCATACACATAATGTCGCAGGATCAGTTCCAGTTCTTTTTCTCGCGAGGCTCGCTGTAAATTCCCTATTGTTTTATCAATAACCAATCCGTCATTATCGCAACATGACTCAGCCGGTTTATTTCTCATTACCATGCCCTTAAAACCATTGGCAATATGGGGATAATCCAGATGAATATTTTCTCTGGCCCATACTCCCCAGCGCGCCAACACAGTTTGAATGTTACTCATTACCTATCTCCTTTTATATTTAAATACCTTTTTATTTAACTAATATCGCCTCACAATACTCGCGAAAACAGACTTAACCAACCAGTGAGGTATATCTATTAATAAGATTGAAAACAGATGCTATTCTAATAGATTTCAATATTCAGGCAGGCGATAAATGAGAACGCCCCAATAAACTTACATAACGGATGCCCTCATCCAACCAACGCGCCTGCAACTTGAAGGATTTATCTGTGGTGTGTTAAACCACGATCAACACCTTACAAGATTTTTTTCGGGCCGAGATAGCATTAATTTAATTAATTTCCCCGCCCATGAGATGAATAGGTATTTTTGAAAGAAAAGTCAACACATCCTCACCTTAATTATTTTAAAGTTACATCACATAATTCACACATCATTTATATAATAATAAATCAACCCAATATAAACCGCCGACAATGTGGGTTATATTATTATTTAGCTATATAAGTTACTCTTTGAATCCAGGTTTGCCATTTTCGGCCCGCCATTTTTTAATGAATTCAAGAATACCTTCGGGACTATTATCAACGTCTGAATCGGGATAAAATAGCAATCCATTCCCGTGAGGATGCTCAGTGAGCATTACAAAATGATGAATAAGAGCATCATGTTCCTTCTCTGAAACATCTACGGCCAAAATTTTTTAAAAAAACTAAAAATTCCAACTCAGTATATTCACTTATACTATTTTTTAATTCCATTACTCGCCTCCATTCTTTGAGTGAATATTTACATGTCGTTTTGGTGTCATTACCCTTATATTTTCAATGTCATAAACTGCACCATCATCACGAATAAATTTAATATGATGAAGCTCAAATTTCTCTCTTCCTCCTACTTGCTCAGTTGGTATTGGATATGGAGCATAACCACGTTTCATTCTATTCTGGTTTAAAGGTGAGAACTGCCCAGATAGCTCAGGATCATTCGCAACCTCCTGCCAAAACGCTGCCCTAAATCTATCAAAACTACTGAACTTCCTGCCACGTAATTTATCGGCAATCTGTACTGGGATGGGTGCTCCCAGCTACTAATAATCTGAGGACCAAATGATATAATAAATGAGTGTTTATGTTTTTATTAACTAATTAATAAAATATAAACCGCCAGAAAGGCGGCCTATATTATAATTTTGGAAACCAAGTGGCCAATAGTTAAATTTTTGATATGGCCATTTTGATTTCTTCCAACAACTGGTTAAGGCTAAATCCTAAAGTGCTGGAGTAAATGGGATTCTCCCAGTCATCATGTCTAATAGACATAACTTTAAAATAACCACTCTCGTCAAAAGAGGGATACCAACCAACATCAACAATAGAGCCATTCAGATATTTTATCTGTAGTAGATCCTCATCAAGAAGGTCAATAACATCTGACAACCTATCATCTTTTTGAATAGAATGCAGATCGTTATATATATATTCAGCATTACTTATATATAATACGTCATCAAATAATTTTAATTCTTTGTTCATTTTATTAATCTCCTGGATTCGGCTTCACCAATTGGATGAGAGTGAATAACACCCCCCGATTCTTTAGTTACTACCCAGCAAGTTTCCTTTCCTTTATATGCACCTTGAACATCTCTAAATTCCTTAACTTTCCAAGATTGACCATTAGTTACTGAAATCCCTGTCAACCAAACTTCTTGATCAACTTCAGGGATATTAACACCTTGTTTGAATTTTGCCGGACCTGATTTAGTCGAGTTAACAATATCGTCCCACTTCATATTCTTGGGTGGGTAATGTTTGAAACCATGAGAATACGACTCTTTAGATTTACTTAGATAAATATACACCGGTTCCAGCCCCGACGCTGCCGGGAACCAAATGATGTAATAAATAGAGTATTTATATTTCAGCAACTAATTAATAAAGTACTTATACTTATCTATTGTAATGATATTTTTAAAATGTGGTTGAATAGATATCATCCAGTTCTATGCTACTTCACCCCCGTAATTCATCGTATCATCCAAAGGAAGCTCTAATATCTCGATGATAGTATCATCACCCCCAAAATCCTTATAAAATCTCATGCCAACTAACACATCAGTTTTTATCAAACCAAATTAGTCGTAATTTTAGCCCCACAATTCATATCATAAATATATTCACATTAATATCATAATCAGTAATCATAAAAAACAACCAGTAACATCCTTGTTCACTGATTATTAATTACAATAAATTTTTAGTAATGTTGAACATTATTCCGCATCGTATTTTTTGTCGGTTACGAATTTCGGTTCTTTCCAGTTGGGACCTTTGAGTGTATGCCCTTTATCATCTTCAGCCAACTTACCTTCTTTTATTAACCTCTGATATGTAAATAAAAGCTCTCGGTTAGCTACCACATCAAAATGATATTTCACATACATTCGATCAATACCTTGATATGCTGTATTAGGAGTGAAGGCTAATAGAACATCTTCGACTGTTTCATTTTTAATTATTTTTTCCATATTTGACATTATTTATCTCCTAAATATTTTTAACTCTGCTTTTATATATGCATCCTCAGCTTCTGGCGTATATAAAGGCTCTTTTTTTTCATTAACCTTATAGTCCTCCAGAGTTGCGGTATGAGCGTCATTCCAAACAGATTTATCATTAACACCATCCGGCACCCCTAGCGCACGATATCGTTCTAGCTCTCTGATTTCATGAGTATAAAAGCGTTTATCAATATCAGTGGCCGTGAGTTCCCCCATCAAGATTCGCTCCAGCCGCTCGATCATCAGCTTATTATCCTCTAATTCATCAAAACTACTGAACGTCCTGCCACGTAATTTATCGGCAATCTGTACTGGGATGGGAGCTCCCAGCCACTAATAATCTGAGGACCAAATGATATAATAAATGAGTGTTTATATTTTATTAACTAATTAATAAAATATAACCCGCCAGAAAAGCGGCCTATATTTTTACTTAACGATATAAGTTACTCTTTGAATCCAGGCTTGCCATTTTCGGCTCGCCATTTTTTTATTTCACTCACGACACCTTCAGGACTATCATCCTGATGAGCTTCTGGGTAGTAGATAAGATCAGACCCGGCAGGATGCTCACATAGTCTTTTAAATTTAAGAAGGTTTTGAATATCGTCTTCTTCAGATGTATTTTCCACATTGAACAGTTTTTTTACGAACTCTAAAAACTCAGATTCCGTGTAATCAGATATAGTGTTTCCTTCCATATTACTTCACCTCTTTATGAATTTTTATATGCCTCTTAGGCGTTAACACTCTAATATTATCAATATCGTAAACGGCACCACCTTTACTGATAGGTTTCACATGATGCAGTTCATGTTTTACCCGACCACCGACTTGCTCACTTTCTCTAGGCGATGGAGCCTTGCCATTCTTAATATTCCCTAAATTACCAGATTTAAACTGTTCCGATAAAGTTGGATCTTTAGATATTTCCAACCATAAAGCCCTACGAAACTCACCAAAACTACTGAACTTCCTGCCACGTAATTTATCGGCAATCTGTACTGGGATGGGTGCTCCCAGCCCCTTACCCGCCTCTGCCAACCAAACGCCTGCAACTTGCTGCCCACGACCGGTTACTTCACCCGGCTCATCCCGTGGCGTTTTAAGATAAATATACACCGGTTCCAGCCCCGACGCTGCCGGGAACCAAATGATGTAATCGTGGAAATCACCCTCTTCCAGAGCCAGAAATATTAAGCTCGGCTTGGTAGCCAGGAAGGTGATATCAGCCCCAGTATGCGACGGAACAACCGGTGCACTGGGCGGTTGTGGCAATACCGAGCTGATATCCATGCCGGGCGGTTGTGCTGGCGTAAAAATAAAGGTGCGTGGCGGCTGACTGTCGGTGGTAAAAGTATAAACACCTTTTGATTGATCAAATTGGGCAGTGGTAACCTTTACCTTAGCGGCAATATTTGCGGCACCGGTTTTTACTGCATAAACATCCGTCCAATCATCCTGACCCGTCATCAGCATTCTGACAGGAAGATCAATTTCACCTTGCTGCGGTAGCGGTGTTGCAGGGGGTAACCCCATTTCGCTAAGCGGGAAACTACCCACAAGTGCAGGTTTATCTGGCCCTCCTACCTTGGTTGGGTAGAAACCAGAACCAACAGTCATTGCTATTGGTCTAGCTAACAAGGTGGGAGCAATCGTACTGAATCTCGCCAATGCTGTCCGTAACGTGGCGCTAAATCCTCTGGCTACCGGGGAACTTAAGGCAATCGTCCCCATTCCTACCCCGGCAAAACCAGGCGTATGGGTACTTCCTTTCGGATGAGCGGGTAAAGAAAAGCTATTGTTACGAATAGCTATTTGCTGTTTAGCAAAGCCGTCTGCCGCTTGTGCCGCCAGTCGCTCACGCTCAACGCGCTGTTGCCATTCAGCTATCTCTATTGCCCGCTGCTCATCCTTAAGTCGCCACCGTTCTGTTACTTCGGCATTCCATTGCTCAAACTCAGCAGGTCGCAACCATTCTGCGGTTTCTGCCGTCAAAGATACATTCTCAACATTAGCTCTAACCTGAGTTAAATGCTGCTCAGCGTTATTGACGGCATTTATAGCCATATCTAATTGGTGTTGAATAGAATCTAAAGCCAACTGAGCCGTGTTAATATTAGCCTGATAAGCCAACAGGTGTTTACGCAACAGATCATAATGCCCAATCGTTAACGCCTGCATGAGCAACCCAGCATGATATCCATAGTATTCCATCTCTTCTGGACTCATGCCATCAGGGAAGGGATCAAAGGCTTCACCGCCAATATTTAATAGATTCTCCAGCTCCTGGCGGTTCTTTATCTCAATGTCGAACATAAAACGGTATCTAGAGCTACTCGATATAGAGATGAATTCTTCGATTTCATCTCTAAAAGGGTATCGATCAGGATCGTCTAAAAGACGCCCTTCCCAGGTCCCCTTAAGCTCATCCAGTGCCGCCTGATAGGGTACAATATTATTCTGCTCCTGGGCCAAAGCGTCATTCGCCTGGCTTAACTGGTATTCCGCCGCTTCAACCGGATAATTGGCATCCCATTGTGCTTGTTTTTGCCGATTTTCCGCCTCCACCTGCGTAATCTGCTCTGGCGTCAATACAGTCGTGACCGAGATATAGACCGGGTCGGTATTCGTTTCTACGGGGAAGTAGACAATCGCGTCATGGCTGTGGCTCCCCAGTGGAGAAAATACCGGTGTTACTGGGCTATCCCTCACCTCACTAATACCGCTTGGTTGCATTGCCGTGGGAGGGGAGGAACTCGTATCAACATGGATGTGGATAGGTGGCATGCCATTGAGGATCTGAGCGGTAAATACCCCTGTCCGATCAGTGGGTTTCGCCTGCACCACTGGCACCGCAATCGGCACATGTTTGGATTTCACTATAGCGATTTTCTGCACGCCATCCTGTACCACATCATGCAACCGGACATCTGCCACTACCGCAGGCTGCGTAGGTAACTGTGCAAGTGGCATGGTCGTGATCTTGTCGGCAGGCAGCGTGACAACGGTACGCCGGATCACTGACATATCATCTTTCGCGATTTCAGAGGGTGCCAGCAACATGCCAACAACCCCGGCGAACCGCCCGGCATAAGGTGCCGCATCCACGGCAAACATCGCCATCCGCGTAAGAGCCAGATCAAGTGCCGCAGCAACTACCTTTGGTTTAAGCAGCGTAAACCCCCATTCACCAGCAACCAGTGATAGGGGAACGGCAACACCAGGGACTATTGCTACTTGTAGCTCTGGCCTTTGTGCCAGATTATCGTTGCCATCAAATAGACTCGGGCTGTAGTGGCGAAGAGGGCCGTAGGGTGTTTGTGATACTCCCCATCCCATGCCACTGTTGGGGTTTCCGCCACTGGTTGGGCCACGGCCATCAAATAGACTCGGGCTGTAGTGGCGAAGAGGGCCATAAGGTGTTTGTGATACTCCCCATCCCCTGCCACTGTTGGGGTTTCTGCCCCCGGTTGGGCCATGCCTACCATGCCCCATTATATTACTGTGTCCTTTTCCCATACTTTATTTCCTTATTTAAACTTTTATAATTAACGAGAATATTTACTGCTAAATCTATTTGTCTTTTCTCACCCCCTTAACATTATTTAAATGCCATTATTTTTTATTATTCAGCTTTGCCAGACCCTCAAATAAAAACACCTCGCTAATTAGCGAGGTGCGTGATTACCTTCATAATAATATTGTGATTGATAGCGTTTAATACTGCATTTATCTGCGATGTGTTAAACCACGATTAACACCTTACTGGATTTTTTTCGGGCCGTGATAGTATTAATTTAATAAATTTTTGTATTCGAGAAATGTACTAAATCTGAGATAAAAAAAAGCCGCTGCCATTATTTAATGGCAGCGGCCTGTTTCACGCAGAGTTAAACGCCGCTAACAACGCAGCGGCGTCAAAGACAAAAGGGACTTAGCCCGCAACTGCGATACGTTTCATATCGGTCATATAGCCACGCAGTTTGTGGCCTACGGCTTCAATTGGGTGGTTACGAATGGCTTCATTCACATCACGCAATTGCGCGTTATCAACCGCAGTACCGGCAACGCTCTTACCCAAATCCCCTGCTTGCAGTGAATCCATGAATTTGCCTTTCAGCAATGGAACCGCTGCGTTAGCGAACAGGTAGTTACCATATTCAGCCGTATCAGAAATAACCACGTTCATTTCATATAAGCGCTTACGAGCGATGGTATTGGCGATCAATGGCAGCTCATGCAGAGATTCATAATACGCAGATTCTTCAATGATACCGGAATCAACCATGGTTTCGAATGCCAGCTCAACGCCTGCTTTCACCATAGCAATCATCAGTACACCGTGGTCAAAGTATTCTTGCTCTGAGATTTTGCCATCGAATTGTGGCGCATTCTCGAATGCTGTTCTGCCGGTCTCTTCACGCCAGTTCAGCAATTTAACATCGTCTTGCGCCCAGTCAGCCATCATGCCGCTAGAGAAAGCACCAGAAATGATGTCATCCATATGCTTTTGGAACAGCGGAGCCATGATTTCTTTCAACTGTTCAGACAGCGCATAAGCACGCAGTTTAGCCGGATTGGACAGACGGTCCATCATCAGCGTAATCCCGCCTTGTTTCAGCGCTTCGGTAATGGTTTCCCAACCGAACTGAATCAATTTCTCGGCATAAGCCGCGTCAGTACCTTCAGAAACCAGTTTATCGAAACACAGCAACGAACCGGCCTGCAACATACCACACAGGATAGTCTGCTCACCCATCAGGTCAGATTTTACTTCCGCAACGAAAGAAGACTCCAACACACCAGCACGATGACCACCGGTTGCTGCCGCCCAAGCCTTGGCAATCGCCATGCCTTCGCCTTTTGGATCGTTTTCCGGGTGAACCGCGATCAGTGTCGGCACACCAAAACCACGTTTGTATTCTTCACGAACTTCAGTACCAGGGCATTTCGGCGCTACCATCACCACAGTGATATCTTTACGAACTTGCTCACCCACTTCAACGATGTTGAAGCCATGAGAGTAACCCAGTGCCGCGCCATCTTTCATCAGTGGCTGAACCGCTTGAACCACTGCGGAGTGCTGTTTGTCTGGTGTCAGGTTAACCACCAAATCAGCCTGTGGGATCAAATCTTCGTAAGTACCTACTTTAAAGCCATTTTCGGTCGCTTTGCGCCATGAAGCACGCTTCTCAGCAATCGCTTCTTTACGCAGAGCGTAAGCCACGTCAAGGCCAGAATCACGCATGTTCAAGCCTTGGTTCAAGCCTTGTGCGCCACAGCCGACGATCACCACTTTTTTACCTTTCAGGTAGCTTGCTTCATCGGCAAATTCGTCACGTGCCATAAAGCGACACTTACCTAATTGCGCCAACTGCTGACGCAGGTTCAATGTGTTGAAATAGTTAGCCATGGTATTACTCCGTTCGGGTTCTGTTTTGTGGGTGCAGCTATTTATTTTGGTTACTGCAAACGAATATTGTGTTTGTGTAGCTAATGTTGTGTGTTGCTGTTTTTCACATCCCCTGTCTGGGCCGGGGATTATCTTGGATTTACTATATGACAGGAAACACATTGCTGAAATTGATATATTAACAATGTGACGTTGCAGATTCTGCAATACAGTTTATTTCTTATGCAATACAATAGCTCTTCTCACCTCAGAGGCTGTCTGTTATGGATTTACGTGACCTGAAATTGTTTCTGCATTTGGCTGAAAGCCGCCACTTTGGCCGCACGGCTAAAGCGACACACGTCAGTCCATCCACCCTGTCGCGCCAGATCCAGCGGCTGGAAGAAACGCTCGGACAGCCCCTGTTTTTACGTGACAACCGCACGGTGCAACTGACCGATGCCGGTACACAGCTCAAGGCTTTTGCTCAACAGACATTGCTACAGTACCAGCAACTGCGCCATGCATTAGGTCAGCACGGGCCATCGCTCAGTGGTGAACTGCGACTATTTTGTTCGGTCACCGCCGCCTATAGCCATTTGCCCCCCATTCTGGATCGCTTTCGCGCACGCCATCCGTTGGTTGAAATCAAACTCACTACCGGTGATGCCGCCGATGCGGTGGATAAAGTGCAATCGAATGAGGCTGATCTCGGTATTGCGGGTCGCCCTGAAGTGCTCCCCACCAGCATTGCCTTTACCCAGATTGGCGAAATTCCACTGGTTCTGATTGCACCAGCACTGCCTTGTGCAGTACGTTCACAGGTCTCGGTGGAACAGCCCGATTGGGCCACGGTCCCCTTTATTTTGCCTGAGCATGGCCCATCACGAAAACGCATTGATTTGTGGTTCCGCCGTCAACGCATCAGTAACCCATTGATTTATGCTACGGTTTCCGGCCATGAAGCGATTGTATCAATGGTAGCATTGGGCTGCGGTGTGGCACTGATCCCATCGGTGGTGGTGGATAACAGCCCGGAACCGGTGCGCAACCGTATTTCCTTGCTGGATGATATTTCGTTGGTCGAGCCATTTGAGTTGGGGGTTTGTGTACCCAAAAAACGGCTCAATGAGCCGTTGATCGAAGCATTTTGGGGATTGCTGTAGTTTACAATCGAGAAGCGTAATTCATGGCGGGAACAAGATTCCTCAGCCCCAGATTTAAATGATTACCAATAGTCGCCTCCACAGGAACAGGAGTGCTCTCTTTGGTAGGGAAACTGTTTATTGAATTTGTCAGTTGGCAGATATCGCTGCGCAAATTGTTGGTAATGTTTACGTTGGGATAGGTATCAATCACGTTATAAGTGATTTTACCAGCAGCATTAAATTTCTGTTCAGCGCGGTGCGTTATATTATTTTTAGCATCGAAACTTTGCTTTACTACCACGGTTTCCCCCAATTGAACTGCTTTTTTAACCGGATCATAGCTAAAGCTTTTAACCACCCTCTTAGTCATATTATTGTTAGAATCAAAGTGCTCGATAGCCTTATTTATCGTATTGGTAGTTGCATCATAGGTTCTTATATTGATAATCTTATTATTCGCAGGGCCAATTCGTTCTGTTGTTACAACCTCTCTAACTACCTTATCTCTATTATGTGTTGTTTCAATCGTCTTACTCACACGCGCCCCTGAGTACGATTCTATTGAGTATTGCAGTGGGTCTGAACGACGGCTTAGCTGTGTTGGTGGAATGTAGTCAGGTGCCGATGATTTAATTGATGCCTTAATTGATGCTAATGTTTCACTCATATAAAAACTCCATATATTATTCAAACCATGAAAAATAATCATTCAACAACATGGTTATTAACTGCGATATTATTCATCTCAATTAATAAATCCACAGATGATATTACGCTGCACTAATACTGAATTTCATTTGGAATGCTTATTTTTGAGAATATATAAGAAGATTAAATATAACTAAGTAGAAATAAAAAACTCAGCACTTATTAGCACTGAGTTTTATTACTATTGATAGGTATTCACTGCCACTTAATCCAGCCCAAACTTAACCCGCTAAAAAGAACTTAAACGCCGGGTTGTTAGTTTCATCATGGCAATCATAGCCCAGTGCGGCCAGGTGCTCTTCAAATTGCGGCTCAGAATCTGACAACTCAAACCCTGCCAATACCCGGCCAAAATCAGTGCCATGGCTACGATAGTGGAACAAAGAAATGTTCCAGTGCGTACCCAGGGTATGCAAGAACTTCAGCAATGCGCCCGGTGATTCAGGGAATTCAAAGCTGTACAGCCGCTCACGTAATGGCTTCGAAGGACGGCCCCCCACCATATAACGCACATGCAGCTTGGCCATCTCGTCATCAGATAGATCCACCACCTGATAATCTTTTGCCTGTAGCTCCGCCAATATCTCTGCCCGCTCGGCATAGCCGCGCGTCAAACGTACCCCTACGAAAATGCAGGCATTGTCGGCATCAGCATAACGGTAGTTAAACTCGGTGACTGAACGCCCTCCCAGCAACTCGCAGAAACGCAGAAAACTGCCTTTTTTCTCAGGGATAGTGACGGCCAGCAAAGCTTCGCGCTGCTCGCCCAGCTCACAACGTTCTGACACATAGCGCAGGCCGTGGAAGTTCACGTTAGCACCGGACAGCACATGGGCCAGACGTTCACCTTTGATATTATGCTGCTGGACATACTTTTTCAGGCCCGCCAGCGCCAAAGCACCAGAAGGTTCGGCGATGGCACGCACATCCTCAAATAAATCTTTTACTGCCGCACAGATAGCATCACTGTCGACGGTGATCACTTCGTCCAAATACTCCTGGCACAGGCGGAACGGTTCATCACCAATGCGCTTGACGGCGACACCTTCAGCGAACAACCCAACACGGGCTAGATCAACCGGCTTGCCCGCATCCAGTGCGGCACGTAAGCAGGCTGAATCTTCTGCTTCAACCCCGATCACTTTAATCTGCGGCATCAGTTGCTTGATAAGCACCGCCACACCAGCCACCAGCCCACCGCCACCGACCGGGACAAAAATCCGATCAAGGTGTGCGTCTTGCTGGAGCAACTCCATCGCCAGCGTCCCCTGCCCGGCGATAACAGCCGGATGGTCAAACGGCGGCACAAAGGTATACCCCTGTTGCTGGGACAACTCGATAGCTTTGCCTTTGGCTTCATCGAAATTGGCACCGAACAGCAGCACCTCACCACCAAAACCGCGCACCGCGTCTACTTTGATGTCAGCGGTTGCTACCGGCATCACGATAAGTGCTTTGATACCCAACTTACTGGCTGAAAGCGCGACACCTTGCGCATGATTACCGGCAGAGGCGGTTATCACACCACAGGCTTTCTGTTCTTCTGTCAGACCCGCCAGCATCGCATAAGCACCACGCAGCTTAAAGCTGTGTACTGGCTGGCGGTCTTCACGTTTAACCAAAATAGTATTGCCCAAGCGGGAGGAGATTTTATCCATCACTTGCAACGGAGTGACTTGCGCCACCTCATATACCGGCGCGCGCAATATCGCCCGCAGATATTCTGCCCCACAAGGGGCAGCAGATAAGGGTTGTGATACCGCCATGGGTTTTAGCCTCCCAGCTTACTTTTATCGCGCACAGCACCTTTATCGGCGCTGGTTGCCAGCAGAGCATAAGCGCGCAGTGCATAAGAAACCTGACGTTCGCGAGCTTTAGGTGACCAGGCTGCATCGCCACGGGCCTCTTCAGTTTCACGACGAGCTGTCAGCTCAGATTCGCTCACATCCAACACAATGCCACGGTTCGGGATATCGATATCAATGAAATCGCCATCCTGCACCAGACCAATCAGGCCGCCACTGGCCGCTTCTGGTGAAACATGACCAATCGACAAACCAGACGTCCCGCCGGAGAAACGGCCATCAGTCAACAAAGCACAACTCTTGCCTAATCCCATGGATTTCAAATAGGTGGTTGGATAGAGCATTTCCTGCATTCCCGGCCCGCCTTTTGGCCCTTCATAACGGATAACCACCACGTCACCCGCCACAACTTTACCGCCGAGAATAGCCTCTACTGCGTCATCCTGGCTCTCATACACTTTGGCCGGGCCACGGAAGGTCAGGCTCTCTTTATCCACACCGGCGGTTTTAACGATACAACCGTTCGCAGCGATATTGCCGTACAGCACAGCTAAACCACCGTCTTGGCTGTAAGCATGTTCACGAGTACGGATACAGCCCTCTTCGCGGTCAGTATCCAGTGATGGGAAGCGGCAATCCTGCGAGAAGGCTTTCGTGGTACGAATACCCGCCGGGCCTGCGGCGTACATCTGTTTGACACCTTCGTCGCGGGTCAGCATCACGTCATAGGTTTCCAGCGTATCGGTCAGATTCAGCCCCAACACATTACGCACCTCGCGGTTAAGCAAGCCTGCACGATCCAGTTCGCCTAAAATACCCATGACCCCACCCGCACGGTGCACGTCTTCCATATAGTATTTCTGCGTGCTCGGCGCAACTTTACACAAATGAGGCACCTGGCGAGATAAACGGTCAATATCGCTAATATCGAAATCAACATCCCCTTCCTGTGCTGCGGCCAGTAAGTGCAGTACGGTGTTGGTCGAGCCGCCCATGGCGATATCCAGCGTCATGGCATTTTCAAATGCAGCTTTGTTCGCGATGCTGCGCGGCAAGGCACTAACATCATCCTGTTCGTAATAACGTTTAGTCAGCGCAACAATGTGCTTACCGGCATCGAGGAACAGTTGCTTACGGTCGGCATGGGTCGCCAACAGTGAGCCGTTACCTGGCAGCGCCAGACCCAGCGCCTCATTCAGGCAGTTCATCGAGTTGGCAGTAAACATCCCCGAGCAGGAACCACAGGTTGGGCAGGCAGAGCGTTCAATCTGCTCACTGTCGGCATCACTGACATTCGGATTTGCGCCCTGAATCATGGCATCCACCAGATCCAGTTTGATGATTTTATCGGACAGTTTGGTCTTACCCGCTTCCATCGGGCCACCGGACACAAAGATCACCGGAATATTCAAACGCAGAGACGCCATCAGCATCCCTGGGGTAATTTTGTCGCAGTTAGAGATACACACCATGGCATCCGCGCAATGGGCGTTAACCATGTACTCTACGGAGTCGGCAATCAATTCACGTGAAGGCAGTGAATAGAGCATGCCGCCGTGGCCCATCGCGATCCCATCATCCACCGCAATAGTGTTGAACTCTTTAGCCACGCCGCCAGACGCTTCAATTTGCTCCGCTACCAGCTTGCCTAAGTCGCGCAAATGAACGTGGCCCGGTACAAACTGGGTAAATGAGTTAACCACTGCAATAATCGGTTTGCCGAAGTCATCATCGGTCATACCGGTAGCGCGCCACAGTGCACGAGCGCCAGCCATATTGCGGCCATGAGTGGTGGTATGGGAACGGTACTTAGGCATTGTCTCTTTACTCCAGATTTTATATTGCAAATCAGCTAGTTGTTGTAAATGTAATGTGTTGCAAACTGAGTATGGTGCACATTTGTGGTGTCAAAAGCAGGTGGCGAACGAACCACCTGCTGATTCTGTCTGCCAGTTTTTATTGATTGATTGGATCCAGCCAGCCCCACTTGTCCTCGGTTTCACCGGTGAACAGGCCAAAGAACGCTTGTTGAATTTTGCCAGTAATTGGCCCACGTTTACCAATACCGACCTGAATACCATCCACGCTGCGCACTGGCGTAATTTCTGCCGCAGTACCGGACATAAACACTTCGTCAGCCAAATAGAGAGATTCACGTGACAACACTTGCTCACGGACTTCCAGACCCATGTCTTTCGCCAGTTTGATAATTGCATCACGGGTGATACCCGGCAGGGCTGACGAGGTAAATGGCGGTGTGAACAGAATGCCATCTTTTACTTCAAACAGGTTTTCACCAGCACCTTCAGACAAGTAGCCATGAACATCCAGCGCAATCCCTTCCTGATAGCCGTGACGGCGCGCTTCGCTGCCCACCAGCAAGGACGAGAGGTAGTTACCGCCCGCTTTCGCGGCGGTCGGGATGGTATTAGGTGCCACACGGTTCCATGAGGACACCATGGCATCAATACCTTGCTCCAACGCTTCTGCACCCAGATAAGCACCCCATGGGAACGCAGCGATGATCACATCTGTTTTATAGCCATCTGGCGGGTTCACACCCATCCCGACATCACCAATAAACACTAACGGGCGGATATACGCGCTGGTCAGATTGTTTTTACGCAATGTCGCACGGCAGGCTTCCATCAGCTCATCAACGGTTTGGGAAACCGGCATACGATAAATTTTGGCTGAGTCATGTAAACGCTGCATATGTTCGCGGTGACGGAAAACTACTGGCCCTTTGTGGGAGTCATAGCAACGGACACCTTCGAAGACTGACGTGCCGTAGTGTAACGCGTGAGACATCACGTGAACTTTAGCCTCTGCCCACGGAACCATTTCACCGTTAAACCAAATAAAATCAGCTTTCTTCGTCATTCTTTTCTTTCCTTGTGGCGCATCAGGCGCGTATCTGTAATGTATTAGGTTGTAGGATCTCGACGCAGGCGACATCCATAAGCTTACTTAACTGAGAAGACAGTAAATCGACAGGTCGCCCGCTGGCAACGGTCAATTCAATATTAACATTCTCGGCATTAATCATTGGCGACATATTCATAGCACAAACCTGGAAGCCACGGTGCCGCACAACCCGCAATACACGCTCTAACATCTCAGGGCGGAAGCGGGCTTGGATAGAGATTTGATGTTGGATAGAGGATTGATGGTGCATCATGAGATTTTCTCCAGCATGGTTTCATTACCTGCGCCTGGCGGCACTAACGGCCAAACGTTTTCGAGTTCGTCGATGGAAACCTGGAGCAGATAAGGGCCTTCGCTGTTAAACAGCGCATCCAGAGCGGCGTCGACTTGGTCTTTGCGGGTGATACGTTGGCCGGGGATATTAAACGCACTGGCCAGCGTGATAAAATCGGGGTTATCAGAAAGATTAGTTTCGCTATAACGTCCATCAAAAAACAGTTGCTGCCACTGTCGAACCATACCCAATCGCTGGTTATCCAATAATACGATTTTCAGCGGTAACTGTTTTCGTTTTATCGTGCCCAACTCCTGAACATTCATCATAAACGAACCGTCACCGGAGACACAGATAACCATGTCATCAGGGCGGGCCATCTGAGCACCGACGGCGGCTGGCACACCAAACCCCATCGTGCCCAAGCCGCTGGATGTGATGAAATTTTCGGGGCGGGTAAAGTTCATATGCTGCGCCGTCCACATCTGGTGCTGGCCCACGTCGGTAGTCACCACCGTTTGCGGTGCTTTACGCTCAGATATCTGTTTCAGTAACAACGGGGCATAAATGGCCTGACCAGGATGGTCATAGCGCCAGCTATGCAGTTGTTTCAATGCCATGACCTCATCACGCCAAGGCTGAATATTCAGCGGTTGCTGTAATGCGGGCAGCAATACTTTCAAATCGCCCTGCAACGCGACATGTGCCTGACGCAATTTACCCAATTCAGCCGGGTCGATATCCATATGGATAACTTTTGCTTTTGCGGCGAATGTATTCAGCTTACCGGTGACACGATCATCAAACCGCGCGCCAACCGCTATCAGTAAATCGCAATCCTGCACCGCAAAGTTTGCGGCTTTAGTGCCATGCATCCCCAACATACCCAGATAGCACGGGTGATGAGTATCCGGTGCACCTAAGCCCTTCAGAGTGGCAACCGCAGGAATATCCGTTGTCTCGATAAAAGCACGTAAAGCAGGAACGGCCTGTGCCATGCCAACCCCACCCCCGACATACAACATCGGTTTTTGCGCGGTTGCCAGCATATCCCAGGCTTGTTGTAACTCGGCGGCAGAATCAACAGGATGCTCTTCAACCGGCATCAGGTGCGGGGTTAAATCACCCACAGCTAATTGAATATCCTTCGGAATATCAATTAAAACCGGCCCAGGGCGGCCACTGGTCGCAATGGCAAACGCCTCCGCCATGATACCGGGCAACGCCTCTAATGATTCAACCAAAAAGCTGTGTTTAGTACAGGCAAGTGACAAGCCCAGTACATCAATTTCCTGAAAAGCATCGGTGCCGATTAACGCGGACCCCACCTGACCGGTGATAGCAATGACCGGCACCGAATCCAGCAATGCATCAGCCAAACCGGTGATCAGATTAGTGGCTCCAGGGCCGGAAGTGGCAATACACACCCCGACTTTACCGGTTGCACGAGCATAGCCAATGGCGGCAATCGCAGCGCCTTGCTCATGGCGGCAGAGCAAATGCTCAACACCACCATCATACAAAGCATCGTAGACAGGCATTATTGCCCCACCCGGATAGCCGAATACCGTATCAACACCCTGCGCACGCAACGCTTGAACCACCCACTGAGCACCATTCATAGTTATTTCCCCGACCTTTTGCGGGAGGCACAGGATTTTATTCTGTTGTGCATTTTATGTTCCTCGCGTCTTTAACGTACCAATAAAAAAACCCCCGGACCTTTCGGTGCGGGGGTTCTCTTGAGATTAAGGCTTGATTTTTATGCCTTTATTCGTCCAAGTGCAGCCCCGCACGGTGGGATAATAATCACCACCACGCTAATTAGGACTAGGTTAATCACTTGGAAAATCGCTTTCATAATTAGGTTGTTCATCTGTCAATGTCGAACGAATACCTACAGAGTTATCACAGTTATTGGTTATCTGACAATATTTATTTAAATTATTATTCTGTGAGCCGCTACACGATATGACATAAATATATTATTTATCAATCAGTAATACCCACATCAGTGGTTTGGCCTTTTTTTGCGTGCCATATCGCAATTTTTAATTTTGATACTTCCCTTGCAGCGAAATTTCTCGCGAGCGTTCGCAAATCAATACTTTTTCGCTGAACTCAAAAAAGACCTCGGGCACACTGCCGCGGCTATATCGCATCTCAGCCCGGCAGATAGATAAACATCACAGCGGCACCAAGGACACATCACGGCAAAGGAAAGCAGCATGTCACTGGCAACCATTCATACCCGCGCCACATTAGGCATTCAGGCCCCACCGGTTACAGTAGAAGTTCATATCAGCAATGGGCTCCCCGGATTAATTTTGGTCGGATTACCGGAAACCACCGTAAAAGAGGCTCGAGATAGAGTTCGGAGCGCATTAATCAACAGTGGCTTCACTTTTCCAGCGAAGCGGATCACCGTTAGTCTGGCACCAGCAGACCTGCCTAAAGAAGGCGGCCGCTATGACCTCCCTATTGCCTTAGCGATACTGGCTGCGTCAGAACAGATTCCTGCGGATAAATTAACCCACTATGAGTTCTTGGGTGAGTTAGCCCTGTCAGGGGCGTTAAGGCGTGTTAGCGGCGCAATTCCGGCAGCACTCGCCAGCAGCCAAGTGCAGCGGCAATTAATCCTGCCAACCGCCAACCGTCATGAGATAGGTTTAATACCACAAGGTAACAGCCGGGTTGCCGACCACTTATTAGCTGTATGTGGTTTTTTGCAGGGTGAAAACACCCTCGCTCAAGGCCAGCTCCTTGAATCTACACCATCATGGGATAACAGCCTCGACCTGCAAGATATCATCGGGCAGCCACAGGCTAAACGCGCTTTAGAGATTACTGCGGCGGGTGGGCATAACCTGCTATTACTCGGGCCACCAGGAACGGGCAAAACGATGCTGGCAAATCGGTTAACCGGATTACTGCCACCGTTGACGGATCAAGAGGCATTAGAGGCCGCTGCCATTAATGGCCTACTGCACAGTAACGATCTCCCCGCCCAATGGCGCTGCCGGGCTTTTCGCGCGCCCCACCACAGCGCGTCGATGGCAGCACTGATTGGCGGAGGTTCCATTCCTCGCCCCGGTGAGATTTCGCTGGCGCACAATGGTGTACTCTTCCTCGATGAATTACCTGAATTTGAACGTCGGGTGCTGGATTCTTTGCGCGAACCACTGGAGTCAGGCGAAATTATCATTTCTCGTGCAGCGGCAAAAGTGTGCTTTCCTGCCAAAGTGCAACTTATCGCCGCAATGAACCCCAGCCCCAGCGGTCATTATCAGGGGGTCCATAACCGTACACCGCCACAACAGATTCTGCGCTATCTGGCAAAATTGTCGGGGCCGTTTCTGGACAGGTTTGATTTGTCGATAGAGGTGCCATTACTGCCATCAGGTATGCTGGGGGCCCAGAGGCATCAAGGGGAAAGCAGTGAAACTGTCAGGTTACGAGTATTGCAGGCAAGACAGAGGCAATTGGATCGAGCAGGGAAGATAAATTCTCAGCTTAATAGCCAGGAAGTTGCAGAATATTGCTCCCTCACCCCTGAGAATGCGGCCTTTCTAGAGCAAGTCCTGCTGACACTGGGTTTGTCGGTACGCGCCTGGCACCATATTCTAAAAGTAGCGCGGAGCATTGCCGATCTCGCTCAGGAAAATAGCATCCAAAGAAATCACCTTTCGGAAGCACTGAGCTATCGTTGTATGGACCGGCTGCTGTTGCAGTTACACAAAAGCTTGATGTAAATAGGGGAGTAAAAAACCCTATTATCAAACACCTATCTGATATCCAAAGTCATTGGGATCACAGGTAGGCCGCTAGCAAACGTATCCCGAATCACTTACTTAAGTAAGTGATTCGGGTAAGAGCGCGCCGCTAACACCCCTGCAATTTCAAGGACGAAGGATAAGAGGGGATTAATCGTCGCTATCGGTATAATCTTCCACCGCATCCATCTGCGGCTTACCGCCTGACAGGGTATGGAAGCGTTTAGGGCGACGAGTTCGGGTCACATATTTGGACCAGACTTTCTCCTCGGCACTGACAGGTTCACGTTCGCCGCGACAAACAGCAACAAATAACTGTTCTTCTTCCGTTACAGGCTGGCGTTTCCCGAGATCGAGTTCGTTAAAGGCGTAACCATGGCGCTCTAGTAATTGCGCCTCTTTAATGGTGAAATCGCCGTGACGCGAGAACCCGCGAGGATAATGTTTATTATCAAAAAAACGATTGGTCGTGATGAAGCTATCCGCCATCTGACACGCTCCTAATTCTCTCATGGTCGTGCTGTTTATGGCGCGGAGTATTAGATAGGCTTGACAGCGTGTAAAACAAAACATTTAAATCTTAACGACAAAAAAAATTGGAGATGGGTTTGGATACCGAATTACTGAAAACCTTTTTGGAGGTCAGTAGAACTCGCCACTTTGGTCGCGCTGCTGAATCTTTGTACTTAACACAGTCGGCGGTAAGTTTTCGTATCCGTCAGTTGGAAAATCAATTAGGTGCAAATTTATTCACTCGTCATCGCAATAATATTCGTCTGACACCGGCAGGGGAACGCTTGGTGCCTTATGCAGAATCGCTGATGAGTACCTGGCAACTCGCCAAAAAAGAGGTCGCTCACTCACTACAACATACCGAGTTATCCATTGGTGCAACCGCTTCACTGTGGGAGGCATACCTCACTCCGTGGTTGCAACAATTATATAAACAACGAGAGGCATTGCGCCTTGAGGCGCGGATTGCGCTGCGACACTCGCTGGTGAAACAGTTGCACGAACGGCAACTGGATTTATTGATAACGACTGAACCGCCTAAAATGGATGAACTGTCCAGCCTGCTCCTGGGGCACTTTTCGCTGCGACTGTTTTCGTTTGAGCCGATTGATTTATCGAAAGAAACTGAGTCAGACGCCGAGCATAAAAATGCAAATGAGGCTCCTTACATCAAGCTTGAGTGGGGCGCTGATTTTCATCAACAAGAGAATAGATTGCTGGAGAGCATGCAAATGCCAGTGCTAACGACCACATCGGCACATTTAACCCGGCAATTATTGGAAACCACTGGCGGCTGTGCCTTTCTGCCCGAACACTGGCAAAAGGAGTACCCTCAATTGGCCATGAATGCGGACATGCCAGCTGTTGTGCGGCCACTGTATGCCGTTTGGTTGCAAAACAGTGACCAGCAAGTATTGATTCGGCAACTATTAAAAACACCTATGAATAACGCTGCTCAGAGCGCTATACAGGATTAAGTGGCGGTGACTGAGGACGTGCACGCCGGTTCAGATAAAAAGCACCCATCGCCTTCTGAATCGCAATAAAGCTGAATAATAAAATACCAATGACAATCTTGGTCCACCATGAGCTGAGTGTACCATCGAAGGTAATGTAGCTCTGTATCAAGCCCTGAATCAAAACGCCAAACAACGTGCCGAAAACAGTTCCAATACCGCCAGTGAGTAGTGTGCCACCGATAACGACTGCGGCAATGGCATCTAGCTCAACACCACTGGCTGCCAATGCATAGCCAGCAGAGGTGTAGAGTGAGAAAACAATTCCCGATAGCGCAGCTAATGTGCTCGATAGCATATAAATTTTAATCGTCGTTTGCCTGACGGGAACACCCATCAACCCAGCAGAAACGCTGTTACCGCCAATGGCATAAACGTTATGGCCAAAACGGGTCCGATGAGCCAACAGAATGCCAAATGCCACAACCATTAGCATGATGAAGGCCAATAATGTGAATCGCCCACCACCGGGGACTTTCCAGGCATAATTCGCCAATGTGGCATAAAGCGGGTGATTAATGGGTATCGACTCTTCAGAGACAATAAAACTCATTCCACGGACGAAGAACATCCCAGCCAGCGTAATGATAAACGCAGGGAGTTTCAGGGAATCAATGATCCATCCCATCAATGCACCAAACATTGCTCCCATAACCAATACAATGGCAAAAGCATACATTGGGTGAATACCATAAGTTCCGATTAACTTAGCTAATAACACCCCCGTAAACGCGATTACCGATCCAACAGATAAGTCGATACCGCCCGATAGAATAACGAAAGTCATCCCTACGGCGACAATGCCCAGAAAAGCATTATCCGTCAGTAAATCACACCACACTCGGGTGGAAGAAAAACTGGGGAACTGACTGAGACAAAAAGCATATCCCAGAATAAAAACGGCGATAGTAATCAGCAAAGGAATATTGCGCTTTAACATTATTTTCGCCTCTTGAAGATGTGGCTAAATGAAATCATTGGTGACTGCACAACCAAGACGGCTAATACCACAATGGCTTTAAGGACCAGGTTAAACTCTGGCTGATAGCCTGAAAGCAAGATCCCTGTATTCATTCCTTGAATAATCAAAGCACCAATAACCGAAAGCAAAAGATTAAACCGCCCCCCCATTAAAGATGCGCCACCAATGACTACCGCCAAAATTGCATCCAGTTCCAACCATAAACCAGCATTGTTAGCATCAGCACCACGAATATCTGCGGTCACAATAATGCCCGCCACCGCCGCACAGATACCACAAATCATATACACGGCAATCAGCACCAAACGAGTACTCACTCCCGCATTACGTGCTGATCGTAAGTTGATACCAACTGACTCAATGAATAATCCCAGTGCTGTTTTTCGCGTCAGTAGCCACACAATAATCAACATACTCAATGCGATGACCACTGACATCGGCAAATACATCAGCGTACTGCTACCCAACTTCGCCAAGCCACCCGTATCAAATGTAACAATCTGCCCCTCAGTAATAAGCTGGGCTATCCCCCGCCCTGCCACCATTAACATTAAGGTGGCCACAATAGGCTGGATTTGTAATACCGCCACTAAGAAGCCGTTCCATAAACCACATAGCGCGCCAACCGTAAGGGCGGCGACTAATACCGTTGGCAAAGGGTATCCGGCACTGGTCAGTGTGGCCGCCGTTGCACCTGCTATTGCCATCACCGCACCGACCGATAAATCAATGCCGCCAGTAGCAATGACCAGTGTCATACCTAATGCCAGTAAAGCGACGGGAGCACCCCGATTTAGAATATCGATTACACTGCCAAACAACCGCCCGTCCTGAATATGGATCGAGAAAAAGTGCGGGGCGACTAAACTATCAATCAATAAAATGACCGCCAGAGCACCAAATTGAGTGGCACCTTTCGGCAAAACCCATTTAACTTTGCGCGGTCGTTGCGGCATTGATAGGCTCCTATTAACCATGAAGTAACTCCTTATTGCACCGCGATCGCCTGCATGATGGCAGGAACGGAAATCTCATCGTGACCGAGTTGTGCAATATGTCGACGGTCACGCAGAACAATGACGCGATCGGCATAACCTGCCAATTCCTCTAATTCGGAAGAGATAATTAACAGTGCCAGCCCTTCATCGCACAGTTTCTCTATCAACCGAATAATTTCAGCATGGGCACCCACGTCGATACCGCGTGTTGGCTCATCTAAAATCAAAAATCGGGGCTTTGTGGCAAGCCAGCGAGCTAATAATACTTTTTGCTGATTTCCACCAGAGAGATACTGAATTTGTTGCTCGGGGCCGGGAGTACGAATACCAAGCTGCTGAATGAATTGCTCAGCAATTTGCGTTTGTTCCCGCATTGAAAGTGGCCTTAACCACCCACGCTGAGCCTGTAAGGCTAGAATAATGTTCTCACGAACTGTGGCCGCACCGACAATACCGTCAGTTTTGCGATCTTCGGGGCAATAGCCAAAACCGAATTTTGATGCCGCGCGTGGTGTTCGGATCTTAACCGGCTTGCCTTGTATTTTGGCCTCACCAGTATCCGCCGTCGTGACACCGAAAATTAGTTGCGCGGTCTCGGTGCGCCCAGACCCCAATAACCCAGCAAGTCCGACAATTTCACCAGGAGAAACAGCCAAATCAAAATTCTCTACAACCCCCCGCCGGCCATAGTTTTTAAACTCAACCAGTGGGCTGCTTGCGGTAATATTGTGTTCACCACGCTTCAATAATTGCTCATCAAAACTATGGCCTAACATCATCTGAACCAATTCAATACGGGGAAGTTCTGCGGTTGTTTTAGTGCCAACAAGTTTGCCATTGCGTAAAACAGTAATACGATCGCTGATCCGATAAACCTGATCGAGGAAATGCGTCACGAATACCATACCGATACCTTGGTCTCGTAACTGACGTAAAATATCCAGCAACATACTGACTTCTTTAGCATCTAAACTTGCCGTTGGCTCATCCAGAATAAGTACTTTTGCTGATAGATCGACCGCGCGAGCAATGGCGACAATCTGTTGTATTGCAATAGAAAAGTTAGCTAACGGTTGCTGCACATCTAATGTAAGGCCATAGCCCGTTAGCAGTTTTTCTGCTTGTAGATTCATCGTGCGATGGTCAATCAGCCCCCAACGTAATGGCTCACGACCAATAAATAGATTTGCTGCGACAGATATATTGGGCAGCAAGTTGACCTCTTGATAAACAGTACCAATACCCAATTTTTGGGCATCAGCAGTATCAATGGGGCAAATGGCCTTGCCATCTAAATAAACTTCACCGGCAGCCCGCTTATAGACCCCGGTTAATGCTTTTATTAACGTCGATTTTCCGGCTCCGTTCTCTCCTAACAATGCGACAACTTCACCGCGAAGCAGAGAAAAATCCACAGAGTCCAATGCCTTAACACCAGGAAATTCAACTGACAAACCACGAACTTCTAGCAGTGTTTCCATCAGATGTACCCACGTTCAAAAACGACTCAGATATTGCCCAAATACAGGTGACGAAAGTAGGCGGGGCAAGCCCCCGCCATTTGAATCAATAGCCAAGACTCTTCTTAGATTCATATTCCTGTTTAGCCGTATCAGGCTGTAACAGACGGGATTCTGTTTGGATAAATTTAGGGGGTTGGGTGCCATCTTTCTTCAACGCAATTAATGCATCGAAAGCAGGGCCTGCCATATTCGGTGTTAATTCAACAGTAGCATTAGCCTCTCCGCTACTCATCGCTTTGAAAATATCAGGAACACCATCGATGGATACAATCTTAATCTCTGAACCCGGCTTCAAACCGGCTTCTTTAATGGCTTGAATGGCGCCTATCGCCATATCATCGTTATGTGCATAGACAGCACAAATGTTCTTACCGTTTTGCTCCGCCTTAATGAAGCTCTCCATCACTTCTTTGCCTTTACTCCGTGTGAAATCCCCGGACTGAGAGCGAATTATTTTTACGTTAGGTGCCGATGCGATCCCGTCAGCGAAACCTTTTTTGCGGTTAATAGCCACACTTGAACCAACGGTGCCTTGTAGTTCAACAACGTTACAAGGTTTGCCTGCAACATCTTTCAGCAACCATTCACCTGCGACCTTACCTTCATACACGCTGTCTGAAGCCACTGCTGCTGTGTACAAAGAGGGGTCATTCACCTCTATCATACGGTCAAGCAGGAATACGGGGATTTTAGCTTCTTTAGCTTCCTGCAATACTGGAGTCCAACCCGTTGCGACCACTGGCGCGATAAAAATGGCATCAACACCTTGAGCAATAAACGATCTCACGGCTTTAATTTGGTTCTCTTGTTTTTGTTGAGCATCTGCAATTTTTAATGTGATACCGCGCTTTTCCGCTTCTTGTTTAGAAACCTTAGTTTCCGCAGAGCGCCAACCGGACTCTGAACCAATTTGAGAAAAACCCACGACTAACGGAGCCGCTTGGGCTGCACTACACATTGCCGCTGTTATAGCTGCTGCTAACAGTAAACGTCTGTACATATTTCTCTCCTCACTTGTCATCGTCGAGCCGCTGACTCATTACCATTCCAAAGAACAGTTAAGATAATCATTCAGGTCATTTACTGCCCTGAGCTTCGGCCAATATGCAAATTATGTTGTTCTACAAGAATATGATGTTTTTTAAGGTGAGCTTCCTGATAGCTGAAATGTTAATTAGTTTTAGTACATTTTGTGAAAGTAATAATGAGCAACGTCACACCACAGAATTACAATCGTTTTGTACATAAATTCAGCTAAATAGGTATGCATTGGGAACGTTACCTTTTGAAATTTTGTCGGTTATAAAAAGTAAATATTGTTAATGGCAAAGTATCGCTCGAACAAAAAGATCTTTTTGGAATTGGTAGAATGGATTGAGTGTATGAGGGAAATATATAGGAATAGTGACCAGAACAGGCGTCAAGATATAAGAATAACTACACCAAAGAAGTATGATAAATATACAATTCACGGTTTTTTGACATAAAAAAACCCCTCGCTTTCGCGAAGGGTTATTTATATGGCAGGGGCGGAGAGACTCGAACTCGCGACACCCGGTTTTGGAGACCGGTGCTCTACCAACTGAGCTACGCCCCTAGATTACGCTTAACATTATGCCTGCTAAGATAAGCAGGCATAATTTAAATAAGTGGCGGAACGGACGGGGCTCGAACCCGCGACCCCCTGCGTGACAGGCAGGTATTCTAACCAACTGAACTACCGCTCCACCGATTCTTTTACGTGTATCTTCCCGATACTTACCCTTACAGGGCCAGCGCTCCGCGCTGTGCAAAACCGCTCTACGCGATTTTGTCAGTTACCAGATGTCACTCTGATAACTCGTGTTTGATGCCTGGCAGTGTCCTACTCTCGCATGGGGAGACCCCACACTACCATCGGCGCTACGGCGTTTCACTTCTGAGTTCGGCATGGGATCAGGTGGGACCACCGCGCTAAGGCCGCCAGGCAAATTCTGTCTAAACTAACCCGCTATGCAATTCTTCACACAGCCAGCCAGCCCAATCTCGGAACGTCGCTGAAAATATCATTCTCTCTCAAACACAAAACACCTTTGGTGTTGTAAGGTTAAGCCTCACGGATCATTAGTACTGGTTAGCTCAATACATCGCTGCACTTACACACCCAGCCTATCAACGTCATAGTCTTTAACGTTCCTTCAGGGGGCTTAAAGCCCCAGGGAAGACTCATCTCGAGGCAAGTTTCCCGCTTAGATGCTTTCAGCGGTTATCTCTTCCGAATTTAGCTACCGGGCAATGCCATTGGCATGACAACCCGAACACCAGTGATTCGTCCACTCCGGTCCTCTCGTACTAGGAGCAGCCCCTCTCAATCTTCCAACGCCCACGGCAGATAGGGACCGAACTGTCTCACGACGTTCTAAACCCAGCTCGCGTACCACTTTAAATGGCGAACAGCCATACCCTTGGGACCTACTTCAGCCCCAGGATGTGATGAGCCGACATCGAGGTGCCAAACACCGCCGTCGATATGAACTCTTGGGCGGTATCAGCCTGTTATCCCCGGAGTACCTTTTATCCGTTGAGCGATGGCCCTTCCATTCAGAACCACCGGATCACTAAGACCTACTTTCGTACCTGCTCGAGCCGTCACTCTCGCAGTCAAGCTAGCTTATGCCTTTGCACTAACCTCACGATGTCCGACCGTGATTAGCTAACCTTCGTGCTCCTCCGTTACTCTTTGGGAGGAGACCGCCCCAGTCAAACTACCCACCAGACACTGTCCTCACCCCGGATCACGGGGCCGAGTTAGAACATCAAACATTAAAGGGTGGTATTTCAAGGTTGGCTCCATGCAGACTGGCGTCCACACTTCGATGCCTCCCACCTATCCTACACATCAAGGCTCAATGTTCAGTGTCAAGCTATAGTAAAGGTTCACGGGGTCTTTCCGTCTTGCCGCGGGTACACTGCATCTTCACAGCGAGTTCAATTTCACTGAGTCTCGGGTGGAGACAGCCTGGCCATCATTACGCCATTCGTGCAGGTCGGAACTTACCCGACAAGGAATTTCGCTACCTTAGGACCGTTATAGTTACGGCCGCCGTTTACTGGGGCTTCGATCAAGAGCTTCGCCTTGCGGCTGACCCCATCAATTAACCTTCCAGCACCGGGCAGGCGTCACACCGTATACGTCCACTTTCGTGTTTGCACAGTGCTGTGTTTTTATTAAACAGTTGCAGCCAGCTGGTATCTGCGACTGGCTTCGGCGCCGAGAGCAAGTCTCTTTACCTAATGCCAGCGTGCCTTCTCCCGAAGTTACGGCACCATTTTGCCTAGTTCCTTCACCCGAGTTCTCTCAAGCGCCTGAGTATTCTCTACCTGACCACCTGTGTCGGTTTGGGGTACGATTTAATGTTACCTGATGCTTAGAGGCTTTTCCTGGAAGCTTGGCATCAACTACTTCACCACCGTAGTGGCTCGTCATCACACCTCAGCGTTGATAAGCAACCGGATTTACCAAGTCACTCCGCCTACATGCTTAAACCGGGACAACCGTCGCCCGGCTAGCCTAGCCTTCTCCGTCCCCCCTTCGCAGTAACACCAAGTACAGGAATATTAACCTGTTTCCCATCGACTACGCTTTTCAGCCTCGCCTTAGGGGTCGACTCACCCTGCCCCGATTAACGTTGGACAGGAACCCTTGGTCTTCCGGCGTGCGGGCTTTTCACCCGCATTATCGTTACTTATGTCAGCATTCGCACTTCTGATACCTCCAGCAACCCTCACAGGTCACCTTCAACGGCTTACAGAACGCTCCCCTACCCAACAACGCCTAAGCGTCGCTGCCGCAGCTTCGGTGCATGGTTTAGCCCCGTTACATCTTCCGCGCAGGCCGACTCGACCAGTGAGCTATTACGCTTTCTTTAAATGATGGCTGCTTCTAAGCCAACATCCTGGCTGTCTATGCCTTCCCACATCGTTTCCCACTTAACCATGACTTTGGGACCTTAGCTGGCGGTCTGGGTTGTTTCCCTCTTCACGACGGACGTTAGCACCCGCCGTGTGTCTCCCGTGATAACATTCTTCGGTATTCGGAGTTTGCATCGGTTTGGTAAGCCGGGGTGGCCCCCTAGCCGAAACAGTGCTCTACCCCCGAAGATGAGTTCACGAGGCGCTACCTAAATAGCTTTCGGGGAGAACCAGCTATCTCCCGGTTTGATTGGCCTTTCACCCCCAGCCACAAGTCATCCGCTAATTTTTCAACATTAGTCGGTTCGGTCCTCCAGTTAGTGTTACCCAACCTTCAACCTGCCCATGGCTAGATCACCGGGTTTCGGGTCTATACCTTGCAACTAGACGCCCAGTTAAGACTCGGTTTCCCTACGGCTCCCCTATTCGGTTAACCTTGCTACAAAATATAAGTCGCTGACCCATTATACAAAAGGTACGCAGTCACACCACGAAGGTGCTCCCACTGCTTGTACGTACACGGTTTCAGGTTCTATTTCACTCCCCTCGCCGGGGTTCTTTTCGCCTTTCCCTCACGGTACTGGTTCACTATCGGTCAGTCAGGAGTATTTAGCCTTGGAGGATGGTCCCCCCATATTCAGACAGGATGTCACGTGTCCCGCCCTACTCATCGAGTTCACAGCAAGTGTGCTTTTGTGTACGGGACTATCACCCTGTACCGTGCGACTTTCCAGACGCTTCCACTAGCACACAAACTGATTCAGACTCTGGGCTCTTCCCCGTTCGCTCGCCGCTACTGGGGGAATCTCGGTTGATTTCTTTTCCTCGGGGTACTTAGATGTTTCAGTTCCCCCGGTTCGCCTTGCATGGCTATGTATTCACCATGCAATAGTGCAACGAATTGCACTGGGTTTCCCCATTCGGGTATCGTCGGTTGTAACGCTTCATATCAGCTTACCGACGCTTTTCGCAGATTAGCACGCCCTTCATCGCCTCTGACTGCCTAGGCATCCACCGTGTACGCTTAGTCGCTTAACCTCACAACCCAAAGATGTTTTTTCGTTATTGGTGTGGCTGTGAACACACTCTGCTGTGTTGTGCAGTGCGCGCAATCTTCATGAACGTTGAGTTCACTCCGGTTGCTGTGCGCTGTACGCCTGGCTGAGTGTCTTCTCGCTCACACTGCAACAATGATAAACACATTGGCATTGCGATTATTTGAGAGACTCTAATACAGGTTAATCCTTATCTCAGTCATTCTACGGAGAGATAAGTTTCAGCTGTATTGTTTCAATTTTCAGCTTGTTCCAGATTGTTAAAGAGCAATATTTCACAACACACTGTGCCTTACGACCGCAGTACGTTTTGAAATAGTTTTTTTATATGGTGGAGCTAAGCGGGATCGAACCGCTGACCTCCTGCGTGCAAGGCAGGCGCTCTCCCAGCTGAGCTATAGCCCCATATAAAAAGCAAAATACCTTATCGGCATAACTCATTCTCAGACAAGGCGCAGTCACGCGACGTTTATGGGGATAAACGAATGTGTCTGTAACGCAGTATGAGGATGAGTTGGTGGGTCTGAGTGGACTTGAACCACCGACCTCACCCTTATCAGGGGTGCGCTCTAACCACCTGAGCTACAGACCCAACAAGGTACTAAAGCCCGACTAATCTCTCAGCCCGGCCTTATTTGCTCGTTACTTTCTATCAGACAATCTGTGTGGACACTGCGCAATGCGTATCGTTAGGTAAGGAGGTGATCCAACCGCAGGTTCCCCTACGGTTACCTTGTTACGACTTCACCCCAGTCATGAATCACAAAGTGGTAAGCGCCCTCCCGAAGGTTAAGCTACCTACTTCTTTTGCAACCCACTCCCATGGTGTGACGGGCGGTGTGTACAAGGCCCGGGAACGTATTCACCGTAGCATTCTGATCTACGATTACTAGCGATTCCGACTTCATGGAGTCGAGTTGCAGACTCCAATCCGGACTACGACAGACTTTATGTGGTCCGCTTGCTCTCGCGAGTTCGCTTCACTTTGTATCTGCCATTGTAGCACGTGTGTAGCCCTACTCGTAAGGGCCATGATGACTTGACGTCATCCCCACCTTCCTCCGGTTTGTCACCGGCAGTCTCCCTTGAGTTCCCACCATTACGTGCTGGCAACAAAGGATAAGGGTTGCGCTCGTTGCGGGACTTAACCCAACATTTCACAACACGAGCTGACGACAGCCATGCAGCACCTGTCTCACAGTTCCCGAAGGCACCGAAGCATCTCTGCTAAGTTCTGTGGATGTCAAGAGTAGGTAAGGTTCTTCGCGTTGCATCGAATTAAACCACATGCTCCACCGCTTGTGCGGGCCCCCGTCAATTCATTTGAGTTTTAACCTTGCGGCCGTACTCCCCAGGCGGTCGACTTAACGCGTTAGCTCCGGAAGCCACGCCTCAAGGGCACAACCTCCAAGTCGACATCGTTTACAGCGTGGACTACCAGGGTATCTAATCCTGTTTGCTCCCCACGCTTTCGCACCTGAGCGTCAGTCTTTGTCCAGGGGGCCGCCTTCGCCACCGGTATTCCTCCAGATCTCTACGCATTTCACCGCTACACCTGGAATTCTACCCCCCTCTACAAGACTCTAGCTTGCCAGTTTCAAATGCAGTTCCCACGTTAAGCGCGGGGATTTCACATCTGACTTAACAAACCGCCTGCGTGCGCTTTACGCCCAGTAATTCCGATTAACGCTTGCACCCTCCGTATTACCGCGGCTGCTGGCACGGAGTTAGCCGGTGCTTCTTCTGCGAGTAACGTCAATCAATCGTGCTATTAACACGACTGCCTTCCTCCTCGCTGAAAGTGCTTTACAACCCGAAGGCCTTCTTCACACACGCGGCATGGCTGCATCAGGCTTGCGCCCATTGTGCAATATTCCCCACTGCTGCCTCCCGTAGGAGTCTGGACCGTGTCTCAGTTCCAGTGTGGCTGGTCATCCTCTCAGACCAGCTAGGGATCGTCGCCTAGGTGAGCCATTACCCCACCTACTAGCTAATCCCATCTGGGCACATCCGATGGCGTGAGGCCCGAAGGTCCCCCACTTTGCTCTTGCGAGGTCATGCGGTATTAGCTACCGTTTCCAGTAGTTATCCCCCTCCATCAGGCAGTTTCCCAGACATTACTCACCCGTCCGCCGCTCGCCGGCAAAGTAGTAAACTACTTCCCGCTGCCGCTCGACTTGCATGTGTTAGGCCTGCCGCCAGCGTTCAATCTGAGCCATGATCAAACTCTTCAATTTAAGATTTGTTTGATTTGCTATGAGTTAACATAGCGATGCTCAAAGATTACTTTCTGCAAATATGCATTCGAACCGAAGTTCAAATGTGTACTGCTTTGGTCACTCTTCAAGACTTTGATATTTCATCTGCCTGCCGAAACAGGCTTCGATATCGTCTTGCGAGTGCCCACACAGATTGTCTGATAAATTGTTAAAGAGCGTTCGTTACCCGTTTGCCTTTCGGCGAATCTTACGGTAACGCGGGAGGCAGATAATACGCTTTCCCGCTGAAGAGTCAAGAGTTTCTTTCGTTTCTTTCGAAGTCAAAATCATTCTTTTCGCTTCCTGACCCGGCGAAGTGTGTTTCGTTGTTCCCGGTCAGTGGAGGCGCATTATAGGGAGTTCCTGACAGCCTGCAACCCCTAATTTGAAAAAACTTTTCAACCGCTGAATCTTTAGTCAAAACACCTTTAAATTGGCAGTTTTTGCAGCACCGGGAAGCCATAACTCTGCAAAACGGGCAATAAAACGTCAGTATCTGCATTCAACGCCATGCAGTAAGCAATATTATCTTCCTGAGAAGAAACTACATTTTCTTGAGAAGAGATGAGCCAGGCAGTGCGACGAGCTATTGCTGCACCGGAATCGACCATACGGGTACCTTCAGGCAACACTTGCGCCAACTCTTCTACTAATAGAGGGAAATGAGTGCACCCCAATACAATGGTGTCCGGCGGCTCACGCATCGCCAACCATGGATGGAGGATTTTCTTTAAGGTTTCGATAGGTACAGCACCGCCATGCAACTTGGACTCTGCCAGTTCCACCAGCTCAGATGAACCCAGCAATTCAATTTTGCAATCAGTGGCAAAGCGCTCAATCAAATCCCGGGTATAAGAAGCATGCACGGTGCCACGGGTAGCCAATAAGCCAACAACACCATTGCGGGTTAATCGCACCGCCGGTTTGATAGCGGGAACAACCCCAACCACAGGGAATGCGAAGCGCTCACGTAAAGCAGGAAGCACAACTGTGCTGGCCGTGTTACAGGCAATGACGACGATTGCCAGCGGATGACGCTGCTGCACCGCAGTGACAATTTCCAGTACGCGTTCAATGATAAACTCGCCGGACTTCTCCCCATAAGGGAAAGCGACATTATCGAAAGCATATATATAGTGGAGATCCGGCAGCAACTGCCGAATCTCTTGATAGACAGATAGCCCGCCAACACCTGAGTCAAAAATCAGTGCTGTCGGGCGAGGGGCAGTATCAACCTTAGAAGTTATAGCTTCCGGTGAGGTAATACTCTCGTCCAGCGGTTTTATAGCCATAAACCGTCTCATAATCTTTATCAAACAGGTTGGCAATTCTACCACGAACTGTGAGATGAGAGGTGACCGGATATGAAACAGCTAGATCCCAAAGGCTAATCCCTCCCAATTTTACTGAGCTTGGTGCAAAAGTGGTTGGATCGAATGTATTGTCATAACGCTGACCAAGATATTGATATGTTACCGACCAATCTAACTCGGCCACCTGCCAATCAAGTTGGTATTTAACCTGTTGCTTAGCGCGGCGCACCAGAATTTGATTGGTTTCAGCATCGCGAGGATCAAGATATTCTAACGTAACTTGGTGAGATAACGGCCCGGTGTCGAAAGCTCCCGTCCATTCCACACCTTTTATCACCGCTTTACTCACATTGTAGTAACGGTTACTACTACTGTCATAGTCTATAAGTTCTTCAATATCATTACGATAAGTGGATAAGCGCCAAGTTACTGGCCCGGTTAAGCCTTCAAGCCCGCCTTCCCATTGTTTGCTTTCTTCTGGTTTCAGGTTCGTGTTACCGCCATAGGCGCTATAAAGCTGCATTAAATTGGGAGCCTTATAGGCCGTACCGTAAGAACCGATCAAACGATAGCCATCAATAAACTCCCAGCCAGCGCTGGTCTGCCAGGTGGAGTGCCAACCAAATTGCGAATTATCGTCACTGCGCGCTGAGCCTTCTAAAGTGACATCATTGATCTGTTGCTGCCCTGTCAGATAAATACCCGTGTTGCGCAATGTGTATTCATCAGAATTGGTTGCATTCATCGCTTTGCGTTTGGTTGTTTGCTCCTGCCAATCAGCCCCCGCACTAACCTCGCCTTTACCGACTTGCAGCGTATTACCCCATTGTAAATTGTATTGCTCTGCATCATCTAAAGAGGCGGATACATCATGCCGACCAAACAATGGATCATAGTTATAGTCTTTAGTGCGGTTATAACTTGCGATCAGTTGAGACGCATAAATTCCATTTTTAAAACGTAACCCAGTGTCATAAGTACGGCTTGATAGCTGGCGGGTATCTAATAATGCTGAACCGGGATAATAACTGCCATCATAGTCACTACGGTTATCGAAACCGTAAGCACGCGCAAAGCCACTGAATTGATTATTGAAATCATGATTAACACCTGCCCACAGCATTTTCCCCATGTATCCGTCACGATCCGGCTGGCTTGCCATGCCAGTATTACCAGCAGCAACAATGTCATAACCTTTACTGTAATCGTAATTTCCTGCCAACGTCACCGTGGTGCTATCACCCAGTTTTTGCTGAGTTGAACCACCGTAGTTCTGGTAACCATTCGAACCCACGCCTGCGGTGAGTGTGCTACCCAAGGCTTCACGCACAGTAATGATGTTTACTACCCCACCGATAGCATCTGAACCATATACCGCAGAACGTGGTCCACGAATATATTCAATACGCTGTACTAAAGAGACAGGGATTTGGCTGAGATCAGAAGAACCGCTGATACCCGACTGATTCAGACGAACACCATCAACCAGAACTAAAACATGCCTGGCATCTGTACCTCGGATAAACAAGGAACTCTGTTGGCCAGGCCCACCAGTTTGTGCAATGTTCACACCAGGCAAGCGGCGCATAACATCATTCAGGTTAGTTGATTGCCAGCGATCAATATCATTACGAGTAACAACATCAACCGGAGCCAAGATAGAAGATATGGGTTGGGGGAATCGATTGGCGGTAACCACCATGTCATCATTACTTGTTGTGGTGCTGTCCTGGGCCCATCCAGAAAATGCTGTCACAGAAAGGGCTGTGAGCAGCGTATATTTTTTTATTGTCATGAATACAAGCATCCAAACTCAATTGGCGGATGCCGCAGTGCCATGGCCGATAGTTCGCGACGACCACGCATATTGCGACGTAATACCGGCAGGTCTTCGGGCTTGGGATCTCTGATGTCACGCCTTATTCATTACTTAAATGAATTAATACCGTGAAATAGAGCTGGCGATGACTTCCCGCCCTTGCGGACAGTGTCTGGTTGAAACCTATCGCCGTAACTTCCCCTTACCGCTGCGCGTCAGCTCCGGATTTACACCGGATTCCCTTTTAACTCTTAGGTGTTTAAGTAACAGCATGAGGCCGGATCGCAATGCTACGATCAAGTAAAATAGATGTCTAGACTTCCATCCTCGTTATAGTGAATAAACACAACAAAACTGGACATCACTCCCACTTTCCCTACAATCCGCAGCAGTAACCCTCTTTTATAATGGCCAGACGAGAAGAATCATGACTCCCGACATCCTGCCGACAGACAGCTACGACCAACAACTGGCGGAAAAATCTGCCCGTCTTCAGGCGATGATGTCGCCGTTTCAGGCACCTGCTGCGGAAATATTCCGTTCTCCTGCCGAACATTACCGCATGAGAGCAGAGTTTCGCGTTTGGCACGATGAAGATGACTTGTACCACATCATGTTTGACCAGCAGACTAAGCAGCGTATCCGGGTTGAACAGTTCCCGGTGGCGAGTTTGTTGATCAATCGTCTAATGAGCGCGTTGATGACAGCCATTAGAGCCGAACCAATTTTGCGGCGTAAACTGTTCCAGATTGATTACTTATCTACCCTAAGCGGTAAACTGATCGCTTCTTTGCTGTATCACCGTCAATTAGATGAAGAGTGGCAGCAGAAAGCGCTGGAATTACGTGATCAGTTGCGAGCGCAAGGCTTCGACTTGCAATTGATCGGGCGCGCGGCAAAAACCAAAATTATGTTGGATCATGACTATATCGATGAAGTATTGCCGGTTGCCGGGCGTGAAATGATTTATCGTCAGGTGGAGAATAGTTTCACCCAACCGAATGCGGCGGTGAATATCCATATGCTGGAATGGGCAATTGATACCACTAAGAACGCCAGTGGCGATTTATTGGAGTTGTACTGCGGTAATGGTAACTTCTCGTTGGCGCTAGCACGCAATTTTGCACGCGTGTTGGCAACAGAAATCGCTAAACCCTCAGTGGCGGCAGCGCAATACAATATCGCGGCAAATAATATCGATAACGTGCAAATTATCCGCATGTCGGCTGAAGAGTTTACCCAAGCAATGCTAGGTGTGCGCGAGTTTAACCGTTTGAAGGGGATTGACCTGAGCAGTTATAACTGTGAGACCATTTTTGTCGATCCCCCGCGCAGCGGGCTGGATGACGAGACGGTCAAGCTGGTACAAGGTTATCCGCGTATCCTTTATATCTCCTGTAACCCTGAAACGCTGTGCGCCAATCTGGAACAGTTACAACAGACACATAAAATCAGCCGCTTAGCTCTATTTGATCAGTTCCCCTACACCCATCATATGGAGTGTGGGGTATTACTAGAAAAGCGCGGCTGACAGGCAATAGATAAGCAAAAGGGCAACGTGATGTTGCCCTTTTGCGTTTTAAAATATGTCGTTTTAAAACATGCCATTTTCAGGTTATTGCGGCTGCTGGTTATCCGAATTATCTGGCTCAGATTCTGATTGCACCGACTTACGTGCTTTTAGTTTAAACAAGATCCAGAACACCAACACGACACTGAGAATAGAAGGAACGAAATTAGAACCAATGGCCGGATGCTCAACCCGCACAATCGCGCTATACAACAAAATCCCGAGCAGGAAACATGCAGAGGCCAGCACTGGCAAGCCATGCGGCATGGCAAAATTGAGGTAGCGCTGATGTAAACAATATACAGCCAATACCAATGTTAGCAGCGGAAAAACTGAAAAAGGCACAAACGCGCTGAATAATGTATTAAATGAACCATTTATTGCCAGGCCAGTAATCAACGCCAGCAGCAGGGTGCCGATTTCACGGCGAGACTGTTCCATCATTTTTCCTTACCTTATTAAGTGCGAGATACAGCGAGTTTTTCCTGCTCGCGACGATACCAATAATAAGCGCCCTTGGAGATCATCCGCAATTGTAAGACCAAGCGCTCCTCTAACTGTCGCCGTTGTTCAATATCTACGTCCAGCACTTCAGCACCGGCACTGAAGACAATTGTGACCATGGCCTCAGCCTGAGCTTCAGTGAAGCTACGTGGCATGTGATTTTCCAGTTCGAGGTAATCTGCCAGCTCGGCAATAAAATGCTGAATTTCACGTGCAACTGCTGCACGAAATGCGGCAGACGTGCCGGAGCGCTCCCGCAGCAATAGACGAAACGCATTCGGGTTATTACCGATAAATTCCATAAATGTAGATACTGAGGTACGGATAACACTGCCGCCCTTGGCAATCCGCTGGCGTGCCTGACGCATCAGTTGACGCAACATCAGACCGCTTTCATCGACCATTGTCAGGCCAAGTTCGTCGACATCGCGGAAATGCCGGTAAAAAGAAGTCGGTGCGATACCAGCTTCGCGAGAGACTTCCCGCAAGCTAAGGCTGGCAAAACTCCGCTCAGCACTCAATTGGCTGAACGCCGCTTCGATAAGGGAACGACGAGTCCGCTCTTTTTGTTGTGCTCTGACGCCCATAATCGTGCCCAAGGGATATCCAAATTCTCAATCTAAGATATATAGTCAACAATATACCAAACTTTATAGTAACAACCGTTATACAAACGTATCATCCCAATACAGAATTGCCGCTTTACAACACACATCACGGTGATTTACCCATGGTTGATTGGCTTATGCCTGCCATCTTTCAATTTACAGATGTGTTGGCTGTACCTTGAAATTTATTGGGTATCTGGTTGGGTTGATGTTAATGTATCGTTGTAATTTTGTATAAGAATAGGTCTCTCCTACATGCAACAGCACTTCCATTTTGATGCCATTGTTATTGGCTCGGGTCCTGGCGGTGAAGGTGCCGCTATGGGGTTGGTCAAGCAAGGTGCCCGTGTTGCCGTAATTGAACGGTATAATAATGTGGGCGGTGGATGTACCCATTGGGGCACTATCCCTTCCAAAGCTTTGCGCCACGCCGTTAGCCGTATTATCGAATTCAACCAAAATCCACTCTACAGCGACAATGCCCGAACCATCAGTTCTTCTTTCGCTGATATTTTAAACCATGCTGACCGTGTTATTAATCAACAGACACGTATGCGCCAGGGCTTTTACGATCGCAACCACTGCCATATGTTCTCAGGCGATGCCAGTTTTATTGATGCCAACACTATCAATGTGCGCTATGCCGATGGCACCAACGATACACTCCGCGCTGATAATATTGTGATTGCAACAGGTTCACGCCCCTACCGCCCGGCGAATGTTGATTTTAGTCATGAACGTATTTACGACAGCGATACCATTTTACAGCTCAGCCATGAACCCCAACACGTCATTATCTATGGCGCAGGTGTTATTGGTTGTGAATATGCTTCAATCTTCCGTGGTTTGAGCGTCAAAGTTGATTTAATCAATACCCGCGACCGTCTACTGGCCTTCCTTGATCAGGAAATGTCAGATGCCCTCTCTTACCACTTCTGGAATAACGGTGTCGTTATCCGTCACAACGAAGAGTTTGAGCAAATTGAGGGGACTCTTGACGGTGTTATTGTGCATCTGAAGTCAGGTAAAAAGGTCAAGGCAGACTGCTTGTTGTATGCCAATGGGCGTACCGGTAATACCAGCGGTTTAGGGTTGGAAAATATTGGTCTGGAAGCTGATAGCCGTGGTCTGCTGAAGGTCAATAGCATGTACCAGACAGCGCTGCCCCATGTATATGCGGTGGGTGATGTGATTGGTTATCCGAGCCTGGCCTCTGCGGCCTATGATCAGGGGCGTATCGCGGCACAAGCGATGATCAAAGGTGAAGCCAACGTTCATTTGATTGAAGATATTCCGACAGGTATTTATACAATCCCGGAAATCAGTTCTGTTGGTAAAACCGAGCAAGACCTAACCGCGATGAAGGTGCCCTACGAGGTTGGCCGCGCGCAGTTTAAACATCTGGCGCGCGCGCAAATCGTCGGGATGAATACTGGTAGCTTAAAAATCCTATTCCATCGGGAAACCAAGCAGATCCTCGGTATTCATTGCTTCGGCGAACGCGCAGCGGAAATTATCCACATCGGGCAGGCGATTATGGAACAGAAAGGAGAAGGTAATACTATCGAATATTTCGTTAATACGACCTTCAACTATCCGACTATGGCTGAAGCCTATCGTGTGGCAGCGCTCAACGGTTTAAACCGCCTGTTCTAGCTTTTCGTTTGTAACTTCTGAGCTCATGCGCGGTTGCATGTGTTCACGTATCGCCTCGGCCAGTTGCTCATAGCGGCCACGCAGTGGGGAACCGGGGCGGTACACCAACGCGACGGTGCGTTTAGGCACCGGTTTGTAGCACTCCAGATAGCATACACCATCACGCTTACGCTCATTCGGCACCGCCAGCGACGGCAGCAAAGTTATACCACTCCCCGCAGCCACCATATTACGCAGGGTTTCCAAACTGGTAGCGCGGAAATGAGTGTCTTCTTCTGCACCGGCCTGGAAACAAAAGCCCATGGCCTGATCGCGTAGGCAGTGACCATCTTCCAACATTAATAATTTCTCACCCGCCAGCTCATGCATTTGCACTCTGTCACGATCTGCCCATGGATGATCGGCATAAATAGCCAGGTTCATCGGCTCATCAAATAGCGGAACTTCGATAAAAGCTTCGGTCTCTTTGACCAACGCCAGAATGGCGCAGTCCAGCTTACCACTGTCCAACTGAGCCAAAAGATTCTGGGTTTGTGCTTCATGCAGATACATTTCCAGTTTCGGGAATGTCTTATGCAACATAGGAATGATTTGCGGCAGCAAGTAAGGCCCGACGGTAGGAATAAGGCCGATATGCAGCGGGCCGGACATACTTTCGCCCTGCAAGCTGGCCATCTCTTTCAGTACCTTCACTTCTCGCAATACCGTTCTGGCTTGCTCCACCAACAACAACCCAGCCTGGGTAAACAAGACCTTACGGCTAGTGCGCTCCAGCAACATCACACCCAACTCATCTTCCAGCTTACGAATCTGGCCGCTTAATGTGGGTTGGCTGACATGGCAAGAGTCGGCGGCACGCCGGAAATGCCTGAACTCAGCCAGCGCCACTAAGTATTCTAAATCACGAATATTCATCTGTGCTCCGCTTTATGATAGCCATTGACGATAGATAAGATAGCAACCAGTGATTAGATCTATCAAGCGATAAAATGAATAATGTGCCCCAACCAAGAGACACACAGACAAATTTTAATATTTCATTTTTTAATTAAGGAGTTACTGATGTTTACTAGCCAAGAAGGTAAAAAAATCCCACAAGTGACTTTCCATACCCGTCAGGGTGATCAGTGGGTTGACGTAACTACCGACGATTTATTCAGCAATAAAACAGTGATTGTATTTTCACTACCGGGTGCGTTTACCCCGACTTGTTCTTCCAGCCATCTGCCACGTTATAACGAACTGGCAGGTGTGTTTAAACAGCACGGTGTTGATAGCATTCTGTGCGTATCAGTCAACGACACTTTCGTGATGAATGCCTGGAAAGCTGATCAACATGCTGAAAACATTACTTTCGTTCCAGACGGTAACGGCGAATTCACCAAAGGTATGAACATGCTGGTTGAGAAAGCCGATCTGGGCTTCGGTCCACGTTCATGGCGTTACTCCATGCTGGTGCGTAACGGTGTGGTTGAGAAAATGTTTGTGGAGCCAAATAAGCCGGGCGACCCGTTTGAAGTGTCTGATGCAGATACCATGCTGAAATATCTGGCACCTGACTTTAAAGTACAGGAATCGGTGTCTGTCTTTACCAAACCGGGCTGCCCATTCTGTGCCAAAGCGAAACAAATGCTGCAAGAACGCGGGATTCAGTATGAAGAGATCGTGCTAGGTAAAGATGCGACAACCGTTAGTTTGCGTGCAATCACTGGCCGTGGAACCGTACCACAAGTATTTATCGGTGGCCGCCACATTGGTGGCAGTGATGATTTAGAAAATTACTTATCAGCTTAATAACATTAATAGAATGAAGATAATGTGAATACCCAAAGTCATTGGAGTTGCAGGTAGGCGGCATGTGAACTCACCCCAATGAGCTTACTTATTTTTAAGGTCAAGACCAGTAAGTGATTCGGGGGACAAATCTGCCGGGAGCAGGTTTGAACGCTGCACGCAGAGGCGATGCCCCAGGATGGGCTGAGTAACAAATGTAGCTAACAACCCTGCGGCTTCAAATACGAAGGGTATACTTGGTAGGCTTCGGCCTACCCTTTTTTCTGTTAGGAGCAGACATGAAAACCTTAAACGTTGATGTCGCCGTAATTGGCGGCGGCACGGCCGGACTTGGCGCTTATCGCGCAGCCAAACTGTCAACGCCAAGTGTGGTGATGATTGAAGGTGGCGAATACGGTACCACCTGTGCTCGCGTCGGTTGCATGCCATCCAAACTGTTGATTGCAGCGGCAGAAGCCGTACACCATATTGAAAAAGCGCCTAGATTTGGTATTCATCCGCAAGGTGACATTCTGATTAATGGCCGTGAAGTGATGAGTCGTGTTAAACGTGAGCGCGACCGGTTTGTTGGTTTTGTGCTGGAAGGCGTAGATAACATTCCAGCCGCCGATAAAATTCAAGGCTATGCCCGTTTTCTTGATGACAATACGCTACAAGTTGATGATCATACTCGTATTGTTGCGCAGCGTATCGTGATTGCGACTGGCTCCCGCCCAACCTGGCCCACCGCCTGGAATGAGCTGGGTGACCGACTGATAGTTAATGATGATGTGTTTAGCTGGGATGACCTACCCGAATCTGTCGCGGTATTCGGGCCAGGCGTTATTGGTCTGGAACTTGGTCAGGCACTGCATCGGCTGGGTGTTCAGGTAAAAATGTTCGGTGTCGGTGGTAGTGTCGGCCCACTGACTGACAGCATTGTACGTAATTACGCAGCGAAAACGTTGAGTGAAGAGTTCTATCTTGATCCTGACGTGAAAGTTGAAGTCATGCAGCGTGAGGGGGATAAAGTCTTTATCCGCTATCTGGATAACACCGGCAAACTGCAAGAGATCATGGTTGATTATGTTTTAGCAGCCACTGGTCGCCGCCCTAATGTAGATAAACTGGGGCTGGAAAATACGTCCCTCGCTCTTGATGCGCGCGGTGTACCACAAGCTGATCGACTCACGATGCAAACTAGCGTGCCACATATTTTTATCGCTGGTGATGCAAGTAACCAATTGCCGTTACTGCATGAGGCCAGCGATCAGGCCCGCATCGCTGGGGTGAACGCTGGGGGCTTCCCCGAAGTGGTCCCCGGCTTACGTCGTAGCCCTATTTCGGTCGTTTTTTCTGACCCACAAATTGCGATGGTAGGCTCGACCTTCCGTGAGTTGTCACAAAAATTTAGTGCATGCGGTTGTTTTGACATCGGTGAAGTCTCTTTTGAAAATCAGGGTCGCTCGCGAGTGATGCTGAAAAATAAAGGTATTTTGCGCGTTTATGGCGAGCAGGGCACTGGCCGGTTCTTGGGTGCTGAGATGATAGGGCCGAGTGCTGAACATATCGCACATCTATTGGCTTGGGCACATCAACAGCAGATGACCATCAATCAAATGCTGGATATGCCGTTTTATCACCCAGTTATTGAAGAAGGCTTACGTACCGCTCTGCGTGATTTGCAGTCCAAGTTAAGATTGGGCACCGATGAGGCTGAACGCTGCCTACGCTGCCCAGGCGACTAATTTTACTCGCCGATGCTCTCTGTTTTCCCATGCCGGGCTTTATGCCCGGCTTTTTTATTCCTTATTTTTGCGCACTGCTTCCATGAATTGAATCATCTTACTTGGCATGTGAAGCCGTAATGCCCACTGTTTGTTCAATTGTAATCGTTTTAAAACGGCACTTATGTGGCCTACCACTATTGATTTGATACCAATAATGATACTAAAATGGAGACACAATGAAAGACATGGACAGTCGGGTTGCTCAGATTACAGCTAACCCCGCAGGGGTTAAATTCCGCGAACTCGTCAAAATCTGTAATTTTTACTTTGGCTTTCCCAGGCATTACTCCAGTAGCCATCATGTTTATGGTACTCCCTGGCAAGGGGATCCTCGGATCAACATTCAAAAGGACAGCAGCGGAATGGCCAAGTTTTATCAGGTAAAACAAGTTATTGCTGCGTTGGCTAAACTCAAGGAAATGGATAATGGTTAACATCGAACACTATACGTACCGAATTACCTGGTCAGCAGAAGATGATGAGTTTGTTGGTTTATGTGCAGAATTCCCCAGTTTGTCATGGCTTGCAAAGGAACGTGTCGAAGCCCTGGCAGGGATAACTGCGTTGGTTGCCGATATTCTGCGCGATATACAGGCTAATGGTGAAACACCGCCACAACCTTTGGCAGAAAAGCACTATAGCGGGAAATTGGTTCTTCGCTTACCGCCAGAGCAACACCGGCGTCTGGCAATTAATGCCTCGGAAGAAGGGGTTAGCCTAAACCGTTATCTGTGCGCTCGGTTGGCTGTCTGAATAAGATTAGACAGGGGTAAAATTTACCCCCTCTGTTTGGTCAAATAACTCACTCTATAGATTGCTGGCTCATAACTACTATCACTGGCTTTTATTTTTTAAATCAAAACTAATGGGCAGAGCTAATGTTATCTGCCCATGCAATAACAACTCAGTAGGTGGCTTGGGTAATGGCTGAGCACGTTTAATAAGTGCCAGTGCTTCATGATCTAAAATAGCAGCCCCGCTGCTTTTTATAAGCTGAGCAGATAGAACATGCCCATCTTTATTGACCACAAAACGGATAGTGGCGATACCTTGTTGTCGCTGTTTTCTGGCTCTGGGTGGATAGCGTTTAAACTCCACCAGATGCCCTTGCAAGCGGCTTCGCCAATTCATTTTAACCTTTTGTTTATGCAAGGAATCACTATTTGCTGCGGCAGCAATTTGATGGCTCTCGCCAGAGAGTGTTGTGCTGGCTACGGCTGCTGGCGGAGAGGGCTTATTGCGGTTTTCTGGTGTTTCCTCAATGACAGGTTTACGCGGTTTCATTACTTGTTGTTGTGGACGTTTTATTTTCACTGGTTCTTCTTCAGTGATTTCCAACTCTTTCTCAACTAGCAGTACAGCATTAGGTTGTTCAGGTGCTGTCAGCAAATTACTCACGTCTTCTGGTTGAGCTTCCTGTTGTTCAACCTCCGGCTCGTTAAAAGTCTGTTGTATTCCCACCACCGGATTTTGCTCCACGTTTTGGGTGAACTGCGTTTCTGCCGACAAGGTAAGCATCACTGCCGCTGGGGCGTCATCAGGATGTTTAACAAGTACAGACTCCGTACTCAGCAACCAGAGCAGATACATATGGGTACTGCTGGCAAGCATAGCACTCCCCCACCAAAGAAGAATGCTGTTGTTATTCCGTCTTATCTTCATGAATTAAATCACTATATTCCTTTATTTCAAATAAGTTACTCCAAGTAACTTGCCAAAATTTTATTCTTCGGCAAATGCTACATGCAGGCGGTCCGCTAGCGGTTTAAACAGATAATTGAGCAATGACCTTTCTCCCGTTCGAATAAATACATCAACAGACATACCGGGCCGGATGGCTAACTCCGTATTAGACATATCAATCGCGACGGTTAAAGGATAATAAGGCTGTAAGGTTTGCGGATGCTGTATGCGGTCAGCTCCGACATGTAATACAGTTCCGTATAACTTAGGGGTATTACTCTGATTAAAAGCAGAAAAATTGAGATCGACGGGTAAGCCAGCCTTGGCTTTATCAATTAGCTCTACCGGTAACTGGGCTTCAACTAATAACGGTTGCCCACGAGGGACCAACTCCATTAATGTTTGCCCACTACTTACCACTCCCCCCACCGTATGCTGTGCCAGAGCAATAATTGCACCACTGACCGGAGCATATATCCGAGTATTATCCAACTCATATTCCGCTATGTTCAAACGCTGTTTCAGCTCTTGGGTATTTTGCTGCGCTTTCGCTAATTGCTCGCGATTCTCACTTTTATACTGTTCGTGCCGTTGTGAAATATGCTGCTTGGTTTCATCGATCAGTTTATGAGCCTCTTCAATGTCGCTGGTATCCTGCTCCACCCGCGCATGCAGTGAAATCGCCTGACGCTCCATATCCAGTAACTGATTTTTGGCAACATGACCATTTCTCGCCAGCAATTGAATACTTTGTAACTGGCGCTGGAATAAGTCAGATTGGCGCTGATTGTTACGTCGCATCGCCTGCAAGCCATTCAACCGGTCTTGATGACGAGTAATTTGCGCAGATAGCCGAGCAATCTCACTCAATTGAGCCTGGCGACGGTGATGGAAAAGTTGTTGTTGCAAGATAATATTGCGTTCAACCAAAGGTTGGGCTGGGTTCAGGAATAATGTTTGGGGGAAAGTAATTTCGTCCACACCGTCCTGCTCGGCGGTTAAACGGGCTTCCTGCGCCAAAGCACTTATATATTGATTTTGTAGACTATCCCGCTGGCTACGAATCACCGAGTCATCCATGGTGATTAATAATTGCCCTACGGTTACTTCGTCCCCTTCAGCAATATGTAACTGTTGGATACGCCCCCCTTGCAGGGGCTGAATAACTTTGCGATTTTCAGCAACTACAACCTGCCCCATAACCGCAATTCCTTTATCCAGCGGCGCCAGCCCGGCCCAAAGTAAAAAGCCAATAAAACCACCGATAACAAGTAACCCACCGAGGCTTAGATAGTAGCCACTGTTTATCTGGGGCCGTAATCGGTTTTGCTGCTGATGGCTTTCATCAGTAACTGGCAAACGGCTTGATTCAAGTAGCATCTTTTTATCTCCCTCCATGGGCTTCATTTTTGTGATGCAGTACGAATGGGCGCAACACCGTATGACACACCGCTACCCCAACCATTACGTGTGTTAAATGGTTTGCTCTCAGATTCAACTGCCGCGTTATCCTTGATTTTCAATATGCTTTGGGTGCGATCAAACAATTCCATTTGCCCATTGTTCAAAAACAATAAGTAATCGCTGCCCGATAGCAGTTCTGGTTTATGGGTAACCATCACAATTGTGCTGCCCTGCCGTTTTAACTGGCTGATGCCTGCCAATAAGGCTTTCTCACCTTCTTTATCTAAACTGGCATTTGGCTCATCTAATACGATAAGCCGTGGTACACCGTATACGGCTCGCGCTAATGCAATTCGCTGCCGCTGGCCACCAGATAACCCCTCGCCTTCATCCCCTAGTTGAGAGTCATAACCTTGCGGCAGATGCAGAATCAAGTCGTGTACGTCGGCTAATTGTGCGGCAGCGATAACTTTTTCATTATCAACCGGCCCAAAACGCGCAATATTCTCAGCAATTGAACCGCGAAATAGCTGAATATCCTGGGGTAGATAACCGATGAATGTCCCTAAATGGTTTTTATCCCACTGAGAAAGGTCTGCACTATCCAGACGAACCGAACCACTGAATGCAGATTGACTTGCGACCAACAGCTTCGCCAGAGTAGATTTGCCACTGCCTGACGGCCCCAAAACACCAAGAACATCACCGGGTTGCAGTTCAAAGTTGATGGATTGCAATACCGGTATATGTGTTCCCGGTTTGCAAACTGTCAGTTGTTTCACGCTTAATTTGCCCTGCGGAGGCGGCAAAACCATACCGGTAGTGGGTTGAGGGTATTGTGCCAATAGATCAGACAGACGTTGGTAAGCAAGCCGCGTGTGACTCCATTGTTTCCAAACTGCAATTACTTGATCAATTGGCCCTAACACACGGCCAACCAAGATAGAGCCAGCAATCATCACCCCGGCGGTAATAGCACCCTCTATAACCAACAACGCACCTAGCCCCAACATCGTTGACTGCAACGCCTGACGGCTAGATTTGGATAAGGCTGTCACGCGGCTACTTTTATCGCTGGCAACATTCTGCTGATAGAGAAATTGTGAGTGCTGCCTCAGCCAGCGTTCACGTAGGGCTTTTAACATCCCCATGGCTTGAATGGCATCAGCATTGCGCAAATTCGCATTAGCTTGCTGTGTTGCTTGAACTGTGGTTATTGAGGCTTCTTTTAGTGGTTTTTTACATATCCAATGATTGAGCCAAGCTAGAAATATCAACATGCAAGCACCGGCTGCTGCCAGCGCCCCCAACCAAGGATGAAGGAGAAAAATTACCAGCAAATAGAATGGGAACCACGGTGCATCAAAAAAGGCAAACAGCGCATTACCGGTAGCAAACTGACGCAGAGAAGTTAGATCATTTAACGCCTGAGCCGCTGGCGTTTTATGGCCCATAAGTTGGGAGGCAAAAGCGGCATTAAATACTCGCTGATTAAGCTGCATATCAATACGTGTCCCCAGCCGGATAACTACCGCACTGCGAATCCATTCTAATAGCCCAATAAAGGCAAATATGCCCAACACCAGAATTGTCAGCATTAATAGCGTCATGGTATTTGCTGAAGCGAGAACACGATCATAAACTTGTAGCATGTAGATTGTGGGTGCCAACATCAGCAGATTAATTACTGCGGTAAATAACCCTATGCCCCAGAGGCTTTTTTTATGATGGGCCAGTACTGAAAGAATTGTTGGCGATACCGACGAAGAGCTGGCGTTCTTGCTTGATTCCATGGCATCCATTTCCATACAGAATTTATATTTTTCGTAAAAAATTCTGCGGCTGATATTAGATTAAAGTAATATATTCATCAGGAAAAATTATTTTTCGGGAGGAAGTTATTTTCAGCAAAGCAAAAATATTAACTACCGCCGATATAAGTATGAAAAAGCAAACCAAAAGATATGGCGGTAGTATTATTTATCCAACCAGAAAATCATTTGTGAGCTGCCTTTATTACACGGCCAATAATGCTTCGCCGCCTTCTGTTACGCCCACAGTATCAATGATTGGCGAATCAGTAATAACGTCAAACTGACTGGCAAGTGCCATATCTTTGAGTGGTGTGTTTATATCGATACCTTGCGCCTGGAGGAGTTCCAACATTGGGACAGCATTACCTCTCAACAAATTGTATACGCCTTCACCCTCGCCACCTTGGTAAGGTTTTCCTGGCGCTGCATGCATCGCTCTAGACAATGAACATACTGAATAATAAAAGTCACCGTCAATGTTTAAACCCTCTACGCTCAACTGTACTTGATCAAGCTGCTTTGGGGTTGGAGTGTTACCTGTATTAGAGGTATTATCTGTATTAGGAATAAACGAGTTACCAAACGCTAAAGATTGGATATAATTCCCCCTCTCAATGAGGCCATTATCCCCCCATAGAGTGCCACTAATAATTAGCGCGACTGGCCCATCAGGGTTTTGAAACTCAGCTAGCGCGATTCTATTATTGTTCATATCAGTAGCGCCAGAAAAAGTATAGTTCTCATGAATGTTGGATATATTAACAAAGTCATCATACGCCTTAGCCCACTGGTGAGCATAGGAAGAAATAGTTTCATTTTTAAAGTGTTCTTGGTACTTAATAGTCACTGTCATAATGATACCTATTAATTTTAAATTATACCATATCTCATCATTGAGACACCTTTACCACCGAGTAAATTATTTAATTCACTCAAATGATTTTAAAGTTAATATACGAAACCTAACATTGTTAAATGTTAAACGGCTAATAATAGTTCACTACTATCAGCCACAGTGTCAATAACTGGCGCTTCAATAATAACGTCAAACTGACTGGCAACCGCCAAGTCTTTGAGCGGCGTGTTTACATCAATGCCTTTTGATGTGAGGATTTTCAGTATGGCAGAATTATCCCCTCTCAGTAGGCCATATACACCAAGATTCATATCACTTGGATAGTTATTATCTATGAGCATTGCATAATGAGCTTCTAAAAAAGAGATATCCATATCATCTGAAATATCTAACCCGCTGAATTCCAATTGTACTTGCTGGAGTTGAAGTTGATGAAACTGCGGATCCTCCAGGTTAATATCAGGAATAGGGATTAAATGCGCACCAAATTGCAGACTTTCTTTGTCACCGGGAATGATGGGGGATATTTCGGATAAATTAACTCCGTTAGCCTCCATAACCATCGCCGCATGCACTCCCTTAGACTCCATCACTATTGCGGCTTTACTTTGAGGAGAGTTATTTTGAATCGCAATTTTTAAACCAACGGTGGGTGGATTTGGGCCAGCCGAGTAAATACCATATCCTGCGTCTCTCGATTCCTGGGCTATATCGGCTATATCACCAAAATCATTGGCCCACCAGTAGGTATAAGAAGAAATAGTTTCATTTTTAAATTCTTCATGATACTTGATAATCACTGTCATATTAAAATCCTTTTAATTAACAATATATTCATTATTAAATTATATTGTTCTACAAACAGACCAATAAACTTATCTGAATATAATAGTTATATAATAGTTTAAATATCAATATGAACCACCGCCGCAGCCAAGAAAAAGCCAGATATACCAGAGTACGGCGGTGGCGCAATTACACTTGTTAAAAATAGACTGACAATATTACACAGCAGCGAGAATCAACCAGAAAATCCTTTCCCAGTGATTCTATTTATTAAGCGGCTAACAACATATCGCTGCTTTCAATCACACCAACGGTATCAATCATTGGTGCATCTGACGCCATAACGTCAAATTGGCTGGCGATTGGCATATCCTTCAGTGGGGTATTCACATCAATACCCTTAGCGGAGAGGATTTCCAACAATGGTTCTGCATTGCCTCTCATCAAACCGTAAGTGGCTTTATGCATATCCCCTTGATGGTTTTCTACTATTGTTTTGGTAGGGTCAAATTCACCGGTCAGATCTATGCCACTCAATTTCACTTGCACTTGGTCAAGCTCTTTAGCAGTGATATCTGAGTTATCTTTCAAGTATTCACCCAACTCCAAGTTTGCCATTTTCCCGTAGAAGGTATGGTGGGCAATATTATAGTTCAAATCACCCTCTACGATCATTGCAGTACTAGCACCACTATGAGAGCTGCCAATTGAATATTGGGTACCACTAAACCACCCCCCGCCAGAAAATTGGCCAACGTCCTTGGCATAGCCTGGTGCCTGCGTGTCTTTTATATCACCATGAGTGGTAGCCCACTGCTGAGTATAAGAGGTTAGAGTGTCGTTACTGAATTGGCTTTGATATTTTATGGTTACTGTCATGATAAATTTCCTTATTGTTAACAACCATTATATGACTCATCACTGAGTCAGTGTGACTACAGACGAAGTTATTATTCCATCTGAAGATTTTAAATTCATATTTAGTATGTTTATTTAAGGTTTCATATTTAACATTGATAACTAAAATTTATATTCAAAACCGCCCTGAATAGTTCGACCACGATTTGGCGCAAAAGAAAGTGAATCACCATAACTGACTATATAAGCGCGATTAGTTATATTTTCTATTGTACTACGCAAAGTTAAATTATTAGTTACCTTATAACTAGCATAAAGATCAAATAAGGTATATTTCGGCCAATCCGCAACATAAGCGGTATTAGCGTGGCCGTAGCTATTAACAACCGATGCGTCTTGATGTCCTTTGTTATAGCGAATAATGGTGCCGAGATCCAGCTTTTTATCAAATAATCTTCCACCTAAAGTTAAACTGCCACGATCACCGGGCAAATAAGCAGAAGAACCAAATAAGTTATTCCCCGCCAAGCAATCAATCATATTGTTTGTTTTATCATTTTCGAGAGGATAAATACCATCCTTATTAGATGTAAAGGTTTGCGCTCCACCTAACCAAGCCCTTTTAGAACAAAAGTTATTAACACCAATCATTCTGGTATAATTTAAACTGGTATAAAAAAAACCCATGTCATAGCTTAATTGATATTCCAGACCACGAAAACGGGCTGCCAATAAATTATTAATGTAGGTAGCATTTGCAAAGGAACCGGAACCTAGTAGTGGTTTGGTCTTGGATAATTCAAGATTAATATAATTGCTGACGCGGGTATCAAAGTAGGCCATTTTGGCCACCAGGCGGTCTTGTTCACTAAACAGATTACTGTGTTGAATATTAATGCCCGCTTCCCAGGCTTTAGAATGCTCTGCGGCCAGGAACGGATTGGGCAAAATCCAGCCGTGACCATGTGCACTGCCGGTCGCCAGCACTTCGGTAATCGCCGGTGGCCGCCAGGATTTGCCGTAATTACCAAAAAACTCCAGCCACTGCACACCAGGTTTGATACCGATAGCCAAGGTGGGTGAAAGCTGTTGTTCACGGCGATCCACATCCCAGGTCATTTTGACCGTGTGATTATAGGAGCACCGCCTGTTTTCAGCGAGATGTTGCTCATGTATCTTTGTGTTGCATGGGTTTTCACGGGAATAGTTGCCAAGGAAAGATTTGCTCTGCATCCAGGTATTACCCTTTAAGCGAAATTGATCATAACGCAGGCCACCTTCCAGCCGCAGCCAGTCTGCATGTTCGTAATTCAACTGGGCAAAGGTGCTGGTCATGGTGCGCTTGCCGGGTGGGGTGACACCCAGCATTGTTTCTTGAGTTGAGTTGCCGGTGGAGCGGTCACTAAACCACTCGAGGCCATATTTGACTTGTAATTGATGGTGGTCGGCGAAGGTAAAGTAATTGGTATTTTGCAGTTGTAAACCACGGGTGTTCAAACGGGTTTGAGTCCAAAACTTTTTACAAAAAACGGCATCAGAACACAGGGTATCGGTTTCATCATTGGTATCAACGTAATAGATTTTAGTCGCCACATCCAGCCAGGCAATATGTTCAGGCTTGAGGCTATAATCCAACCCTATATTACGGTTCAGCACATCACTTACGCTGCTCTTTTTCCAGCCCATTCTATCTCTACGGTAGGGATCTGACTTATCGACAATCTGCGTTAACATACTGGCATTGGGGCTATTTATTTGCGTTTGCAAATAGCTGAGTACCAGCCGTTGGTCGGCGGGCAGATTCCAGCCCAGTTTAGCGAGCTGTGAGCTCATTTTATAGTTGGCAAATTCAACTTTGTTATTTGTAATTTCTCTGCCTAAAAGTGGGGCGGCTTCTCTGCCAAAACGAAGAGCACCAATATCCCCTTTATTGCCGGGCCAATAATCTTTTAGATTGCGCTCACTGGCAGCAATTAATAGATCACCATATTCATTACCCAGCGCCAGAATACCACCACCAATAAACTGAGTGCCGTTATCACCGGTCATGGCACGTATTTGCCCCCCCAGTTCTTTGCCCGGTTCGAGGAAATCACTGGCATTGACCGTATTAAAGGTGGCAACCCCACCAATGACGCCAGCACCACCCATACCGCTGGTGGCCCCCTTTTCAATCACAACACTACTCAATATTTCTGGATCGATATACATCACACCATGGCGCTGACCATGGCCACTTTTCATAAAGTTTTGCCGCATGCCGTCAATATTCATATTGACGCGGCCGTAGTCTTGGATGCCACGGATATTCACGGAAAGCGCGGGGTCTTGCTGGCTGACGCTGGAATAGACACCGGGAGTTTGTTCCAATATATCTGCCGCATGGCGGGCAGGGCGATTATCCAGTTGTTCGCGGGAGATTTCACTGACGGAGTGCAACTCATCATATACCCAGTCACCGTCCTGGGAATTATTTACACCTTCTATTTTTAGTTTATCCAATACCATATCATTTTCAGCCGAAGGGGTTACCGTTGCCTCCGCACGAACTTTGCCAGAATAGCCTTGCGCTGTTGCCAGAGCTATAAATATACCAAGGGCAATTTTATTCATTGAGGTTATTATTTTTCTTTTATCTCTCACTATATTGTCCATTTATTAGATCTCATCCTTACGATATGAATATAATTAACCTGTTAACTATTTAGTTATTGAATAGCAGACGTAATAATGACCAGCAATAAAGCTAATGCCGGGCAACCAGAGAGGCTTGAACAAAGAAAAGTCATTATCCATTAACGATATGACTTACCTTTTTCAAAATAGAAAAATCATAAAGAATTAAATCTAATAGCAGCCCAGCCACTTTATTAATGGATCAGGTAATGCAGGAATAAAATAGGTTTTCGGCTATTTTGAATTATATGTCTCTATTTTTAATCTTAGTAGAGGTTTCACTACAACGCCACTGGTTGATAATGATTATTATAATCATTAAGAGGTATAAACTCAACTGAATATTAAAATTAAAATCTTATTAGGCTGAAAATATTGGCTTTATCGTATGCGTAAAATAAGTAAAAATAATTATTGGTGTAACGCTAATTAAAATAAAACAGTATGAAAAGCAACATGAAATTTATTTCTAATACTTTTAAATGTAAAATGGGCCACTATAAAGCGGCCCATTATCAATATTAATAGCTAACTAATTAAATTAGGCGTGCTTTCGCTTCTGCAATAGCAGAAGCCACCTGCTGTGGCGAAACGCCACCTTTAGCAACACGTTTATCCAGGCAAGATTGCAATGCCAGAATAGGATAGACATCATCGCCAATCACCGCGCTGAACTTCTGCAAATCAAGCAGTGATAATGCTTCCAGCGCTTTGCCCTGACGAATAGCTTCAACGACGGCTTCACCAACAATATGGTGCGCTTCACGGAAGGGTACGCCTTTGGCGACCAGATAATCAGCCAGCTCAGTGGCGTTAGCGTAACCCTGTTCTGCCGCCTCTTTACAACGTGGGCGTTTTACCTGAATACCGTCTAACACCAGTGCCGCCATATGCAGGCAGTCGAGCCAGGTATCCAGCGCATCAAACAGCCCTTCTTTGTCTTCCTGCATGTCTTTGTTATAGGCAAGAGGCAAGCCTTTCAGCGTCATCATCATTCCGGTCAATGCACCCTGTACCCGGCCACATTTACCGCGAATTAATTCCAACGCATCTGGGTTTTTCTTCTGTGGCATCAGCGAAGAACCGGAGGTCACGCGATCGGATAAATCAACGAAAGCCGCTTCGCCGCTATTGAAGAAGATCAGATCCTCAGCAAAACGAGATAAATGCACCATGCCGATGCTGGCATCAGACAGTAGTTCTAAGACGTGGTCGCGGTCTGAAACACTGTCGAGGCTGTTGCGAGTGGCAGAGGCAAAGCCTAACCAGCCAGCCAGTTGTTCGCGATCGATGGCATAGGCAGTACCTGCCAATGCGCCACTGCCTAACGGGCTAACATCCAAGCGCGTCAGGGTATCTTGCAGGCGGCTTTGGTCACGAGACAGCATTTCTGCATATGCCAGGCACCAGTGAGCAAAAGTCACTGGTTGCGCACGTTGCAAGTGGGTATAACCCGGCATCACCGCATCCTGATTCGCTTCGGCTGTGGCAACCAACGCCTGCTGCAACTGCTTCACCGCAGTTTGTAATTCAGTGATCTGGAACTTGCACCACAATTTCAGATCGGTCGCTACCTGATCATTACGGCTACGGCCGGTATGCAGTTTTTTGCCTAAATCACCCACTTTATCAATCAGTTTGGTTTCAACCCAACTGTGAATATCTTCGGCATCACTGTGCAAAATAGCCTGTGGATCAGCCTGCACTTCTGCCAGCAATGCATCAAGTGCCTGCTCCAGTTGTTGCTGTTCGGTAGCCGTTAATACCCCAACCGTCACCAGTGCTTTTGACCAGGCAACAGAACCGGTAATATCCTGCTCCGCTAGCCGGTAATCAAACCGCAGTGAATCGTTGAATTGCTTGAAACGCTGATCTGCCGCCTGACTAAACCGCCCGCCCCACAATGCCATAATCTTTCTTCCCTAGTTTCAGAATAAAAACTCATAATATACCCAAAGTAGTTGGAGTGGCAGCAAGGCAGCAAACGCACAAATCCCGTTGAGCTGACTCAAGCCAGTGATTCGGGTGAGTAAGAGCCGCTAACACCGCTGCAACTTCAAATAAGAAGGGTATTTAGGCCAGAATACGCGTGCCAATTGGCTCACCATTAAACAGTGCCGGTAACTGATCCGCATGACGCCAACTGGCAATATCTACCGGGCGGCCTAATGAGCGTGCTGCATCCAGCGCTGCATTCACTTTAACTACCATACCATCGGTAATGATGCCCTGAGCAATGAGTTGCTCGGCCTTTTGCGCCGTCATTTCAGCAATCCGTTGGCCTTTGCCATCCAGAATACCGCTAACATCAGACAGTAAAATCAAATCAGCCCCAAGGGTGGCGGCTAACGCGGTGGCCGCCTGATCGGCATTCACATTCATCAGTTGGCCGTCGGCAGTAATACCAATGGAACTGATAATGGGCATGTAATCCGCAGCCAGCAAGGTTTGCACTAACGCAGGTGAACCCGGTTGAGCGTTACCCACATGCCCCAATTCGGCATCCAGTAGCGTTACCGATACGGTTCCGCCATCGCCCAAACACAAGCCAACAGCATTAATGTTATGTTTTACCGCCCAAGCCAGCAGGGTTTTGTTAGCGGTGCCTGCCAGTGCGCCGGTAATAATATCAATCTGGTCAGCAGGGGTGACACGCAAGCCGTTTTTCTTCACTACCGGCAAAGCGAGTTTTTTCATCAGATCGTCAACCAGACAACCGCCACCGTGCATAATCACTAGCGGGCGCTCATGCTTCTCGCGATAAGTCACCAATGCAGTAAACAGGCGTTCCAGCGCTTCTTCGCTGTCGAGCAATACGCCACCTAATTTAATGACTAACGGATTCATTTTTTTGCGCCTTATTTAATCGGGTAAAAATTCATAGGTCTGCGGGCATGAACGCAATTGGTTCGTATGACCGCAACCAGTTATTTCGGCTAGTGACTTACCTTGCCCCACAACAGAGACTCGGTTTCTGTAAAACCAAAACGTATATTCATGCATTGCACAGCCTGAGCTGCCGCACCTTTTAGTAGGTTATCTTCAGTGGCGACAATAATTAAATGTTCGCCTTGCACTGAGAAACCGATATCGCAGAAAGGCAAACCAACCACCGCTTTCAACGCGGGAACACCGTGCTGATACAACCGCACCAGCGGTTTATCCTGATAAGCATGGTGATACGCGTCAGCAATATCTTGCGCCGTCACACCCGCGTTCAGGCGGCAGGTAATGGTCGCCAGAATACCGCGGGCGAAATTACCCAAGTGGGGGGTAAAAATAACGGGTGTGCCAAGGTGAGCTACAATTTCTGGGTGATGACGATGATTGAACAAGCCGTATGGCTGCAAACTGACTTCACAGAAACTGTTGCCGATACTGGCCTTACGCCCTGCGCCGCTGACGCCACTGACTGCATTAATCACCGGCCACTGTGCTTCATTCAATAATTTATTATCAACCAACGGCTTAAGCGCTAATTGTGATGCGGTTGGATAGCAGCCAGGAACGGCGATCAACTGTGCCTGCTTAATCTCTTCTGCCTGCCATTCAGCTAGCCCATAAACGGCTTTATCCAGCCAGTCGGGATGTTTATGTTCAAAACCATAATACTGGCGGTAAAACGCCGCATCTTTCACCCGAAACGCACCGGAGAGATCGAATACGACACAACCGGCAGCTAAAAATTGTGGCGCTAAATCATGACTGACCTCATGGGCGGTAGCGAGGAACACAACATCAACCCCTTTTGCCGCCTGAGCCACATCCACCAAGGGTTGCAGCGGGAGATCAATAATGCCTTTTAGCTGCGGATGCAGGTCAGAAAGTAATTTTCCTGCATCTGCACTTTGCGCTGAAACCGTTAAACCGGTTATGTTCATATGTGGGTGACGACTCAGGTAAGCCGTAAGCTCGGCTCCGGCATAACCACTGGCACCAACAATTAGCGTATTCAACATGGGTTCAGTTCACCTTACCCTTCGTACTTGACGTTGCAGCAGTGCTCATTACTCACTTGCTGCCTACCTGCAACGCCAAGTCCTTTGGGTACAAAAATGTAATTCGGTATAAAGACATAAGTAGTCAAAACCGGTATTTGGGTTTTCAGCAAGGTTTTGCTGTTCCCCTCGTGATTGAGCGTTGACATTTTCGTAAATTTAAGGGTGTTTTTCGGTTCCCTTACGCTCAAGCTTAATGTATTTTTATTCATAATTACTGCATGAATATTGATACTATCCTAACCAAAGGCTGTCAACAGTGAAGATGAAATTACCTCCATTTATTGAGCTGTATCGGGCGTTAATCGCGACGCCATCGATCAGCGCAACCGATAGCGCTCTCGATCAAAGTAATGAGGCGTTAATCAACTTGTTGGCCGGATGGTTTGTAGACTTGGGTTTTCGCGTCGAGATCCAACCCGTGCCCGATACACGCCACAAATTTAATCTGCTTGCCTCTATTGGTGAAAAAAACATCGGAAAAGGCAATGGTGGATTATTGCTGGCGGGCCATACCGATACGGTGCCTTTTGATGAAGGGCGTTGGACCCGTGACCCGTTCACCCTGACCGAACATGACAATAAGTTGTATGGTTTAGGTACCGCCGACATGAAAGGCTTTTTTGCTTTTATTCTGGATGCGGTGCGCGATATCGATGCCAGCAAACTGAGCAAGCCACTGTATATTCTGGCGACCGCCGATGAAGAAACTACCATGGCGGGCGCGCGCTATTTTGCCGCCTCCAGCCAGTTGCGCCCAGACTTTGCCATTATCGGTGAGCCAACCTCGCTGCAACCGGTGCGGGCGCACAAAGGGCATATTTCCAATGCTATTCGTATTACCGGCCAGTCCGGGCACTCTAGCGATCCAGCTCGTGGGGTTAATGCCATTGATTTAATGCATGAATCTATCACTGAATTGATGAAGCTGCGCACCAGGTTGCAAGAGCGTTATCACAATCCGGCGTTTACCATTCCGTATCCCACCATGAATTTTGGTCATATTAACGGCGGTGATGCGGCAAACCGTATCTGTGCTTGCTGTGAATTGCATATGGATATCCGCCCGTTGCCAGGCCTGACATTAAGTGATCTGAACGGGTTGATGACCGAAGCGCTGGCTCCGGTAAGTCAACGCTGGCCGGGCCGTTTGAGCATTGACGAACTGCATCCGCCGATCCCAGGCTATGAATGCCCAACCGATCACCATATGGTAGGGGTTATCGAGAAATTATTGGGTGAGCGTACTGCGGTGGTGAACTACTGCACCGAAGCGCCGTTTATCCAGCAAGTGTGCCCAACCTTGGTGCTGGGACCCGGCTCGATCGATCAGGCCCATCAGCCAGATGAATTTATCGATGTGGCCTTTATCGAGCCAACCCGCGAGCTGATTGGTCAGTTGGTTGACCATTTCTGCCAGCAGTAATTACCTCTTATGGGGTAGGCGATCAATTTTGCCTATTAGGAAGACTGATAACCTGACCTTGGTAATTAAATTTCAGCAATATCCCTAAAATTGATGTTTTTTTGCTAAAAATAGTGTCAATTGGAGTATGGAATTGAACGTGGCGAGTGGAATTGTCCATCTCGGCCTTTTGGGTGAAATTAATTTACAAAAAGAAACCATAAAAGTTTATACCCAAAGTCATTGGCGTTGCAGGTAGGCAGCAAGTGAAAGACAAATCGGTTGATGACCGATTTGAACAGCATTTATGCTAGCCCGCAGGGTGAGCCTCTTTGAGGCTCATTAATCCCGATGAGCTGACACCAGTCAGTGATTCGGGTGAGTGAGCGCAGCTAGCAACCCTGCGGCGTCAATGGCGAAGGGGATATGGGTCAGGGGTCATATGAACGAACAATATTCCGCAATGCGAAGTAACGTCAGTATGCTCGGTACGCTACTCGGGGACACCATCAAAGAAGCGCTTGGTGAACACATCCTTGAAAAAGTAGAAACCATCCGTAAATTATCCAAATCTTCGCGTGCTGGTAATGAAGCAAGCCGTCAGGAACTGCTGACCACGCTGCAAAATCTGTCCAACGACGAGCTGCTGCCAGTAGCCCGTGCTTTTAGCCAATTCCTCAATCTGACGAATACGGCAGAGCAATATCACAGTATTTCACCACACGGTGAAGCCGCAAGTAACCCAGAAGCGCTGGCTCAGCTTTTCACGCGCTTAAAAGATAAAAAGCTGAGCGAGAAAGATATGCGCAGCGCGGTTGATGAGTTATCCATTGAGTTGGTGTTAACCGCTCATCCAACCGAAATCACCCGCCGCACCCTGATCCATAAACTGGTGGAAGTGAATACCTGCCTGAGCCAGTTGGATCACAATGACTTAGCCGATTACGAACGCAACAAGATCATGCGTCGTTTGCGCCAGTTAGTCGCACAATCATGGCATACTGACGAAATTCGTAAAATACGCCCTTCCCCAGTCGATGAAGCCAAATGGGGCTTTGCCGTGGTTGAAAACAGCCTGTGGGAAGGTGTGCCCGCATTTCTGCGTGAGTTTAACGAGCAGTTACAAAACTCGCTCGATTACCGCTTGCCAGTAGAAGCCGTGCCAATCCGCTTTACCTCTTGGATGGGCGGTGACCGTGACGGTAACCCGAACGTGACCGCCGAAATTACCCGCCATGTGCTGTTACTCAGCCGTTGGAAAGCCACCGACCTGTTCCTGCGCGATATTCAGGTGCTGGTGTCAGAGCTTTCGATGTCGGAATGCACCCCGGAACTGCGTGAACTGGCCGGTGGCGAAGAGGTGGTCGAACCTTACCGCGAATTAATGAAACGCGTCCGTACCCAGTTGACCAATACTCAGGCTTATCTGGAAGGCCGTTTGAAAGGTGAGCGTGTCTTGCCGCCGACTGATTTGCTGGTCAGTAATGACCAACTGTGGGATCCGCTTTACGCCTGTTATCAGTCTCTGAAAGCCTGTGGTATGGAGATCATTGCTAACGGCCAACTGCTGGATACCCTGCGCCGTGTGCGCTGCTTCGGTGTGCCATTGGTGCGTATCGATGTGCGCCAGGAAAGCACCCGCCACACCAATGCCATTGCTGAACTGACTCGTTATCTGGGCCTTGGCGATTATGAAAGCTGGTCTGAGGCGGACAAACAAGCCTTCCTGGTGCGCGAACTGAACTCCAAGCGCCCACTGGTTCCGCTAAAATGGGAACCGAGCGCTGATACACAAGAAGTGCTGGAAACGTGCCGGGTGATTGCTGAAGCACCACAAGGCTCCATCGCCGCTTACGTTATCTCCATGGCTAAAGTGCCATCAGACGTGCTGGCAGTGCATTTGCTGCTGAAAGAAGCGGGTTGCCCATTCACTCTGCCCGTTGCGCCATTGTTCGAAACCCTTGATGACCTGAACAATGCCGACGAAGTAATGACCCAGTTGCTAAATATCGACTGGTATCGCGGCCTGATCCAAGGCAAGCAAATGGTAATGATTGGCTATTCCGACTCAGCAAAAGATGCTGGCGTGATGGCTGCATCCTGGGCGCAATATCGGGCGCAAGATGCGTTGATCAAAACCTGCGAGAAAGCCGGTATCTCCCTGACCTTGTTCCACGGTCGTGGCGGTTCTATCGGACGTGGCGGTGCCCCTGCACATGCAGCCCTGCTCTCTCAGCCTCCGGGTAGCTTAAAAGGTGGCTTGCGCGTCACGGAACAAGGCGAGATGATCCGCTTTAAATTCGGTCTGCCGGAAGTCACTATTAGCAGCCTGGCACTCTATGCTGGTGCGATTCTGGAAGCTAATTTACTGCCACCACCGGAACCGAAGGAAGAGTGGATTGAGGTGATGGATCTGCTGTCGGACGCATCCTGTGATATGTATCGCGGCTATGTGCGTGAAAACCCTGAGTTTGTCCCTTACTTCCGCGCGGCTACGCCAGAGCTGGAATTAGGCAAATTGCCATTGGGTTCACGCCCAGCCAAACGCCGCGCGGACGGCGGAGTGGAGAGTCTGCGCGCCATTCCGTGGATTTTCGCCTGGACACAAAACCGCCTGATGCTACCTGCCTGGCTGGGTGCGGGTGCCGGTTTGCAAAAAGCGATCGATGCCGGGAAGAAAGAAGCATTAGCCACGATGTGTCGTGACTGGCCATTCTTCTCTACCCGTATCGGGATGCTGGAAATGGTGTTCGCCAAAGCTGATTTGTGGCTGGCAGAGTATTACGACCAACGTTTGGTGGATAAATCACTGTGGCCATTGGGTCAGCAATTACGCGACCAGCTAGCAGCGGATATTAAAGTGGTGCTGGCTATCGCCAACGATGATCACTTAATGGCTGATTTGCCGTGGATTGCAGAGTCAATCGCATTGCGTAATGTGTATACCGACCCACTGAACGTGCTGCAAGCTGAGCTGTTGCACCGTTCGCGCCAGCATGAGCACCCAGATGCCCGTGTTGAGCAGGCGTTGATGGTGACGATTGCCGGTGTTGCTGCGGGGATGCGCAATACAGGTTAGCCATTGATTTTGGGGGAAGCGATTCCCCTGATTATCTTTTGTTTGCTTGATGATTATGATGAAAAGGGGCCTGCGCCCCTTTAACAACTTACGGTCTCACCCCAAGGGTATGGCAAATCGCATAACTCAACTCTGCCCGATTCAAGGTATAGAAATGGAAATCCTTTACCCCTTCACGGCTTAAAATCTTCACCATATCCATCGCCACTGAAGCACCCACCATTTTGCGCGTCTCAGGGTCGTCATCCAGCCCTTCGAAAATACTGCTCATCCAGTGTGGTACCCGCACGTTGGTCATAGTGGCAAAGCGCTGAAGCTGTTTAAAGTTGGATACCGGTAAAATGCCCGGTACGATTTCAACGTCAATGCCGGTGGCCACACAGCGATCGCGGAAACGCAGATAACTCTCAACATCAAAGAAGAACTGGGTAATCGCCCGGTTAGCGCCTGCATCAATCTTGCGCTTGAGGTTGATCAGATCAGCCTGCGCGCTTTTGGCTTCAGGATGAACTTCTGGATAAGCCGCAACCGAGATATCAAAATCCCCTACGTCTTTCAGCAAGGTCACCAAATCAGATGCGTACATTTCTGGCTTACCACTATTCGGTGGCAAATCCCCTCGCAGAGCAACAATGTGGCGGATACCGCTGTTCCAGTAATCGGTGGCAATATCACGTAACTGAGTCGGTGAAGCATCAATGCAGGTCAGATGCGGTGCAGCTTCAAGGCCAGTGCGCTCTTTTATCCCTTTAATGATGCTATGAGTACGATCGCGCTCGCCGGAGTTCGCGCCATAAGTGACCGAAACAAACTTGGGTTTCAGGGTGCTCAGACGGTCGATTGAGTTCCACAAAGTCTCTTCCATCTCGCTGGTACGCGGCGGGAAAAACTCAAAAGAAACATTAATCTGACCCTGCAATTCTGCCAGACTTTGATTCAGCGCTTCCCGCTGGTTGGCGTGGAAAAAACTCATACCCTGTCACTCCATTGTCGTTATAACGACTTATGTTATTTGTTACCGCTCATCATGAGCGTCTATACGTTTAGACGGCTAAATAGAAAATGACGGAAGTTGGCTAAAGAGTCAACTTTTAAATAAGTTTAGGACGATGATTAATCTTCACACGCAATACGCGGAAAATTCATGTAGACCTTTAACCCCTGAAGTTACGAGGGTTCGCCACGTTCGCTTACTCTCTGCCAGCAATAGGCGTTATTGGGGAGCGGTGTTAAAGAGGGAATGGGTTAAAGAGGTAATTTCGCCTCCTCCGCTTAAGCAGAAGAGGCGAATTAATGCAAATTACAGCAATTGAGACAGGCGGTTTAAATCAGACTGAATGGCACCGGCAGTAACATCACGCCCGGCACCTGGGCCACGAATAACCAGTGGATTATCGCGATACCAACGGCTCTCAATGGCAAAGACGTTATCGCACGGCAGCAACGAGGCCAGCGGATGGTCAGCACGTACCGCTTCAACGCCCACACGAGCCTTACCATTAGCATCAAAGCGTGCCACGTAACGTAACACCAACCCCATCTCATTTGCGGCTTCTAAGCGCTGGATCATTTGCTGATTCAATGCTTCGCCATTTTCAAAGAACTGATCCACGGAACCCACATCAGCACCAGCCGGAACCAGTGATTCTACCCGTACCTGATTGGGTTCAATGTCATAACCTGCTTCACGGGCCAAAATCACCAGTTTACGCATCACATCCTGGCCGGAAAGATCCACCCGCGGGTCTGGCTCGGTCAGACCTTGTTGCCAGGCTTGATCGACTAACTCGGTAAAGGGCACCGTGCCGTCAAATTGCAGGAATAACCACGACAACGTGCCAGAGAAGATACCGCTGATCGCCAGAATACTGTCGCCACTATCACGCAGGTCACGCACCGTGTGGTTAACCGGTAACCCCGCCCCCACCGTGGCGTTATATAGCCAGTGGCGGCCTGTTTTGGCAAAAGCATCGCGAATTTGGCGATAGTTATTGCTGCTGGATGCGCCAGCCAATTTGTTCGCACTGATCACGTGGAAACCGTAGCTGGCAAAATCCAGATATTGCTCTGCCAGCGATTCACTGGCGGTCACATCCAGCACCACCAAATCATCAAACGGGTGTGCTCGCATCCATAAGAACAGCGATTCCTCATCCTGCTCTTTGGCTTCGTCATCATAAAATGCCAAGGTCCGACTGGCATCCAGCCCATCGTAACTTAACAGGCTGCGGCGGCTATCCACCACACCTGCCAGCACAAACTCGAAACCACTGCGCGCCGAGATATTCTTCTGCTCGCGGGCGAACAGTTCCAGCCAGCGAGCGCCAATATTACCTTTGCCAAACAGCATCAGACCAATACGTTTTTCTGCGCGGAACAGTGACTGGTGCAAGCCCTGAATCAAGTGTTCGGTCGGCCCAAGGCGCAAAACCGCCACCATACTGATCCCATCTTCTGCCTGCCAGATGAACTCAACCGGCTGATCTTTTAGCTGTTGGTAGAAACGATGGCTGTGCAGTGGGTTTTTGCACACCCCCGCGCCCACCAGTGCAACCAAGGCCAGCCCTTCGCGCAGGGATAATTTCCCAGGCAGCGTGGCATCTTCCAGCACTCTTAGTGCACTGTTAACCACTTCGGAGGTATAGCAGAGTTGCAACAGATTGCGGTCAGGGTGAATACCGGTAGCTAGCGGTTTGATTTGCGCACGTTTAAGCAGCAAATCAATCTCTTTTTGAGCCAGCGAAAAATCGTGATGACTGGCAATCTGCAATTCGATCAGGCAGACGTCATCATGGCTGGTGACAATTTTCGCCCCCGACCCTGACGCCAATACACGCTCGATACGGGTTGAACCTTGCTCTGGCTGATAGCTACAACGCAGTTGTAAATCGATATCACTGCCTGAAACTGGCTGTAGCGTGCGGGTATGCAGTACTGGTGCCGCCAGACGTGCCAGTTCACTGGCTTCATCCAACCGCAATAACGGTAACAGGCAAGCATCTTTTACTTTGCGCGGGTCTGCACTGTATACCCCAGCAACGTCACTCCAGATGGTCACGCGCTCGACACCCGCCAGCGCCCCGACTTGTGTCGCCGAGTAGTCACTGCCGTTACGCCCCAGCAGCACGGTTTCACCGGAATTACTGCGCGAGATAAACCCTGTGACCACCAAACGCTGATGCGGATGCTGGGCCATTAATTGTTGCAACAACGGGTAAGAGCGGCCTTCATCGATTTGTGGTTGCGCCGCACGCTCTGCACGCAGGAAACTGCGGGCATCCAGCCAGGTGGCGTTCATATCCAGCTTGTTCAAGACCGCCGCCATCAAGCGGGCAGACCAAATCTCGCCATGGCCCACGACTTCGGCATAAATTGCATCATCTACTTTGCTATCCAGCAGACCAGCCAGGCGCTCTAAATCACGGATAAACTCACTGATCAGCGGTTCGGCCACTTCTGGCGGCAATAAGCCACTGATCAGATCATGTTGATAACGACGTAAATTCTGTTGCACCTGATGAGCAGAGAGACGATCACTTTGGCTCAGTTTCAACCAGCTAATCAGTTGGTTAGTGGTACTACCTGCCGCAGACACCACCATCAGATCACCGGGGTGACTGTAATTGGCCATAATATTGGCCACCCGCAGGTAACACTTCACATCCGCAAGGCTACTACCACCAAACTTATGCAGTTGACGGCCGGTCACCGCCGCTGCTACCGCTGTTGCATTCATGCTTACCTCGTTCCCGCCAACTGGAAAGCATTTTCCAAATCGGCAATCAAATCTTCGCTGTCTTCAATACCCACGGAAATACGCAACAAGCTGTCAGTAATACCTGCGGCAATGCGTGCTTCAGGTGCCATACCGGCATGGGTCATGGTCGCGGCATGGGAAATCAGGCTTTCTACACCGCCCAAAGACTCCGCCAGAGTAAATAACTCAAGAGCAGAGAGGAAGCGGCGCAGTCGCTGTTCATCGCCATCAAACTCAAAACTGAGCATCGCACCAAAACCAGACTGCTGACGGCAGGCAATTTCGTGGCCGGGATGTTGTGGCAGAGAAGGATGATACAGCTTTTTCACTAAAGGCTGCTGCTGTAAATAACGGACAATGTCATCTGCGTTACGTTGCTGTTGAGCCATACGTGGCGATAATGTGCGCAAACCGCGTAATAACAGGTAGCTATCAAATGCCGCACCGGTCACACCGATATTATTCGCCCACCATGCCAGCTCAACCGCCAGTTCAGGATCTTTGGCAATTACCGCACCCGCGACCACATCAGAGTGACCATTCAGGTATTTGGTACAGGAGTGAACCACCAGATCCGCCCCTAAAGAGAGTGGCTGCTGCAAGGCTGGACTAAGGAAAGTGTTATCACAAACAGTGAGAGCACCTGCCGCGTGTGCCGCCTTGCAGATAGCCGCAATGTCTACCACCCGTAGCAGCGGATTACTTGGGGTTTCAATCAATATAAGCTTGGGTTTTTCAGCCAAGGCTCGGCTCAGTGCCGCTTCATCACCCTGATCGACAAACAGCACCCGATAGGCACCACGCTTGCTCAGGCTATCGAATAAACGGTAACTGCCGCCGTAACAATCATGTGGGGCAACCAATAAGTCACCCGGTTTTAGAAATGTAGTGCAAACTAAATGAATCGCCGACATCCCGCTGCTGGTCATGACTGCACCCGCGCCACCTTCCAGTTCCGCCAGTGCACGCTGTACTACATCGCGTGTCGGATTACCGCGACGTGAATAGTCGTGAGTCCGTGGCTGATTAAAATCGAGAAAATTATAGGTACTGGAGAGATGAATCGGGGGGACAACGCAGCCGTATTGCTCGTCATCGTTCAACCCGCTACGGACTGCTATTGTTGCCTGTTTACGCGTCATATGGATTTCCACCAGCCGGTTATCGAGAAAATGTTACGCCAGATTAGACGCACAAATTACGGACGTCAATACATCTGGACATCTAAACTTCTTTGCGTATAGATTGAGCAATGGAATAATAACCGCTAAAATTGTAGAGGCTTTAACTATCTTAATGATGTCAGTGAGTTTTCGGTGGTGTTTTGTTTAACCGCAAAGACCGTATCGAAAGGTAACGGCTATCAATAAGTAGCAAAATGATTAAATGGGTGATGTTGCTCTAGTAAAATCGACATTTATTTAGTGAGAACAGCGGAGATCGGGCATAATTAGCCGGTTTTCAGAATTTTGTATTTTTCCGACAAATTTAAGGTGTCCCATGGCTGAGTGGAACGGCGAGTATGTCAGCCCTTACGCTGAACACGGCAAGAAAAGCGAACAGGTCAAAAAAATTACGGTATCCATTCCGCTGAAGGTATTGAAAATCCTCACCGATGAACGGACCCGTCGCCAGGTGAATAACCTGCGCCACGCCACCAACAGTGAATTGTTGTGTGAGGCTTTTTTGCATGCATTTACTGGTCAGCCGCTGCCGAATGACGAAGACCTGCGGAAAGAACGCAGCGATGAAATCCCGGAAGCCGCAAAAATTTTAATGCGTGAATTGGGTGTTGACCCCGATACCTGGGAATACTGATCCCCAACTACCACTCGGTTCATTAGTCATAGTGAACCTGAAATGTAGAAATGAAAAAGGCACCCGAAGGTGCCTTTTTCATCTGACGGGCAATAATTACTTCTTAGCACCCGGCACGCTGAAACGCTTGTTGAAGCGGTCAACACGGCCACCGGTAGCAACATCACGCTGCTTGCCAGTGTAGAACGGGTGGCATTCGCCGCACACGTCCAGATTCAGGTCATGACCAACAGTAGAGTTGATCTTAATAACGTTACCGCAAGAGCAAGAAGCAGTAACTAAATCGTATTTAGGGTGGATACCTTGTTTCATGGAAAACCTCTATATTTAGGCCGTGTCGCTATCCAGCCCTGTTCCGCCAGACACCACACGATTGATAAATAACAATTTGATTGTTAACGAACAGCCGCTGATAAACTAAGCAACGGTTGTTAACAGGATTTGATATCGAATTATATCAAAGGCGGCGAATCATACAGAATTTGACCAAACCGCGCAATCGAATCCGCACATTGTGAAGCACTCAGTGTAAACTGTTCAATCTTTATTTATACCCGTCATACTTCAAGTTGCATGTGCGTTGGTTGTGCTCAATAACCCGAATCACTTACTCATGTAAGCTCATCGGACTTTTCTCGCTTGCCGCCTTCCTGCAACTCGAATTATTTAGGGTATAGGCCAATTGTACTTATTTAGACCAATTTTAGTTATCAGGATGAAAACACATGTCCGTTGTTCAAGTGGCATTACCCGTACCACTGGCCCGTAGCTTTGATTACCGTTTAGACAGCGCCATGGCCTGCCCGGTGGTCGGTGCTCGCGTCAGTGTGCCATTTGGTAAACGCAAAGCCATCGGAATTGTGGTGGGTATCAGTGATACCAGCGCCTTCCCCCTTGAACAGCTTAAAGCCATTGATGACGTTCTGGATGACCGCAGCTTATTTCCACCTAGCCTGTGGCGCATTCTCTGCTGGGCCACCGAGTATTATCACTACCCGATAGGTGAAGTGCTATTCCATGCCCTGCCGATTCTGTTACGCCAAGGGAAGCCCGCGCAATCAGCACCATTGTGGCAGTGGTTCGCAACTGAACAAGGGCGAGCCACGCCGCCGGAAAGCTTAAAACGCGCGCCGAAGCAGCAACAGGCGCTGGCCGCATTATTACAAAAACCGGTCTACCGCCATCAAGTTAATGAAATGGCACTCACCGAAAGCGCATTGCAGGCATTACGCAGTAAAGGGTTAATTGATCTGCGGGCGCAGGAAGTTGCGACCACCGATTGGCGCAACGGTTTCGCCGTTCTGGGTGAGCGCTTGCGGCTGAATACCGAGCAGGCAACCGCCGTTGGGGCGATTCGCAGTGAAGACACTCAGTTTGCTGCCTGGCTGCTGGCTGGGGTGACCGGCTCAGGTAAAACGGAAGTTTATCTGAGCGTGCTGGAAAATATTCTGGCACAAGGCCGTCAGGCGTTAGTTTTAGTCCCTGAGATAGGCCTGACGCCGCAAACTATCGCCCGTTTTCGCGAACGGTTTAACGCTCCCGTTGAGGTGCTCCATTCAGGTTTAAATGACAGCGAGCGGTTGTCCGTTTGGCTGCGAGCACGTAACGGCGAAGCCGCCATTGTTATTGGTACCCGCTCGGCACTGTTTACACCGTTTTCCCGCCTTGGGGTTATTATTATCGATGAAGAACACGACAGTTCCTATAAGCAGCAAGAGGGCTGGCGTTATCATGCCAGAGATTTAGCGGTATTCCGCGCCCGTGAAGAAGGCATTCCGATCGTGATGGGTACCGCGACCCCGGCGCTAGAGACCCTGCACAATGTGCAAATGAGTAAATATCGCCAGTTAACGCTGTCTAAACGGGCGGGCAACGCCAAACCCGCCGTACAGCATTTGCTCGATTTAAAAGGCTTGCCGCTTAAAGTTGGCCTCTCTCAGCCACTGCTAAAACGGATGAAAACCCATTTGCAGGCCGATAATCAGGTGATTTTGTTCCTGAACCGCCGTGGCTATGCCCCTGCCCTGCTGTGCCATGAGTGTGGCTGGATTGCTGAATGCCAGCGCTGTGACCACTATTACACCTTGCATCAAAATCACCGTCAGTTGCGCTGCCACCACTGCGACAGCCAGCGCCCGGTGCCTCAGCAATGCCCCAAATGCGGTTCAACTCATCTGGTTTCTGTCGGTGTTGGCACAGAGCAGTTAGAGAACGAACTCGCTCCCCTGTTCCCGGATACCCCCATCACTCGAATTGACCGCGATACCACCAGCCGCAAAGGCTCGTTGGAACAACATTTGGCTGATGTCCATCAAGGGGGGGCGCGCATCTTGATTGGCACCCAGATGCTGGCTAAAGGGCATCACTTCCCTGATGTTACGCTGGTGGCCTTACTGGATGTCGATGGCGCACTATTCTCGGCGGATTTCCGCTCAGCAGAACGGTTCGCACAGCTTTATACACAAGTTTCAGGCCGGGCCGGGCGCGCGGGCAAGCAGGGGGAAGTTATTTTACAAACGCACCACCCCGAACACCCACTGCTGCAAATTTTGCTGCAACAGGGCTACGATGCGTTTGCCAAACAAGCGCTGGCGGAACGTAAAAGCGTATTTTTACCGCCTTATACCAGCCATATCATCGTGCGCAGTGAAGATCACGATAACCAGCAATCCGCGCTGTTCCTGCAACAGTTACGTAATTTGCTGGAAGCCAGCCCACTCAAAGATGATGCGCTGTGGATTATGGGGCCAGTGCCCGCATTGCAGGCTAAACGCAGTGGGCGCTTCCGTTGGCAATTGCTGTTACAGCACCCGTCACGGCAATTGCTACAACGGCTGATTAAAACCTCTCAGCCGCTAATCAATACATTGCCGCAGGCCCGTAAAGTGAAGTGGACGCTAGATGTCGATCCAATAGACAGTTAATTTCCCTTAATGCTTAAGGCTCGCTACAGGCAGGCATAAATGCTATTCAAATCGGTTCCCGACTGATTTGCCACTTGCTTGCTGTCTGGCTGTAACGCCGATGACTTTGGGTAATATCCTTTTATTTAGGTAATTTATTGTTTGATCTGTGCCACAAGGCAATCGATTACCCCGCTTTCTGCGAGCCAGTGCGAAAAAACCTACTTATGTCACACTTTTTATGCAAATTAGGTAACAAATTACCCTCACTATCTGTATAGAATGACGGAAAGCCTGCATTAAGCATCAGTGCTGGCTCGGAGCCAGAGCAAGGAGAAAGGCGTTGGAACATAAGAAAGAATTCACGATGGCTACCATGAAAGACGTTGCCGAAATGGCGGGTGTTTCAACTGCAACGGTGTCACGCGCACTGATGAACCCGGAAAAGGTTTCAACAGTAACCCGGCAAAAAGTGGAACAAGCTGTTCTGGCGGTGGGTTATTCTCCTCATGCTTTATCTCGTAATATTAAACGGAATGAATCGCGCACAATTCTGGTTATTGTACCGGATATCAGTGACCCGTTTTTTGCTGATATCATTCAAGGGATTGAGTACGCGGCAGCCCAGCAAGGTTATCTGATATTGATTGGCGATTGCGCGCAACAAACCCAGCAAGAGCGTAGCTTTGTTAATCTGATAATTACCAAGCAAATTGATGGCATGTTGTTGTTAGGTTCCAATCTGCCTTTTGATGCCAGCAAAGAAGAGCAGCGTAATTTGCCACCGATGGTGATGGCAAACGAGTTTGCACCTGAACTGGAACTGCCGACGGTACATATCGATAACCTGACCGCCGCCTATGAAGCAGTTAATTATCTGCATGAATTGGGGCACCAGCGCATTGCCTGTGTTGCCGGGCCGGAGAGTTTGCCGCTGAGCCACTATCGGCTACAGGGTTATATTCAGGCACTACGTCGTAATGGTATCGCCGTCGACAGTGACTATATTATGCGCGGGGACTTTAGCTATGAAGCGGGCGCAGAAACCTTTGCGGTGCTGATGGCATTGCCTCATCCCCCAACAGCAATATTTTGTCACAATGATGTGATGGCGATAGGGGCGATGTGGCAGGCAAAGAGAATGGGGCTAAACATCCCGCAGGATGTCTCGCTGGTAGGCTTTGACGACCTGAAGTTGTCACAGTATTGTGATCCCCCATTGACCACCGTGGCTCAACCGCGTTATCAAATTGGCCAGCAAGCCATGTTACTATTACTTGAACAGCTACAAGGGCATTCAGTACAAAGTGGCTCCCGCTTGTTAGACACCGAGTTAATTGTCAGGGAAAGTACTGCTGCGCCTAAACGCTAGGCAAATATTCAGGGGTTCAGTAACATGACGGACTTATTCCATCATCAAGACGCAGCGAAACGATAGTGGCACAAAGAGATTATGTAAGCCGAGGGCGCGCAGGAGCGCGGCGCAAAAGCACCAGCCGGAAAAAACGCAGTGCTCCAGCAATATCTAAAACCGTGGTGGCGCTGGCCGTCGCGCTGTTAGTGGTATTTGTTGGTGGCCTCTATTTCATCACCCACAATAAGCCGGGTGAGCTTCCGTTATTACCCAGCCATGATCCTCGTACCGGCAATGGGTTACCGCCCAAACCGGAAGAGCGCTGGCGCTATATTAAAGAGCTGGAAAATCGCCAGATTGGCGTACCGACACCAACAGAGCCTTCTGCCGGTGGTGAGGTTAATTCCCAGACACAACTGACGAATGAGCAGCGCCAACTGCTTGAGCAGATGCAGGCAGATATGCGCCAGCAACCAACACAGTTGTCAGAGGTACCGTATAACCAAGGGATGCCGGTGCCACGCTCTGCTGTGACCATCAAACCACCGGTCACGCCCCTGCAACAGCAGCCATTAACGCCACCGCGCCAGACCACCGCACCGGTACAGCAACAAACGCAGGTACAATCACCTGTGGCAACACCACAGCGTGCACCACAAGTGGCGGCTCAGGTAACACCGGCAGTTACGCAGCCAAAACCGGAAAAAGAAAAAGAGAAGGCACAACGTTGGATGGTGCAGTGTGGCTCATTCAAAGCCATCGATCAGGCCGAATCTATCCGCGCCCAATTGGCATTTGGCGGGATCGAAAGCCGCATTACCAGCGGTGGCGGTTGGAATCGAGTGGTTCTTGGCCCTTACAGTACCAAGGCAGCCGCTGATACTACCTTGCAACGTTTGAAAGGCGCTGGTCAATCAGGATGCATTCCCCTCGCTGTTGGGGGTTGAAAAGTCGTAATCCTCCCCCATTTATAATCTCAATATACCCCGTGCTGTTTTTTGACAGGCAGTACGGGGACTCATTCAGTCTGCAACGAGGGTCCGCTCGTGACAACAATTGTAAGTGTACGTCGTAATGGTCATGTCGTTATTGGTGGTGATGGCCAGGTCACTCTGGGTAATACCGTAATGAAGGGTAATGCCAAAAAAGTACGCCGGCTTTATAACAATAAAGTTATTGCGGGCTTTGCGGGCGGTACTGCTGATGCCTTTACGCTGTTTGAGCTGTTTGAGCGTAAACTGGAGATGCATCAAGGCCACCTGACTAAAGCGGCTGTTGAGTTAGCCAAAGACTGGCGTACTGATCGTATGTTACGCAAGCTTGAAGCACTACTGGCTGTTGCGGATGAAACAGCATCACTCATCATTACCGGCAACGGCGATGTGGTTCAACCAGAAGATGATCTGATTGCTATCGGTTCCGGTGGGCCTTATGCCCAATCTGCTGCGCGCGCGCTGTTAGACAATACTGAATTAAGTGCCAAAGATATCGTTGAGAAATCTCTGAGCATTGCGGGGGATATCTGTATCTATACCAACCGCTTCCAAACCATCGAAGAATTAACGTATAAAGCGTAAGGATAGAGTGACATGTCTGAAATGACCCCACGCGAAATCGTCAGCGAACTTGATAGCTATATCATCGGCCAGGATAAAGCTAAACGTGCGGTGGCAATTGCCCTGCGTAACCGCTGGCGTCGTATGCAGCTCAATGAAGAGTTGCGCCACGAAGTTACCCCTAAAAACATTCTGATGATCGGCCCAACGGGTGTGGGTAAAACTGAAATTGCCCGCCGCCTGGCAAAATTGGCCAATGCGCCATTTATCAAAGTTGAAGCGACTAAGTTCACCGAAGTGGGCTATGTTGGTAAGGAAGTGGATTCTATTATCCGCGATCTGACCGATGCGGCTGTGAAAATGGTGCGTCATCAATCAATTGAGAAAATGCGTTACCGGGCTGAAGAATTAGCCGAAGAACGCATTTTGGACGTGTTGATTCCACCGGCCAAGAATAACTGGGGCCAGCCGGATGAAACACAAGAACCATCCGCCACCCGTCAGGCTTTCCGCAAGAAATTGCGTGAAGGGCAACTGGACGACAAAGAGATTGAAATCGATTTGGCCGCTTCGCCGATGGGGGTTGAAATTATGGCACCTCCTGGCATGGAAGAGATGACTAACCAGTTACAGTCTATGTTCCAGAACATCGCCGGCCAAAAACAAAAACCGCGTAAAGTCAAAATCAAAGACGCATTCAAACTGCTGATTGAGGAAGAAGGCGCAAAACTGGTCAATCCAGAAGAGCTGAAACAGCAGGCGATTGATGCTGTTGAGCAACACGGGATCGTGTTTATCGATGAGATCGATAAAATCTGTAAACGCGGCCAGACGTCAGGCCCGGATGTGTCCCGTGAAGGGGTGCAGCGTGACTTGCTGCCATTGGTAGAAGGTTGCACCGTATCAACTAAACACGGCATGGTAAAAACTGACCATATCTTGTTTATTGCTTCCGGCGCATTCCAGGTGTCCAGCCCGTCAGATCTTATCCCGGAATTGCAAGGTCGCTTGCCAATCCGCGTTGAACTGCAGGCGCTAACCACCGATGATTTCGAGCGTATTCTGACTGAGCCAAGTGCCTCGTTAACCGAGCAGTACAAAGCGCTGATGGCAACGGAAGGTGTTACCGTTGCGTTTACCCCTGAAGGTATTCGCAAAATTGCTGAGGCAGCATGGCAGGTTAACGAGCGTACCGAAAATATCGGTGCACGCCGTTTGCATACCGTACTGGAGCGTTTGATGGAAGATATCTCCTATGACGCTAGCGAAAGTAATGGTCAATCCATCACTATTGATGCTGAATATGTTGGTAAGCATCTTGATGAACTGGTCGCAGACGAAGATCTGAGTCGTTTTATCCTATAATTCGCTTTATAGGCTTATGCTGGATAAAATGGTCCGCCAGGACAATATCGAGTGGGAGGCATCGCCTCCCACTGTTGTTTTATTTTTTGACAGACATAATGCGTTTAACACGCCGATGTGGGCGGACCAGACTCCTAATATAATAAAATGAAGCGAAACATGAGCCTATCAACCAACACCAGCCAGACCCAGGCTTGGCTGGAAAGCCTGCGACCACGAACCCTGCCGCTGGCCTTTGCCTCTATCGTTACCGGTTCAGCCCTTGCTGTCTGGCTCGATAGCTTTAAACCTGCCGTAGCACTCCTCGCCTTATTAACTGCCGGCCTGCTACAAATTCTATCTAATCTGGCTAATGATTACGGTGATGCCATCAAGGGCAGTGATACTGAAGAGCGTATCGGGCCATTACGCGGGATGCAAAAAGGGATGATTACCCGCCAGCAGATGAAAGTGGCGCTGATTATCACCGTTATTCTGACGATTGTTTCCGGTATTGCGCTCATCGCCGTCGCCTGTGAAAAACCCAGCGATGTTTTAGGCTTTTTATTACTTGGGTTAATGGCAATTATGGCAGCCATTACCTATACCGTCGGTAGCAAACCCTACGGTTATATGGGGCTGGGTGATATTTCAGTATTGGTCTTCTTCGGTTGGCTGAGTGTCGCGGGGACTTACTACCTTCAGGCTGGGCACTTTGACACTATCGTGATGTTACCCGCCACGGCCTGCGGTTTGCTGGCAACGGCCGTTTTGAATATTAATAATTTGCGCGATATTGAAAACGACGCAGCTAATGGCAAAAATACTTTAGCAGTGCGTTTGGGGCCAGTAGTCGCACGTTATTATCATGCGGCATTAATCGCGGCAGCAATTTTGTGTCTGACATTATTCACACTTCAGAATTTACATAGCTGGGCCGGTTGGATCTTTATTCTGGCCGTTCCGTTACTGGTCAAACATGCACTGTTTGTACTGCGTGAGCCTACTGCTGCGGGTATGCGCCCAATGCTTGAGCATATGGTTAAAGCCGCACTGCTGACCAACGTTCTGTTTGCTGTCGGTTTGGTATTCAGTTAATCCCCGCCGTTTGTTATTCAAACCCTATCCGGGCCATGCGCCATAAAGGTCAGCCCGGATAAATTTAACAATTGATGATTTTGCCAACAGTAGCCAGAAAGAGATATACTTAATCTCCCAGCCGCAACCAGACGTTAATCCTATGAAATATGATACTTCCGAACTCTGTGACATCTATCATGAAGAGGTAAATGTGGTAGAACCACTGTTCTCCAATTTTGGTGGGCGCACTTCATTTGGTGGCAAGATTACTACTGTAAAATGTTTCGAAGATAATGGCTTGTTGTTCGACCAGCTTGAAGAAAATGGTCTAGGCCGTGTTCTGGTCGTTGATGGCGGTGGCTCAGTGCGCCGTGCATTAATCGATGCTGAGCTAGCCGAATTGGCATTGAAAAACGAGTGGGAAGGCATTGTGGTTTACGGTGCCGTGCGTCAGGTTGACGATCTCGCGGAGTTAGATATCGGTATTCAGGCTATGGCCGCCATTCCGGTAGGTGCGGCAGATGAAGGCATTGGTGAGAGCGACATCCGTGTGAATTTTGGCGGTGTAACGTTCTTCTCAGGTGACCATTTGTACGCAGATAACACTGGAATTATCTTGTCAGAAGAGCCGCTGGATATTGAATGACATTCCGCTGATCCTCGCAAAAAAGGGCGATACTGATATCGCCCTTTTTACTACTTAGCATTTGAAGTAGCTACGTGACTCAGGGCCATCAACAACCGATTACAGTTGCGTTAAGCCAGTCAATACTTAGACTTCTTCCATCTTTCCCAACAGTGCCCGCAGGCGATCCTGCCAAACATGCTGCTCTTGCTTTAGCTGCTCATTTTCGCGCACTAAGGCTTCACGGCCACCAGCAGCATCCTGAACTTCTTGGGACAGGGTGTTATTTTTCTCTTTCAGCTCTTCAATTTCCATCTGTAGCAAAGTGATGGTATCAATCGCCTGCTGAACTTTAACTTCCAATTTCTCAAATACTTCAAATGACATTCTTCGGTCCCCTTATGGTAGCAAGGCGTACATCTTTTGGTCGCAGTCATCATTCTTAGCCGACGTCGCCGTATTAACTAAGTAACCGTATCTACAGAGCTAACACTCGGCAGATGAAACTGCTGTGAATACTTATCGCGCTATATATCCATTAAACTAATGTAACAAGCGCTATGTTCTAACGCGTTCCTTCGCAAAGGCAACGCAGCTTAATAAAAACGATGCTCTTGATAAACCGATTGTATGTAGCCAGCCCCCCCCTGTCTAGCGCCATACCGGTACAAACCACACTCTGTAGCAATTTCGTGTCAGTAACTATCAGCAAAAACCGAAAAACCGCTATTACCCATTCTGTAATGTTATACATGCCTTTAACAACTGGTTGTGAAACCGCTGGTCTGGTCACACTTTCAAAGTCCCTTAACAGCCGTGAATAACGCGAAATCGCTCATTTTTATGACGCACCACACACATTTTGATTTCGCTATTTCTCGTTTGTGCTCGTTAACGATAAATTTACATCACTCCCTTCGCTGTTCGAAGGGCAAAAATAAGAAAACCCTATAAATCTCTGTCTGTAGGACATCTATTATGAGCCAAACCGCTAGTTCGACGTTGAAAGGCCAGTGTATCGCTGAATTTCTCGGTACCGGTCTGCTAATCTTTTTTGGTGTAGGCTGCGTTGCTGCATTGAAGTTGGCTGGGGCCAGTTTTGGGCAGTGGGAAATCAGTATCATTTGGGGCCTGGGTGTTGCCATGGCAATCTACTTAACAGCCGCAATCTCAGGTGCACATCTTAATCCGGCCGTAACCATTGCATTGTGGTTATTCGCTTGTTTCGATCGCCGTAAAGTTATCCCTTACATTGTGGCGCAGATTGCTGGAGCATTTTGCGCTGCCGCTTTAGTGTACGGCCTCTATTACAACTTGTTTGTCGATTTAGAACAAACGCAACATATTGTTCGCGGTAGCGCCGAGAGCCTGAATCTGGCCGGAATCTTCTCCACTTACCCGAATCCACATATTTCTGTGTTCCAGGCCTTCCTGGTTGAAACCGTGATTACTGCCATTTTGATGTGCTTGATTCTGGCCCTGACCGATGACGGTAACGGTATTCCACGCGGCCCACTGGCACCTCTACTGATTGGTATCTTGATTGCCGTTATCGGTGCATCCATGGGCCCATTGACTGGGTTTGCATTGAATCCGGCGCGTGACTTTGGTCCAAAGGCATTTGCTTATCTGGCAGGTTGGGGCGAAATTGCCTTCACTGGCGGGCGTGATATTCCTTACTTCCTGGTCCCTATCTTCGGGCCTATCGTTGGTGCATTACTCGGTGCTTTCGGTTATCGCGCCCTGATTGGCCGCCATTTACCGTGCGATGTGTGTGTGGTTGATGATGAAGAAACCACGGTAACGACCACAGAACGTAAAGCATAAATAATAGATACTACCCAATAGATTTACGGCAACTTAAAAGTAGGCTAACTATGACAACTGAAAATACTACTCAAAAAAAATACATTGTCGCGCTTGATCAGGGAACTACCAGTTCCAGAGCCGTGGTGCTGGATCATGATGCCAATATCGTGAGTGTTTCTCAGCGCGAATTCACTCAAATTTACCCGAAAGCCGGTTGGGTTGAGCATGACCCAATGGAAATCTGGGCTACGCAAAGCTCAACACTGGTTGAAGTGTTAGCGAAAGCCGGTATCAGTTCTGATGAAATCGCCGGTATCGGTATTACCAACCAACGTGAAACGACCATTGTTTGGGATAAAGCGACTGGGAAACCAGTGTATAACGCCATTGTTTGGCAATGCCGCCGTACTGCTGATATCTGCGAAAAACTGAAAAAAGAAGGGCTGGAAGAGTACATCCGTTACAACACTGGCTTGGTAGTCGACCCTTACTTCTCCGGCACCAAAGTGAAATGGATCCTTGATAACGTCGAGGGTGCCCGTGAGCGTGCTGAACGCGGTGAGTTACTGTTTGGTACGGTAGATACTTGGCTGGTGTGGAACATGACCCAAGGCCGCGTACACGTTACGGATTACACTAACGCATCACGTACCATGATGTTTAATATCCGCACTAAAGAGTGGGATGAACGCATGCTGAAAGCGCTGAATATTCCGCGCGCTATGCTGCCTGAAGTCCGTCCATCCTCAGAAATTTATGGCCAAACTAACATTGGTGGTAAAGGCGGAACCCGTATTCCTATCGCGGGTATTGCCGGTGATCAGCAAGCGGCCTTGTTCGGCCAGCTTTGTGTACAACCGGGCATGGCGAAAAACACCTACGGAACCGGCTGTTTCCTGTTGATGAATACCGGTACAGAAGCCGTTCAGTCTACCCATGGCCTGCTCACTACGATTGCCTGTGGCCCACGAGGTGAAGTTAACTATGCACTGGAAGGCGCGGTATTTATTGGCGGTGCATCTATCCAGTGGTTACGCGATGAGCTGAAACTGATTAGCGATGCTACCGACTCCGAATATTTCGCAACTAAAGTGAAAGACAGCAACGGCGTATACGTAGTGCCAGCCTTCACCGGCCTTGGTGCCCCTTATTGGGACCCGTATGCCCGTGGTGCTATCTTTGGTCTGACACGTGGTGTTAATAGCAACCATATTATCCGTGCAACACTTGAATCGATCGCTTACCAGACGCGTGATGTACTGGATGCGATGCAGGCAGATGCCGGGGAACGCCTGAAATCACTGCGTGTGGACGGTGGTGCGGTGGCGAATAACTTCCTGATGCAGTTCCAGGCCGATATTCTGGGCACCCGTGTTGAGCGCCCTGCCGTTCGTGAAAGTACCGCTCTCGGCGCTGCGTTCCTGGCAGGCCTTGCGACTGGCTTCTGGACTGATCTGGATGAAGTGAAGAGCAAAGCAACGATTGAGCGCGAATTCCGTCCGGGGATTGAAACCACCGAACGTGATGTCCGTTACCGTGGCTGGAAGAAAGCTGTGGCGCGTGCTCAGGCATGGGAAGAGCACGAAGAATAACAGCCCGCTTGTTTTACACTGTTGTTTGTAAACCATAGGCACCATCATCCCTGATGGTGCCTTTTTATTGTGAAAAATCTCATCCAGCCAAAAGACACCCTTACGGCTTTACTTCGCAAAGGTGGTAGAATTCCTGCTTACATTCTTCTTTTATTACCCTAAATAATTCGAGTTGCAGGAAAGCGGCAGGCGAGAAAAGCCACAGGCGCTTACATTAAGCAGGTGACTGGGGTGACAAATCTGCTTGCAGCGGCCTCGGACGGGCCGAGTAACGAGCATAGCCAACGCACATGCAGCTTGACGTATGACGGGGATACAGGTCTAACCATGAAACGTGAACTAGCCATCGAGTTTTCCCGAGTTACTGAAGCCGCCGCGCTGGCAGGCTATAAGTGGCTGGGTCGGGGCGATAAGAATGCCGCTGACGGTGCTGCCGTACATGCCATGCGCATTATGCTCAATCAGGTCGATATTGATGGGCAGATTGTTATCGGTGAGGGTGAAATCGATGAAGCCCCGATGCTGTATATCGGCGAAAACGTGGGGACCGGTCAGGGTGATGCAGTTGATATCGCAGTGGACCCGATTGAAGGCACCCGGATGACAGCCATGGGCCAAGCGAATGCGCTGGCAGTGCTGGCGGTGGGAGATAAAGGTACATTTTTACATGCGCCGGATATGTACATGGAAAAGCTGGTGGTGGGGCCAGGAGCCAAAGGGGCTATCGACCTTAACCTACCGCTGGAAGTTAATCTGCGCAATATCGCCATCAAACTCAATAAGCCACTGACCGAGCTAACCGTTATCACACTAGCCAAACCGCGCCATGACGGTATCATCGCTGAAATGCAGCAACTTGGGGTGAAAGTGTTCGCCATTCCAGATGGCGACGTCGCAGCATCCATTTTGACCTGCATGCCAGAAAGCGAAGTCGATGTGATGTACTGCATCGGTGGTGCGCCTGAGGGCGTCATTTCTGCTGCGGTGATCCGTGCATTGGATGGCGATATGCAAGGCCGCTTGTTGCCACGCCATCACGTTAAGGGCGATAACGAAGATAACCGCCGTATTGGTGAACAAGAACTGATGCGTTGCAAAGCCATGGGGATTGAAGCAGGTAACGTGCTGTTATTGGGCGATATGGCCCGTAATGACAATGTGATTTTCTCTGCAACCGGTATTACCAAAGGCGACTTACTGGAAGGGATTTATCGTAAAGGGAACATGGCGACCACCGAGACACTGCTGATCCGGGGCAAATCCCGCACTATCCGCCGCATCCGTTCGACTCATTTCCTCGATCGCAAAGATCCAGCATTACATGAGTTCTTGTTGTAAGCCACCCAATGAACCTTTTCTAGCTCTCTTTTATCAGAGCATAAAACGGGTATCGCATTAAACCGGTACCCGTTTTTATCAACCTCATTAAGCATGATGCTCTTGTGGTTGCATTCGATGAGATAACGGCCACCAGCACAGCAAAATCAAAATTGCCATGGCAAACATCAGCAGCCCCAAACTAAATTGCCCCGTTTGTGGCAGCATAGCGGATAACCAGGTTGCCAATCCTGACCCCACATTCTGCAATCCCCCCACTAACGCACCTGCTGCACCAGCCAGATAAGGGAACGGCTCCATAGCACCCGTGGTAGCCAGCGGGAACAGCATCCCAGCCCCAAAGAAGAACAATGCTGCTGGTATTACCAACGTCCAGATATTCATGATGCCAAACCAACCAGGGATCCACATCATCAACCCAGCCAGCAGGCAACTGATAACCGAATGCCACATCAGGCTGTGAAAGGTTTTACTCTCTCGCCCGGCGTACCATGCACCGAAAAATGCGGCGGGGATCGGCAGAATAAACAGAACACTGACCATCATACCGCTCAGCCCTAGCACTCCCCCCATCAACACACCGGCACTGGCTTCAAATACGGCAATCCCGGCCAAAGCCCCAATCAACATGATTAAATAACAGCTAAAGGCGCGATCAGAGAGTAACAGGCGGAAGCTGGCTAACATTCGCCGCTTTTCAGTTTGTTGTGGCCGAGTTTCTGGTAACCAGCGGAACATACAAAACGCCACCCCACCGCACAGAAATAGCAGGAACGCATAACAAGCGCGCCAGCCAAATAAACTGGCCAGCACTCCGCCGATAACCGGTGCCATCAATGGGCTAACTAAAATACCCATATTCAACATACTGTTGGCGTAGCGTAGCGCCGTACCCGCATACAAATCCCGTGGCATGGTACGCGCCATCACACCCGCAACACCCGTCCCCATCCCCTGCAAAGCGCTGGCAGCGACCAACATGGTCAGGCTATCTGCCAGCCAGGCGCCAAGCGCCCCCAACATGAATATCATCATACCGGCCAGAATCACCGGACGACGGCCAACTCGGTCTGATAGCGGGCCATAAATCAATTGTGAAAAACCATAGGTCAACAAATACGCTGCCATCACGCGCTGTACTATACCGGTGCGAACCGATAAATCACGGGCGATATCTGAGATAACAGGCACATAGATGGTTTGCGCCATCTGACCAACAGCAACCAGTAGAATCAACATAACCAGCAGGTGGAAATTCTCTATTTTTCTCATTGTCTTAACTAATCTATTAGCCGGACTACGTGCCACACCGATATTGAAAAAGTGACACACCTCACTATTGGCGCATAAGCTAACAAATCTAGAAATTATAGCGAGCCAGCATGACATATTGCCAAATAGCCAACTGGCAGATAAAAACACCGTTACCGTAAAGTAAACTGTCCAGATGAACCTTGATTGAGAAGAGATGTGTTTAAATATTGGAAAATAATTGTACGATAAGCCTGTTTTTTGAACAGAAACAGATCGTTATATTAAGCTGCTCCAGCGCGGTAAGGCATTTATGCGGCAATCGTGAGTAATGGGCAATACATGGAGAGAGAGATAATTTAAAAGCGGTAATAATTGACGCTAAATAAATCTGTGGCGTATCAGTAGTGGTTAAATAATAATCTAAACGCACAATAATTTCCGTTTCCTGAGAGGATCTCAAAATTAGCAATTTTATTAATAGAGTTCTGAATAAAAATGTGACTAAAAAGTACTATAAAGATCTCACAGAATAATCCACACCAATTAGCATCCCCACGGTATCATTCAGCGAGTTTTATATTTACTGATACTCTTTTTTTATTAAATTATTTTTCATACAATAACATCATATTATGAGTAATAGGATTTAAAATCATCTATTGAATAAGCCAAACCATAAATATAAGATTTATTTGCACCACTAATGGCTAATAAAGCCGACGGGTGAAATCTCAACCTAAAGAGGTAATATATGTCTAACTGGAATAATATAGCAAGTATATATAAATTAAGTATTTATATTTCCAATGGTGAGAAATCGACTTCTATCTATGCCAATGGTAATAATCAAATACCCGTAGATATAATTATTGAAGCCAGAGATAAAGATAATAACCCAGTATTTTTATCCAGCGATGAAATATACGACCATATTAATCTCGTTGATTATAAAAATACGCCTATTCCCAGCAGTATATTAACCAAGTCAAAAGTGGCGGGGAAATATGTTTATCCTGTTCTAAAACAAATATCACGAGACAATCCCGGCAACCCTTGTCACTTCTATTTATCTGTTCCTAAAGTTTCAGAGTCCCCACTCAGAGTATATGTTCAGGTTTTCATTAACGATCCCAACACTGGGACCCAAATAGAGTATACAACGGCACAAATAAACAATAATAACAATGCAATACCTGACTATATATCAATGAGAATTCTCCCAGCGAGAATATTCACTGATAATGACTTGGACATTTTGACTAAACAAGAAAACCGTGTTGACGGCTATAACAGTATATTGAGAAAGTATTACGTCCGATTTAAATCGACAGATAATACCATTACCCATGATGCTTTATGTGATCAGAGATACTGGTTCTATTATAGACAGCAAGGCAACTATAAAGGTTGTTCTACCTCAACTGATAGCTCAATTGATATTAGCTCAGCTAACTATACTGCCAAATTTCCAGTGTCGAACTCCTGGACCATTAGCGTTACCTCGAAAAATCATGAGGAACGCGGCATCTGTTTCTGGTCTTATCGCCTATGGTACGGTGCGCTATGGTCTTATAACGATTGGTCTAAATCTCTGCATTTCTTCTTACATGACCAATACGGTAACAGAGCTGATATTGACGTAAAATCTAATGGCGACCAGAACATATCCTTCCATGTCTTGGCTTAGTTCACCTTGCATTCATCCCATTGCTTAACCGTGATTTATTATTAAAAGTAGTTTCAGTTTTACCGACTGGGCTACTTTTATTTCAATATTAAAAAAACTCAACGGAGGTCATTTATATGACTCAAGTGGCTAACTATTTCACTCAGAGTGGTAATTTCATCAGCGCAGCCTTAGGCGGCGTTGACCCGAGAACCGGTTTATATTCATTTTCTTTTCCTATTGCCAGTGTGGTGGCTAATAACAATTTAGGGCCGGAAATAGATGTATCACTACATTATAATATGCTTGATAGTAATAACATTGGTCTTGGCATGGGGTTTTCATTTTCATTCTCACAGTATGATGCACTAAATAAAGTTTTGTATTTATCAACAGGTGATAAATACCATATTTATGAAAGTGCTAACGGCGTAGAAATTGAGCAAAAAAAACTAAGCTCTTTTACATTCGAGCGTAATAATGATAACTATATTATTACTTATAAATCAGGTGTGGTCGAAATATTAGAAGGCAGGAATTCAGGTCAAAATATTAAAAATGTTATTTCAGTAATTTCTCCGTTAGGGCATGAAGTTCATTTTCACTGGATATTTAAAGGTTTCAAGCGGTTAGCCAGCATCCGAGATGCCAATAGAGAATTACTTAAAATAAATTACAACGATGCGATATTCCCTGAAATTACTATTTTTTCAGGGACGCAGGAACAGCGCACGCTACAATTTCAGTTGTTCAACAAACGATTGCAAAAGATAACCTTAGTTAATAATAAGTATCAATGGGTTATGGCCTATACTGACGAGGGTTATATTGAACAGGTGACTTATCCATCCGGCTTAATTGAAAACGTTGATTACCAAAATCACTTGATGCGCTTTCCTGAGAATGCCGTGCCCGCGTTGCCTGCCGCCGTCAGACACACTATCACCCCCGGAACTGGGCAGCAAAAGTTGGTCACTCTCTACGAATATACCAACACGAACTATTTAGGCTTTGCCAGTGGCGTGAATTTCTTACCAAATAGCGATAATGCTTATCGGATCCTGACGGATTACCAATATGGATCAACGGAAACTCAACTCGGTGATAAGCACAATATTGTTATTACCCGTAGATACAATAATTTCCATCTCATTACGCGGGAAAGCACCCAACAGGGCGGCTGTTCATGTACCGTAGAAACTGAGTATTATGCCAAAAAAGGCATCTCTTTTGACCAACAGCCCGCACAATTTCAGCTCCCCAAACAAACCACAACGACGTTTCTTGATACCAGCAAACCAGCAACCGAACAACGCCGCGTTGAAATAACGAAAACTGAATTTGATCTCTGGGGCAACCCAACGAAGGAAGAAAATCCTGATGGTTCGGTGGTAGTGACCTGTTGGTACGCCAGCCAGGGGGAGGAAAACTGCCCAGCGGAACCCAACGGTTTTGTGCGATTTATGAAACAACAAAAACTCATCCCTGCCGAATCTGCTTATACCACGCCAATCCGGACCTGCCGTTTTACCTACCAAAGACTCGGCAATACTCCGTATGTGGTGCAAGAGAAGAAATTCTTTTATCGCGACGACCAGTTGTTGTCGCAACAGAACCTAATGTCAATAAGTGACGCTAATGACGCCGAGTTTGGCCGAATTATTGCCATTAACGAGGACATGTATGAGCTGTCAGATAGCGGCAAGCAATTCACCAGCACTCAGCATTTTACGACTCAAATACAAAGTGGTTTATTAACTCAAATAGCAAAATTTATCGGCTCTGACGGTGTAACCAGTACGGTAACTCACACTCACTCCGCTTATACTGGGCTGTTGTATGCAAAAACCGATGCTCAAGGTATTACTACGCATTATCAATACGATGAAATGGGCCGTCTTACCTCCAGAGTTACCTGCCCTGGCACCCGCTATGAAAATACGACCCGTTGGGACTACCTGAGCGATGGCGAAGGGAAGCTTTCCACTACTGAAACAGATGCCGCAGGTAATAAGCTTCGCACCTATTTTGATGGTCTGGGTCGCACATTACGCCAACAGCAGTCGAATGCGGGAGAGACACCTTCTTGGTATGAAATTCAGTCTTATAGCTATAACCTGTTAAATGAAATCACCGCAGAGAAAAGCAGTGACTGGTGGATAGCGAAAAATCAGCGGCCTGAACAATATGCCATTAACTCGGCTCATACTTATGATAATTGGGGGGAAATAACTAAAGCCGCAGGCAGCGACGGCATTACGCGTTGGCAAGTGAATGACCCTATTCAGCTTACCCAAACTCTCCACCAGAGTGGTAACAACAATAACCGTGAGATCGACAGTGGTAGCAGCAAAATTCAATACGATATCAATCTACGCCCTCTGAGCACGACCCGTATTGACACTGCCGGAAAGCCACAGGGAGTGTGCCATTATGCTTACGATGGACTGGGCCGCTTATGCCGAGAAGAAGATGAACTTGGGCATGTCACTTTGCATACCTATGATGCTTACGACCGGCTAGTCAGCCAAACTACAGCAGACGGCAGCATAGTAACCCGCACTTACCCCGGCTATTTAAAGGGCAATTGTGTCGCCTCACTCACCCTTACGGGTAAGAATTCAGCAGGAAAAACCCAGCATTGGCTACTAGGCACTCAGAATTTTGATAGCCTGGGGCGGCTGATCGAAAGCTCCAGCTGTGGCCGAACTACGTCCTATCGCTATCAGGAAGCATCACCCGTTCCGTTCAGTATCATCACCCCTGAGAAGGAAGTGATTAATCTATCTTACATTCCCGAACTGAATAATTCGGTGCAATCTCTCAACGCAAACGGTGTCACCCAAGAGTTTAGCTATGACCCTATTAGTGGGCGGCAGTTGGACGCCAAAGAAACTGACAGTGTCGATACTCAATTTTCCTGGCACCCTTCCGGCAGTTTGAAAACCGAAACAGTGATCCATCGCCAAGATTCCCCCCGAGCCAGTCATTATCACTGGACGCTGCGTGGTAGCAACACCACTTTTACCGATATCACCGGCGCACAAACCCGCTATAACCGAAATACTGACGGCAGAATAATTGAAGTTGCGGATGATGATCTGAACGCACGGCTAAGTTATAACCCGTTAGGCTACCTTGCCAGCTTGCTGATTACCGATGGAACAACGCAGAACAGCCTGAAAACTCAGCTAGCTCACGATGATTTTGGCCGGGAAATATCCCGTAAGGTGACTGATAGCAAAGGCATAGAAATCATCATATTACAAACATGGCTGGCAAACGATCAGTTGGCTACTCGTATCACCAAACACAATAATATCACCATTTGCGCTGAAAATTACGGCTATGATAAACGTAATCGTTTGATCAGCTATGTCGCGACCGGAAGCAACCTGCCACCCGCGCCTAATGGCATGATGCTATCTGCACAACGCTACGCTTATGATGCTCTGAATAATCTGACCTACCTGGAAACCACTTTCTCCGATGGCACTACCGACAGCGTAGTGTACCAATATCTCAATGATGACGATCCCACACAATTAACCTCAATAACTCATACGCATCCTAATTATCCCGCCAGTATTGCCCTCGACTATGATGCCAATGGGCGCATGATTAAAGATGAATCGGGTCGCACGCTCACCTACGACGTAACCGGTCGTCTTATTGGCATAAACGGAGAGAATATCGCAGGCGGTAGCTACAGTTACGATGCACTGAACCGACTGGTGGCCCAGAACGTCAGTGATGGTGATAAGCGAGTGTTGTATTACCAAGGAAATGAGTTAGCCAACGAAGTCATAACGTATCAGGCAAGTAATAATCGATTGATTAAACTGGGTCATGCCTGTCTGGGGGTAAAAGAGGTCAGCCATCTTACCCTGACGGCCACCGATAACCATGATAATTTGCTCTGGTCACGAGAGGTAGCTAACAGCAGCGGTACTCTCAACACTTGGTCACCCTACGGCTATGGCTACACGCCTTCCCCGTTACCGGGGTTTAATGGCGAACGCCTCGATCCGGTTAGTGGAAGCTACCATTTAGGTAACGGTTATCGTGCCTACAACCCTTTACTAATGCGATTCAACTGCCCGGATAGCCTCAGCCCGTTTGGCGTTGGCGGCATTAATCCATATGCTTACTGCGCAGGAGATCCTATTAATCGCCTAGATCCAAGCGGTCATCTGAGCGGAAGCGCCATTGCTGGGATCGTGTTGGGCTCTCTGGGATTATTGGCAGCTATATTTAGCGCCGGTGCATCAATAATTGCCGCTGGCAGCGTGATGACAGCAATCAGCTCAGCTTCAGCAATATCACTGGTGGTTGGCTCGATGAGCGTTGTTTCAGATGTAATATCTATTGCGAGCAACGCTATTTCCGATAGTAATCCCGAAGCATCCTCAGTATTGGGATGGATATCACTGGGAACAGGGATTTCCGGGCTGGCAGGAGGCGTGGGCCGTGGCGTTTATAAAGGTATCTCCCGCGCCACATCGGGGCTGAGAACACGAACTGCTAATATTCTGGAAAAAGGCTTATCAGGCCGTGGTAGCCCAGCTGCGGCCAGAACATGGGCTTCTGAGGATCTGATGACGTTTTATCGCGGTGACGATCGTTCACCGGAGGCCATCAGAAAAGCGGGTGGATTCCACCCCAGAAGCGGTGATTCCTCGAAAGACGTGCTTACGCGATTTAAAAAAGCCTTTGGTGAAGACGCCGCTGGGCATTCCCAGGCGCATGTACGTCAAGGCAATCCTGATTATATTTCCTTTGGTACCGATCTCGATTCAGGCGGCTATGCTGACACCCGCAGCTATTTTTATGAAGTTAAAATTCCAGGCCTGCGTCAGCAAAACATTACCGCTGAGGTGATCGGCACTCAATCGGTTAGAACCGGCCCCAAAGTCAGTGCGCCGCGATTGCTGCTTGACGGTCATTCGGTGGATACGTCTAATTTTGTTGCCATGTTACCAGCACGTACCGTCGAGGCCACTTTCATAACGCCAGTACCGATAAAATTCATTAGCCGTTATCGAATGAAAGGTGGTAATTGGATGAGTTTTTGACCTGAGATAGTAATATGATACCCCCTATCAATTTGGATGAAACGGCAGTTCCTGCAAGACAAGGGGGGGACGCGATGATAATACCAGTAGAAGTCATAGCCCAGTGCCATTTTCAGAATGATGACAGAGGTCCAAGGACGAACGGCATAACATTTTATCGATAATGTTTTTCAACCAAATGCTCTAAAATATCGCCATCGCTTTAGGCATCACTTCAGATAAGCATATGACGGGAAAAGAATTATGGCTGAATGGGTTAGTGGCAAGATTACTCACATCGAACACTGGACAGACTCTTTGTTTAGTATTCGGGTCCATGCGCCAATTGATCCCTTTACCGCCGGTCAATTTGCCAAGCTGGCATTAGATATCAACGGCGAGCGGGTACAGCGGGCTTATTCCTACGTTAATGCGCCAAGTGACGACAATCTGGAGTTCTATCTGGTCACCGTGCCAGAGGGGAAACTCAGCCCACGGCTTGACCAACTGGCGGTGGGTGGCGAAGTGATGGTGACTAAGCAAGCGGCGGGCTTCTTTGTGCTAGAAGAGATCCCCGATTGCGATACCTTATGGATGCTGGCTACTGGCACCGCAATTGGCCCCTATCTGTCAATTTTACAGGAAGGGCGTGATTTAGAGCGCTTCAAAAATTTGGTGTTGGTTCATGCGGCACGTTTCGCCCGTGATCTCAGTTATCTGCCGCTAATGCAACAACTTGAGCAGCGTTACAACGGCAAGTTGCAAATCCAAACCGTTGTGAGCCGTGAGGAATCACCCGGTTCACTAACAGGCAGAGTGCCAGCATTGATTGAGAACGGCTCACTGGAAGCAGCTGTCGGCCTGAAAATTGATGCTCAAGACAGCCATGTGATGCTCTGCGGTAACCCGCAGATGGTGCGAGATACTCAACAATTGCTGAAAGAGCAGCGCGAGATGCGCAAACATCTGCGCCGTAAACCGGGGCATATGACCAGCGAGCAATATTGGTAATAAACAGTGAACCAAGGGTTGGCATATTTCCCTTGGTTCACTTTAGATAGCAAGGTGCTGGTGTTACCGCACTTTCTCCGCTAAATATTTCACGGGCACCGCTTCGGGGCCAAAACGATTATCCCCCTCGGTACCGAGGAACGCACCGCAATCGATAAACATCATGACAATAATAAGCGTGGGGATGAAACGCCCGACGCCCCACTGCCAGAGCGGTGCCAACATCTGCCAGTTACCGGCCATCAGCATCCAGGCCAGTACCACCAAAAATGCCCACCAACCCGCTTTATTACGGTCATGCAACCGCTTAACCACCACTGCCGCCGTTGGCCACAGCAAGAAAACAATCGCAAAAGCCGCAGTCTGAATTGGCAACCAATCCTTTCCTGCCAGCGTAAAGATAACCAGCATTGCCAACAGCCACAAACCAATCCAGATCCAAAAGTCCCGCCGCCCGATACGGCCTTTAAACGAGAAACACCACTGCTGTATTGTCATCAATAACCCGATCCATTTACCTGATATAATTTACAGTTGATCTAGACTCGATAGAGTAACCCAATGCTGCAACTAACCTATAATCTTTGCAGTGAATTTTGACAATCACCCTCAATTACCGCTTTAATCCCCTACACACACTTCTAACGACGGCCTAAGTCATGAGAAAAGAGAGAGTCGCAATACTGGCAATGCTGCTGCTAATAGCAACAGTTAGCCGCGCTCATGCCGACCCCGCAGACGACAGTGGTCAGCCCACAGAAGAGACTCAGCCGACTGCGCCTTATCTACTTTCAGGTGCACCAACCTTTGATTTAACACTGGTCAAATTCCGTGAAAGTTATAACCGCGCGAATCCAACGCTGCCTCTCAGTGAGTTTCATGCTATTACCATCAAAGATGATCTGCCCCCGCTGACTCGGGCGGCCAGTAAGATTAATGAGAACCTCTATGCTTCCACCGCGCTGGAGAAAGGGACCGGTAAGATTAAAACCTTACAAATTACCTATTTGCCGATAAAAGGCGGTGAAGAGAAAGCGGCCCGGCTGGTGGCGGTCAATTATATGGCGGCCCTGATGCGCCAGTTTGAGCCCACACTCACGCGCCAACAAAGCCTTGATAATGTGCAGCAACTGTTGGCGCAAGGTAAAGGTTTGCCTTTCTATGCCCATCCGGTTGGCGCAATTCGCTATGTAGTAGCGGACAACGGTGAAAAAGGGCTAACTTTCGCTGTTGAACCGATTAAGCTATCACTATCTGAAGCATAGTCTTGCCGCAATTAATGACGAAAAGCAAAGCCATTGCCCCCAATCATCTCTATACTGTTGGACAGGTAAACTGCCTGTCGGGCAGTCATTATTATTGACCCTCGCGTCCCCTTGTTGGAGGAAGAAACATGCGTCATCCATTAGTTATGGGTAACTGGAAGCTGAACGGTAGCACTAACATGGTCAAAGAGCTTATCGCTGGCCTGCGTAAAGAACTGAGCACCGTTGACGGTTGTGGTGTTGCTATTGCCCCACCGACTATCTATCTGAATCAAGCTAAGCATGAGTTGGCAGGTAGCCGTATTGCTCTGGGTGCACAGAATGTTGATGTGAACCTGTCCGGCGCATTTACCGGTGAAACCTCTGCTGACATGCTGAAAGATGTCGGTGCACAGTACATCATCATCGGTCACTCTGAGCGCCGTACTTATCACAAAGAAAGTGATGAATTCATCGCGAAGAAATTTGGCGTTCTGAAAGAAGCCGGTCTGATCCCTGTGTTATGTATCGGTGAATCCGAAGCAGAAAACGAAGCGGGCCAAACTGAATCTGTCTGTGCCAAGCAACTGGATGCCGTGCTGACTACTTTGGGCGTAAAAGCGTTCGAAGGCGCAGTTATTGCTTATGAACCAATTTGGGCAATCGGTACTGGCAAATCAGCCACTCCGGCACAGGCTCAGGCAGTTCATAAATTCATCCGTGACCATATCGCCAAACAAGATGCCGCAGTTGCAGCACAAGTTATCATCCAGTACGGCGGTTCTGTTAACGATAAAAACGCAGCAGAGCTGTTCACCCAGCCTGATATCGATGGCGCACTGGTTGGTGGTGCATCACTGAAAGCAGATGCTTTCGCGGTTATCGTGAAAGCAGCAGCAAAAGCTAAAAAAGCCTGATTTAGCTTTTAAGCTTTTTTGAACGTAATAAAAAACCGGGGTGACGTAAACAGCCCCGGTTTTTTTGTTTCGGTACTACCATACCCAAAGTCATTCGCTTGCAGCGGCCAGATCCAAGGATAAGCTGAGCAACCAACACCGCTAACAACCCTGAAGTTTCAAATACACAGGGTATATAAATTAACGCTTACTTATTTCGTCAAAGACGCCGCCAGTGGCGAAATGTGTTTGTTGTGCCTTTGTCCAACCACCGAACACTTCATCGATAGTAAACAACTTCAATTTCGGGAACTCGCTGGCGAATTTAGCCGCCACTGCCGGATCCCGTGGGCGATAGTAATTCTTGGCAGCAATCGTCTGGCCTTCTGGCGAATAGAGGTATGTTAAGTAAGCATCGGCCACTTCACGGGTTCCACGCTTATCGACCACTTTATCCACTACAGATACCGTCGGTTCAGCCAAAATTGATACGCTTGGCGTGATGATATCAAACTTGTCTTTACCTACTTCATTAACCGCCAACAGAGCTTCGTTTTCCCACGCAATCAGCACATCGCCAATACCGCGTTCAACAAAGGTATTCGTGGCACCACGCGCGCCTGAGTCCAATACTTCCACATTCTTATACAGCGTTTTAACGAATTCCTGCGCTTTGGCCTGGCTGTTATTATTGTGCTCTAGCGCATAACCCCACGCCGCCAGATAGTTCCAACGCGCGCCACCGGAGGTTTTCGGATTAGGTGTAATGACAGAAATTCCTGGTTTCACTAAATCTGACCAGTCATGAATCTGTTTCGGGTTCCCTTTACGCACCAGGAACACGATAGTTGAGGTATAGGGTGCGGAGTTATCCGGCAGGCGCTTAATCCAGTTTTTATCAATACGACCACGCTCAGCAATAGCATCGACGTCATAAGCCAGTGCTAATGTCACAACATCAGCTTCAATGCCATTAATAACCGAGGTCGCCTGCTTACCGGAACCGCCATGTGATTGACGCACCGTCACTTTATCACCGGTTTTTTGTTGCCAATGCTTACTGAATGCCTGGTTATATTCCTGATAGAACTCACGCGTCGGATCATATGACACATTCAGCAGTTGGATATCTTTTGCCATGGCACCTGATGCCAGCAGCAGTAATGATAGACCTACACCCCATTTACGCATTGACCCGCTCCCATAAATATTATTATTAATTAAATAGTTATTAACCTAAATTGTAATCAACTAAATTGGTTGACCTGATACTGAGCGTGCCAGAAACTTCCCGCGCAATTAAAGAATAAAAAAGTTTTGATTATACCAATATGAAATATACAAGCAGTTAAATGCAAAAAGCCCCCGGTAAACGGAGGCTTTCTTATCGGACAATAGATTGTTTTAGAACAATTTTTTAGCTGTGTCGTACCAATCTTCTTTAAATTTACTTTTCTTGTTCTCTGGCGCAATACAAACAGAGATAAGTTCATGCACCATTTTCTCGTTTTGTACGCCAACGCAGAAGCCACCTTGCGTATAGTCGCGGTCTTCCAACAGCAAGTCGACAGCATAAGCACCCATACGGGAAGCCAGAATACGGTCATAAGCTACTGGTGCACCACCGCGCTGAATGTGGCCCAATACGGTACCACGGGTTTCACGGCCCGTTTCTTTCTCAATATATTTAGCCAGTTCGTCGATATCATCCAGTTTTTCCGTGATGGCAACGATAGCGTGTTTTTTACCTTTCGCGATGCCCGCTTTGATTTCAGCAACTAAATCATCACGTTTGAATTCGACTTCAGGGATAGCAATAAACTCACAACCACCAGCAATGGCAGCCGCCAATGTCAGGTCACCGCAATAACGGCCCATCACTTCAACGATAGAAATACGCTGGTGCGAAGAAGAGGTATCACGCAGGCGGTCAATCGCTTCAACCACAGTCCCCAATGCAGTGAAGAAACCGATGGTATAGTCAGTACCTGCCACATCGTTATCGATGGTGCCCGGTAAACCAACACAGTGAATACCACCTTCTTTAGTCAGCAAGTCGGCACCGGCATAAGAACCGTCACCACCGATAACCACCAGGCCATCGATACCACGGTCTTTCATGTTCTTCAGGGCGACTTTACGTTTTTCTGGATCACGGAACTCAGGGAAACGCGCTGAACCCAGGAAGGTGCCACCACGGTTAATCATATCTGACACGCTATAGCGGTCCAGTTCTCTCATACGGTTTTCATACAAGCCCAGGTAGCCATCTTCAATACCGTAAACTTCTAACCCTGCTGACAAAGCTGCACGAACGACCCCACGAATGGCTGCGTTCATACCTGGCGCGTCACCGCCGCTTGTTAGTACACCGATTTTTTTGACCATGACTACCTCTAAACTTGTAGATGCGATTTTTAAAATTCTTTATTTGCTGATTTTTTCTTGCACATAGACGCCGTACAGAAATTCAGCTTTATACGATTAATATCGGATATTATAGCAAAAACACCAAGCTGAATTGATTCAAGTCATGCCATCTGGCGGTATTTTCTTCAACACAGAACCATAATGTAACCACAGTTTACCTGTCGTTAATGAAGGAATTATAACTCCCAATGCGCATGGCGCTCTTTTGGCACCACGGAGCAGGGATCTTGATGGATAAGCACATCGGCACCGGGGAAACGGTGCAACAATGCTCGCTCAACTTGCTCAGCTAAGATGTGAGCTTCCATCAAGGGCATCATATCTTCCATTTCAAGGTGAAGTTGAATAAAGCGTGTCGGCCCCGATTGGCGGGTACGCAGGTCATGAGCGCCAATCACACCCGGCCATGACATCACAATATCAATAATCTGCTGGCGCTCGTTATCAGGCAATGCTCGATCCAGCAAGGCTTGAACCGCTTCATACCCCATACGTAACGCACTATAGAGAATATAAACACCGATACCCAATGCAAACAACGCATCAGCCCAGTGAAAACCATACCAACTTAATGCCAATGCAATAAGAATAGCACCATTCATCATGACGTCAGATTGATAGTGCAACATATCAGCGCGAATGGCCTGGCTATGGGTTTTTCGTACCACCCAACGCTGAAAAGTGACTAATATCAGTGTACTGCATAACGCCACTAAGGTTACCCAGATCCCTATACCCGGATCTTGCAATGGCTCTGGCGACACCAAATGCTGGAAACCGGTCAGGAATAGGAATAGCGCCGAGCCGGAAATAAACATACTTTGCGCCAGTGCGGCCAGTGACTCAGCCTTGCCATGACCAAAGGTGTGTTCTTCATCGGCGGGTTGCAGAGAGTAACGCACCACAAAAAGATTTGTCAGAGAAGCGGCCAGATCCATCAAAGAGTCAACTAATGCCGCCAACACACTTACCGACCCGGTATGCCACCAGGCAAAAATTTTAATAATCAGTAAGGTTGATGCCAGCCCTGTAGCACAGAGCGCGGCAGCTTTAACCAGCCGCGCATATTGCGGATCCATAACTTATCCTAAATGATATTTTAGGATTATGAGTATACGGAAGTGGAATAAAAAAAGCCCTCCATCATGGAGGGCGAAAGAGAGGGATGGTGATATCCCCTCATCCTTATCAATATGAAATAAAAGAATTTATTTCACTCAATGTCCACACATTGACCACATCGAAAAAAGCCCCAAATTTTGGGGTTTTCTCGTTACAGCTACATCCAAAGGTTTTGTTGGCCGCTCCGCTCTGGGTGGGGTATCGCCGGAATCACTTCGCCGGGCCGCATAATTGAGCTTTCGAATGTCTCCATGGTCTTGAATGTATGGCCGCAATTTATATTTTGGCACTGGTGATACCGCTCCTTAGTGTTCTCACTCAGGTAGCGACTGGAACGGGCATGGGCTGATTCTCAACAGAGTGGGCAATGAAACATGTTAATCACCTCAAGCACCAGCGCCATAAGACGGGCACATAACCCGCGAACCGACTGGTGTAATCAAAATGTCGGCAATGGACTGCCCGATATAGTCAGCATAGGTAATGGTCTGCCCGGCGTTGCAGCTCATGTCGAGATATTTGGCCGTGGTCATTTTCCCCCTCAAAATTCGCGCCAGTGTTTCAACCAGTTTGCCACCAATGGGCACGGATAGCATGTTAGGAGAGATGTGTGGGTGATGGAACGACAAACCGGAAAAGTCATCTAAGTAGATGACTTTTGATTTGCGTGATAGAATTATTTCTATGGCTCTCATGGATGAGTAGTATGTTTTCAGCAAACATTATAAAAGTGGCACTAAAAGAGTTATCTAAACTTCCTGCGGGCCTCAAAGCCGAAATGGTTGAAGCCATAGAGGAACTAGAACAAGTAGGCACAGATTTGAAAGAACCGAAAGTCCGAGATGTAGGCAACGGACTAAAGGAATTAAGAGTCAGTGCTCAGGAGGGGATAGCTAGGGGGTTTTTCTTTTTCACAGTCGGAAAGCAATTTTACGTTGTTCATGTTCTGCATAAGAAAAGTCAAAAAACACCCAAACTATCCCTTGAATTAGCTAATCAACGAATGAAAGATATTAAACGGAGACTGAAAAATGTCTGATAATGACCTCGATATCATCCCATTTTCTGAAGCTAAGGCACTGCTTTTAGAAGATAAGGCAACTCTGGAAGCTTATAACGAAATTCAGATCCGCAAGGCACTGATGACACAGCTAAAAGATGCACGTAAAGCATTACATCTTACTCAACAAGATGTCGCCCAAAAAATTGGAACACAGAAACAAAATATTAGCCGTATGGAAAATGGTAAGAGCGTACCTAATTTGGCGACCTTAAGCCGTTATGCAGCCGCTTTGGGTGGTACCTTTATTTTCCATATACCAAATCGGTAAAGCTGATAGTTGGTTCTTTCTCGTCTTTAATACTATTGACGTGGGGAGCCAAATCATTAAGCCTGAATTATCATTTTATCCTCTCCGTATAATCAACGGGGCAGGTCACTGCGGATATATCAAATACTAAGGTGCTACAGCAGATACTTGGACACGCCAACATCCAGCAAACCATGATTTACACCCATCTATCACCAGATTATCTGCAAAACGCCATTATACTCAATCCATTAAAGGGTGAATTAGTAGCATAAGAGCGCCCACAAACTGTCCACATTAGCAGAACTTTAAAGCGTTACTGAACGTTGTACGTTTTACAACAAGCTGTTTTTACTAGATAAATTTTTAGAGACAAAAAAAAGCCCTCCATCATGGAGGGCGAAAGACAGGGATGGTGTCTATGGCAAGGAAAACAGGGTATTACAGGGTACTACTTACTTCTGGGCAGAAGAGGGTTGTGCTGCTGGCGCCTGCTGCATTTTCTCAATGCGCTGCTGGTGCTTTTGGTTCAAGACAGCTTTTTGCTCTGGTGTGAGCAAGTTAAACATTTGGTTACGGACTTTGGCCATTTCGACCTGGCGCTCAACTTGGTCTTTGGACATTTTCTCAGCTTGCGCTCTTACCGCAGCTTCATCGAATTTATCGGCGGTAACCAGCTTGTGCATTGCGTCTCTGTCCGCCATATCAAGGCGTGGCTGCCCTTGGCGAGACTGGCGCATCAGGTCACGCATTTGCTGACGCTGCTGTTCGGTCAGATTGACGCCGTCAAACATGTTATGGTGACCACGACCGTCTTTCTTGTTCATCATCGTACCATCACCGTGGCACCAATCATCAGTGGCCCCGGTCTTATCGGCGGCGAAGGCGGCTTGAGAGCCTAGAACTAACATTGACGCCATGATTAACGTTGTTACTTTAGTTACTTTGCGCATCATTAACTCCTGGGTTCTATCTGCTAAGCGATTTGCTGCTATGCAATTCAATGTGAAGCAGTCTATCGTTTCTGCTGCAAACAAGCGTCAGCGCATGTAAAACTGGGGTCAGTGCATGTAAAGCTAAGTAAAGTCATGGAATACCGGCAATTGTTAACGTATTTTGCGTCAAGAGGAGAAATAATCATGCATAAAATCCTATTAGTTGATGATGATCGTGAATTGACGTCGCTGTTGAAAGAATTACTGGAAATGGAAGGTTTTAATGTTGTTGTTGCCTATGATGGCGAGCAGGCGTTAAACCTGTTGGATAACTCTATAGACTTGTTATTGCTCGATATTATGATGCCACGTAAGAATGGTATCGAAACGTTGAAAGAGTTGCGTCAACATCACCAAACCCCTGTCATTATGCTAACTGCCCGTGGCAGTGAATTGGATCGGGTGCTTGGCCTTGAGCTGGGTGCTGATGATTATCTGGCAAAACCGTTTAATGACCGTGAGCTAGTGGCGCGCATCCGGGCCATTTTGCGCCGCTCGAACTGGAGCGAACAACAGCAAAATGTCGATCAAGGTGCACCAACACTGGACGTTGATTGCCTGCAATTGAACCCAGGCCGCCAAGAGGCCACGTTTGAAGGCCAATCGCTGGAATTGACCGGTACTGAATTTACCTTACTCTACCTGCTGGCTCAGCATCTCGGTCAGGTTGTATCGCGGGAGCATCTCAGCCAGGAAGTGCTGGGGAAACGATTAACACCGTTTGATCGTGCTATTGATATGCATATTTCAAACCTCCGCCGTAAGTTGCCGGATCGCAAAGACGGGTTACCTTGGTTTAAAACTCTGCGTGGTCGCGGATATCTGATGGTATCGGAAACATGATTAACAGTTTAACGACGCGAATTTTTGCTATTTTTTGGTTCACTTTAGCACTGGTATTAATGCTGGTATTGATGGTGCCGAAGCTCGATTCGCGTCAAATGACTGCCTTGCTCGACAGCGAACAGCGCCAGGGAACGATGCTGGAGCAACATATCGAAGCTGAACTGGCCAGCGACCCCGCCAATGACCTGATGTGGTGGCGCAGGCTTTATCGCGCCATCGAAAAATGGGCACCACCGGGCCAACATCTCGTGTTAGTCACCACTGAGGGCCGTGTCATTGGCGCTCAACGTCACGAAATGCAAATTGTCCGTAATTTTATCGGCCAGTCTGATAACTCAGATCAGCCGAAAAAGAAGAAATATGGCCGTGTCGAGATGGTCGGCCCCTTCTCTATCCGCGATGGTGAAGATAACTATCAGCTCTATCTAATACGCCCGGCCAGTAGCCCGCAATCTGATTTCATCAATTTGATGTTTGACCGCCCGCTGCTGCTATTGATTGTCACCATGCTTATCAGTGCGCCACTGTTGCTATGGCTGGCTTGGAGTCTGGCAAAACCAGCACGTAAGTTGAAGAATGCCGCCGATGATGTGGCGCGGGGCAATCTGAAACAGCACCCTGAGCTGGAGTCCGGGCCACAAGAATTTTTGGCCACCGGTGCCAGTTTTAATCAGATGATCAGTGCACTCGATAGAATGGTTGTGGCACAACAACGGCTGATTTCTGATATCTCCCATGAGTTGCGCACGCCACTTACCCGCCTGCAACTGGCGACTGCGTTGATGCGACGCCGCCATGGTGAGGGGAAAGAGCTGGAACGTATCGAAATGGAAGCACAGCGACTGGATAGCATGATCAATGATTTACTGGTGTTATCCCGTAGCCAACATAAAAACGAGCTACATCGCGAACCTATCAAAGCGAATGATTTATGGTCTGACGTGCTGGAAAATGCCCAGTTTGAAGCAGACCAAATGGGCAAAACGCTGGAAATCACCGCACCTCCTGGGCCATGGACCTTATTTGGCAATCCAGCAGCACTTGATAGCGCGCTAGAGAATATCGTGCGTAATGCACTGCGTTACTCTCATCATCACATTGCGGTGGCATTCAGCTCTGATAATCAGGGTATTACTATCACTGTCGATGATGATGGCCCCGGTGTTAGCCCGGAAGACCGTGAACAAATATTCCGGCCGTTCTACCGCACTGATGAAGCACGGGATCGGGAATCGGGCGGGACGGGTTTGGGATTGGCTATTGTCGAAACAGCCGTCAATCAGCATCGCGGATGGGTGCGGGCTGAAGACAGCCCATTAGGTGGCTTGCGCTTGATACTGTGGTTGCCGCTGCATCCACTTAAGTCTTAATCTATCGTACCTCTGCCCGATCATCTGGGATCGGGCAGATCTCCGCTATCACGGTTTGCTGACCTCTTCTCCCTGCCCCTCTTTTTCCAGCAACTGCTTTTTGCGCTCAACACCCCAACGATAGCCTGACAACGTGCCATCCTGGCGAATAACCCGGTGACAAGGAATAGCAACCGCCAGCATATTGGCAGCACAGGCACCGGCTACCGCACGCACCGCTTTGGGTGAACCTATTCTGGCGGCGATATCAGCATAACTGGTCGTCTCACCTACTGGAATTTCCCGCAGTGCCTGCCACACCCGCTGCTGAAAAGCGGTACCCTGAATATCCAGCGGCAAATCTAGCCCGAGTTTAGGAGCCTCAACCAACCCCACCACCTGCGCGAACCATTGCTCAAACTCAGTATCGCCGCCAATTAACTCTGCCTGTGGAAACTTATCCTGTAACTGCTGCACCAGCAGCGCTGGGGAGTCGCCCAGCAAGATGGCACAAATACCCAGCTTACTTTTCGCCATCAGAATCGCACCGAGAGAGCTTTCTCCGACGGCAAAATGCAGCGTAGTATCACGCCCGCCACTGCGATAGCGGGTCGGAGTCATCCCCAACAACTGATTCGATTGCTCATAAAATCGGCCATTAGAGTTATAACCGGCGTCAAAGATAGCGTCAGTTACCGAACCTTGCCCCGCTAATTGTGTACGAATACGCGCACTGCGCGTTGCACTGGCATATGCCTTAGGGGTCAACCCGGTAATGGCTTTAAATAAACGATGGAAATGAAAAGCACTAAGATTCACCTGCGCCGCCAACTCATCAAGCTTAAGTGGCGTCTCGGCCTGCTCAATTAAGCGGCATGCCCGACTGATTTTGGCTGCATGCTGCTGTGACAGGGGTAATTCAGTGGGCTGGCATCGTTTACAGGGCCGATAACCGGCCTGTTCAGCCGCATGATTATCGGCAAAAAATTCAATATTCTCTGCTTTAGCCTGACGGGACGGGCAAGAGGGGCGACAATAAACACCAGTCGTTTTCACCGCATAAACGAACTGACCATCGGCTGTTTTGTCCCGATTAACGATCGCATCCCAGAATGTATCTTTCGCACGGATCATGATAAATACCCCGTTGATAGTGACTGTGTTAATCAGCATATAAAACAGCCACTGCTTACACTCTCCGCTGCTTGCTTTTAAATTATTGTACGCGCTACTGACATTAGCAACCGCTGCATAGAGGGGAGGTTTCTGATATCCTGCGCCCCTCATTATTGGGGGACATATGCTTAATATCGTTTTATTTGAACCCGAAATTCCGCCCAATACCGGTAATATCATCCGGTTATGTGCGAATACCGGCTGCCAGCTCCATCTGATTAAACCTTTAGGTTTCACCTGGGATGACAAACGCTTACGCCGAGCAGGCCTTGATTATCATGAGTTTGCCAGTATTAAGCATCACCATGATTATCAGGCCTTTTTAGATTGTGAAAATCTCGACAGTGCGCAGCCTGCCCGATTATTTGCACTAACCACCAAAGGGACGCCAGCCCACAGTGCGGTAAGCTATCAAGCTGATGATTACCTGTTGTTTGGCCCTGAAACCCGTGGTTTGCCCGCCAGTGTTTTGGATGCGTTACCTGCTCAACAGAAAATCAGGATTCCGATGCAAGCTGATAGCCGTAGTATGAATCTGTCAAACGCGGTGTCAGTGGTGGTGTATGAAGCCTGGCGGCAATTAGGTTATCCGGGTGCGTTACTGAAAGAGCCGTTGTTTTAGCCAAAATGTGCCGGTGATCAGCTAGCAACCCAATAGAAAGGTGTATATCCAAAGTAATTGGAATTGTAGCCAGGCAGCAAACGAACTCATCCCGATGAGCTGACATAAGTCAGTGATTCGGGTGAGTAAGAGCAGTTAACACCGCTACAGCTTCAAGTACGAAGGAGATGATCAGATGCCGTCGCCGTACTCAAACCCATGGGTAATCCCATTGAAATGCTGGTCCATGTCCAATGATGGCTTATCGCTTTCGGGTTTACCAACGATGCGAGCAGGTACCCCTGCGGCAGTGGTATGAGCGGGAACCGCCTGCAACACAACTGACCCGGCGCCAATTTTCGCACCGCGTCCAACCTCGATATTCCCCAAAATTTTTGCCCCAGCCCCAATCATCACACCTTCACGGATCTTCGGATGACGATCGCCGCTGGTTTTACCGGTCCCCCCCAGGGTAACCGATTGCAGGATCGATACATCATTCTCAACCACTGCCGTTTCGCCAATAACAATACCGGTAGCGTGGTCCAACATGATGCCGCAGCCAATGGTCGCCGCAGGGTGGATATCGACACCAAAAGCAACAGAGACTTGATTTTGAAGGTAAATGGCGAGCGCTTTACGATCCTGCGCCCACAACCAATGACCGATACGATAAGCCTGTAAGGCGTGAAAACCTTTGAGATACAGCAGTGGCGTAGAGTATTTATCAACAGCCGGGTCACGCAGCCGCACCGCCAGAATATCCCGCGCTGCCGAGACTATCATCTGAGCATCTGCACGATAGGCATCTTCAACCACTTCACGGATGGCAATAGCAGGCATGATCGGATTAGCCAGTTTATTCGCGAGAATATAACTCAGGGCACTGCCTAAATTCTCATGCTTCAATAATGTCGCGTGAAAAAAGCTCGCCAGCATGGGTTCACACTCAGCCAGTGCTCTTGCTTCTGATTTAATGCTACTCCAGACCAGTTCTAACTCTTCTGACGACATTACCTACTCCTGCCCATAAAAATTGCCCGAGGGAACGACCAAGGCAACGATACCCTTATTCATTGGAGCCACAGCAATGTTAGCGGCAACACCAATGATGTTAGGTATGTAGTTATTATTTTATTCCGCCAAACCCGCTTAACCGATCAAATGCCGCTTTTCTCATCTTTTTTGGTCCGACCCAATAAGGTCAATGCCGCTTCACGGGCATTTTTGTGACAATAGAGCACTTGATAGATCTGTTCAGTTATCGGCATTTCAACACCATGGCGCTGTGCTAATGCCAGAACTTCTTTGGTATTGCGGTAACCTTCAACCACCTGACCAATCTTGTCCTGCGCTTCTTGTACGCCTAACCCTTGGCCCAGCATAATACCAAACCGGCGGTTACGAGATTGATTATCTGTGCAGGTTAGCACCAAATCGCCCAAGCCTGCCATGCCCATAAAGGTGGAAGGGTCGGCACCTAATGCAGAACCCAGCCGCGTCATTTCGGCCAAACCACGGGTTATCAGTGCAGTACGGGCGTTCGCGCCAAAGCCAATGCCATCGGACATCCCGGCACCAATCGCAATCACGTTTTTCACCGCACCGCCAAGCTGCACCCCGATAAAATCAGCATTACTGTAAACCCGGAAGCTTTTGCCACAGTGCAATAACTGTTGCAGGTCTTCGCTAAATTGCACATCGGTCGATGCCAGCGCAATTGCCGTCGGTAACCCTGCGGCCAACTCTTTAGCAAAGGTTGGGCCAGACACCACCGCCAGCGGGATAGTTTCACCCAGCACTTCGCGCGCCACATCCGCCAGCAAGCGGCCAGTTTCGGCCTCAAGCCCTTTGGTGGCCCAGACGATACGTGCATCCTTGCGTAAATGCGGTTTCAACTGATGCAATACCGCGCCAAAGACATGGCTAGGTACCACGACTAACACATCGCGGCTGGCTGCCAGCGCACGGGCCAGATCGGTTTCCAGTAATAAGGTATCAGGGAAAGGAACATCGGGTAGGAAAGCTTGGTTACAACGATCACGTTGTAAAACCTGAATATGCTTAGGGTCATGGCCCCATAACACGACTTGATGGCCATTACGCGCCAGCGTAATGGCTAATGCGGTGCCGTAAGATCCGGCACCGATTACAGTCATTGAAGCATTGATGGTGTTCATCAGGCATCCTGACGTTGTTCAGCACCTTCGCCGTCAGCCTGCTGTTGCAGATAGTTCATGAACAGGGCATCAAAGTTAACCGGTGCCAAATTAAGCTGTGGGAAAGTACCGCGAGAAACCAGGCTGGTGATGCATTCGCGAGCATACGGGAACAAAATGTTCGGGCAGTACGCACCTAAGCAATGCGCCAACTGGGTACCATCGATACCCGCGATGGAGAAGATGCCACCCTGTTGAACTTCGCACAGGAATGCAGTTTCTTCACCCAAAGAGGCGGTTACCGTCACTCGCAGTACCACTTCATACACATCTTCAGCCAGTTGACTAGAAGCAGTATCAAGATCAAGTTTAACTTCTGGTTGCCAATCCTGCTGGAAAACCTGCGGGGCATTTGGCGCTTCGAAAGAGATATCTTTAGTGTAGATACGCTGGATCTGGAAAGCCATCTCTGTGTTGTTTTGTTCGGACATGTGTATAAATACCCTAAGTTAGACGTCTGTATTAAATAGCACTGCCGCCGTGGGCTCTGTCCATCAAATTGATGGGACCCACTGACGAGTTAAAGCAGCGGATCAAGCCCACCGCGCGCATCCAGGGCGTGTAAATCATCACAGCCACCGATATGCTGCCCATCAATAAATACCTGAGGCACGGTCGTCCGCCCGCTGCGAGCAATCATCTCTTCGCGTTTGGCCGGATCACTGTCAATTGCGATTTCATGGAAAGCAGCACCTTTGTTGTTCAGCAGTGCTTTGGCACGATGGCAGAACGGGCAGGTTGCTTTGGTATAAATCTCAATTTTCGCCATGGATACACCTCAGTTAACATTATAATTTATTGATATAGCGAATTTTTATAACAAATACGGGTACAGCTCAATACTCATATCACTAAAACGCAGGCAATATGATTACTTGCCGCGCGCCAGTGGTAGATTCTCGCCACTCCAGCCGGAGATACCTTCTTTCAAGGTAAATACGCGTTCAAAGCCCGCTTTGTTCAGCAGTTCAGCCGAAGCACGAGAGGTTGTACCAGTAGCACAAACCACAATGATAGGTTGTGCTTTGTGTTTTTCCAATTCAGCCAAATTACCGTTTTTAATGTCGCTTGGCAGCAAATTAATAGAACTGGCGATATGGCCTTTGCGATAATCATCACGTGTGCGGATATCAACCACAACCGCATCTTCTTTGTTAATCAGACGCGTCGCTTCACCACGGGTGATCTCTTTCACTTTAGAGAGAGAGGTCTTAAAGCTGGTGAAAATTACGGCGACGAACAACGCCACCCAGGCCAGACTCAAAACCGGATGCTGGCTAATGAATTGCATAATTTCTTGCAACATGGGGGTAAAAACTCCCGTTAGTTAGGGGATAATATTCAAGGTCACAGAGTATACCTGCGCGTTGCGGCAAATACAGCCAATATGCAAGTGCTATTGCAGAAACTGCGAGCCATTTCGGAAAGTTTTGTCGTCTAAATGATGACAATTACGCAAAACCCCACGCCAATGTTGATCTCTTTGGGCTATTTTTAACCGGTTTTGTAGTAAATTACCGCCTTCGTTCTGGCGGTGTAAATACGTTAATATAAATAGCCGAGTGTACATAGCCGCGCACATCGTTTGATGTTCACCGCTATTTGACACTTGGACTTATAAGAAAGAGGTTATGCAATGTCGAGCACTAAAAAACCACTGGTACTGACTATTCTTGATGGCTACGGTCACCGCGAAGAACAGCAGGATAATGCCATTCTGAATGCTAAAACGCCGGTTATGGACCGTTTATGGCAGCAACAGCCTCATACTTTAATCGCCGCTTCCGGTCTGGATGTTGGCCTGCCTGACGGGCAAATGGGTAACTCTGAAGTGGGCCACGTCAACCTGGGTGCCGGTCGCATTGTCTATCAGGACTTGACCCGCCTCGACAAAGAGATCAAAGACGGCGACTTCTTCACTAACTCAACCCTAACAGCAGCGATTGATAAAGCGGTTAAAGCAGGTAAAGCGGTCCACATTATGGGTCTGTTATCTGCCGGTGGCGTGCACAGCCACGAAGACCACATTCTGGCCATGGTTGAACTGGCCGCCAAACGCGGTGCGACAGCGATTTATCTGCACGCATTCCTCGATGGACGTGACACCCCGCCGCGCAGTGCTGAGTCTTCACTGAAACGATTCACTGATAAATTTGCCGCACTGGGCAAAGGCCGCATCGCTTCTATTATTGGTCGTTACTATGCGATGGACCGCGATAACCGCTGGGATCGCGTACAACTGGCCTACGATTTGCTGACTCAGGCAAAAGGCGAGTTTACCGTTGATAACGCCGTCGCAGGTCTGCAAGCAGCCTATGCCCGTGATGAAAACGATGAATTTGTCAGACCAACCGTGATTCAAGCAGCGGGTGAAGCCGATGCAGCTATGAACGATGGCGACGCGCTGATCTTCATGAACTTCCGTGCTGACCGCGCACGTCAAATCACCCGTACCTTTGTTAACGCCGATTTTGACGGTTTCAAACGGGATAAAGTGGTTAACTTCGGCGATTTCGTCATGCTGACTGAATATGCAGCGGATATTAAAGTGGCCTGCGCTTACCCACCAGCATCACTACAGAATACCTTCGGTGAGTGGCTGATGAAGCATGACAAAACACAGTTACGCATTTCCGAAACTGAAAAGTATGCTCACGTCACTTTCTTCTATAACGGCGGCGTTGAAGAACCATTTAAAGGCGAAGACCGTATCCTGATCAACTCACCGAAAGTGGCCACTTATGACCTGCAACCGGAAATGAGTTCAGCAGAACTGACTGAGAAATTGGTCGGCGCTATCGGCAGTGGCAAATATGATGTGATAATTTGTAACTATCCGAACGGCGATATGGTTGGTCATACCGGTGATTACGATGCTGCCGTGAAAGCAGTAGAAACACTGGATAATTGTATTGAACAAGTGGTTGCTGCCGTAAAAGCCGCCGATGGACAATTGCTTATCACCGCCGACCACGGCAACGCTGAGCAGATGCGCGACCCGGCAACCGGTCAGGCCCATACAGCCCATACCAGCCTGCCTGTACCATTGATTTATGTCGGCAATAAAGGGGTTAAAGCGGTTGAAGGCGGCAAACTTTCAGATATCGCGCCAACCATGCTGTCACTGATGGAAATGGAAATCCCGCAAGAGATGACTGGTAAGCCGCTGTTCATCGTGGAATAATCCTTCGTTATGAAGGAAAAAGCGTCATTTGCAAAATTAATGGTTACGGAAGAGGCCATCACCACCAGCCGAGATACAGTTTCTCGGCTGTCAGGTCAGTTGGTGCGTCGCCCGTGGTCAGCACTGTACGCCAGCGTTTTTTGCGCTGGCGTATTGCTATTGCCATTATCCGGCACGGCAGCAGATGCCCCCGCTACAGCAAAAACCGCACAGAGCAAAGACCAGTTGAAGACCATTCAGCAGGATATTGCCGAAAAAGAAAAAAGTGTTCAGCAACAAAAGCAGCAACGCAGTTCATTGCTGGATCAGTTGAAGCAACAGGAAAATACCATTGCTCAGGCCAGCCGCAGCCTGCGTGACACCCAAGGTACCCTGACTGAGTTGGACCAAGAAATTTCCCGTCTCACCTCCTCAATTGAGAAACTCGAGAGCAAACAATCCCAGCAACAAAATATTCTGTCTAAACAACTTGATGCCGCCTTTAAACAAGGCCAGCACAGTGGTTTACAGCTTATTTTGAGTGGCGAAGAGAGCCAGCGCAGTGAGCGTATTCTGGCTTATTTCAGTTACCTCAATGAAGCACGGCAGCAATCCATTGAAGAGCTGAAACAGACTCGTACCCATCTCTCTGCCGAGAAACAAACGCTGGAGCAAAAGCAAAACCAGCAAAAAACTGTATTGAATGAGCAGAAAACTCAGCAGCAAAAACTGGAACAAGCGCGTACCGCCCGCAAGAAAACCCTGACCTCGCTGGAAGCCTCACTGGAAAAAGATCAGCAAGGCCTGGCTGAGTTAAAACTGAACGAAACCCGCTTACGTGATCAAATTGCCAAAGCAGAACGAGAAGCGAAAGCTCGCGCCGAACGAGAGGCCAAAGAAGCCGCTCGGGTACGCGAACAGATAAAAGTTAAAGAACAACAAGCCAAGAAAACCGGTTCCAGCTATAAGCCAAGTGAAAGTGAGCGCTCATTAATGGCGCGCACTGGTGGCCTTGGTCGCCCAGATGGGCAAGCTGTCTGGCCGGTCCGTGGTAATGTCACTCACCGTTTCGGTGAAGCTTTACAAGGTGAACTACGCTGGAAAGGCATGGTTATCTCCGCACCAGAAGGCAGTGAAGTGAAAGCGATCGCCGATGGCCGTGTCTTACTGGCTGACTGGCTGCAAGGCTATGGTTTGGTCGTGGTTATCGAACATGGTAAAGGGGATATGAGTTTGTATGGCTACAACCAGAGTGCACTGGTCAATGTGGGTGCTCAGGTGAAAGCTGGCCAACCGATCGCCCTTGTGGGTACCAGTGGCGGCCAGGGTGAACCATCACTCTATTTCGAAATCCGCCGTCAAGGACAAGCAGTTAACCCACAACCTTGGTTAGGACGATAGCGAACAACGTTAGGGAACTTGTATTGCACTATTTCAACACACGCCGATTTATCATTGTAAGCGCCCTACTCATCGCTAACGCCGCACAGGCGGGCAAACTTTCTATTGTGATTGATGACTTTGGTTATCGCCCCCAGAACGAAAACAAGATTTTACAGATGCCATTGCCTATTTCAGTGGCTATCCTGCCGAATGCGCCTTATGCCAGAGAGATGGCTATCAAAGCCCATAATCAAGGGCGTGAAATTCTGATTCATTTGCCGATGGCTCCCCTAAGCAAACAACCGCTGGAGCGCGATACATTACAGCCATCAATGAGCAGCGAAGAGATCCAGCGCATCATGCGCCAGGCGGTGAATAATGTCCCCTATGCCAAGGGCATGAATAACCATATGGGCAGCGCGATGACCTCCAGTTTCTCCGGCATGCAGAAAGTGATGCAGGAGCTGGACCACTATCAGCTCTATTTCCTCGATAGCGTGACCATCGGTAATAGTCAGGCGGGCCGGGCCGCAGAGGGGACTCATGTTAAAGTCATTAAGCGCAAAGTCTTTTTGGATGACTCACAAAATGAAGCGGCGATCCGCCAACAGTTTAACCGTGCGGTAGAATTGGCCCGCCGTAATGGTTCAGCTATTGCTATTGGGCACCCCCATCCGGCCACCATTAAAGTACTGCAACAAATGTTGCCTCAGTTACCTGCTGATATCGTATTAGTCCGGCCGAGTGCACTGCTCAATGAGCCAATACAAAACAATACGCAAAACAACAGTGGCGGTATGTTATCGGGTAAAACAAAACTACCTAGTTCAACCCAAGGCGAGCGCCTGAAAGCTATCAAGCAATGCAAAGCGAAAGAGAGCTATGTAGCAGAGAAAATCTACGCAGACAGGATGTTTAGCATCATAGGTGAGAGCTTGATGCAAAGCCCTGCGGTGATTTTTGTTCAGCGGCATTGGCAGCAATACTTCCCGCCAGTAGCGCCAGTTATTCCGGTGGATAAACCAAAAACAAATAGCCAAGACGGCGATAAGCCTAAAGCGGATAAACCTTAATAAAACGGGGCAATCATCATCTGACTGCCCCGCTCTCAATCCTGCAACGTCAAGGCCGAAGGGAATTCCCAAAGTCATTGGAGGTGCAGGTAGGCGGCCAGCAAACTCATCCCGATGAGCTTACATAAGTAAGTGATTCGGGTTAGTGCGCGCAGCCAACACCCCTGCAACGTCAAGGCCGAAGGGAATATTTTAGTCCCAGCTTAAAACCACCTTACCCGACTTACCCGAACGCATCGCATCAAACCCTTGCTGGAACTCATCAATAGAGAAGCGATGAGTGATGATCGGGGTTAAATCCAGACCAGATTGAATGAGTGCTGCCATTTTGTACCAGGTTTCAAACATTTCACGGCCATATATCCCTTTGATAAACAGCCCTTTGAAGATCACCTGATTCCAGTCGATTGACATATCAGAGGGAGGTATCCCCAGCATTGCAATACGCCCACCATGATTCATGGAGTTAAGTAATGAACGGAACGCCGGTGGCGCACCTGACATTTCCAGACCCACATCAAACCCTTCAGTCATGCCCAGTTCAGCCATTACATCCGTCAGATTCTCTTTACTAACGTTAACGGCACGGGTTACACCCATTTTACGCGCCAGATCCAGGCGATATTCATTCACATCAGTGATTACAACATGGCGAGCGCCTACATGCTTACACACGGCAGCAGCCATGATACCAATCGGGCCAGCACCGGAAACCAGGACATCTTCACCCACTAAATCAAAGGATAACGCGGTATGCACCGCATTGCCGAAGGGGTCAAAAATAGCGGCTAACTCATCAGAAATATTGTCTGGAATTTTGAACGCATTGAAGGCAGGAATGACCAAATACTCGGCGAAAGAACCAGGGCGGTTGACCCCAACCCCCACAGTATTACGGCACAGATGAGTGCGACCACCGCGGCAGTTACGGCAATGACCGCAGGTAATATGCCCCTCGCCAGACACCCGATCACCAATACTAAAGCCTTTCACTTCCTGACCAATGGCGACAACTTCACCAACATATTCGTGGCCGACCACCATTGGGACGGGGATCGTTTTTTGCGACCATTCATCCCAATTATAAATATGCACATCGGTACCACAGATAGCGGTTTTGCGAATTTTGATCATGATATCGTTGTGCCCCAACTCTGGTGGTGGCACATCGGTCATCCAGATACCTTCTTCGGCCTTCAGTTTAGACAATGCTTTCATGAACATTCCTTACGCAATAACGTTAAGTTGTTTGCCAATACGCACAAAGGCTTCAATAGCCCGCTCGACTTGCTCTGTCGTATGATCAGCCGACATTTGGGTACGAATACGAGCCTGACCTTTTGGCACCACCGGATAGAAGAAGCCGGTGACGTAAATACCTTCTTTCAGCAAGGCATTGGCAAACTCCTGTGCCAGCTTGGCTTCACCCAGCATGACCGGAATAATTGCATGATCAGCGCCAGCCAATGTGAATCCGGCGGCACTCATTTTCTCGCGGAATAAACGCGCGTTCGCCCATAAATGGTCACGCAGTTCAGCACCGTCTTCCAGGAGCGATAACACTTCAATTGAGGCGGCAACGATTGCCGGAGCCAGCGAGTTTGAGAACAAATAAGGCCGTGAACGCTGGCGCAACCACTCAACCACTTCTTTACGACCCGCGGTATAGCCGCCTGACGCCCCACCCAGTGCTTTACCCAAAGTACCGGTGATAATATCAACGCGATCCATTACTTCGCAGTATTCATGAGTACCACGGCCATTAGCACCCACAAAGCCCACGGCATGGGAGTCATCGACCATCACTAATGCCTGATACTCATCAGCCAGATCGCAAACACCTTTCAGGTTGGCAATGACACCATCCATTGAGAACACGCCGTCAGTGGCAATCATAATATGACGCGCGCCATCTGCTTTGGCTTGTTTGAGTTGGACTTCCAGTTCGCTCATATCGTTATTGGCATAACGGTAGCGCTTGGCTTTACATAACCGTACACCATCAATGATCGAGGCATGATTCAGCGCATCAGAAATAATGGCATCTTCTGGCCCGAGCAGGGTTTCAAACAGACCGCCGTTAGCATCAAAGCAAGAAGAGTAAAGAATGGCATCTTCCATACCGAGGAAACTGGCCAGCTTCTGCTCCAGCTCTTTATGCGTGTCTTGCGTACCACAAATAAAACGAACCGACGCCATACCAAAGCCATGAGTATCCATGCCTTGCTTAGCGGCTGCGATAAGCCTTGGATGGTTGGCCAAGCCCAAATAGTTATTGGCGCAGAAATTAATTACGTGGCTTCCATCAGCTACAGCAATATCTGCTTGCTGGGCGGAGGTGATAATGCGCTCGTTTTTATACAACCCTTCAGCACGGGTAGTTATGAGTTGTTCTTCTAATTGCTGATAAAAAGGGTGTCGATTAAATGGCAGGGACATTCAGTTATCTCCAGGATGGGCAATTTCACAGTACATTTTACTGATTAGTGAGCGAGCTGACGAGGAACCTTGTCTTATATTATAAAAAATGCAGCACATATCACGGCGAACAATCCTAAAGCCGCATAGAAACCGTGAGATTAAGCCCCTTGCGGCTGTGCGCTATCCTATGAAATGTTATGATAACGCCAACTAGAGTGTGGGGCATTGTGCCCGACCAAGAAGATTAGCAAGGGTGAACCTGATGATTATCGTCACTGGCGGCGCCGGTTTCATTGGCAGCAACATCGTTAAGGCACTGAATAATATCGGTTATAAAGATATTCTGGTTGTTGATAACCTGAAAGACGGCACTAAATTCGTCAATTTGGTTGATCTGGATATCGCTGATTACATGGATAAAGAAGATTTTGTTGCCAGCATTGTTGCCGGTGATGATATGGGTGAGATCGAAGCCATTTTCCACGAGGGTGCCTGTTCTTCCACCACCGAGTGGGATGGCAAGTACATGATGGATAACAACTATCAATACTCTAAAGATATCCTGCACTTCTGTCTGGATCGCGGCATTCCGTTCTTATATGCCTCTTCTGCTGCCACGTATGGCGGGCGTACCGATAATTTCATCGAAGATCGCCAGTACGAACAACCACTCAACGTTTATGGTTATTCCAAATTCTTGTTTGATCAGTATGTGCGCGAGATTCTGCCGCAAGCTGATTCGCAGATTTGTGGTTTCCGTTATTTCAACGTTTATGGTCCACGTGAAGGCCACAAAGGTAGCATGGCAAGCGTTGCCTTCCACTTGAATAACCAGATCAACGCAGGTGAGAATCCTAAACTCTTCTCCGGCAGTGAAAACTTCAAACGCGATTTCATCTATGTGGGTGATGTGGCTGACGTTAACCTGTGGTTCTGGCAAAACAATGTTTCCGGCATTTTCAACTGTGGTACCGGGCGCGCAGAATCTTTCCAGGCTGTTGCCGATGCCGTAGTAGACTTCCACCATAGTGGGCCAGTGGAATACATTGAATTCCCTGAAAAGTTGAAAGGCCGTTATCAGGCATACACCCAAGCTGACCTCACCAAGCTGCGTGCTGCTGGTTACGACAAGCCGTTCAAAACAGTCGCTGAAGGCGTCAAAGAATATCTGGCCTGGCTCAATCGCTCAGTCTAAATTACTTGCTGCAAGGAATTGATAAACGGTATGAAAATACTGGTCATCGGCCCTTCTTGGGTTGGCGATATGATGATGTCGCAAAGTCTTTACCGTACCCTGAAGGCCGAATATCCGGCAGCAGATATTGATGTGATGGCACCCGCGTGGTGCCGTCCGCTTTTGGCCAGAATGCCAGAAGTGCGTCATGCAATCCCAATGCCCTTAGGGCACGGGGCTTTTGCTTTTGATGAACGTCGTCGCTTGGGTTTAGCCTTACGTGAAACCGGCTATGATCGCGCCTATGTGCTGCCAAACTCGTTTAAATCCGCCCTGATACCTTATTTTTCAGGGATTAAGCAACGTATTGGCTGGCGTGGCGAAATGCGCTACTTCTTGCTCAATGATATGCGTATTCTGGATAAACAAGCCTTCCCTATGATGGTTCAGCGCTATGTTGCACTGGCCTATGATAAAGAAAAAATCCACTCAGCCGATGATTTACCGCAACCTTTGCTATGGCCGCGATTGCAGGTTCGGGATGAAGAAATTGCCGAGATTACCGCGTCATTCAATTTGACAGATAACCGGCCAATCGTAGGTTTCTGCCCAGGAGCTGAGTTTGGCCCGGCAAAACGCTGGCCGCATTATCACTATGCCACTCTGGCACAAAAACTGATTGATGCTGGCTATCAAGTCGTTTTATTAGGTTCAGCTAAAGATAGTGAAGCCGGCGAAGAGATCCGCCAGACTTTGGGCGAGAACTCCCGCGAATATTGCCTCAATCTGGCAGGGCAAACATCGCTGGAGCAAGCGGTGGTATTGATTGCGGCCTGTAGCGCGGTAGTCAGTAATGACTCCGGTTTAATGCATGTTGCTGCCGCATTAAATAAACCATTAGTGGCCTTATATGGCCCAAGTAGCCCGGACTTCACCCCACCACTGTCTGATAAAGCCACTGTCATTCGCCTAATTACCGGCTATCACAAAGTGCGCAAAGGCGATAGCGTGCAGGGCTATCATCAGAGTTTGATTGATATCCAGCCAGAACAAGTGATGGCGGCCCTTGAGAAACAATTATCCGCTTGCCAAAACTCTGTCAGTGAGGCCGATTAATGCATGTATTAATCGTTAAAACCTCTTCGATGGGCGACGTTTTACACACGTTGCCCGCACTGACCGATGCGATGAATGCCCTTCCAGATATTCGCTTTGATTGGGTAGTAGAGGAAGGATTTAGTCAGATCCCAAGTTGGCATCCGGCAGTGGATAAAGTGATTCCGGTGGCCATCCGCCGTTGGCGTAAAAATTGGTTTGGTAGTGATACCCGGCAGGAACGCTGCGATTTTAAACGTGTTGTGCAGCAACGCCATTATGATTTGGTGATCGATGCTCAGGGGCTAATTAAAAGTGCCGCGCTGATTACCCGTATTGCCAAAGGGGTTAGGCATGGCCCGGATTGCAAAAGTGCCCGTGAGCCATTTGCCAGTTGGTTTTATAACTGCCGCCATGAAATTGACACCAAACAACATGCGGTTGAGCGCATACGCCAACTGTTTGCCAAAAGTCTGGGTTATGATAAACCAGACAGTTATGGCGACTATGCTATCGCGCAGCGCTTTTTAAACCAGTTACCTGGCGATGCTGGTCAGTATTTGGTTTTTCTGCACGCAACGACCAGAGACAACAAGCACTGGCCTGAAAGCCATTGGCTGCAATTGATCGAGCTGGTTGCCCCCACCGGTTTAAAAATCAAGTTACCGTGGGGGGCGGAACATGAGTATCAACGTGCTTTACGATTAGCGGAGCATTTCCCGCATGTCGAGGTCTTGCCTAAACTCAGTCTCCAGCAGGTAGCAGAGGTTCTGGCTGGCGCAAAAGCTGTTGTTTCCGTTGATACCGGCCTCAGCCACCTAACCGCAGCGTTGGATCGCCCGAATATTACTCTATTCGGCCCTACCGACCCTGGGTTAATTGGCGGTTATGGGAAAAACCAGATTGCGGTGATTTCCGAACAAAAAAGTATGGATACAATTACGGCTGAAACTATTATGGCACGATTGGAAGCACTGATTTCATAAGCGCCTATTGTTTGTTTCCAGTGATTTATTCGTGCCAGGAATTCTACCTGCCGATATTTATCATGTAATAACAATCGACTCTGGTAATTATCAGAGTTGATTGTTGTGGGTTATCTGATTATCTTTCTCGCATATTATCTAACAAAGGATGGCGGCTAATACAGCGCTTCAATTAACTTCGGCATCTAATTGTTAAGAATCCCTAATTGATTATTTAAATAATTAAGTAAGTCACTCGCTGATATCCACCTAATAGCCACTCACCAATTCCTCTGCTTACGCCATTAATTGCTAAATTCTCTTCTATCAAAGTAAAGCCGGTAAGAAACTGAGATATATCGCTAAAAAGAAGCGCATTCCTAGATAAAAATATCATTAAAATATAACCTAATGATATCTACGGCTACACCATTCACGACTAAAAACAATAATGATAATTACTCTCACTTGAGAGTAGGTAAAATCAATTTTATCGCTGCTCAATTACTGAAAATTGTTAAAAATTATATTCTTTTTTATGAATAGACTGGCCCTGCTCTGGCTATCGGGCTGACCCAGTTGAAAAGAGCCTTTCTTGCTCAAATATGGTATTATTCTTAATAATCCATATAAATGAAATTGATAGAATGTTGCTGCGTTTATATCAGGTACTACTCTACCTTATTCAACCTTTGATCTGGCTGCGGTTGCTGTTACGTAGCCGTAAAGCCCCCGCTTATCGCAAGCGCTGGGGTGAACGTTATGGTTTTTGTGCCGGTAAAGTTGTCGCTGGCGGTATCATGCTGCATTCAGTTTCAGTCGGTGAAACACTGGCCGCGATCCCTTTAGTCAGAGCATTGCGTCACCGCTACCCATCATTGCCCATTACCGTGACCACGATGACACCGACGGGTTCTGAGCGTGTCCAATCTGCGTTTGGTAAAGATGTTCACCACGTTTATCTGCCTTACGACCTCCCCGGCTCTGTGAACCGCTTTCTTGATCAGGTCAATCCTAAGCTGGTCATTATCATGGAAACAGAATTGTGGCCGAACCTTATTAATGCACTGCATCACCGCAAAATCCCGCTGGTGATTGCCAATGCCCGCCTTTCTGCCCGTTCTGCCGCTGGCTATAAGAAAATCGGTAGCTTTATCCGTAATATGCTGCAACGTATCACGCTGATTGCCGCACAAAATCAAGAAGATGGTGACCGGTTCATTGAACTGGGCCTCAAACGCTCTCAGTTGACGGTAACGGGCAGCCTAAAGTTTGATATTTCCGTCACCCCTGAATTAGCAGCCAGAGCTGTAACATTACGCCGCCAATGGGCGCCGCATCGCCCAGTGTGGATTGCAACCAGTACCCATGATGGGGAAGAAGCCATTTTGTTGGAAGCTCATCACCAATTACTGCAACACTTCCCGACATTATTGCTGATTTTGGTTCCTCGCCACCCCGAACGCTTCCCGAAAGCGGTTGAACTGACGGAGAAAGCTGGGCTGAGTTACACCTTACGTAGCAAGGGGGAAATTCCTTCTGGCAGTACACAGGTTGTGATTGGCGATACCATGGGTGAACTGATGCTGTTATATGGCATTGCCGATCTGGCTTTTGTCGGTGGAAGCTTGGTTGAGCGTGGTGGTCATAATCCGCTTGAAGCAGCAGCCCATGCCATCCCTGTGCTGATGGGGCCACATACATTTAACTTTAAAGACATCTGTGCCAAGCTGGAACAGGCTGAAGGGTTGATCACCGTGACGGATACCCTATCGCTGGTAAAAGAAATCACCGTGCTACTCACGGATGAAGATTGCCGCCTTTATTATGGCCGCCATGCAGTTGACGTGTTGCATGAAAACCAGGGTGCACTACAACGGTTATTACACTTGTTGGAGCCTTATCTGCCACAACGGAGCCACTAAATGAGTGCAAGAAAACGCCTGTCAGTGGTGATGATTGCCAAGAATGAAGCCTCATTGCTAGCGGATTGCCTGGCATCGGTGAGTTGGGCTGATGAAATAGTGGTATTGGATTCAGGCAGTGAAGATGAAACCATCGCGCTGGCCCAGCAATATGGCGCGAAAGTATACAGTAATGCGCAATGGCCGGGTTATGGCAAACAGCGGCAATTAGCCCAACAGTATGCCAGTGGCGATTATATTCTGATGCTGGATGCCGATGAACGGGTGACTCCTGAGCTTAAAACCGCTATTGAAGCGGTACTTATTACACCGGAGGAAGGCGCGGTTTATAGCTGCGCCCGGCGGAATCTATTTTTAGGTCGTTTTATGCGCCACAGTGGCTGGTATCCAGATCGAGTCACCCGGTTATATCCGCATCATCAATTCCAATATAACGATAATTTAGTACATGAATCGCTTAATAGCGGCTCAGCAAAAGTTATCCCGTTGAGCGGTGATTTATTGCATCTGACTTGTCGTGATTTCTTTGCTTTTCAACGTAAACAACTGAGTTATGCCGAAGCGTGGGCGACTCAACGCCATCAGCAAGGTAAGAGTTGTAGCTACTTCTCTATTCTCAGCCATACTCTTGGGGCTTTCTGTAAGACATGGTTATTACGTGCAGGTTTCCTCGATGGTAAACAAGGGCTATTGCTGGCAGTAGTAAACGCGCAATATACCTTTAATAAATATGCGGCTCTGTGGGCATTGAGCCACCAATATCAGAAAAGCGAGAACTCATGACCACCAAAGCCATCTATCCGGGGACATTTGACCCCATAACCAATGGGCATTTGGACTTAGTGGCACGTGCCGCAGCTATGTTCAGCCATGTCATCCTGGCTATTGCCGACAGTTCCAGCAAAAAACCGATGTTTACACTGGAAGAACGCGTCGCATTAGCAAAGGAAGTAACAGCTCCGTTGAAGAATGTCGAAGTTTTAGGATTCAGCGAACTGATGGCTGAATTTGCCAAAAAACACGATGCTAATATTTTGGTTCGAGGCTTACGCTCAGTGTCAGACTTTGAGTATGAATGGCAACTGGCCAATATGAACCGCCACCTGATGCCCAAACTGGAAAGTGTCTTCCTGATGCCATCAGAGAAATGGTCGTTTATCTCTTCCTCGTTGGTGAAGGAAGTGGCACGCCATGGCGGCGATATCACACCGTTCCTTCCTGCCCCCGTCACCGCAGCGCTGATGACTAAACTGGCCTGACCCTTTTATTTATGCAACCCTATATCGCCGAAGCCATTGGAGTTGCAGGCTAGCGGTAAGCGAACGTAGCCCACAACCCTGCGGCGTCAAATACGAGGGTATACGATTAATGTTGGCAGTGGCGGCAAAAAAACGTGCTGCGCTGCCCATGCTTCGCAATTTCAATCAGATGCCCACAACGGCGACATGGCTCGCCCGCCCGCCCGTACACCTGCAACTCCTGCGCAAAGTAACCTGGCTTACCATCTGACTGTAGAAAGTCGCGCAATGTGGTGCCCCCCTGTTCAATAGAGTGCAGCAACACGGCTTTTATTGTGGCCACTAACAGTACAATTTCAGCGTTGGTTAATGAACCAGCAGCACGGTCAGGTAAAAGACCTGCGGCAAACAAGGATTCACTGGCATAAATATTGCCAACGCCAACCACCACTTTGTTATCCATCAGCCACTGTTTAATCACGGTGCGTTTATTCCGTGATTTATCAAACAGGTATTGGGGAGAAAATTCATCGCTCAGTGGTTCTGGCCCTAAATGCGCTAATACATTGCTGGTTTCAAGGTCTTTTGCCCACAACCAGGCACCAAAGCGCCGTGGGTCGGTATAACGCAATATTTTGCCATTACTGATAACCAAATCGACATGATCGTGTTTTTCAGCTTCAGTTTCGTCAGACAATATCCGTAAGCTACCTGACATCCCCAGATGGACGATAATCCAGCCAGTTGGCAGTTCTATCAATAAATACTTGGCCCGACGCTGAACACTGAGCACCGGTTGATCGCTCAATGCCAGAATTTCATCGGACACCGGCCAACGCAAACGGGCATTTCTGACCACCGCGTAAAGAATGGTTTGGCCGACAAGATAAGGTTCGATCCCGCGTCGGCTGGTCTCAACTTCTGGTAATTCAGGCATGTAACCTCCCTAAACGTATCTCACTGAACTTTATATAATAAAAAACCCGGCCGAAGCCGGGTTTTCATAATCCACCAAAATTAAAATTATTTAATTTTAGCTTCTTTATAGATCACGTGTTGACGGACAACTGGATCGAATTTCTTCAATTCCAATTTTTCCGGCTTAGTACGCTTGTTCTTCGTAGTGGTATAGAAGTGACCAGTACCAGCAGAAGAAACCAGCTTGATCTTCTCGCGAACACCTTTAGCCATGATTCAGTTCCTTAATACTTCTCACCGCGGGCGCGAATTTCGGCCAAGACCGTTTCGATACCCTTCTTATCAATAACACGCATACCTTTAGCAGATACACGCAGAGTTACAAAGCGCTTCTCGCCCTCAACCCAAAAACGGTGAGAGTGAAGGTTCGGCAGAAAACGGCGTTTGGTCGCGTTCATTGCGTGGGAACGGTTGTTACCGCTCACCGGGCGCTTGCCAGTAACTTGGCAGACTCGGGACATGTCTATTCTCCAAAAATCAAATCAGCTCGAGCTTCGTATAGGATTTGGCCGCCTCGTCAGGCTTTAGAGCCCATCTCAGCAAATTCACTGAGAAGACTCACTGTCATCAGGTCAGAAACCCCTGTCACCAGGCTATAAACCTGCTGAGATAGGCTCTTCACGCCAAACCCAAGATTCTCAAAGGTGGCGTAGTATACGCTCTGAAGCGTAAGTGCTCAAGTCCCGAACAGCTAAAGATCCCGAAAGGATCAATTATTATTGCTCTAAAGCCATCCGCGTTCAGCAAATGAGACACATTCACCCCGGCCAACCACTAAATGATCGAGCACCCGAATATCTAATAATGAGCAGGCTTTTATCACCTGCGTAGTAATCAAACGGTCGGCTTGGCTCGGTTCAGCCTTACCCGAGGGGTGATTATGCGCCAGAATCAGCGCGGCGGCATTAACCTTCAGCGCTTCACGCACAATTTCTCTCGGATGAACCTCAACGCTGCTGATGGTACCAGTAAACATCTCCTCATGGCGAATAACACGATGCTGGTTATCCAAAAACATGACTAAAAAAATCTCTCGTTCGCGATGGGAAAGAATATTTTGCAGAAATTTTTGGGTAATTTCGGGATTTTGCAGAACACTTTCCCGCATCAGGTGGGATGAAAAGCAACGACAGGCCAGTTCTGCAATGGCTTGAATTTGGCTGTATTTAGATGAGCCAATCCCTTTTTGAGCACATAACGTCTGATAATCCGCCGACATCAGCCCATGAAGTGAGCCGAACTCTTCAATCAGATATTCAGCCATCTGCATTACGTGCATTCCGGGAATACCGGTACGCAGAAAAATCGCGAGTAACTCGGCATCGGTTAGTACAGCAGCACCATATTTCAGTAATTTTTCCCTTGGGGCTATCTGCCCATACCATTCATCCATCCTTTGGCTCCTGTAATCCCTGAACAGCGCGTGCAGCATGACAGAAGGCTTTCTGCCTGGCGAACTCATGATTTAGTGCATGCGAAACGCTTCGCAAATTTGATGATTGATGGCATCAAGCGACAGCCCGATAGCTAATCTGCCCGACGGTTATGCTAAAATATTGCCTCTTACAGCTTTCATTCGGACAATCATGATGACGGGACTTTCCGGCAAACATATTGTGCTCGGGATTAGCGGGGGTATTGCCGCGTATAAATCTCCTGAGCTGGTACGCCGCTTGCGCGACAGGGGCGCAGAGGTGCGGGTGGTGATGACGACCGCCGCCAAAGCGTTCATTACGCCACTCACGTTGCAGGCAGTCTCGGGTTATCCCGTCTCAGATGATTTGCTCGATCCGGCGGCAGAAGCCGCCATGGGCCATATTGAGTTGGGTAAATGGGCTGATCTGGTCATCATGGCCCCGGCTACGGCTGATTTGCTGGCCAGGGTTACAGCAGGGATGGCAAATGACCTCCTCACCACGGTTTGCCTGGCCACAGCAGCCCCTATTGCGGCTGTTCCGGCTATGAATCAACAGATGTACCGTGCTGCGGCCACTCAGGCAAACTTGCAGACGCTCGCTAATCGCGGAATGTTGCTGTGGGGGCCGGACAGCGGCAGCCAGGCTTGTGGTGATGTGGGGCCGGGAAGAATGCTGGACCCACTGGAAATCGTCGCGCTGGCAGACAGTCATTTTTCTGTAAAACAAGACCTGCAACATTTGAGTGTCATGATTACCGCAGGGCCAACGCGTGAAGCACTTGATCCGGTGCGCTTTATCAGTAATCAAAGTTCGGGCAAGATGGGCTTTGCGATTGCTCAGGCCGCCGCAGCGAGAGGCGCTAAGGTCACACTGATTGCAGGCCCGGTTAATCTCTCCACGCCAACGGGTGTTAATCGCATTGATGTTGTCAGTGCTCTTGAGATGCAACAGGCAGTGCAGAACACTGCAGCCCAGCAGAATATTTTTATTTCTTGTGCTGCGGTAGCGGATTACCGTGCAGAGCAAGTTTCTAATGAGAAAATAAAAAAACAGGGTGATGAAATTACCCTTAAGTTGTTGAAAAACCCGGATATTGTTGCCGGTGTGGCTTCGATGGCTAAAAATCGTCCATTTGTTGTTGGATTTGCTGCCGAAACCCAGAATGTGGAAGAATACGCGCGACAAAAACTGGCGCGGAAGAAGCTGGATCTGATTTGCGCTAATGATGTATCGCTCGCAGAGCATGGTTTTAACAGTGATACCAATGCCTTGCACCTTTTTTGGCTGGCTGGAGAGAAACGTTTACCGCTCAGCGATAAACACCTCCTCAGTCAGCGTTTAATAGACGAGATTGTCAGCCGTTATGATGAAAAAAATCGACATTAAAATTCTGGACCCACGTGTTGGCAATGAATTTCCTTTACCAACCTATGCGACAGAAGGCTCTGCCGGATTGGATTTACGTGCCTGTCTGGACGAAGCAGTTGATTTACTGCCGGGGCAAACCACATTGCTACCTACCGGCTTAGCCATACACATCGGCGATAGTGCTTTGGCCGCCGTCATTCTGCCTCGCTCGGGTTTAGGGCATAAACATGGGGTGGTTCTTGGTAATCTGGTGGGGCTTATCGATTCCGATTATCAGGGGCAATTGATGGTCTCGGTATGGAACCGTGGTCAACAGGCATTTACCATCGAACCCGGCGAACGTATCGCTCAGATGGTGTTTGTTCCCGTAGTACAAGCAGAATTCAATTTGGTTGAAGATTTTGACCAAAGTGAACGTGGTACTGGTGGTTTTGGTCATTCTGGGCGCCAATAACCTACCCTAGACCTCAATATCGTAAAAAAGCTATCACATAAGCCGCCGGGGCTTGGTACCCAGTGCGGCCGATATTTGGGTTTTTGTTATTACGTCATTTTTAGCAAGGGTCTACTCGGACATGGCAGAAAAACAAAATACGAAAAGGAACAGGCGCGAGGAAATCTTGCAGGCTTTAGCGCAGATGCTGGAATCCAGTGACGGCAGCCAACGCATTACTACCGCTAAACTTGCCGCCAATGTGGGGGTTTCTGAAGCAGCGCTTTATCGGCATTTCCCCAGTAAAACGCGGATGTTCGATAGCCTGATCGAGTTTATTGAAGATAGTCTGATGTCCCGCATTAATTTGATTCTGCAAGATGAAAAAGAGACGTTTAATCGCCTCCGGCTAATCCTGCTGTTGGTATTAGGGTTTGCAGAACGCAACCCCGGCCTGACCCGAATCATGACCGGTCATGCACTGATGTTTGAACAAGATCGTCTGCAAGGGCGGATTAATCAACTGTTTGAACGTATTGAAGTGCAATTACGCCAAGTTTTGCGCGAGAAAAAGCTGCGTGATGGGCAAGGTTTTATACATGATGAAGCACTATTAGCAACTCAACTGCTGGCATTTTGTGAAGGGATGCTTTCGCGCTTTGTCCGCTCAGAGTTCCGCTATCGGCCAACACAAGAGTTTGACGCCCGCTGGCCACTGATTGTGGCACAGTTGCAATAAACCTCAGCCGGGGTAGTCAAAAAACGATAAAAGGGCCATTTGGCCCTTTTTGCTGGCTTAACCGTATAGTGACTAGATACCGTATTTTTTGCGATATTCACGCACAGCCGCCAGATGATCAGCCATTTCCGGTTTTTCTTCCAGATAACTGATCACATCACTCAACGTAACAATCGCAATCACTTTGCAGTGGTAATCACGTTCAACTTCCTGAATCGCTGAAATCTCACCACGACCACGTTCCTGACGGTCCAATGAAATCATTACACCAGCTAGGGTCGCGCCCTGTGCGTTGATAATCTCCATTGATTCACGAATAGCAGTACCAGCGGTTATTACATCATCCACCAGCATGACTCGGCCTTGTAGAGGGCTACCTACCAGACTGCCGCCTTCCCCGTGATTTTTCGCTTCTTTACGGTTAAAACAGTAAGGCACATCGCGCTCGTGATGCTCTGCTAATGCAACAGCTGTCGTCGTCGCAATCGGGATACCTTTGTATGCTGGCCCGAACAACAGATCGAACTCCACACCACAATCCACTAAGGCAGCGGCGTAAAAACGCCCAAGTTTTGCCAGATCCAGCCCGGTATTAAACAATCCGGCATTAAAGAAATAGGGGCTAATCCGCCCAGACTTCAGGGTAAACTCGCCAAACTTCAACACCTGTTTGTTAAGCGCAAACTCGATAAAATCGCGCTGATAGGCTTTCATGGGTACTTCTCCTCTCCAGATTGTGACTGTTCTTGTTAATTGCTTTATTGACTGACTCGATACCTAAATTGCAGGCAAAAAAAAGGCGACTAGCAAGTCGCCTTAATCAATTATTGTGCTAACACTGCTTTCTGTGCCTGGAAGATAGTCTCTATCCCCCCACGGGCCAGAGCCAGCAACGCCAAGAGTTCTTCATGACTGAATGGTTCGCCTTCTGCGGTGCCCTGCACCTCAATCATCCGGCCATCTTCCATCATCACTACATTCATATCCGTTTCTGCGGCAGAATCTTCTACATATTCCAGATCGCAAAGCGCCTCGCCTTTAACGATACCAACAGAAACCGCAGCAACCAGACCTTTCATCGGGTTCGCTTTCAATTTACCCGCAGCGACCAGTTTATTCAGTGCATCGGCCAGAGCCACACAAGCACCACTGATTGACGCCGTGCGGGTACCACCGTCAGCCTGCAACACATCGCAGTCTAAGGTGATAGTGAACTCACCTAATTTTTTCAAATCAACCGCAGCACGTAAAGAACGGGCAATCAGGCGTTGAATCTCTAAAGTACGGCCACCTTGTTTACCTTTCGCGGCTTCACGGGCATTACGGCTATGAGTAGCACGCGGCAACATACCATATTCAGCCGTTATCCAGCCCTGCCCTTGGCCTTTGAGAAAGCGCGGAACACCCTCTTCGACCGTGGCGGTACACAATACTTTGGTATCGCCAAACTCAACCAATACTGAACCTTCAGCGTGTTTCGTGTAATTACGGGTCAGTGTGAGTGGGCGGACTTGTTGTGCTGCTCGGTCTGCTGGACGCATGGGCTTTCTCCGGCTTTAAATCGATATTGGTCGCGCATTATACGGCCTTAGTGATGTAATGCCTATCCTGCCTGCGCCTCGGAGGCTATAATCGCTGCATCTTTTCTTTAAAACGGGTACGCAACAATGATCCGCAGCATGACCGCTTACGCTCGGCGTGATATTAAGGGTGAATGGGGTAGCGCAGCCTGGGAGCTGCGTTCCGTTAACCAACGCTATTTAGAAACTTATATTCGCTTACCTGAACAATTTCGCAGTCTGGAACCGGTTATCCGCGAACGCATCCGTGGCCGCTTAACGCGCGGCAAAATCGAGTGTAACCTGCGTTTTGAACTGGATGCCAACGCACAAAGCTCTCTGATCCTTAATGAAAAACTGGCAAAGCAGTTAGTTGAAGCCGGTAACTGGGTCAAAATGCAAAGTGATGAAGGCGAGATAAATCCGGTGGATATTCTGCGCTGGCCGGGTGTCATGGCCGCTGAAGAGCAGGATCTGGACGCAATCAGTACCGAGCTAATGCAAGCATTGGATATCGTGCTGGATGACTTTATCGTGTCCCGTGAAACCGAAGGGGCCGCACTGAAAACCCTTATCGAACAGCGCCTTGATGGTGTTAGCGCGGAAGTGATTAAAGTCCGTGCACATATGCCAAATATCTTGCAGTGGCAACGTGAGCGCTTGCTCAATAAGCTGGAAGAAGCGCAAGTCCAACTGGAAAATACCCGTCTGGAGCAAGAATTGGTGCTGATGGCGCAACGTGTCGATGTTGCCGAAGAGCTAGATCGCCTGGAAGCGCACGTTAAAGAAACGCACAATATTCTGAAGAAGAAAGAAGCGGTAGGCCGCCGCCTTGATTTTATGATGCAAGAATTTAACCGCGAGTCGAATACGCTGGCATCAAAGTCTATCAATGCCGACGTGACCAACTCCGCTATCGAATTGAAAGTACTGATCGAGCAAATGCGCGAGCAGATTCAGAATATCGAGTAACTTTTAGTACATCGCAAAAAAATGTCTTTAAAGCCCGTTAACGCGGGCTTTACTCCCTCCTCGCACTTATGAAATTTCATCCAATCTACAGTTTCCTTTCTTCGTTAGTACACAGAGAATGTACCGACTCAGCGCATATGCTGATAGCGTAAAATTTCCCACAAGTACAGAGTACCTATCGTCTCGTTAAAATGGAGATTAACATGAACGAACACCATCAAACGTTTGAAAGCCTTCGTCTGCACAGTGATGATAATAACGAGCATTGGTCAGCAAGGGATTTAGCGCCTTTACTGGATTACAGGGATTGGAGGAACTTCCAGAATGTTTTATCTAAGGCCGCGCAAGCCTGTGAAGCTAGTGATCAAAATGTATCAGACCATTTCGTTGAATCCACCAAGAAGGTAATTCTAGGCTCTGGAGCACAACGCGAGTTAGATGATGTCCATTTATCTAGGTATGCATGCTATCTCGTTGTACAAAATGGTGATCCAAGCAAGCCGGTGATTGCTTCCGGGCAAACATACTTTGCTATCCAAACTAGGCGGCAAGAACTTGCAGATGATGAAATCTTCAAAAAACTACGCGAGAACGAAAAACGGCTATTTCTGCGTAATGAATTGAAAGAACATAACAAACATCTGGTGGAGACAGCACAACAGGCAGGGGTCGAAACAACGTTGGATTTCGCAGTCTTCCAAAATCATGGTTATCAAGGCTTATATGGTGGGTTAGATCAAAAATCTATCCACCAACGCAAGGGCCTTAAAAAGAGTCAAAAAATTCTCGACCATATGGGTTCTACAGAACTTGCAGCTAACCTATTTAGAGCAACACAGGCGGAAGAGAAACTCCGTAGAGATCAGGTAAAATCAAAACAGCAAGCAAATCAGACTCATTTTAATGTGGGCCAAAAGGTTCGACAAACAATCGAAGAATTAGGTGGGACTATGCCGGAAAATCTTCCTACGCCAGAAAAAAGCATCAAACAACTGGAATCGGCCACTAAGAAGCTGAGCAAAAAATAAGTCCCATTACTTAACACGCGAACTTTAGATACACAATGACGTTTTCAAATAAAAACACATAATAACAATATCTTATCTAAATTAATCCACTTAAAAAACCGATTGCACCGAGTGAATTATCACCACATTTCAGCACCTCGAAAAAATGTCTTTAAAGCCCGTTAACGCGGGCTATTTTCTATTTAATCTGCTGCCATTTCTATAATTACGTTATACGTAGTATCCAATTCAAGCCATAACTACGAATATCGTAGTCATGAAAATAGAATCTGATTACCATAGTGTTTTTTGTCAACGACTTAAGCTGGTGCGACTTGCTAAATGGCTATCCCAAAAAAGCTTGGTATTGCTGCCGGGATTGATGAATTTGAAGCAAGTACACGTATAAATCGTTACGAGAAAGGTGTACATGAAGCTAGCATGGAGGTTGCCCAACAACTCGCAGATGTGTTGCAAATACCGCTAGCGTACTTCTATACCGCCGACGATGTATTAGCAGACATGATGTTAGCGTTTATGGCGTTATCACCAGAAGAAAAAACAAAGGTATTGGCATTGGTGAAAAATCAGGGGATAAAATAGCAAAAGGAAGGGAAAATGCAGTTAACCGTATTAGTTGATAATAATACCTTGATAGATAAGTACCTTACCGCCGAACCAGGTGTCTGCTATCACTTACGAATTGACGGAAAATCATTTCTTTTTGATACCGGTTACTCCGATGTTTTTCTGAGTAATGCGGCTATTTTAGGCATTAACCTGACTGAGATAGACAGTATTGTCCTTTCTCATGGGCATAACGACCATAGCTGGGGGCTAAACCACCTTGCACAGTATCTTGATCGGGTAAACCATCAAGATGCCAAGAAAATAAAGATTGTTGCTCATCCCAATGCCTTTCTGCCGAAATACTATGAAGATAAATCTATAGGCGCTAATTTACCGGCAGATGGTTATCCGACGCTTTTCGAACGGGTCGAACAGCCTGGAGTATATTACCTTACCGATAATTTACTCTTTTTAGGGGAGATTGCGCGTAACAACGATTTTGAAGGGCTAGAGCCTGTTGGTAAAACTGTCGATTGTTGCGGGCATAAAGTTGAAGATTTTGTTACCGATGACAGTGCAATAGTTTATACCAGCCCTGAAGGTATCGTCATTATCACGGGCTGCTCTCACTCCGGCATCTGCAATATTATCGATTATGCGATTAAAGTTACCAACGATAAACGTGTCCGCGCAGTCATTGGTGGGTTTCATCTATTAAATGCCAGCAGTGATATTCTATCCAGAACATCTGATTATTTTAAACAACTCAATGCTCAAGCAATTTATCCCTGCCATTGCACTGATCTTAAAGCCAAAATAGCCCTAGCCAACGCAGTCAATATTGAAGAGGTCGGTGTTGGCATGATACTGAACTTTGAGTAAAAAAGTACCCGATTTGAGCAGTAATAACGAGAATCATCTGATTGTTATAACTCCAAAATATTTGTAAGGGTTTGTGTATGGTATGAAGTTTAAAGCTAATGCATAATCCCTACGGGAATTTTAACGCTCAAATAAGAAGGATTTAGTAATGCTTAAGAATGTACTTTTTTTCGATGCTCTGCTGACACCCAAGATTCTTACCGGTTTATATTGGCTTTTACTGGTATTTATCATTATTTCCGGCGTATTCGTAATGATAAATACCAGTGTCATCGGCGGATTTCTTAGCATCCTTGGCGGTGCTCTTGCGACTCGAATCTGTTTTGAGATGATCATGATCGCATTTAAAAACAATGAATACCTGAAAAAGATCGCAGATAAATCATAACTATGATTAGGGTATTATCATTCCATCTGAGAATGAAATACTCTAATTGCTTACCACTTTGCAGTTGTAATGACGTTAACCCACCAAAAACCATACAGCCCTCGGTGAACAAGCAACTCTTCTTCATTATTTTATCAATGATAAGATCTCACATAATTTACTGTAACCATTTAAAATATAGAGCATTTCCCAATATTTAACTTTCTTCCTATGCCACAATGTGAAAGCAGAAAGAGCATTTAATATGTTTATGGCTACTATCTAATATCAGGCCTGAAGAAATTACACATATACTTTATTGGTTGGTCAGTTTAGGCCGGGGTGTTTTATAAGGGTCAGAATTGCAATCATAACAGGGTGAGTCAGGGATAGCGTTGCTTAACCTTTCTGGCTAAGGTAAGTAAAAGACACATATACACTTTTAGGGGATCGCGTATGTTCCAAGACCAAAACACATCGATCCTAGAGACCTATTTTGGTACCCATAGCCCTTTTTGGCGACTGGCTTTTGATAGTCAGGCTTTAGAGTTATCCGCCATCAAGGGAACCACAAATATTGCCATTCCCCTTAATTCCGTTCAAACAATGAAAATTCGGGGTTTAACGGGTATTACTGCCAGTTTAGATATTGAAATAGAAATTTACGGTAATCCACTTCATTTACATCTGGTGGGCCGTAAAGTTAATGACAAAGAATGGGGTGGAACCGCCTCCGCGTACGCTGATACTGAGTCGGTAGCACGCGATTTAGTGATGGGGCTTTCCTTTGCAGAACAAGTCGTTTCTGAAGCTAACTCTGTTATTGTGATTCTTGATAAAGATGGTTACGTACAGCGATTCAATCACCTCAGCGAAGAATATACCGGTAAAAAAGAACAAGACGTTATTGGTAAAAATGTTTACGACTTGTTTATGACAGCCAAAGAGGGAGCCTCGTCGCGCAAAAATATTGAGGGCTTCTTCCTGCGCGGTGCATCTTACGAAGTTGAACGTTGGGTTAATACTGTAAAAGGGAAACGCCTCTTTTTATTCCGCAATAAGTTTGTTCACAGTGGTAGTGGCAAAAATGAGCGTTACCTTATCTGTTCTGGTACTGATATTACTAAAGAAAGGCGTGCACAAGAGCGTTTGCGAATTTTGGCTAATACCGACATGATTACTGGCCTGCCTAATCGCCACGCTATTCACGAACGTATTAATAGTGCAATCCTAACTCGTGGTGAGACCTCAGTCGGCATTATTTACCTCGATCTCGATAATTTTAAAAAAGTTAACGACCATTACGGCCATATGTTTGGTGATCGCTTACTCAAAGATGTCTCGCTGGCCATTTTAAGTTGTTTGGGTGAAAGTGAAATGCTTGCCCGGTTAGGCGGTGATGAATTTATTGTTCTGGTGGAGAATGCCTCAATGAACTTACTGGAGGCAACTGCACAGCGCATTCTCAACCGCATGAAGTTACCCTTCCGGGTAGGATTGATCGAAGTATATACCGGGTGTTCTATCGGGATAGCACTGTGCCCTGAACACGGAGATACACTAGAAAATATTATCCGTAGCGCAGACACTGCCATGTACACCGCAAAAGAACATGGAAAACAGACCTATTCGATTTTTTCACAAAAGATGAATAAGAAAGTATCTGAATACGTCTGGCTAGATACCAATTTACGTAAAGGTTTAGAACAACATCAATTACAAGTTTTTTACCAACCCAAGATATCCGCCAAAACGGGTAAAGTTCATAGTGTCGAAGCATTAGTCCGATGGTTATCACCCGAGCGCGGTTTAATCGCCCCACTTGAGTTTATCTCCTATGCCGAAGAATCCGGGTTGATCGGGCCATTGGGCAAATGGGTATTGCAAACTTCGATGCAACAAGCAGTAGATTGGAAGAAACGTGGAATAAACCTACGAGTGGCGGTAAATGTATCAGCCCGGCAATTAATTGATGAGGCTATCGTAACCAGTTTTATTGAGTCTCTTGAAGCCAGCGAATTAGAATCCAGTTTGGTTGATGTTGAATTAACCGAAAGTTGCTTAATCGATGATGAAGATTCGGCCATCAATATCATGAAACAATTACGTCACTTGGGTGCTCAGGTTCATTTGGATGACTTCGGCACTGGCTATTCTTCGCTTTCTCAATTGGCTCGTATCCCTATTGATGCCATTAAATTGGATCAAAGTTTTGTACGTGATATTGATAATAATCCGATTTCACAATCTCTGGTTAAAGCCATTATCGTTGTCGCTGAGGCACTTAAAATGCGGGTAATTGCCGAAGGTGTGGAAACTAAAGGGGAAGAGGAATTCCTGGATTCTATTGGCATTGATGAAAAACAAGGGTTTCTTTACGCCAAACCAATGCCCGCAGATGAACTGGAGCATTGGCTGGTAACACAACACCCTCACCTTCCACTGGATTAGGTGTATAACGCTATATTGCTTTTGGCATTGCCGAAGTATGCCGGTCTTGTAATGTAACCAACCGTTCGATATAGGCTATATCTTTCGGCTCAATAGAAAATGCAGAATCAACCCAATCCTCCGTGATATCCATCAGTTCTGAACGCGTTAATTGCAAAACACGTTGCCGAACCCTAATCATCGCTCTCATACCATTTAACTTTGGCCTGATCGTATCTATAAAGGTACGAGTCGCAAGATAAGCATCTCCCGGCTGAAATAACTTATCAACAAGACCACGGCTCTCATACCATTCCGCAGCATGAGATTCACCTGTCCAAATCAGTTGTTCTGCGACTCTCATCCCTGCTTTTCTGGCAACAAGTGAGTAGCCTCCCATGCCAGGAAATAGATTAAATGCAATTTCTGGGAACCCCATTCTGGCTGTAGTTTGTGCCAGAACAAAATGATGGGCTAATGCTGCCTCAAACCCCCCACCTAATGCACTCCCTTCAATCATCGCAATAGATATGGCACCAATATCAAAGCCACGGGAAGCCGCATGAACACAGTCTACACATGCACGCGCATAGGCCATTAACGCTTCTCGTTTGCGGTTTTTAATCATATGCGCGAAAAAGTTCAAGTCCCCCCCTACATTAAACATATTGGGTACCACCGAACCCGTCACCCAAAAATCAAAAGGTAATTTTGATTCTTTAGCGGCTTGTGCAAGTGTCATAATATTTTCAATTAACTCCAGATTAAAACAAGGGCGCGGGTGGGCATGCAGCAACATCCACATCGTATTACGCTCTTCTTCGTAATACGCCGATATTTGGGATAAGTGCCCAGCCTCAGAAAAAGGGCGGCAGCTAGGAAGATTAATCATATTCATATTCCATCCAATGAGTTAGTTAAACACAGATAATGCTATTTCTGCCGAATCCTCATTGAGGACACGCTAAGCTTGCCGCAGTGATGGCAACTTAAGCTGGCAGATAAATAGTGAGTCACCCAATGGATAAATGATGAGAAAACCAGTAAAAATTTTAACAATACGCATGTTTAGGACTGAGTTAAGGCATTCAATAGAATATACATTGCCAAGAAGATAGAATTTCAGATGAAAAAAACCTGCTGTTACGGATAAAATACTGTCTGATCTTTATGCCTGACGGATTCTTTTATGCTGCAAATTCTGCACTTTCTTTTAGCGTTAATGACTATTGCAATACTGGCTTTGTTAGTCAGTCGTGACCGAAAAAATATTAGGCTGCGCTATATTTTTCAGTTATTGGTTTTAGAAATTGCACTGGCTTATTTCTTTTTACACTCAGAAAGTGGTCTGGGTGCAATAAAGTATTTTGCCGGATTATTTGAAACTCTGATGAAATTCGCCGCAGTCGGTACCAGTTTTGTTTTTGGCGGTATGAACGAACAAGGCTTAGCATTTATATTCATGAACGTTCTTTGCCCGATCATTTTCGTTTCCGCGCTGATTGGCATTTTACAGCATTTTCGTATATTGCCACTCATCATACGGGTTGTGGGCACGTTGTTATCCAAAGTAAATGGCATGGGGAAACTGGAGTCTTTCAATGCCGTGAGCACATTGATTTTGGGGCAATCAGAGAACTTTATTGCTTACAAAGGAATTATTGCTGATATATCACCACGTAGAATGTACACCATGGCAGCAACGGCGATGTCAACAGTATCCATGTCGATTGTAAGTGCTTATATGACCATGCTTGAGCCAAAGTTTGTAGTAACTGCGTTAATATTGAATATGTTTAGTACTTTTATTGTCCTCTCTATTATTAATCCTTACCCAATGGCTGACGAACCCGAATTAAAGCTAAACAAACTTCATGAAGACCAAAGTTTTTTTGAGATGCTGGGTGAATATATTCTGGCTGGTTTTAAAATTGCAATGATTATAGCTGCGATGTTAATTGGCTTTATTGCCATAATTTCTGCTATTAATGCTTTATTTAGTAGCTTATTCAACATCAGTTTCCAAGAAGTACTGGGATATCTATTTTATCCGCTCGCGCTACTGATCGGCATTCCTACTCAGGATGCGTTGCAAGCAGGGAGTATTATGGCGACCAAACTGGTGGCAAACGAGTTCGTTGCCATGATTGAGTTAAAGAAAGTAGCAGCCGAAATGTCTCCACGTGGCTTGGGCATCCTTTCTGTCTTTTTAGTATCTTTTGCTAACTTTGCCTCAATTGGTATTGTTGCTGGTGCCATCAAAGGGCTAAATGAGCGACAAGGGAATGTCGTTTCACGATTCGGATTAAAACTGGTCTATGGTTCAACCTTGGTCAGTTTACTTTCTGCCGCCGTTGCAGGGCTTATTTTGTAATAAGGTAAGCTTTTACTCTAAACCAACAATAGGGCTATCAGCCTTTTATCTCTTGTAAATTGAAGATAAAAGGCTTGAAATTAACGTTAGAAATCTACGCACACAGTAGTATCAACCCGCATAACAGATTCTTGTGCAAACTGCTGTTTATAGCGGGAACGCACAGCTTCGATGGCACCTTCTTTGCCATCTTTATGAATGAGGACCAACGCCTTACTGCTTTCTTTGGCAACTTGCCCATTATTTCCTAACCATTGCCCTTTGGCATCAATTACGGTCAAACCTTCATTGAAGCGGCTGGTCACATCATTATCGACAAAAGACTGCCATTCAGCGATAGAAATAGCGGGGCCATGAGGCCGATTCAAACCGAAATAGAGTGTGGTTTGTGTCATCGGCTCACCTTTAATACAGGCCGGAGGTACCACTTTCACCACAGCGGTGTTTGCATGACCAGCACTGTCAACACAACCGCTCAGTAATACCCCGATAGCAACCATACCGGCAAACAATGCCCCACGATAACGCGACGGATTAACACGATTGTCCATGAACAAATCTCACTGAAATAAAAGATAAAAACTACCACCCGCAGCATGACTCTGCAATCAGGCAAGAAGATCATACAAGCGCACAGGCATGCTCTTACAGGGCTTTAATCTGCTATTTTTACCCTATAATTACTAATGGATTATTATTAACATTTTCTTTTTTTATCTATATTTATTAGCTAAATAATTTATAAATTGATTAGTTAAAGTAATCTTAAACACATGACTTAGAAAATCTCAGTCGCGACAGCCAGCCATAGTCACTACTCTGCGGCCTTTACTGCCCTTAAGAAATTTGACTCATTATGCTACTCAGTGTTCTTTATATTATTGGTATTACAGCCGAAGCTATGACCGGGGCACTGGCTGCGGGCCGCCGCCAAATGGATATGTTTGGTGTCATTATTATTGCATCTGCAACGGCAATTGGTGGTGGTTCAGTCCGAGATATGCTGCTGGGCCATTATCCGCTTGGTTGGGTTAAACACCCTGAATACATTGTTATTGTCGCCGTTGCTGCAATCGTCACAACTTGGATGGCCCCGCTAATGAAGCATTTGCGCCATTTGTTTTTGGTGCTTGATGCGATTGGACTGATCGTTTTCTCTATTATTGGTGCACAAATCGCTCTTGATATGGGCCACAGTACGATCATTGCCGCTATTGCGGCCGTCATTACCGGCGTTTTTGGCGGCGTCCTGCGCGATATGTTCTGTAACTGTATCCCATTGGTATTCCAGAAAGAAATCTATGCTGGTATCTCATTTGCTGCCGCTTGGATCTACATTGCTTTGCAATACACGCAACTGTCACATAATTGGGTTGTTATCATTACACTCGTCACAGGGTTAAGTGCGCGGCTGCTAGCATTACGATTCCGGCTGGGGCTGCCAATCTTCAAATATGAACATTCAGAGCATTAAGCCAGGGTCTGTACGGATTTACTCCTCGTGCTGAAACCCTGCAATGTTCTGGTGCGATAGGAAATCAGCCATAGCTTGTACCTCTGGGTGGTGTAAAAAACGCGTAATTTGTTTTGCCCGAACCGGCCCTATACCCGGTATTAAGCCCCACTCTGCAATACTGCGTTGTTGTAGTAGCCGCCACGGAGAATTGACAACTATACCCTGCGCAAACCCCAATGCCTGTAGCCATTGGGAAAAGGGTTTTTGCCTTGTGCTTTGAAATTGCTGATAAATATTTTCAGCACGTGCTGTCCCTATACCAGGAACACCCGCTATTTGGTCTCTAGTAAGGGATAGCCACCCCACCAAATCATTGATAAGCCCATGATGGATCAGGTCTCGCCAATAGCCACTACTGATACTTTGTATATCTAGCCCTTTGGGGCCACTGAGCCATATCAAACGAGAGAGAAGTTGTGGTTCACACTCAGGAGATATAAGGCGAAAACAACTCAATTGATGGAATTGGTCTCCCGCCGGTGGGGTGAATTCCTGCCGTTGGCTTACCCGCCAAACAACACTCTCTAGCCGTGGAATGCCATGCCCAGCCAATGCGATAATAATTTGATCGCCAGATGTAATATCCCATTGCCGCCAACGAGAGACTGAACCTACATTCACTCGCCGAATCCATTTATCATCAATTTTTACTGGTGAAACCAGTAAAACAACGGTCACTCTACCGGTGCGGCCTATCGTAAAATGTATATCTTTAATTTCGGTAATTTGCTGTTGTGCGGGGTATTTCCACGCCACGGCCCAGTATCCTGGAACGGCCTGCCAGTTGCGCCCAGCAGGTTCCGCTGCCTGTCGGATAACCACGCCATCAGTTACAAAAGGCAGCGCGGTGTGAAACCAGTGATGACGAAAGTGTGCAACATCGCGGCTTGATGCTATTGGTTTGCTGTATTTAGCAGTCAAGGGGAAGCCCATCGCCTGCAATAGTTCCCCTTTCTCCACCATGCTGCTTGGCCCATCAGGCCATGCCCATATAAAAATGCCCAATTGAGGCAGTAATGCCGCTGGAGACTTGCGCATAAGTGCACCCGCAACCGCCGCTCTGGCATTGACACCGCCAGACGACGCTTGTAAGTGGTCGCCCATTTGCAGGAATAGTTCCCCTTGCAGCGTTAACCAAGGAGGAGCGGTAGCAATATATTGAGGAATAGCAGTAATAAATGGCGCTTTGTCAGTCCAGTTCTGGCCTTTCAAACCATTTCCTCGACTGAGCAGTTGTATTAGTTTTCCATCCTGATACACCAGTGTTACTGCAACGCCATCCACTTTTGGCTGAACCCAGAGACTTTTCCGCCCCACCATCCAATTCGCTAATGCAGCTTCATTTTTAAGCTTTTTTAGTCCGGTATGGGCAACCGGATGACGAAACGTCCCATTACCAGGAATTAGCGTGTTTCCGTGATTATCCGGCAACCGATGGCATGACTGCCATAGAGCTAATTTCTCCTGTAATTGATCGTAAACATCATCTGCAATCAGACTAATACCTTGCTGATGGTATGCCACACTCCACTTATCCAGTTGTTGTTTGAGAGTATTAATTTCAGCAGACATTCTTTCTGGCGGCCATTCAGGGCAGGCAGCTCCCGCTCCGGCGGCCCAATGTGTAAAACTGGCTATCAACAGTATGACGATTTTTAAATTCCGCATATTCATCAGCACCCTTCCTTGGTGGCGGGCAGTAAAACCTGAAATACCTTATTCGTCGAGAACCAAAAAAAATAAATGCGGGCGTTACCGAACAATACTTATCAGCTTGCTGCAACAAGCTGAAATTACGCAATCTTCGCCGCAAAATCAGAAAATCGAACTGTTTATAGTCGAAACATTCGGGTGAAATGTGTTGTAACGCTGCATCACGCGTAGCAGCCGTGTATACTGTGCGGAGATTCACACTTCTGCTTTCTATATACACCCAAAGTAATTGGCGTTGCGGATAGGTAGCAAGCGAGCAAATCCTGATGTGCTGACTAAAGTCAGTGATTCTGGTGAGAGAGGGCCGCTAACACCGCTGTAACGTCAAGAAAGAAGGGTATATCAACCTAATCAACTGAAACGTCATCATGGTCCAAGGCACGCTATACATTGTTTCCGCGCCCAGTGGGGCAGGGAAATCAAGCCTGATTCAGGCTTTGTTAAAAACACAACCGCTGTACGACACGCAGGTTTCTATTTCGCATACCACGCGTGCAATACGTCCGGGTGAGAATCACGGTGAACATTACTTCTTCATTTCTAAAGAAGAGTTTTGCCAGATGATTGATGACGATGCTTTTCTTGAGCATGCCAAAGTCTTTGAAAATTACTATGGCACCTCACGTCTGGCTATTGAGCAGGTTCTAGCAACCGGCGTCGATGTATTTTTAGATATCGACTGGCAAGGTGCGCAGCAAATTCGTGCCAAAATGCCAACCGCGCGCAGTATTTTTATTTTGCCTCCATCCAAAGAAGAACTGGATCGCCGCTTGCGGGGCCGTGGGCAAGATAGCGAAGAGGTTATCGCAAAGCGAATGGCGCAAGCTGTCGCCGAGATGACCCATTACGCAGAATATGATTATTTAATCGTAAATGATGATTTCAATCTGGCTTTATCTGATCTGAAAACCATTATTCGCGCAGAAAGACTGCGTTTAGGCCGCCAGAAACAGCGGCATGACGCTTTAATCACCAAATTATTGGCAGACTGAACCGAGTTTCAGTATCATGCCCCGTCATTTCGTCACCTGTGGAGTAGCAGAATTATGGCACGCGTAACTGTTCAAGACGCTGTAGAGAAAATTGGTAACCGTTTTGACCTGGTGTTGGTCGCTGCTCGTCGGGCACGTCAAATCCAGTCCGGCGGTAAAGACGCACTGGTTCCAGAAGAAAACGATAAAGTTACTGTGATTGCGCTGCGCGAGATCGAAGAAGGCCTGATTACTAATCAGATCCTCGATGTTCGTGAACGCCAAGAACAGCAAGAGCAGGAAGCCGCAGAGATCCAAGCGGTAACCGCAATTGCTGAAGGTCGTCGTTAATTAGACAGCGAGTCTGCCTTGTACCTGTTTGAAAGCCTGAATCTGCTGATTCAACGTTACCTGCCAGAGGAGCAGATTAAGCGCCTCAAACAGGCATATCTTGTTGCACGTGATGCTCACGAGGGTCAGACACGCTCCAGTGGTGAGCCTTATATCACTCATCCTGTTGCCGTGGCCTGTATTCTCGCGGAGATGCGGCTCGATTACGAAACCTTAATGGCGGCGTTGTTACATGACGTCATTGAAGATACTCCTGCCACATATCAAGATATGGAGCAGTTGTTCGGGAAAAGCGTAGCTGAGCTGGTCGAGGGAGTTTCTAAACTCGATAAACTGAATTTCCGTGACAAGAAAGAAGCCCAGGCGGAAAATTTCCGCAAAATGATCATGGCGATGGTGCAGGATATCCGCGTTATCTTGATCAAACTGGCTGACCGTACACACAATATGCGGACGCTGGGTTCCTTACGGCCAGATAAACGTCGCCGCATTGCACGTGAAACCCTTGAAATATATAGCCCACTTGCACATAGGCTGGGTATCCATCATTTAAAAACCGAGCTGGAAGAGCTGGGTTTTGAAGCGCTCTACCCTAATCGCTATCGCGTAATTAAAGAAGTGGTGAAAGCCGCGCGTGGTAACCGCAAAGAGATGATTCAGAAAATCTTGGCGGAGATTGAAGGGCGTCTGACTGAGGCAGGTATTCCTTGCCGGGTCAGTGGTCGTGAAAAGCATCTCTATTCTATTTATTGCAAAATGAATCTGAAAGAGCAGCGCTTTCACTCCATCATGGATATCTATGCTTTTCGGGTTATCGTCAAAGAAGTCGATACTTGCTACCGCGTGTTGGGTCAGGCTCATAGCCTGTACAAACCACGGCCCGGTAGAGTGAAAGACTATATCGCTATCCCTAAGGCTAACGGCTATCAATCGTTACATACCTCATTAATCGGCCCTCATGGGGTTCCGGTTGAGGTACAGATCCGTACTGAAGATATGGATCAAATGGCCGAAATGGGGGTTGCTGCACACTGGGCTTATAAAGAGCAGGGTGAAACTGGCACCACCGCACAAATTCGCGCTCAGCGCTGGATGCAAAGCTTGCTGGAATTACAGCAAAGTGCGGGTAGCTCATTTGAATTTATTGAAAGCGTGAAATCTGATTTGTTCCCTGATGAGATTTACGTTTTCACCCCGGAAGGGCGTATTGTTGAATTACCTGCCGGTGCAACACCTGTCGATTTTGCCTATGCTGTGCATACCGATATTGGTCATGCTTGTGTAGGTGCGCGTGTTGACCGCCAACCCTACCCACTTTCTCAGTCACTGAGCAGTGGCCAGACCGTTGAGATAATTACTGCTCCGGGCGCTCGGCCAAATGCTGCCTGGCTGAACTTTGTTGTCAGCTCGAAAGCGCGAGCCAAAATTCGCCAGTTGCTGAAAAATCTGAAGCGTGATGAATCGGTGAGCCTTGGCCGCCGGTTACTGAATCATGCGTTAGGGAATGGTCGAAAACTGTCTGATATTTCTGAAGAGAATATCAAACATGAACTGGACCGTATGAAACTGGCGACGCTAGATGATTTGTTAGCAGAGATTGGCTTGGGTAACGCGATGAGCGTGGTGGTGGCGAAAAACCTACTGGGTGACCTATCAACACTGGCGACTTCTGGAACCCGTAATCTGGCAATCAAAGGTGCCGATGGTGTCCTTATTACCTTTGCCAAGTGCTGCCGTCCTATTCCTGGTGACCCGATTATCGCTCATATCAGCCCAGGTAAAGGTTTGGTTATCCATCATGAATCTTGCCGGAATATCCGGGGCTACCAGAAAGAGCCTGAGAAATTTATGGCGGTTGAGTGGGATCAAGAGACTGAACAAGAGTTCATTGCTGAAATTAAAGTCGATATGTTCAATCAGCAAGGCGCTTTGGCAAATCTCACCGCAGCAATCAATGCAGCCGAATCTAATATTCAGAGCCTGAATACTGAAGAGAAAGATGGCCGGGTATACAGTGCATTTATTCGCCTGACTACCCGTGACCGAGTCCATCTGGCTAACATTATGCGCAAGATTCGTATCATGCCAGATGTGGTTAAAGTCAGCCGTAACCGTAATTAACGCCTATGAATCCTCAACGCTATGCGCGGATTTGTGAAATGCTTGCGACCAGGCAGCCCGATTTAACGGTTTGCCTGGAGCAAGTACATAAACCTCATAATGTATCCGCTATCATTCGTACTGCTGATGCCGTCGGTATTCATCAAGTACATGCAATTTGGCCAACGACTCAGATGTATACAAGGTTGTCCTCCGCAGCCGGAAGCAACAGTTGGGTGCAAGTCAAAACACACACTCATATTAGTGATGCCATTGCTCATCTAAAATCACAGAATATGCAAATTCTGGCGACTCATTTATCTGATAATGCTGTTGATTTTCGCGAAATAGACTATACGCGCCCAACCTGTATTTTGATGGGGCAGGAGAAGACCGGTATCACTGAGGAAGCGTTAGCACTCGCGGACCAAGACATCATTATTCCGATGATCGGTATGGTGCAATCACTCAATGTTTCTGTCGCCTCTGCGTTGATTTTATATGAAGCCCAACGACAGCGGCAAAATGCGGGTATGTATCAGCGAGCAAAAAGTGTATTGCCCGAAGATGAGCAACAAAGGTTGCTGTTTGAGGGGGGCTACCCCGTATTGGCACAAGTCGCCAAACGCAAAGGACTGCCTCAACCGCATATTGATGAGCAGGGTCAGGTCATTGCCGATGCGCAATGGTGGTCTGCTATGCAATCCACGGAGTCTTAAATGAAAGGCCGCCTGCTGGATGCCGTACCCCTCAGTACACTTTCCGGTGTTGGCGCAAGTCAGGCTGGGAAACTGGCTAAAATGGGGCTGGAAACCATCCAAGACCTACTGCTTCACCTCCCATTGCGTTATGAAGATCGTACAAGGCTATATCGCATCGGCGATTTAATGCCTGGCCTCTCCGTTACCGTTGAGGGTGAGGTTCTGCGTTCAGATATTACCTTTGGCCGCCGCCGCATGATGACCTGCCAAATCAGCGACGGTAGCGGTGTTCTCACTCTGCGTTTCTTTAACTTCAACGCTGCAATGAAAAACAGTCTGTCTCCGGGGAAGCATGTTATCGCCTACGGCGAAGCCAAACGGGGTAATACTGGGCCGGAGATCATTCATCCTGAATATCGGGTGCATGGCGAGAATATTGGCGTTGAATTGCAAGCATCACTGACACCGGTTTATCCCACCACCGAAGGGATTCGTCAGGCGACATTGCGCAAACTTATCGATCAAGCACTGGCGATGCTGGATACCTGTGTTATTGCCGAATTATTGCCGATTGAGTTAAGCCGCTCACTCATTAGCTTGCCAGAAGCTATTCATACTCTGCATCGCCCACCAGCAGATATTCAATTGGCAGATTTAGAGCAGGGCAAGCACCCTGCACAGCGGCGATTAATCATGGAAGAACTGCTCGCTCATAACCTCAGTATGCTGGCTGTCCGAGCGGGTGCGCAGAGTTATCGGGCATTACCGCTCTTGGCAGAGCAGCAACTCAAACAACGTTTTCTGGCCGCCCTACCTTTCACCCCCACTCACGCGCAACAACGAGTAGTGGCGGAGATCGAGCAAGATATGGCCCATAACTTCCCAATGATGCGATTGATTCAAGGGGATGTTGGCTCCGGGAAAACATTGGTTGCAGCACTGGCCGCACTGCGTGCCATTGCTCACGGCAAGCAGGTTGCCTTAATGGCACCCACCGAGTTACTGGCAGAACAGCATGCCACCACTTTTCGCCAATGGCTCGAACCCTTAGGGCTGCAAGTGGGCTGGCTGGCTGGCAAGCAAAAAGGTAAAGCGCGTATAGCGCAGCAAGAAGCGGTTGCCAGCGGTCAGGTTGCGATGGTTGTTGGCACCCACGCGATGTTTCAAGAACAGGTGCAGTTCTCTGGACTGGCGCTGGTTATTATTGATGAACAACATCGTTTTGGTGTTCATCAACGGCTCGCTTTATGGGAAAAGGGCGAGGAACAAGGCTTCCATCCGCATCAGTTAATTATGACCGCAACCCCAATTCCAAGAACGCTAGCCATGACTGCCTATGCTGATCTTGATACCTCGGTAATTGACGAGCTTCCGCCAGGCAGAACGCCAGTGACCACAGTAGCAATCCCTGATACCCGCCGCAGTGATGTTATCCAACGAGTTAAAAATGCCTGTCTGGAAGAGGGGCGGCAAGCTTATTGGGTCTGCACACTGATTGAGGAATCTGAAGTACTGGAAGCGCAGGCCGCCGAGGTAACGTGTGAAGAACTGAAAATTGCGTTGCCGGAAATTAAAGTCGGCTTAGTTCATGGGCGCATGAAAGGGCCGGAGAAACAGGCCGTTATGCTGGCCTTTAAACAGGGTGAGTTGCAACTCTTGGTCGCCACCACGGTGATCGAGGTTGGGGTGGATGTGCCTAACGCCAGCCTGATGATAATCGATAACCCAGAACGCTTGGGGTTAGCGCAATTACATCAGTTACGAGGGCGTGTTGGCCGTGGTGCTGTCGCCTCTCATTGCGTATTACTCTATAAAACACCGTTGAGTAAAACCGCCCAAATGCGTTTACAAGTGTTGCGTGATAGCAACGATGGCTTTGTGATTGCACAGCGGGATTTGGAAATCCGTGGTCCTGGCGAGTTGTTGGGAACGCGGCAAACCGGAAGCGCGGAGTTTAAAGTGGCCGATTTACTGCGTGATCAAGCAATGATTCCCGAAGTTCAACGAGTAGCTCGCCATCTGCATCAGCAATACCCAGAGCATGCACGCGCCTTGATCGAACGCTGGTTACCAGAGCGAACACGTTACACTAACGCTTAATAAATAAGGGGCAGGTAAACCCACCCCTAAGTGCAGTTACCCTACCACCGCTGGGAATATTGGTAGTAAAAGATACAGCTTAATCACGATCGCATTAGCGATATCAATAAAGAATGCGCCAACCATTGGTACCACTAAGAACGCCAAATGAGACGGACCAAACCGGTCAGTAATGGCTTGCATATTAGCAATCGCAGTCGGTGTCGCGCCAAGGCCGAAACCACAATGCCCCGCCGCCAATACCGCGGCATCATAGTTTTTGCCCATGACACGATAAGTAACAAAGATAGCGTACAACGCCATCGCCAGTGCCTGAACGGACAAAATCACCAACATCGGTAATGCCAGTGAAGCCAGCTCCCAGAGTTTTAGGCTCATCAGCGCCATCGCCAAAAACAGTGACAGACTAACGTTACCCAACACTGATACCGCGCGATCAAAGACTTTATAGAAGCCGATTGCCGACAATGTGTTGCTAAGGATAACTCCGACAAATAATACGCAAACAAAGATTGGCAGCTCAAACATCGAACCTAGCAACCAACCCGCAATCACATTGCCGGCCATCAGGCAGATAGCGATCATGGCGATAGTTTCAACTAACACCAGCGAGGTTATCATGCGCCCCGCCGAAGGCTTTTCAAATGCGGAAGGGACTTCGCTGTCCTCCGGCGTACCATCGGGTGTAGCAGAGTGTTTCACCAGGTAGCGAGCTACCGGGCCACCAATCAAACCACCCAGTACCAAACCAAATGTTGCACAAGCCATAGCAACTTCTGTCGCATTTTCAAAGCCATAGCGCTCAGAAAAGAGTTTACTCCAAGCAGCGCCAGTACCATGCCCACCCGATAAGGTAATTGAGCCAGCTAATAGCCCCATCAACGGGTCTAGCCCCATCAATTTAGCAAGCGCAATACCAATCGCGTTCTGCATTAACAGCAAGCCGACAACCACAAACACAAATACGCTCAAGGCCTTGCCACCGGAACGTAAGCTAGCCAGATTGGCATTCAAACCAATAGTTGCAAAGAATGCCAGCATCAAGGGATCTTTGAGCGACATATCAAAACTGATTTCCCAACCGAGAGTCTTTTGCATTAGTAACATCAAGAAGGCAACCAACAAACCCCCAGCTACCGGTTCAGGAATAGTATATTTTTTCAGGAATGGGACAGTTTGTACGAGTTTTCGGCCTAATAATAAAACCAAACAGGCCGCGACTAGCGTGCCATAGGTATCGAGATGAAACATCTTGGTACTCCATGCGATTAAAATATCGATTAAAAATATGACGTTAGACAGTTCCTTAAAAACGCCAAAACAGTTAAGGAAGGGATTAGAAAAAAAAACGCCGCCAATTACAAGTTTAGTAATAGAAAAATGCGAGTGAGTACCAGATAGAATTATTTTTAAAAAACGCAGCGCAACCGATTGCTTTTGTGAGGCGGATCATTAAAATGCCCTCTTTGCCGATCCGGGAATGCCACTCCATGTCTACGCAATCCGCCGAGCTTGATACTCCACAGCAAGCAACCACTCGCCCCAGCGAATTGATTTACCGTTTAGAAGACCGCCCTCCACTCGCCCAAACATTGTTCGCCGCTTGCCAGCATTTATTGGCGATGTTTGTCGCAGTGATAACCCCTGGCCTATTGATTTGTCAGGCTCTGGGGCTACCCGCGGAAGATACCCAACGCATTATTAGCATGTCGCTGTTTGCATCCGGCTTGGCGTCGTTGCTGCAAATTAAAACCTGGGGGCCGATTGGCTCGGGCCTATTATCGATTCAGGGCACCAGTTTTAACTTTGTTTCACCATTAATTATGGGGGGTCTGGCACTGAAAAACGGCGGCGCAGATATCCCAACTATGATGGCGGCACTGTTCGGTACGCTGATGGTGGCGTCCTGCACCGAAATTATACTTTCCCGCTTCCTGCATCTGGCGCGCCGCATTATTACCCCATTGGTATCCGGTATCGTGGTGATGATCATCGGCCTGTCATTGATTCAGGTTGGGCTGACATCTATTGGTGGCGGTTATGGTGCAATGAGTGACCATACCTTTGGTGCACCGAAAAACCTGTTATTAGCAGGTGCCGTATTAGTCGTGATTATTCTCCTCAACCGCCAGCGTAACCCGTATTTGCGTGTGGCCTCGTTGGTCATTGCAATGGCCGTGGGCTACTTGCTGGCCTGGTCGCTGGGTATGTTGCCAGAGAGCCGCCCGGTGGTAGATACCGCACTGATCACCATTCCAACACCGCTCTATTATGGTCTCTCTTTTGACTGGAATCTGCTGGTGCCACTGATGTTAATCTTCATGGTCACCTCACTGGAAACCATCGGTGATATCACCGCGACCTCGGATGTCTCTGAGCAACCGGTTCATGGCCCCTTGTACATGAAGCGCCTAAAAGGTGGTGTGCTGGCGAATGGTTTGAACTCCATGCTGTCAGCCGTATTCAACACCTTCCCTAACTCCTGCTTCGGCCAGAACAATGGTGTGATCCAGTTAACCGGTGTTGCCAGTCGTTATGTCGGTTTCGTTGTCGCACTGATGCTGATTGTGCTGGGTCTGTTCCCAGCGGTTGCGGGTTTCGTGCAACATATTCCTGAGCCCGTTCTGGGGGGCGCTACGCTGGTGATGTTCGGTACCATTGCCGCTTCCGGCGTGCGCATCGTCTCTCGTGAAACACTCAATCGCCGCGCTATTATGATTATGGCTCTGTCATTGGCAGTTGGTATGGGTGTTGCACAACAGCCCCTGATTCTGCAATTTGCGCCAGATTGGATCAAAACGCTGCTTTCTTCCGGGATTGCTGCCGGTGGTATTACTGCCATTGTACTTAACTTGCTCTTCCCACAAGAAAAATAATCTTTGCGTTAACACGTCAATGAAATGGCCGGTCGTAAACGATCCCGGCCATTTTTTATCAACGGATAACTGATTGTCTATTGAGCTAATGGACAAATTGCGGCATAAACAGGGTTCCGTATCACCGACAGGCGTGGAAAGACCAGATGAAATTTCTCAGGAAAGTACTACTAACGGTATTACTGCTACTGGTGCTGTCCATAGTGCTGTGCTACGTATTGCTCCAGACCAGTTGGGCTGCCGGTTGGTTAAGCCGTTGGGTTAGTGATAACAGTGAATATCGCCTCTCTTTGGGAAAAATAGACCACTCATGGTCCCAACCGGGGCAAGTCAGTTTCAGCGATGTTACGCTGGGGCGTGCCAATCAGCCCCCGTTTCTTGCTGCTCAACAAGCGCTATTTGGCCTGAGTTGGCGGCAATTGACCGAACCGCGTCATTTTCTCAGCCTTAATCTGCAAAATGGCCGCTTAATCCTCAGTAACAGCCAATCACCGCTGCCATTACAGGCGGATACTTTGCAGTTAACTAATATGGCCCTCGATACCACTCTTGAGCCGAAAAATTCAGCAGCCCAATGGAAGATTGCGGGTCAGCAAGTGACTGGAGGTTTGGTGCCTTGGCTGCCACAACCCGGTAATAGCCTTGGCGAAAATGCTCAATTTCAGTTTAGTGCCGGCTCTTTAACCATTAATGGTATTACTGCTCAACAACTGTATCTGCAAGGCTCGATACAGAAAAATGCCCTGACCCTAACCAACTTTGGCGCAGATATAGCGCAAGGTGAATTGACAGGTAACGCCAGCCAAGCGGCTGATGGCAGTTGGCTGGTCGATCGCCTGCGGCTCAGCAATATCCGCCTGCAAACGCTAGCATCCGTAAATGATGTCTGGGATACGTTCTTACAACTCCCGCCTATTACGCTAAAACGCTTTGATTTAATTGATGCGCGGGTAGAAGGGAAAAACTGGGCATTTAATGACTTAGATTTGACGCTAAAAAATATCACGTTTAAACAAGGCGATTGGCAAACTGAGGATGGCGAACTGTCCTTCAATGCCGGTGATATTATCAAGGGTAATATTCATCTGATTGACCCAATAGCAACATTCGCTTTATCTCCGGCTGGCGTCACAATTAATCAGTTCTCAACCCGCTGGCAGGATGGTCTATTAAGAACTCAGGGAAATTGGGCGCGCAATACTCATCGCCTACAACTGGATGAACTGACACTGGTCGCGCTGGTTTATACTTTGCCTGCCGATTGGAAGCAACAATGGCAACAAACATTGCCAAACTGGTTGTCTGAGGTGTATGTCGGCAAGCTTAGTGCTAATCGTAACTTGTTGATTGACATCAACCCTGACTTCCCCTTCCAGATTACATCGCTGGACGCCGCTGGCACTAACTTACTGTTGGCAAAAAACCATCAGTGGGGTGTATGGTCTGGCTCATTAATGTTGAATGCAGGTAATGCGACATTTAATAAAAATGATGTTCGCCGCCCGTCACTGGCCTTAAATGCCAATGAACAACAAATTACATTTAGTGATTTAAGCGCGTTCACCAAAGAAGGCTTATTGGAAGCCACTGCCAGTATTGGCCAAACGCCTGCTCGAGCCTTATCACTGGCGCTGACCGGCCGCTCGGTCAATCTGGATATTTTGCAAAACTGGGGCTGGCCAGCATTACCGTTGCATGGCCTGGGCAATCTAAAATTGCAAATAAAAGGCAGTCTGGCCGCAGATACACTATTGAAACCTACGGTTAGTGGCTCTCTACAAGCCACTGACAGCAATGGACAACAAGTGAACCAAACAATGCAGCAGGGTGAGTTGCATGGCATAGCGGGGCAATAGGGGCGGCTTACGTTGCCCTATCCGGTTGCCATTAAACGATAACCGCCGATTACATTAAGTGTTGTATGTGATCGGCGCAAAAGATTGTCCTATATCAGTGGGAAGGAACCCGAGTATTCAAAGAAGCTCTGCGGAACATAATTATTTATCTTATTTTCATAACAATACTCAACAACCTGTTTTTTACTGGTCACACCGACTTTTCTATAGATATTTTGAGTTATATTGCAGACTGATCTGGGGGATAAATGGATTTTTTTAGCAATCTCAGCGCTTGAAAAGGCATGTAAAATATAAAATAGCACCTCCCATTCTCTTTTAGTAAATAATTCTGATGGTGGGGTAAAGATAAGTGAGGTAGGGACTTTTATTTTATTTAAACGCGTCAACATTATATCTTGTACGGGCCGCCCATGACAAATAACACCTTGGGATATGCCATGTTCATCTATTAGTGGGTATTTGTCACTAAAATAAGGTGTGAAATATGAACTGCCATCATATAGCTGAATATCAACTGATGCTACGCGGTCCTGTGATAATTCTACCTGACGATCATGCTGCTGAAATTCAGCCTGAAAATCTGATATTGGTGACGGAATCTCACCATCTAATCTTCCATCCATACTAAAATTAGCGGGTAAGGCTAACAATTTATGTAATCGCGGATTTCCATATATATATATAGATTGATTATCTTTAACCCCCCAAGGTTCAGAACTGTGTTCCCAGAACCGGATTAATACCTCAAGCGATTGCTTTAGTTTTTTTCCATTTCAATCCTCCCATTATATTTAGTTTTCCTTACCCAGCCAGTGGGAAGGAACCTGAGCATTCAAAGAAGCTCTGCGGAACATAATTATTTATCTTATTTTCATAACAATATTCTATAACCTGTTTTTTACTGGTCACACCGGCCTTTCGATAGATATTTTGAGTTATATTGCAGACTGATCTGGGGGATAAATGGATTTTTTTAGCAATCTCTTTACTTGAGAAAGCATGTAAAATATAAAACAACACCTCCCATTCTCTTTTAGTAAATAATTCTGATGGCGGGGTAAAGATAAGTGAGGTGGGGACTTTTATTTTACCTAAATTTGTTAACAACATATCATGCACAGGTCTTACATGGAAAATAACACCTTGCGATATCCCATCGCTATCTATTAACGGATATTTGTCACAGAAATTAGGCTTAAAATAGGAAAGGCCATCCCACTCATGTATTTCAACCGCGGTTATACGATCCTGCAATAGCTCTACCTTACGGTCATGCTCTTGAAACTCAACCTCAAAATCTGATATTGGAGTGGGAAGTTCGCCATCAGACCGCCCCTCTACACAGTAATTATCCGGTAAAGCTAATAATTTATTGAATCTGTTATTTGCATAAATAAATCTTGATTGATTATCTTTAACCCCCCACGGTTCAGAACTGTGTTCCCAGAACCGGATTAGTACCTCAAGCGAGTTTAGTAATGTCTTATCCATCATTACTTTCCCATTAAATTTACGTTACCTTTCCCCGCAAGCGGAAAAGAACCTGAGTATTCAAAGAAACTTTGTGGTACATAGTTATTAATTTTCTTCTCATAACAATATTCTATAACCTGTTTTTTACTGGTCACACCGGCCTTTCTATAGATATTTTGAATTATATTGCAGACTGATCTGGTTGATAAATTAAGCTTTTTAGCAATGTCAGGGCTTGAAAAAGCATGTAAAATATAAAATAACACCTCCCACTCTCTTTTGGTAAATGACTCTGATGGCGGGGTAAAGATAAGTGAGGTGGGGACTTTTATTTTATTTAAATGCGTTAATATTATATCTTCTACTGGCCTTGCATGAAAAATAAGCCCCTGTGAAATGCCGTTTTTATCTATTAATGGATACTTATCACAAAAGTAAGGTTGAAAATAGGAACGTCGCTCAAATGCATGGATTTCAATCGTTGTCGCACGTTCTTTCGATAATATTGCCTGACGGTCATGTTCCTGAAATTCAGTCTGAAACTCTGCTGTTGGTGCAGGAAGTTCGCCATCTAATCGCCCTTCTACATTAAATTTATCAGGTAAGCCTAATAATTTACCAAACCTATCATTTGCATAAATAAACACTGATTTGTTATCCTTAACCCCCCAAGCTTCTGAACTATTTTCCCAAAATGGCATTAACATTTTAAGCGAGTTTAGTAGTGTTTTATCCATTTTAACCATCCTCTTAAATTTGCGTTTTCCTTACTCTTCGAATAATTACACGCCCCCGATAATCAATAAATCTGCTTGGCCATATCTCTCGAGGGGAAACACCGATAGCGTCGGCAATAATCACTTCACCCTTCGGCCACGGGCGTGTCAGCGCATTGGCTAATGTACTTGGAGAAAGTCCGCTTTCTCTTGATAATGCGGCAAGAGAACCTTTTTCTTTCCTTATTGCTGCTAAAATATCTTGCTTATGCCAATCTTTATTCATTTTAAATCACTCCTATAAATCTAAAGCATAGTTATTATGCTTTATCACCTCGGATATAAATAAATCATTTTATAATTAGCTACTTATTTTAATTAAAAGATAAATCATTGGATTAATTAAAAAACAAAACGACCAGCGATTAAGTCATTAAATAATCATTTCGCTTAATAGTCCAGTGCATTAATTACTCTTCTTTTAAAACAAATAGGTTTAAAAGTTATTACTTTAGTTGCGAATAATCTATAGGTAACCCAAGAGGGAGAATTTAAATTCTAGCAAGAATTAAGAAAGGAGGTTTATAACATTGTGATAAAAATAAGATATTAAAGAAAACCGATAAACAACCAGATAGCGCCGTTTATCGGTTTACTATTTCAGATTATTCATTCATTAACTAATAACTAACCATAAGCCAGCAAATTCATAACCACTGAATGCTTCAAACTGTTCCGCCGTTGGATTACCCCAATCGTTATTACGAACTCCAGTTGCGGGATCGTAATAACGTCCGTCAGAACCACGAGCTAATATGTGAAGTGCTTGTGGGCCAGAAAACACACAAATCAATTGTACTTGCCCATCAACCGGATCGACATAAACACCATCCGTATGCACATTTGCTGCTCCGACAACCGCCACACATGCAGCCTGTTCGTCTGGATACAACGCACCCAAGGCATATAAACCAGCAGCAGTAATATTCACCGACACTGTGTGTGCGAAATCCATCGCCACCGCCGCCATTGCAGCGGGTGAATTATATCCGCCACCAGCAACGTTATCCCCACCATCGGGGTTGAGTATCCCCGTTAAACCATAGATTTTATCCTTAGCGCTAACAAAATCATCGTCCTGCACAATGACATTATTATTTTCGCCATAAGCGATAATGGTATTTTCCGGCCACAGTGCAAATGCAGCCAATGCGGCAGTTAATGCATAAGCACCACACTCATTACTGAACGGTGGTTGCGTCAGTTGAGCAATAGGATTTGGACGTCGGCCCAATAATAGATTTAGCGGAATACTGGTAGTTAGATTAGGCATATAGCCTCCTTAGAAAAAAATATATGGGGGTATACAGGTACGGCGCTGTTGATCAAGCAGGCCGTACACGACTTATCAAGCAGCGCTAACCGTCCAGGTGCCCTGAGGGTTATAGATAACATTGAATGCCGTCACGCCTTGGGTGGTATCACATACTGCGGATCCAACCGAAGACGTAGAGAAGTTAATGACCGTACCGGCCTGATAGGTACCCGTTTGGACATAAAAACTCAGTACTGGTTGGCAATCGATATTTTTGCTTGGTTCAGCATTGATGAAACTCGACAGTACGACGCTACCACTGGTACTTTGCACCGCCAGCCCAGCGTTAAACACATCGGTGACTGGGTTAAATGCAGGAGTAATAATACGATAGGCACCGGCTTCTACTCCTTCGGTATACGTCGCAGGGGACAATCCGAGAGAAGGATCAACCGACATTACCGTGGTATTTGCCGTTTGCACCCCAGCGCTAGCAGAGGTCAAATCGACAGGCTGGCTTGACGTGATATATCCCGAATCTTGACCCACCAACAAGTTTGGCAGTTGAGATTGAGCACCAGCATAAAATTGCATTAAGCATTCAAAGGTAAGAACAGAACCCGAACTTGCAAAAGGTGATAGAACTTCCTGATAAATACTGTTGGAGTAAACTTTAGCGCCACCGGTATAGATCGCCGGTTTTTGGAAGAAAAAGAAATCCTGCGCTGTCGGGCTGTTATTGATTAAGTTAATTGTATATAGAGTACTCATAGTGTGTTCCTTATAAATAAGAGGGAGACATCATTAGGTAGTACATCCGATATTCGCTCTACCCGTAGTACAAATTGCAACCCACGTGCCAACTAACTAATCAATTGATTTTTAATGATTAATTTCAATATAAAACGTTTATGACCACCAGAAATGGACGATACTGTCCAAGTGGAAGACGGTGATTGGTCGAAATCGTCCATGCTTCTGAATACCGTCTCATTCCGCTTTATCCAGTTCAGCCAGTAACTGAATTGCCCGGTTTACAAAGGGTGGAGCAAGCTGGGAGTCGATGTTTTTCAGAATGGAAGACAACAAGGCAACAGCTTCGGCTTTTCGCTGCGATTGATTTAATAGCCGAGCCAGTTCACTGGTAGCAATAATTTGTGCCGGAACGATGCCCAATGTTTGCGCAGTCGTGATGGCGCAGCGAAAGCCCTGCTCAGCACCAACAATGTCATTCAATGCCAATCTGGCGCGAGCTTTCACTTCCATTAATTCACTTAGATAGGCACGCTCTTGATGCTTAAATGCTAAGTCTAGTGCCTGTGACATCAGCACATCACACTGTTGCGCCTCACCAGATTGCAGCAATAACTCGCCACGTTTCCATGCCTGGAAGGAGTGAAAAAGTTTCCCCTCTTGGCAAAACAGATGGCTGTCACCCCCCTCGGTCATATACTGTTTAGCCTGAACATAGTCATGCTGCGTCAGCAAATAACATCCCTTGAGTACCTTCGCCAGCCCTTGATAAAAAGTAAATCCATATTGCTGTGCCTGACTTGCTAATTCATGGGTTAAGCGGCCTAAACTGTCACTGTCCTCGAACAAGCAAGCAAGCCATGCCGCTCCCCGTAGGGAGATAACCCGATGAAAAGCAATAATATCTTCACCCATAGCTCGTGACGCCAGTTTTTTGGCTATCTCTTTGGACTTTTTAAACTCCCCTTGCTGAAATAAAGCCAACCCTTTCAGCGTCAACGCCATACCAACCAAATCCAATCCTTGTTGATTGGCATACTGGCAAGGGGCCGTCAGTAACTTACTGCGCGCTAAACAGGTTAAAACCTCTTGATTATCCCCCAACCAGAATAGGGCACTGGCAAGTGCGACATGCGCTTCACTCCATATTGACGCGTTTTTTTCAGTCAGGCCCCGTTGCAGTAATTCTTGGGCCAGCGTGCGAACATGAGGTAAATCAAGGCTCATCAATTGTGCCGACCAACGCCAGAAGAGTAATCCCGCCAGCTCAGACTCATCACCAGCCTTCTTACCTAGAGAGATGGCATCATTATGATATTTAAGGGCATCATGACTTAACCAACCATAAAGTATTTGATAGCTAGTACTGAGTTGGCGATAGAGGTTGTAATGAAGCTGTCGAACCTCGTCATCCAAGGCGATTCCCACCAGTAGTTGTAACCCTTTTTGTAAATCAACAATGGCGTCATGGTAGGCGGAGCAATGCATTAGCCGCATACCTTCCTGCAAATGTTTTAATGCTATTGGCCGTTTATCCATCCGACCGTGAATGCGCCGTTCAACCGATTTACGACTAATCCCTAATAGTTGCGCCGCAGCCGTTTTATTACCACTGGTACGCTGTAATGCTCGATCTATCAGTAATTGTTCCACCGCCACGAGCTTATCTAGCCCAGGCAATGCCAACATGGCATCAGCAAGCAAATCAGATGAGACTTTCACCTCAAGTTGCGAGCTTGGCATAAATGTATCCAACACCTCGCGAGTAATTAAATGGCTATCAGATAATGCCGCTAACCGGTCTACCAGATTGCGCAATTCCCGGACATTACCCGGCCAGGGATACTGCTGTAAGTAAGACATTGCCTGAGAATTGAAGACTAACGGATGAGTTTGCAACGCTGAAAAATAGTCAATTAATGCGGGGATATCTTCCCTACGCTGGCTGAGAGCAGGAATATCCAGTGTAATAACACCTAAACGGTAATAAAGATCTTCCCTAAAGACACCACTTTTTACCTGAGCAAGTAAATTTCGATGGGTCGCGGCCACCACTCGCCCTTTAAAATGGCGAAGATCACTGCTCCCGATAGGACGAAAAGTGCGAGTTTCCAACGCACGCAATAACTTAGGCTGCACTGACAAAGGCATTTCACCTATTTCATCTAAAAATAGCGTGCCATTACCGACCATTTCTAAATGGCCTCGCCGATCGCCAGAAGCGCCCGTAAATGCGCCTTTAACATGGCCAAATAGCTCAGCTTCAACCAAATGTTCAGGGATTGCGCCACAGTTAAGATCAATAAATGGCGCAGAGGGATTTTTGCTACGTTGATGTATCAGTTGGGCAATAACTTCTTTTCCACACCCTGTTGGGCCACAAATCAGTAAAGTTTGTTGTGAGGGAGCAACCCGGTCGACTAAACGTAAAAGTTGCTTAAATGCTGCAGATGAACCTATTACATTAATTGATGTTTTCTCATTGCATACCGTCATAATTCCCTCCTTGACACCAAGGATGGAGAATCAAAATCGAACCATCTGGAGGTGATTGCTGTGATTCAAAAAAGAAATAAGACAAGTATCTATATGTGATTTTATTTAATAATATCAAACATATTTAGTACATTAATCAGGGATTAACACTGAAAAAATCACGGTTTAATTCGCCGCCAAAGAATGATCAATCAGAAACATGAATGTATAACTGTAAGTTATCTATTGAATATTGCACATATCACAGCAAAGAAATCGATAAATTAGTGCGAGGGGTCACAGGAAAAGAAGTATATAGATAGCAAGGGGTAGGATAAGAGAAAGTTATAAACGTACACTCGCTCATCTACTTGTCAGTTGAACGAGTGTCGAGGCCGATATTAATTTACCGCATCCTCTTCGGGGGCAACAGGTAGCACCATGTAAGTTCCCGAGAAAACAGCACCAGCATCTTGATCACCGAATAAATTCACGTCTAACTGCACTCTGGCACGGCGGCCACGGGCCAATCTATCCAGATCGCCACTCAGTGAGCTTAGTTCAGCCACCGCGCGGGGCCGCCCGGTAACCGGGGCACTGTAGCGAATATGGGCATCAGCGAGAATGATAGTGCCACCCAAATGGCGCTCACGCAGTAATAGCCATATCAACCCCCAGCCAGTCAGAGTCGCTAAAGAGAAAAGGCTGCCGGCGAACAAAGTATGATGAGGATTCTGATTACCCGCCTCAGGCATCGTGGTGACAAAACGCTGGCCAGTGTATTGGCTGATGCGCACCCCCATTTTTTCACTGAGCGGAATATGGTCATACCAGGCTTGCTGCAACTGACCGCACCAATCAGGGCGATGCAGAATATCGTCCATCGTCACAACCGGCTTGATCATGAGGAAGTGGCGCACGGGTGTCGTTTGTGGTGCAGTAATCTCGCCCTGACTGACAAACCCCAGCTTGGCGAAGAAATCCACTGCATCTTCACGCGCACTACATACCACCCGTTTCACACCCTCCTGGCGCGCCACCGACTCTAATGTCATGGCGACGAGCGTCCCTAATCCTTTATCACGGACGGTGGGGTCAACTGCCAGAAAACGAATAGCAGCCTCATTATCAGCATTGATATACAAACGGCCAATAGCAACAGGTTTGCCCTGTTCGTCCACCACCATTTGGTGATGGGCCATCGCGTCATAGGCATCTTTTTCAGAGCCAACTGGTTGGTGCAACGGCTTGCGTAACATTTCCCAACGGAATTGATAATAATCTTTGAGTTCTTGTTCTGTTGTGGGCACACGCAAGTGATACATAGGAGCATTCTCTCTTTAGAATTATCAATAAATTAACCCTCAGTCTTGAGGCGCTATTCTGCCTCTAGACCTGCAACCAAAACGTTACCGGGCCATCATTCACCAAGCTAACTTTCATGTCTGCGGCAAATAATCCCGTTTCCGTTTTTACACCACGCTCACGGCACTGAGCAACAAAATACTGATACAGTCGGTCAGCTTCTGCTGGAACTGCGCCACGGGAAAAACTTGGTCTCATGCCTTTTTGCGTATCTGCCACTAGCGTAAATTGCGAGACAACGAGCACGCTGCCACCCGCCTGCTGGACGTTGAGATTCATTTTGTCGTTCTCATCGCCAAAAATCCGGTACCCCAGAACCTTTTCACATAGGCGCTGCGCTTTTTGCTCGGTGTCGTCTTGTTCAACGCCCAGTAATATCAATAATCCAGGGCCAATCTCCCCGACTACGCGCCCATCTACCACGACACTGGCGCTAAGCGCCCGTTGAATCAACGCAATCATAATGCCTTACATCTCCTGACTCTGATTTTCCTTAACGCTCGCCTTATGCCGCTGCTCCCGATACTCACCCAAGGTTACGGTAATTTCTGCCCCCAGCAACACAATGCACCAACTCCAGTAAACCCAAAGGAATAAGATGGGGATAACCGCCAGCACCCCGTAAATCAACTGATAAGACGGAAACAGCGTGATATACATCGTGAATCCTTTCTTACCCAATTCGAAGAGTAATGCGGCCACCAGCGCACCAATGAGTGCATCCCTGGCAGGCACCCGCACCGTGGGTACCACACTGTACAATAACCAAAAAGAAACCCAGGAAATCAAGAGCGGAAATAGCCTTAACGCCTCATCAATCATGCTGTCTACCTGGGCGTTTGCCAACCATTGCAGCGAGAGCAAATATGAACTGATCACCATGCTGGCCCCCACCAATATCGGCCCCAGCGTCAGTACCATCCAATACACCGCAAAAGAAAACACCAGCGAACGCTGGGTTTTACTGCGCCAGATAATGTTAAGCACGCTATCTACTGAGTAAATCAGCAGTAACGCAGTGACAATCAAACCACAGGTACCCACGACAGTCATACGATTTGAATTGGCGACAAACTGCTCAAGATAATTTTGGATGATGTCGCCAGTAGCGGGCATAAAATTGGCGAAGATGAAGGCTTTCAATTTTATGCTGATATCGGCAAACATGGGGAAAGCTGCAAACAGTGCAAAAATCACCGTAACCAATGGCACCAGAGACAATAATGATACATAGGCCAAATGCCCAGCGAGCATCGTTAAACCGTCTTTATCAATTCGGGCATACAGCATATGCCCAAAAGTGACACAGGGTTTTAAGTGTCTAGATAGGAAACTCGCCATGTTCGTCTCTCAGTCAACACGGTTAGGCACGATTTTGGGCCAGCGTTAGCCCTAAAGCTAACCCATTAATGATTATACCCGTTCTCTTTCAAGTTGCAGATGTGTTACCCGAATCACTTACTTCAGTAAGCTCATCGGGTCTCTCTTTTGCCGCCTTCCTGCATCTTGAAATCTATTGGATATGGAGTAAGAAATTATCAGGAAAAATAAGCAGGGATAACCTTTCGGTCGGTGACATGAATTGCAGTGATACCCACAATTCTGGCGGCAACAATATTTGCTTCAACATCATCAAAGAACACCGCCTGATCCGCCGGGATATTTTCCGCATTCAGAACATGCTGATAAATTCTCGCTTCCGGTTTGCGCATGCCCAAATCCTGGGACAGATACATATGGTCAGCGGCAGCGGCAACTTCAGGGTAGTGTTGTGGCCAGTGATTACAATGCAGCCGGTTAGTATTGGATAGCACCACCACCCGGTGCCCTTCCTCACGCAGTTTTTGCATAATAGTGATCACTTCCGGGCGCAAAGCGACAAATACCGCCTGCCAGCCTTCGGCAAACTGTTCAAAGCTCAGAGACAGCCCCATTTCATCACTGAGCTGATGAGCAAATTCCTCGTCGCTAACTTCACCGCGCTCATGCTGCTGGAAGACCTCGCCCATAGTAAATCGCTCGCTCAATGTCGCCAGCGGGACACTGCTTAATTTGCTCCAAACACCCAATACGCGTTTGAAGTCGATATCAACAATCACATTCCCTAGATCAAAGATATACAGCATAGCGCTCTCCCAATTAGATGGTGAGTTTTACTGTAACGGGAAAAGAGAAAACTGAACAGGGAGAGGAAGAAAAAGGAGGGGCCAGTCAGGAAAAATAATATTTTTATAACAATGGCAAAAAAATAGGATGTATCCTCAAAAACCGTGGAGTTGCAACTTCAAGGGTGCGGAGAATAGAACTCAGGGCGCAGCTAGCGCCCTAAGTATCAGCAGTACCAAGAAGAATTAACCTTCTTTAGGACCACGACCTGCACGCTTACGATCGTTTTCCGTCAGGTGACGCTTACGGATACGAATTGATTGCGGGGTAACTTCTACCAATTCATCGTCATCGATGAATTCCAGAGCCTGTTCAAGAGTTTTCTTCAAGAAAGGAACCAGAGTGGTTGCTTCGTCAGTACCGGATGCACGCATGTTGGTCAGTTGCTTACCGGTCAGGCAGTTTACAGTCAGGTCGTTAGAACGTGAGTGAATACCGATGATCTGGCCTTCATACACTTCAGTCGCGTGACCAATGAACAGCTTGCCGCGGTCTTGCAGTTTGTACAGTGCGAATGCTACAGCTTTACCCTGACCATTAGAGATCAGTACGCCGTTTTGACGTTGGCCAATCTCGCCTGGACGCACATCATCGTAGTGACTGAATGTGGAGTACAGCAGACCAGTACCAGAAGTCATAGTCATGAATTCAGTACGGAAGCCAATCAAGCCACGGCTTGGGATCATATAATCCAGACGAATACGACCTTTGCCGTCTGGAACCATGTCCTTCACGTCACCTTTACGCTCACCCATGGCTTGCATAACTGCGCCCTGGTGCTGTTCTTCGATATCCAGAGTTACGCTTTCAAATGGTTCTTGATTACGGCCGTCGATAACACGGTTGATAACTTTAGGACGAGAAACAGCCAGTTCGAAACCTTCGCGACGCATGTTTTCGATCAGAACCGACAGGTGAAGCTCACCACGGCCAGATACGCGGAATGCATCAGCATCTTCAGTTTCTTCAACACGCAATGCTACGTTATGGATCAACTCTTTGTTCAGGCGGTCAAGGATCTGACGTGAAGTCACGTACTTGCCTTCTTTACCACAGAACGGAGAGGTGTTAACGCAGAAATACATGGTAACGGTTGGTTCATCTACAGACAGTGCTGGTAAAGCTTCAACAGCATTCACGTCACAGATAGTGTCAGAGATGTTCAACTCGCCCAGACCGGTGATAGCAACGATATCGCCAGCTTCAGCCATACTCGCTTCGATACGTTCCAGACCCATATGGCCCAGTACTTTAGCGATTTTACCGTTGCGGGTCTTACCTTCGCTATCGATAACAGTCACTTGTTGGTTAGGCTTAACAACACCACGTTTGATACGGCCAATGCCGATAACACCTACGTAGTTGTTGTAGTCTAACTGAGAGATTTGCATCTGCAATGGACCGGTGCTGTCTACGTCTGGCGCAGGCACATGGTCGATGATTGCTTGATACAGCGGGGTCATATCTGCCGACATATCATTGTGGTCTTCGCCAGCAATACCCATCAATGCAGATGCGTAAATGATAGGGAAGTCCAGTTGTTCGTCGGTAGCATCCAGGTTTACAAACAGGTCAAACACCTGATCTACAACCCAATCAGGACGCGCGCCCGGACGGTCAACTTTGTTGATAACCACGATTGGTTTCAGACCATGAGCAAAGGCTTTTTTAGTCACGAAACGGGTCTGCGGCATCGGGCCATCCATTGCGTCGACGACCAGCAGCACAGAGTCAACCATAGACATTACACGCTCAACCTCACCGCCGAAATCGGCGTGTCCTGGGGTATCCACGATGTTGATGCGGTAGTCTTTCCAGTTAATGGCGGTATTTTTCGCGAGGATGGTTATCCCACGCTCTTTCTCCAAATCGTTGGAGTCCATTACACGTTCAGTTGCTTCAGCACGTTCACCGAACGTACCAGATTGTTGTAGCAACTTATCAACCAGGGTAGTTTTCCCATGGTCAACGTGCGCAATAATGGCGATGTTACGCAGATTCTCGATCACAGCTTTTTTGCCTCAGGCATTTAGAAATAGCGCGCTATTGTACACGTATTAAGCGAGGGACTAAACAAGATCACAAACTTCTCTTATAAACAACCTAACGGCAGTTAGTTTGTGATCCCTTTCACGGTGCAAAAATAGCCTCTCGGCCCACTTTTGCACCAATACAGTGCCCAACGGCGCAAATGAAGCACCAAAATAGTGCAATATAACTATCCTGGTGCATACTGAATATCAGCAGACCCCTATGATATGGCATAAACGGGGCGTTTGGAAAGTTGGCATAGATTTCGCAATAGATTTTATGACGCAGTTTAGCATGAATAACTGAACACTATTATATATACCCAAAGAAATTGGTGTTGCAGGTAGGCAGCAAATGAATGAATCCCAATGAGCTTACTTAGGTAAGTGATTTAGGTGAGTGAATGCAGCTAACAACCCTGCAACTTCAAGTTCGAAGGGGATAAAACGGTAATCGTTCCACGACGACTATGACAAATCCAGGAGATATAAGTATGTCCGCTGAACATGTTTTGACGATGCTGAATGAGCACGAAGTGAAATTTGTTGATTTGCGCTTCACCGATACCAAAGGGAAAGAACAACACATCACTATTCCGGCTCATCAGGTCAACGCTGACTTCTTCGAAGAAGGCAAAATGTTTGATGGCTCCTCGATTGGTGGCTGGAAAGGCATTAATGAATCCGACATGGTACTGATGCCAGACGCCAGCACCGCTGTTATGGATCCGTTCTTCGAAGATTCCACACTGATTATCCGTTGTGACATCCTTGAGCCAGGCACCCTGCAAGGTTATGATCGCGACCCACGTTCAATCTCAAAACGCGCAGAAGAGTTCCTAAAATCTTCAGGTATCGCAGATACCGTGCTGTTCGGGCCAGAACCAGAATTCTTCCTGTTTGACGATGTTCGTTTCGGCAGCAGCATCCGTGGTTCTCATGTGTCTATTGATGACATCGAAGGCGCATGGAACTCCAGCACTAAATACGAAGGCGGTAACAAAGGCCACCGTCCAGCAGTGAAAGGCGGTTACTTCCCAGTTCCTCCAGTCGATTCTTCACAGGATCTGCGTTCTACCATGTGTCTGACCATGGAAGAAATGGGCCTGGTGGTAGAAGCGCATCACCATGAAGTGGCTACCGCTGGTCAGAATGAAGTGGCTACCCGCTTCAATACCATGACCAAGAAAGCCGATGAAATTCAGATCTATAAATATGTAGTGCACAACGTGGCACACGCATTCGGCAAAACTGCGACCTTTATGCCAAAACCTATGTTTGGTGATAACGGTTCAGGCATGCACTGCCATATGTCTTTGTCCAAGAACGGGAATAACCTGTTCGCGGGTGACAAATATGCTGGTCTGTCTGAAATGGCGCTGTTCTATATCGGCGGTATCATCAAGCACGCAAAAGCAATTAACGCCTTGGCTAACCCAACGACTAACTCTTACAAGCGTTTGGTCCCAGGCTACGAAGCACCGGTCATGTTGGCATACTCCGCTCGTAACCGTTCAGCGTCTATCCGTATCCCAGTGGTTGCCAGCCCGAAAGCGCGTCGTATTGAAGCACGCTTCCCGGATCCAGCCGCTAACCCATACCTGTGCTTCGCAGCACTGCTGATGGCTGGCCTTGATGGCATCATCAACAAAATTCACCCTGGTGATGCGATGGACAAAAACCTGTATGACTTGCCACCGGAAGAAGAAGCAGAAATTCCAAAAGTTGCAGGTTCACTGGACGAAGCAATGGCTGCACTGAACGAAGACCGCGAGTTCCTGACCCGTGGTGGCGTGTTCACTGACGACGCTATCGATGCTTACATCGAACTGCGTAAAGAAGAGATGGACCGCGTTCGTATGACTCCGCACCCAGTTGAGTTCGAACTGTATTACAGCGTTTAGTTTTAGTTTTAGTTTACCCAATAGATTTCAAGGTGTAGGAAGGCGGCAAGCGAGAGAATCCCGATGAGCTTACACCAGTTAAGTGATTCGGGTGAGTGAGAGCAGCCAACACACCTACAACTTGAAAGATGAAGGGTTGTTGCCGTGGAAACTTTTGGCCCATCTCCGGATGGGCTTTTTTCTCCACTTTTCGTTTTCGTCATAATTCCTCTGGCTCAGTCGTGACTGAACCGATTAGGATGTATTCACAAATATAGATGCACCAAAAGTGTGCAGGAGTCTGCGTAATGGCAACAGGCACGCTGCCCGATGCTGGGCAGATCCTTAATTCTCTCATTAATAGTATTCTGCTATTAGATGATGATTTGGCTATCCATTATGCCAATCCCGCTGCGCAGCAACTTCTGGCGCAAAGCTCCCGTAAACTTTTTGGTACACCGCTGCCCGATTTATTAGGCTATTTCTCGCTTAATATCGACTTGATGCGGGAAAGTCTGATTGCTGGTCAAGGTTTTACCGATAACGAAGTGACCGTAGTGGTTGATGGCCGTGCGCATATTTTATCGCTGACAGCACAGTCACTGCCGGAAGGTTTTATATTGCTGGAAATGGCACCGATGGATAATCAGCGTCGGTTAAGCCAAGAGCAATTACAGCATGCACAGCAAGTCGCAGCCCGTGATCTGGTGCGTGGGCTAGCTCATGAGATTAAGAACCCGTTGGGTGGCTTACGTGGTGCGGCACAATTATTGTCTAAAGCGTTACCTGATCCGGCATTATTGGAATATACCAAAGTGATCATTGAGCAGGCAGACCGCTTGCGTAATCTGGTTGATCGTTTATTAGGGCCACAACGCCCCGGTCAACACGTCACACAAAGTATCCATCAGGTTGCTGAACGGGTTTGTCAGTTAGTCTCACTAGAAAAACCAGATAATGTGACATTAGTCCGTGACTATGACCCAAGTTTACCTGAACTGGCCCATGATCCAGACCAAATTGAACAAGTGCTGCTGAATATCACTCGCAATGCATTACAGGCTTTGGGGGGCGCTGGCGGCACCATTACGCTGCGCACCCGTACTGCTTTTCAGATAACACTGCATGGTGTGCGCTATCGTTTGAGCGCTCGCATTGATATTGAAGATGACGGCCCAGGCGTTCCAACGCAATTACAAGATACCGTGTTTTACCCGATGGTGAGTGGTCGCGAGGGGGGGACTGGCCTTGGTTTGTCTATCGCCCGTAATCTTATCGATCAACATTCGGGTAAAATTGAATTCAACAGTTGGCCGGGACATACCGAATTCTCGGTTTACCTGCCTATTCGCCAGTGAGGTTTCTATGCAACGAGGGATAGTCTGGATCGTCGATGACGATAGCTCCATCCGCTGGGTGCTTGAACGTGCACTGACTGGAGCGGGCCTGAACTGTGCAACCTTCGATACCGGTAACCAGGTGTTGGATGCACTCGCGACACAAACCCCGGATGTGTTGTTATCGGATATTCGCATGCCAGGCATGGACGGATTAGCCCTGCTGAAACAGATTAAGCAGCGCCACCCGATGCTCCCGGTCATCATAATGACAGCACATTCCGATTTGGATGCTGCGGTTAGTGCCTATCAGCAAGGGGCTTTTGATTACCTGCCTAAACCTTTTGATATTGACGAAGCCGTTGCGCTGGTTGATCGGGCTATCAGCCATTATCAGGAGCAGCAGCAACCGGCACGCAGCCAACCCGCCAGCGGACCAACCGCTGATATCATTGGCGAAGCACCGGCGATGCAAGACGTTTTCCGTATCATCGGCCGCTTATCTCGCTCCTCTATTAGTGTGCTGATTAATGGTGAGTCTGGTACCGGTAAAGAGTTGGTGGCCCATGCGTTACATCGCCATAGCCCTCGGGCTAAAGCGCCCTTTATCGCGCTGAATATGGCGGCGATCCCGAAAGACTTAATTGAGTCTGAATTATTCGGCCACGAGAAAGGCGCCTTTACTGGCGCGAATCAAGTGCGCCAGGGCCGTTTTGAACAAGCCGATGGCGGCACACTGTTTTTAGATGAAATCGGTGATATGCCATTGGATGTACAAACCCGCCTGCTGCGTGTGCTGGCTGATGGTCAGTTTTATCGCGTCGGGGGTTACGCACCGGTCAAAGTAGATGTGCGTATTATCGCTGCCACTCACCAAAATCTGGAGCTGCGCGTTCAGGAAGGTAAATTCCGTGAGGATTTATTCCATCGCCTGAATGTGATTCGGGTACATCTGCCGCCGCTGCGTGAACGCCGTGAAGACATTCCGCGTTTGGCTCGTTACTTCTTGCAAGTGGCGGCTAAAGAATTAGGTGTGGAAGCTAAAAATCTGCACCCTGAGACTGAAGTGGCACTGACCCGTTTGCCTTGGCAAGGTAACGTGCGCCAACTGGAAAACACCTGTCGCTGGCTGACGGTGATGGCTGCCGGGCAGGAAGTACTGACTCAGGATTTACCTTCTGAACTGTTTGAAACCAGTACGCCAGATGCTTCAGGTCAGCGGACGCCAGACAACTGGGCAACCTTACTGGCACAATGGGCTGAACGCGCTTTACGTTCCGGTCATCAGGACCTGTTATCTGAGGCACAGCCGGAAATGGAACGCACGCTGTTAACCACAGCATTACGCCATACTCAAGGTCATAAGCAGGAAGCAGCACGTTTGCTGGGCTGGGGCCGCAATACTTTAACGCGCAAGTTAAAAGAGCTGGGAATGGAGTAGTTGAACGAAAGAGACTAATCCCTACGAAGACGCCCCCTCAAAGTCATGTTGACCATTGGGGGGGGACATCATCAGATCACGCGTGAAAACTGCTGCTTACGCGCCTGTTTCCGTAAATAGATATCGAAACACATACAAATATTGCGAATGAGTAAGCGCCCGCGCGGAGTTACCCGAATGCCTTTGTCATCACGCTCCACCAGCCCATCTTGCTCGAAAGGTGCTAATAGCTCAAAATCTTCGGCAAAATAATCAGCAAAACGAATACCATACTGCTGCTCAATCGGCTGATAACTGATTTGGAAATTACAAATCAGCGTTTTAATCACATCGCGGCGCAAGCAATCATCTTCAGTCATCGCCAAACCACGCCACAGCGCATTGCCACGCTGTTCCACGCAGGCATAGTAAGTCTTCAAATCTTTTTCGTTCTGCGCATAGCTGTCGCCCAACATGCTGATAGCAGAAACCCCCAAACCGAGTAAATCACTGTCGCCTTGGGTGGTATAGCCTTGAAAATTACGGTGTAATTTACCTTCGCGCTGCGCAATGGCTAACTCATCATCTGGCCGGGCAAAATGATCCATACCAATAAATTGATAGCCGGACTCAGTTAAGAAACTGATGGTGTGCTGCAAAATATCCAGCCGCTGTTCGGCGCTCGGCAGATCGGCATCTTTAATTTTACGTTGAGCGGCAAACAGACTCGGTAAATGTGCGTAATTGAAAACGCTCAGGCGATCAGGATTCAGTTCGGCTACCCGTTTGAGGGTAAAAGCAAAACTCTCCGGGGTCTGTTTTGGCAAACCATAAATCAAATCAATATTAGTTGAGTTAAAGCCAAGGGCTTTAGCGCGGGCGATCAGGGCAAAGATAAAATCTTCATCCTGCTCACGATTAACCAGCCGTTGAACCTCTTTATTAAAATCCTGGACTCCCATGCTCAGGCGGTTAAACCCCTCAGCACGCAGGTGATCAAGCACATCCAGCTCAATTTCTCGTGGGTCTACTTCTATTGACTGCTCAGCACCGGGCAGGAAATCGAAGTTATCACGCAGCAGATTCATCAGGTGGGTAATCTGTTTTTTATTCAGATAAGTAGGTGTACCGCCCCCCCAGTGCATCTGGCTAACCTGACGCCCGGCAAAGAACGTCGCACGTTGGCAGATCTCTTTTTCCAAGACCGCCAGATACTCATCAGCCTTATGCTGTTGCCGCGTTACCAGCTTATTACAGCCGCAGAAATAACAAAGTTTATGGCAAAACGGGATATGCACATACAGCGACAAAGGCCGTTGTGGGTAACGCTTCACTGCCTGCTGAAAAGCAGATTCATTATAATCTTCACTGAACTCAAGTGCCGTGGGGTACGACGTATAACGCGGCCCTGAATAATTATATTTTTGAATCAGGGACAGATCCCAAACTATAGCCTGCTCAGACATGTTCATTCCTTCCGATATTTACGCCTACCAGGCCGGTTAGAGGGCAGATGTTTTCGTTGTCTGGCCGCAGTAGCACTGCGCAACCGCTTTCTCCGTTGCGACAGTCGCCATAGTTTACCCAATAACCACAATAGATAACATGTAAGTAATAGGGCTATTATCGGGATCACCCAATTCATGGTTTAAAATGTATCTTTTGGATTACCACGTTTCAGTAATTGCAGAATGTCTTCCTGCTTTTCTTCTGGCGCTTCGTCATCTTCGTCGTCGCCCAATTCAATACCCAATTGTTCCATTAGGGCATCAATACGATCCAACGTCAGATCAACATAAGCCTGATCTTCTTTGCTCAATACTTCATCATTATCCAGACGATCCAGCAATGCATCCAGACGCTCGTCGTTTTCCAGCTTAGACAGCTCTTCTTCCGGCGTCAGACGTGGCTTAGCTGCAACTTTAGCCACCGGCTTAGTGGTTGGCTTAGCTTTAACCTTGCTCTCAACCACCAGAGGCACAGGTACTTTGCTGCCGATGCGTGGATCTTTCTCTTGAGTCTCAGACTGGCCCTTCTTGTTGCTGCCTTCTACGTTAGTTCTCGCCCCTGAGCGATTACCACTGTGTTTCTTCTGACGTTTACGCTCGCGGGCTTCAATATCAAGCTCTACACGGGTCTTTCTAATACGCTTAGGCGTGGCGGTGCCTTTCGGGGCCGCAATATTCGCGCGTGGTGCTTTGTTTGGCTGCTTCATAACCTGTGCTCTTAAATGGGTAAATAAGTATGGGATCGGATTTAGTATAGGATTGGGCCGGAATCTAGCAGAAAGAAGAGAAAGAAAAAAGGCGGCAGATTAACCTGTCGCCCTTTTTCGCATCTTCTGCAGAAGGATATCCTGACAGCACACTCCCTGCACTGACATAACAACCGGGTATCTCCCTCCTGCAATGCGCCATCCTTGCCATATCTGCGGCCCTCAAGGCAACTCAACCAGCGCGTCTGCCAGTATACCTGAACCCTGTTACTTGGAGGGTATAAAAGATAAACCCCCTTTTTTTTGCCTGATGCAGTTATAATCGCTGCATGTAAGCTATCTCTCACGGAGACGACAAATTTTGACTATCAGAAACTATAACTATCACATGACTCACTTCGTCATCAGCGCTCCGGATATCCGCCATCTGCCACGTGATGAAGGTATTGAGGTGGCATTTGCTGGCCGCTCAAATGCCGGTAAATCAAGTGCACTCAATACATTAACTAACCAGAAAAGTCTGGCCAGAACCAGTAAAACCCCCGGCCGTACTCAACTAATTAACCTGTTTGAAGTTGTTGACGGCATTCGCCTGGTTGACTTACCGGGCTATGGTTATGCGGAAGTCCCGGAAGAGATGAAACTCAAGTGGCAACGTGCGCTGGGTGAATACTTGCAGAAGCGTAACTGCCTGAAAGGATTAGTTGTGTTGATGGATATTCGCCATCCATTGAAAGATTTAGATCAGCAGATGATCACCTGGGCCGTTGCCGTTGGTACACCGGTTCTTTTATTGCTGACCAAAGCGGATAAGCTAGCTTCTGGTGCCCGCAAGGCCCAACTGAACATGGTGCGAGAAGCGATTATTCCATTTATGGGTGATATTCAGGTTGAAGCATTCTCTTCTTTGAAAAAGATTGGCGTCGAAAAACTGCGGGAAAAACTGGATACCTGGTTTAGCGAGATCCCACCAGAAGTTATGATTGATGATTATGACGATGAAGGTGAGTAAGTGCTAACAAGCAGCCCGCAAGGGCTGTTATCCCCAAGGGTGATATTGATATCGCCCTAAATTAATACCCGGCAATATTACTCCCCCTTGAATAAAAATCATCAAACCGTATTTTCACTGCGGCGGTCTGCTGTTTCCCCTATTGGTTCGCGAAAAGCCCCCATAAATCCCAATAAAAAACGCCCCAGTCATAAATAACTGGGGCGGCTAATATACAGCCAAATCCGATTACGTGAAGTAAAAGGTCTGAAAGATAGAACATCTTACCTCTGTACCCTACGTCTGTAACTCTACATCATTTTTTCGCAGGGCAAAAGAATTTTTTGTTGTATAGTTACACAAATTGGCACGATTCAGCGCACATCTTCTCCGTATAACAGCGGATAAATGTAGCTTAATTACATAAAATGCTTTATTTATCGCCACTTACCCACAAAGCTAGTGAGCCTGATCCCAGTTATCACCAACACCGACATCCACCTTCAATGGCACCGCCAGTTGCATACTCTGCTCCATCAGTTCACGAATTTTTTGTTCAGCGCTTTCCAATACACTTTCATGCACTTCAAACACCAATTCATCGTGTACCTGCATGATTACCCGTACCAATGGTTCTGGTTCCTGCTGTAACCAGGCATCAACGGCAATCATTGCCCGTTTGATAATATCAGCGGCGGTACCTTGCATTGGCGCATTGATCGCTTCACGTTCAGCAGCCTTACGGCGAGTTGCATTACGTGAATGAATATCTGGCAAATAGAGGCGACGACCATCCAGAGTGGTAACATAACCTTGATCAGCAGCTTGCTTACGTGTGCGCTCCATGTATTCCAACACGCCGGGATAGCGCTCAAAATAGAGGTCCATATAGCGCTGTGCTTCCCCACGAGGAATACTTAGCTGCCGCGCCAGACCAAAAGCACTCATCCCATAAATAAGCCCAAAGTTAATTGCCTTGGCACTTCGGCGTTGTTCAGTTGTGACCTTTTCCAGTGGCGTACCAAAGACTTCCGCTGCTGTCGCACGGTGGATATCCTTTCCAGCAGCAAACGCAGCTAATAGCCCTTTATCCTGCGACAAGTGCGCCATAATACGCAGCTCAATCTGTGAGTAGTCAGCCGCCATGATGCGATAACCTTTGGGCGCAATAAAAGCCTGCCGTATACGACGGCCTTCTTCATTCCTCACTGGAATGTTTTGTAGGTTAGGATCCCGTGAGGACAAACGCCCTGTCGCTGTCACCGCCTGATGATAAGACGTATGGACGCGGCCTGAAACTGGGTTAATCATCAGCGGCAGCTTATCGGTATAAGTACTTTTTAGCTTAGCCAGACCACGATACTCTAGGATCACCTTCGGCAGAGGGTAATCTAACGCTAGCTCAGCCAACACTTCTTCATTGGTTGAAGCGGCACCACCAGGGGTTTTCTTCAAAATGGGCAGTTTTTGTTTTTCATACAAAATGGCCTGAAGCTGTTTAGGCGATGCCAGGTTGAACGGTTCTTCAGCCAATTCGTGGGCCTGTTTTTCCAACTCATCGAGGCGGATAGTCAGCTCTTTTGAATGTGCGGCCAAGATATTCTGGTCAATCAAGACACCTGTACGCTCTATACGGGACAGAATCGGCAATAACGGCATCTCAATTTCCTGGAATACCCGCTTTAGCCCTTCACTTTGTTGCAGTTTTGGCCACAGCACCAAATGCAACTGTAGCGTAACGTCGGCATCTTCTGCGGCATAAGGCCCAGCTTGTTCCAACGCAATTTGATTAAAGGTCAGTTGGTTTTTACCCTTGCCGGCAATCTCTTCAAAAGTAATAGTTTTATGGTTGAGATAACGCTCTGCCAGACTATCCATATCGTGGCGACCAGCAACACTGTCTAAAACGTAAGATTCTAGCATGGTATCGAAAGCGATACCGCGCAGCTCAATGCCATAACGTGCCAGCATGCTTTGGTCAAACTTGAGATTCTGGCCAACTTTAAGGGCTTTATCGTCTTCCAGTAGTGGTTTTAGCGTGGCCAATACCCAATCCCGGTCGAGCTGGGCAGGAGAATCCAGATAATCATGCGCCAAGGGCAAATAAGCGGCCTCACCCGGTGCAACGGCGAAAGATATACCGATTAAATTGCTGCTAAGCGTATCCAGACCGTCAGTTTCAGTATCAAAAGCGAAAACTTCTGCTTTTTTAAGGCGCTCAATCCAGTCAGCTAAAGATTTCTCATCCAAAATGGTCTGATAGTTCTCTTGTGACAATACTGCGGTGACTTCAACTGCCTCAACTGGCTCTGCTACCGCAAAAGCTCTATTACTTGTTTGTGCCGTTGGCCGATCTTTTTTACCATCTAGCCATTTGCCTGCTTCTACATCAACCAACCAACGCTTAAATTCATAACGGCTGAATAACTGATGTAATTGATCATCATCAGGGGCCGAAACTTTTAGCTCATCACAGGTCACATCTAATTCAACGTCTGTTTTTATGGTGGCTAATTTATAGGAGAGGTAAGCAACATCTTTATTCTGCTCTAACTTGGCGGACATGGTTTTAGCACCACGGAATGTCAGTGTGGATATTTTATCCAAATTACTGAACAGCGCATCCAGCCCACCCAAACCTTGTAATAAAGCTTGTGCGGTCTTTTCACCAACACCAGGAACACCTGGAATATTGTCTGAGGAGTCCCCCATTAGAGCCAGAAAATCAATAATCAATTCAGGAGGAACGCCGTATTTTTCGCATACTTCCTGCGGTCCCAAAATAGCGTTATTCATTGTATTGATTAAAGTGATATTTGGCGTAACTAATTGCGCCATATCCTTATCACCAGTACTGATTAATACGGCATGATCTGCTTTCTCAGCTTCTTGCGCTAAAGTACCAATAACATCGTCGGCCTCCACACCAGAAACAACCAATAAAGGCAGCCCCATAGCTTTCACCATTTGGTGCAATGGCTCAATTTGAGCCCGCAAATCATCAGGCATGGGTGGGGCGGTGGGATTTATATTCAGCGAAAAGCTCATCACGGAATGTTTTACCTTTAGCATCGAATACTACCGCGACATGGCTAGGACGATATTGCAGCAACAGACTGCGCAACATGTTCAACACGCCGTACATCGCACCCGTTGGTTCGCCACTGCCGTTGGTCAGTGGTGGGAACGCATGGTAAGCGCGATAGAGGTAAGAGGAACCGTCAACGAGGATCAATGGGTTTTCTGCAATCTGGGCCATAAGGTTTCTTCATCTTTATTCAGCAAGGTCTAACACTAAGAATGCCATAGCTGACGACAAGAGACGAATTTTAGCGTCCATTCTTGTGCGAAAGAGAGCATTTTCACTCAATGATCCTGATGATCTAATCTGTGGATAACTTTGTGAGTAAAAACATGTGCAGATTATAACTATGTGGCTTATTTCCTAGGGGTAATATTTAAAACCAGAATAATCATTCAGTTACATTGATTGTTTTTTAATTTCACTGTCATTTTTCCTTTATCTAAATTGTGGATATTACTTATTCAGTTACAGACTTAAGGTAAATAAATTTCACTTATGGATAATTTATCGCACTATCTATTTTATTACTCATCATCGCCTCATTTTATCTTTTAACATCGCTAATATCGGCATTTATCCATCACTGAAATAGATGAATCCATCTAAAATAATGCTGCGAAAAATATAAAATCAGTATTTAGTCGTATTATCGTCACATTAGTAAACATGATGATTTCCACGTCAGAGGTAGATACAGAATTGAAGTACTGAGCACAATCTGGGTATTGATAAGTGAAAGAGGAGCTGACAAAAACCAGCTCCTCCTTTTACAAAATTACTTTTGGGTCAGTAGGAACTTAACGACATCCGCATACTGTTTAACATAGATATCCATTGAACTGGTATCCATGCCATCGTTCTTAATCATATATTTGCCATTAACAAACATCGCTGGCACACCACGTAATTGTAAATCTTCAGCCGCTTTTTGTTGTTGAGCAACCAGTGATTTAACGACAAAGCTGTTTAATGCTGCGTCATAATCTTCGCCACTCACACCCGCTTTAATGAAGACATTACGGATATCATCAGGAGTTTGAACAGTTTGTGTTTTCTGTACACCTTCAAACATCAGTGGTGTTATTTTTTCTTCAACACCCAATGCCATGGCAACAGCCCATGCCTGAGTTAGTTGCTTACCTAATGGCCCCAAGGAAATCAACATGGTAACGGGTCATTTTAGTCCCTTCTGGCAAGGCTTTTTTTACTGCCTGAGGAACATGGTAAACCTCTTCAAACTGATAGCAGTGCGGGCAATAGAAAGAGAAAAACTCTAAGACCTGAGGCTCACCCGTTACTGGTCTATTTAACGTCTGGTACTGGGTTCCATCCGTAAACTGTGCGGCAGATGCACTGAATGCCATCACCATGCCAACGAGAGCTAACCATACTTTTTTCATACTATAACAATCTCCATTATCTTAGCTTTAGTACATTGGCATCAGCTGCAAAGGGGGTACCTGCAACAGCTTAACCTGCTCTGTAAATGATGCAGTCTGCTGTAACCAAAAATCAGACTCCGCCATCCACGGAAAACTTTTCGGAAATGCAGGGTCCTGCCAACGCCTGGCTACCCATGCAAGGTAATAAACCATCCGCATCGCGCGTAAAGGTTCAATTAATGCGAGTTCACGCTGATCAAAATCAGCAAACTCACCATAAGCTTCCAGCAGTATATCCAACTGGATTAATTGCTCTCTGCGCTCGCCGTGTAATAACATCCACAAGTCCTGAACCGCCGGACCATTTCTGGCATCATCCAAATCGACAAACATTGGCCCATCACGCCACAAAATATTTCCAGGATGGCAATCACCGTGTAGTCGTAATGGCTGCCAATCGGTATGCCAGTATTGCTTAATAGTGGCGATCAACAAGTCGGTTGCAGCCAGAAACTTGTCTTTCTGTTTGGCTGGCACTAACACAGTGCTGGGCCAGTAACTGACGCGGCTCGGTGAGATACTCTTCAATACCCATCGTTGGTCTAGCAACAAAAAGCCCATCGCTACCCACCTGATGAATTCTGCCGAGAAAACGCCCAACCCATTCCAGTTGGTCAAGGTTGTCTATTTCATACTGCCGCCCACCGACACTTGGGAACACAGCAAAGAAAAAACCACCATAAGTATGCAAAGTTTCGCCGTTTAACTGCAATGGGGCGATAACCGGGATCTCCGATTCTGCCAAATCAAGCGAAAAACGGTGTTCCTCAGTAATTTGCTCACGGCTCCAACGCTCGGGACGATAAAATTTCACCACATACCGTTTACGATCTTCATCCATAAACTGGTAGACGCGGTTCTCATAACTATTAAGCGCAGTTAACCCTGAATCCACCCGCAACCCGACAGCCTCAAGGGCGTCCATAATCAGGTCTGGAGACAAAGTCTGAAAATTAAAAGCAGAGTTGTTCATAACAACATTCAGTCTGTATTAGTGGCAGCGGCGCGCTGAGAATAAGAAATAGTATCATTAAAGCCCCCACCTACGCAGACAGGAGTGTGACTAATCTTTAATGATGCCACGGGCTCGCAATAGTGCTGTTTTAAAAATCCTCTTCATAATCCTTTTTCAGACCTGGAATCACTTCCGTTGATGCCGAACCGCGCATTTTCAGATGATAAATAAGAACATCGTCAGTCAAAATCTGCAAAATTACCTGTAAAACCGGCTTCCTCGGACAATTTTTGTAAAAACTGCACCAGATTTAAATCAGGTTCTTGCTGCCAGGCTGGGTGTAAAAAGCTCAATCAGTTCATTAACACGATGACATTTTCATAGCGAAGTTATCCTATTCAAAAATATGCTGACAAAGTAGCAGGGATATTCACATAGGGAAAGAGAGCCTATTGTCAATAAAAGTAAATCCTGACCTGTTCACCTATTTGAAGATACAATCCCAGAGTCAGTTTAATACAGTGGAGTGATAGAAATGCGGCCTAATATTACAGGCGTTATTCTTGCAGGAGGCCGTTCGTCCAGAATGGGCGGAAACGATAAAGGATTAATTTCCCTTAATGGAAAGCCACTGTACCAACATGTGATTGACAGATTAAGGCCCCAGGTTGAGGATTTATTGATTAATGCTAATCGCAACCAAGCTTTCTACCAAGAAAAGTGGCATTCCCGTTATCAACGATATCATTACCGGCTTTTGTGAGGGCCCACTGGCTGGCATGCATGCAGGGCTAAGTCATTCAGCTACCGAATGGGTTGTATTTGCACCCTGCGACGTTCCTATGCTGCCACTTAAATCTGGTTTCCCAGCTCTGGCAATCAAAAGGGCAGGTTCTTGCAGCTTATGTCAGTGATAGTGAGCGTGAGCATCCAACATTAGCTTTAATGCATGTTAGTCCTTAAACCGACCTAGAAGCATATCTGGCAAAAGGGGAGCGTAAGTTAATGATATTTATGGCGAGTATCAATGCAAAAAGAGTGGTATTCAATGGGCAACCCCATCAATTCAGCAACCTAAATACTCCTGCAGATTGCGAGTTATGGGAACAAGGTAAAAGAGGCCCATTATGAATCGAAATATCCCCCCATTACTCGGTATAGCCGCATACAGTGGTACAGGAAAAACAACCTTACTAAAACACCTGATCCCTTACTCCAACAGCGCCAAATCCGAGTCGGTTTAATCAAACATACTCATCACAATATGGAAATTGATACGCCGGGCAAAGACAGCTATGAATTGCGTAAAGCTGGAGCCCATCAAACATTGGTTGCTAGTGATTGCCGCTGGGCATTAATGACGGAAACACCTGAGCAACCACCGTTGGATCTTCATTATCTGGCTAGCCGATTAGATACATCAACTATCGATTTGATTTTAGTTGAGGGTTTTAAGCATGAAAAAATCAGCAAAATTGCTCTTTATAGGGCGGCGGTAGGTAAGCCTTTCGCTGATTTGATCGATGAATACGTTATCGCTTTGGCAAGTGACGAGCCGATGGATACTGTAATAGCGCAATTAGACATTAATCAACCAAATCAGATCGTTGAGTTATTTGTAGATGGCTCAAAACGGGTCAACCAGAACTATAAATACAAAAAGGCTACCCATCAGGGTAGCCTTCTGTTTTATTCATCT